>NZ_JAVDUE010000005.1:0-309310 GCF_031456255.1 Arcicella sp. BE140 | reverse complement strand
CAAGAATGGTAGGTTTATTTTCAAATCAATGTAGCAAGACAACTAATCTATTAGTTAAAAACCGTAAATTTTCGCACAAATGTTATGAAAACCTCAATACTGCTACTGGCGGAGCAAATGTGCCTAAAAAGTTTTTTTTACCAAAATAATTTACACCATTTTTTACACCAACACCCGAATCATTTTGAGAAAGAACAGTCGTAGGAATACGAATATGTTTTACGCCTCTATGAGCAATAGCTGATGCATAGCCTGTCATATCTAAAAATGCTCCACCGCCTATGGCAGCTACAAATGAGTGACGGTCGATACCATAAGTATCAATTGCTCGGAGTGTTTGAGCTAAATATATTTCATCATTTTTTACTTGTTCTCCACCCGGTAACACGATAATGTCTGCTACTAGCTCCACTTGTTCTTGACCTTCAAAGTATTTTTTTATGGCTTCTTGCAAGTATTGATGAGTGTTGGCAACACCTTCGTCAATTAGAAATAAAATTTTCTTACGAAACTCATTTGCACCATAATGACTGCCAAAATCGTTTAAGAAAGTAATTAAAGTAGTGTTTTCAGGGGCGAAGAGATTTTCGGTAAATAAGATATTGTACGAAAAATTAACCTGAAATGTTTGCTGAATCTGAGACATTTATAATACGAGTAAAAAATCAAATTTTAAACAATATTTAACTAATGATGAATCCATACCATTGGCTTAATCAAGGCATAATTCCTTCACTTTATGTAACGGCAAATAACTTCGCCAATTTCATAGAAAGGGGCAACAATGCTAAAACACATAAAGCAAGAATCCAGTTTCCTGAAACACTTACCCATGCTGCATCCATTACGATTAAAGACAGTACTCCTGCTTTCACAGCCTTGCCGATATTAGGCCCTATTGGGTCAGTAATTGCTGTAATTAATGGTTTGAAAATCAAGTATATGTGTAATAACACAAAGCCAATTGCTAGTTCAAAATAGCCTAATTGAAATGCAAAAAGCAATTGAGAAATACTAACAAAAGCATATAAAAATCCTGCAAAATATAATGTTTTTTGGCTTCCTCCATGCACTTCTCCCCTACTTACCATCGTTATGGCAGCGATGTATATAACAGGAATAATACCTAAATACCACAGTTCCGCTGGAGCAGTAGCTACAGCAGACATTCCTAAAATCAGGTTTCCGCCACGACAAAGCCCCATGTTAATTGGACCAATGATATCATGATGTTTGCCGAAACGATTATAAACCAATGCCAAAATTGCAACGGCAATAGCGATTAGTCCACTTTGAGTACTGTTGAGAAAGGCTGCAATAATACCAATGATAAGCAAAATACTGCCGAATATGGCAGCACTTTGCTTACTGACTCTTCCACTTGGAATCGGTCGTTCGGGTCTCTCTACAGCATCTAGTTCAGCATCAAAAACGTCGTTATACACGATACCACCACCATACAAACACTTGGTAGCAATGACGAGTAAAAGAACCGTTTGAATACTTTGAGTATCGCTTGAAAAAATAAAACCTGCGATGGAAATCCCAGCGAAAATATCAGCTACGGATGTCACAATGTTGGCAGGTCTTAAAAGTTGGAAGTATGCTTTTATGTTCAAAACTTAACGAATGATTAAGGCATTTTTATCGACTCTTGGTTGTTGTCCTCCCCTCAAAATCGTGTTGCCATTAAATTTTAGACTTTGGTCTATTTCTTGCGGATTTTCAAAATCATCCACATTAATTTGTCCGCTCTGAGCAAAGGCATCAATGGCATTTTGATAGGTAACCAAACGAATATCATGGTCTGAGATTCCTTTTATTTTCATTAACGCTGCCGTTTTGGGAATAGCCAAGGGGTCACTAATACCCCAGTCTGCTGCAGAATTAATCATAATTCTTTCAGAACCATATTGTTTTACCACCTCTACCATGCGTTCGTTACCCATTTTTGTGAATGGATAAATAGTAAAGGCCGCATAAAAACCTTGGTCTAATACACTTTTTACAGTTTCTTCATTATTATGATCAATAATTACCATTTCAGGACTAATACCATGTTCTAGTGCAATAGCCATACTTCTTTCAGTTCCCTTTTTCTTGTCACGGTGTGGAGTATGTACTTGTACTGGTAAACCAGCTTCTTTGGCTAACTCTAATTGTAAACGATAATATTTTTCTTCGGCAGGCGTTTGGTCATCAAAACCAATTTCGCCAACCCCAACTACACCTTCTTTATATAAATAAAGCGGTAGAATTTCCATTACTTCTTCTGCAAGGGCTTCATTGTTGGCTTCGCGAGAGTTCAGACCGATAGTACAATAATGTTTGATACCAAATTGCGAAGAACGAAAACGCTCCCATCCTATCAAACTGCTGTAATAATCTTTGAAAGTTGAAAGCCCTGTACGTGGTTGACCCAGCCAAAAAGCAGGCTCAATAATAGCTACCACGCCCGCATCAGCCAATGCTTGATAGTCATCAGTAGTACGAGAAGTCATGTGAATGTGTGGATCAAAAAACTTCATGTCTTTGATATAATCCATGAAATTGACTTGTACATTCGTAGCCGTTGCCAATTCTTCGGCTGTTCCTTCAAAATGTGAAGGATTTTGGGTTATTTCGTTATGTTTTTGGCACATTTGATTAGTGGTTAATAACTAGCTCAAAGGTCAACACACAAACTCTGATTTGAACTAGCTTTAAATTTCGAATAAAATACTAATTAGTATATCCTTTATTATCGGACAATAGAAGCGATAATTACTTATTCTTCTAAAGTTTTCCAAGAAATACGCTGACTATCAAGTCCTTCTACTAATGTTGAATATTTTTCAAGCAAGGATTTTGCAGGCTCAAAAGTTGTTTCTTTGCATACTAATATTGCAGCAATTTGATTTTGCTGACTATCTGTCAACAATAACTTCTCTATATCTTTCAATAAACTCTCGTTCAAAAACTGAATAACTAATCGCCAAACTTGTGCTGGAACTGTTCTGCCAGCAGCCCAACGTTCATGGGCAAAATCTGAAAGCGTATCCGCTAATTTTTGATTGGCTCTGTCGGCTAAACCATGAATTAAATGAATCGGCTTATCATTAAAAATACATTTTAACACTAATTGATTCCATTCTGCTTCAGAAAAATATGTACTAGCAAAAGTATTTCTAAATGCTAAAGAATCGAAAATCAAACCAATATTAGAACGAACGGCCTCTGTAGCCCTGTAAACCCATTTTTGAGGGAAAGCTAAATAAGGTAAAGCTGAATATAAGGCTACAGCTTCATTGATTTCAGCGGTATCAAAAAGTGAATTAATATTTTTAAGATACGTTTCTTCTGAGTCGTGTGGAATAGATAACAATAAATAAACTCTTGTTAACCTATCCATCGTCCATTCATGAACAAGATTTTCGTTATCAACTAAAATATTTACTGTCTTTTTTGATACAAATCTTGGTGTGGCGACAAATGCTGTTAAAATATGTTTACTATCACCCGATGTTTTGCTTAAAATCCAATTTAGCTCTTTATCTGTAGCATTTTCTTGGATAATTTTTAAAAGGTTGCTCTGTATGCTCACAATTTTTAAGTCTAATTAATGCAAAATAATATTTATCAAAGGTAAGAACAGCGAGGGAAATTTAACGTAATAAAAATCATTGTTTACGTAGTATTTATCTCTTTTTGTCGTTTTATTAAATACCAAACCGTTGAACGGTTGAACAGTTTTCCTTTAACGGTTCTGAAACCAAAATTATTGAGTTCTTGAGCAATACTTTCCAACGTATATTCATCCCTATTGTATCGTGCTATCATACCACTTGCCATTTTGTTGTTAATATTTTTAATGGCTTTTTCTCTTTGCATCTTCCCGCCAAGGTCTCTGGTTTCTTGGGTAAAATACTGTGGGTTACCCATTTTTTCACCTCTTTTTTTCTTAGCTTCTAAGGCTACTTTTGTTCTGATACTAATGATTTCTCTTTCTCTTTGAGCGAAAATTGCATAAATTCCTAGTGTAACTGTATCAGTATCAGGTAAATCGCAACTTTTAAAGTTTTCGCCTAATAATTTTTTCAATTTGAATATATGCTCAATATCTCTGCTCAATCTATCTAGTTTTGCAACGATAAATGTGTATTTTTTTTCATTACACAATTTAATCGCTTCCATCAATTTAGGACGATTTTCAATGTCTTTACCACTGATGGCTTCAATAAATTCATGTTCAATAGCTGCTTCATCAATTTTTGCATAATGTTCAATAATGGCACGTTGGGCTTCTAACCCAAGTCCCGAACGTTCTTGACCTTTTGTTGAAACACGTAGATAGCTTACATATTTTTTCATAGATAGATTTTATATGTTTAAAATCTCTTTTTTAAATCCGCTGAGATTTTATTATTTCTTTGCCAGATTAATTCTGGTACAGAATAACGGATTCTCAAGCGCTTCATTTTACTGCTGTTTTTCAAATTTAATTTTTGAAATAACCGAAACTATCAACTTTTAGAATTTTAACCTCAAGTTTGACTTTTAGACAAATATAATACGCTTTGTTTAAAATCTAAGAGGGTCGTATTAGATTTTAAACAAAACTTCTAAAAATCATTTTTATTTTATTCAAGGTTGATTTTCTAGTTTTTTTTAATTAAAGGAATTTTATTCTTTCAAAATTCCTTTACTATTAATAATCACTTTAAAAAAATGTATTTAGTGTTCTAAGTCAAAGCTCAGATGAAAGAACTTTTTAATTTTAATCTTCATGAAAAACGCGTTTCAAATTTTAACTACTATTATAGCTTTAATATTTACGAATTCAATATTTGCTCAAAAATCGTCACCACGGTTTATGTTTAGATTGTACGAAGACAATGACTTTTTTAACGTTCGAGGAATAGGAACTGATGAAGCTTACAGCAATGGAACAAGATTCGATTTATTTTATACAAAAAAACATGACTCTCATTTTTTTGTGGATAGACTATTACCGAAAGCAGGCGATAGCACCATTAATGTTTTTGGTTGGGGCTTTGCACAACTCATGGTTACTCCGAGAGATATTACCAAAACAGAATTTCAACCAGATGATTATCCATTTGCGGGGTCTTTGTATATTACACATACACTTTATTCTTATAATCCTGTTAAGAAATACGATTTTCAAACAGAGATAATAGCGGGAGTAAGGGGACCAGCAGCTTTGGCAAAACAAACACAAACACTGATGCATAGGATAATTAATGATAAAATTCCAAGAGGATGGGATAACCAATTAGATAATACTGCTATTTTTAACATAAACTTCACTGCTGAGAAAGAAGTATTTCATTTTCAGAAATTTATTGAAGTAATGGCAGGAGGGAGAGCCACGCTTGGTAATATGCTCAATTCTGTAACAGTGTATCCAATGGTTAGGATTGGTAAATTTAGTCCATATTTTCAAGGATTTTTAAATCAATATGGGAGTAAATCCAGTAGTTTTAAAAAATTTCAGGCATATTTTATCTTTAAACCTGAAGCATCGTATATCCTCACTAATAAGTTGATGAATGGAGAGGTAAATAATTCAAAAACAGATGTTTATCAAAATAGTATAAGAAATTGGTTTGCTGAAATTTCATACGGAGCTGTAATTACTAAAGGTAATTTTGGTATTTCGTATAATCAAAAAGTAGCAAGTGCTTATAAAAAAGGGCTGTATAGACATAGTGTCGGAAATCTTTCATTGTATTACAATTGGTAAATTAATTAGCTTTGTAATTATAACAAATTAACTAAGCAAGATGAAGATTGTCGTTTTAGATGGATATACTTTAAATCCTGGGGATTTATCATGGGATGAGTTAAACGCATTAGGGGAAGTAACAATTTACGATAGAACTCCAAGCGAAAAAATTGTAGAGCGAGCCGACGGGGCAGAGATTGTGTTAACGAATAAAACACCACTTGGAGCTTCAGAAATTTCACAATTAAGTAGTTTGAAATACATTGGTGTATTGGCTACGGGATATAATATTGTTGATATTGAAGCTGCTAAAAATCAAGGAGTTATTGTAAGTAATGTACCTGCTTATGGTACTGAATCTGTTGTGCAGATGACTTTTTCGCTTTTACTAGAACTTACTTTACAAGTTCAAAAACATAGTGATGCTGTTCATGATGGGAAATGGGCAAATTCTAAAGATTTTTGTTTCTGGGATTTCCCTTTAATTGAATTAGCTGGAAAAACCATAGGCATTATTGGTTTTGGTAGCATTGGTCAAAGAGTTGCAGATGTTGCTACAGCCTTTGGAATGGACGTCATTGGTTATAGTCGTACACAAACCGACCAATCGCATCGTAAAAATTTTAAATGGGCAAGCATACCAGATTTGTTAGTAGCATCAGATGTAGTAAGTATTCATTGTCCATTAACTGCCGAAACAAAAGGACTGATTAATCGTGAAAATTTACAGAAAATGAAAAACACTGCTTTCCTGATTAATACCTCAAGAGGACCCATTGTAGTCGATGAAGATTTAGCAGAAGCATTGAATAATGGCACTATTGCAGGGGCTGGGATAGATGTACTTTCTGTAGAACCCCCTCAAAAAGATAATCCATTGTTTACAGCAGAAAATTGTATTATTACACCACACATAGCTTGGGCTACTAAAGAAGCAAGAACAAGATTACTAGCCATCGCTTTAGAAAATATCTCAGCCTATATCGGAGGAAATCCTACAAATATTGTTAATAAATAATTTATACAATACGTAATAACTTGTTGTAAATCAATGTATTAATTTAAAAATGTCTCTATACTTTTGAGGATAGAGACATTTTTAAATGTGTATTATGCTTGCTTTAATAACTGAATATTAGCTATTAATTTCACTTCTTCACTTACCAAAACTCCACCCGCTTCTGTTGGAGCATTCCAAGTTAAGCCAAAATCTTTACGATTGATTTTAGCGGTTAATTCAAACCCAGCTTTTACATTTCCCCAAGGGTCAGTGGCTGTTCCGCCATATTCTACTGCCAATTTTACAGGATTTGTTACGCCTTTGATGGTTAAGTCTCCTACTAATTCGAATTCATCATCATCTTTTTTTGTAAATTTAGTAGAAGTAAATGAAAGTGTTGGATACTTTTCAACTTCAAAGAAATCAGCACTTTTTAAGTGTCCGTCGCGTTGTTCGCTATTGGTACTAATAGAATCCACTTTTGCTTCGAATGATATTTTTGCATCTTCAAAATCGTCTCCAGCCTCAACTGTTCCGCTGAATTCTTTGAAATGTCCTGTTACAGTTGTGATAACTAAATGTTTAACTTTAAACTGTACTTCTGAATGTGATGGGTCAATAGCCCAGATTGTAGTTGACATGATGTTTTAAGTTTAATATTATGAAATTGATAATTAATTTTCTTTAAAAATATATTGGTTCGCTAAATTGATTTCCTCCAAAGAAATAGCATGTTGTTTCCCTTTGAAAATTTCTGAATGAACATTCGAATTAAGTTTTTTTAGAATCGAAATACTCTCTTCTACCCTTACTAACGGAACATGTGGGTCTGGATTGCCTGTGGTGATTAATATTGGTGTTTGCTCAAAGTCTCCTTTATATCTTTCTTTTACCAATACTTCGCCAATCACGCCTCCAGTAAAAGCGACAACACCGCCATACTTTTTAGCATTCCTAGCCACGTATTCTAAGGTAAGACAAGCTCCTTGAGAAAACCCTAAAAAGTAGATTGAATCAGCAGGAATACCTGCCTTTTCAATATCTTTCATTACCTCATCAATTACATTCAGGGCCGAATCTAGCGCAGGTTGATTTTGTTCCTCGGGTGCCATGAAACTATATGGATACCAACTTCTTTGCGTAGCTTGAGGGGCAAAAATCGCCATTTTACCAAGATTCAAATGGTCTTTTAATGTAATGATATCTTGAGCTGAACCACCGCGACCGTGAATCATCACGATCGCTTTTTTGGCTTTTTCGATTGAAATACCAGTGGTCAAAACTTGTTTGCTATGTAAATACATAATTTTAATGAGTAAGTTAATCCAGTTTTGGAAGTGTTTTTTCGATACCAGCACGATATTGTTCATATTGAGCAGGTAATTTTAAGTTTAATCCCAATTCTTCTAAAGATTCATCTACTGTAAAACCTGGGTTATCACTTGCAATTTCAAAAAGTACTCCACCTGGTTCACGGAAATATAATGAATAGAAATAGTTTCTATCGATTTTCTCTGTAATCTGTAAACCCGCATCCATTACTTTTTTGCGAAATTCCATTAGGATATTATCATCGCTTACTCTGAATGCTACGTGGTGTACAGAACCTTTTGAAACGTGTCCTACGCCTTCACCTGGTACTTCTACTAAATCAACGATGGCTGCCTGTTCAACAGCATCAGTTACAAAACGATAACGATTTACGTGTTGTTCTAATAAACGATACCCGAAAATATCTGTAAGCACTTTAGCTGTAGCATCAATTTTATTCGTAGTAATCGTAACGCTATGAAAACCTAAAGTAGCATGTTTTGCTGTTACTTCCTCTGTTTCAAATGGGGTACGAGTATCAGCTTTTTTGGGAACAATCAATTCAAATTTCAAACCGTCAGGGTCTAAGAAAGTAAGGTATTGTTCTCCAAATTTCTCAGCTACTTTATTATAAGTAACATTGTTTTGCTCGAATCTCTTTTGCCAGAATTCTAAACTTCCTTCTGGAACTGCATACCCAATTTCTGTAGCTTGACGAGTCCCTCTTCTTCCTTGTGGAATACCATCACCCCAAGGGAAGAATGTTAATACTGTTCCAGGTTCGCCTGTAGCGTTACCATAGTAAAAGTGATATGTATTTGGGTCATCGAAATTGACAGTTTTTTTAATCATTTTCAATCCCATTACTCTTGTATAAAAGTCGTAATTTCTCTTTGCATTTCCTGCAATAGCAGTGATATGGTGCAATCCATTTATTCTATTTTCCATAATTGTTTTCCTTTTTTGTTGATACAAAGTTATCCGCTCAGATATTGATTTCTCTTGAACTAGGACAAGAAAACACAGAAATGAGAAAAAAATGAAAAAAAGACTAAAAATAAACTAAAACTAAACTAAAACTAAAATAGCTTCTTAGCCACATGTTATTTGCGTGACTAAGAAGCTATTTTATTATGCTATATATTAGATTTACTTCACCTTCCACTCATGAATTCCAGCGGCGTTATCTTTCGATAATTGTACTTCTAATTTTAAAGCTTTGGTAGTTATTGGTTCAAACTGAATAGTGTTGAATTTATCTTTAGCAACAGCATCTTGATTGATTACTTTAACAGGAAGCCATTGACCATCTTTCAGGTATAATATTTTCCAAGAACTTGGTAAATAACACCCTCCCCAAGGACTATCGTCAAACCAATAGACTTCTGATGATGATACTGTATATTCTTGGTCAAAATCATACTGAACAAATTCGGTAGAATTTTTCTTTGGCCACCAATGGAAGAAATTACCACTTCTGTCGATAGAGTTTTCAACCTCATATTGGTCATTAAGTGCTTTTAACATCATCGGACTTTTGATTGAAGCCGTAACTTTACTTTTACTAGCTATGGTCGGAGCAGGCTTTGGTTTTGATGCCGACGCTTCAAAAGGAATCCACACTTGCATTTCTGATGAACCACGATTCGCCCATGTATAATATGGAATAGCGGTTACTTTCTGCTGTGTTTTAATCAACTCATTACTATTGATTTGCCTTTTGGTTGAAGAACCATCCATTTCTAAAGCCATCACGCCGTTCAATAAACTAGTCTGAAAAATAGGAGTAACCGTTGAGTTTTTATCAACAACGATATTCAGTACTGATGAATCTGCATTATCAATACCTTCTAAACAATAGACTAAGGGTCCTCTTTGCAAAGCAAATCTTTGATAATCAGCTTTAACGCTGTCTTTGGCTTCAATCTTTTTTATTTCCATTGGTAAATCCAATGTCAATTTATCGCCTTTAACCCATGTACGATTAATCACAGCATAGCCCTTTTCGATTGAATATTTTGCAGGTTTCCCATTTAATAAAAGGGTAAAGTCTATGCTTTTACTTTTATCCTGATACAAATCGCCTTGGATTGGTTGATTTTTTGCCCAACCCGGAATACGAATATGAATGTTGAAACTAGCTTTTTTAGCTGGATTGATGATAAATTCATCTTTCCCACTCCAAGGATAATTGGTTTCTTGATGGATTTCAACCTTAGTATTTGTCAATTGGATAGTGGCATCACCCCCTACAAATAAATTAATATATAAATCGTTCTGATTTTGCGCATACGCATATCCTGGTACTGAAGGCAAAAAGCGAGTCATGTTAGAAATACAACAGGCACAATCATACCAAGTTCTGCGTTGATGTTGTCCCATTGAAGCCAATGGATTTGGATAAAAGAATCTATCTCCTGTTAAAGAAATACCAGAAAGTAAACCATTGTAAAGGGTACGTTCTAATACATCAATGTATTTAGCATCGCCATGCAGTAAAAACATTCTATTGTTCCAATACACATTGGCAATGGCGGCGCAAGTTTCAGCATAGGCACTCATGTTAGGTAAATCATAATCAGCCCCAAAAGCTTCTCCATTACCCGTTGCCCCTATACCACCTGTGATGTAAATCTTTTTATCAACCACATCATTCCAAATATCGTCAATGGCACTTAAGTATTGCTTGTCGCCAGTCAGTGCTGCTACGTCTGCCATGCCTGTGTACATATAAGTTGCCCTAACCGCATGCCCCACCGCTGTATGCTGATCTACTACTTTTTTATGCGATTGACTGTATTCTTGGTTCAAATGCCCTTCTTTCCCTCTTAAATCCAGAAAGAATTTTGCTAAAGTCAAGTACTCTTTTTTGCCCGTTACCCTATACAAACGGGTTAAACCAGTTTCCACGATTTGATGACCGGGGAAACGTTCTTCTTTGCCCCAGCCAAAAGTTTTCACTAATAAGTCAGCATTTTTGGTGGCAATATTTAGCAAATTCTTTTTACCCGTTGCTTGATAATGCGCTACTGCCGCTTCATAAAGATGCCCTGCATTGTATAATTCATGACTTAAGTCTTCTTCTTTTTCCCAACGTTTTGAACCAATCCACTCGTGTGGTTTGGCAATTTTCATTGTTCTAAAAGTATATAAATATCCATCTGGTTCTTGGGCAGCACCAATATTACTAATTAAGGTATCTAAGTATTTTTCAAGGGCAATATCTTTTTTAGTTTGAAGACTATAAGATGCCCCTTCTATCACTTTATATAAATCCGTGTCATCAAAAGTATAAGTAGTACTTTTTTCAGCGGGTATTTTTCCTGCTGCTTTAGCAAAATTATCAATCCGTCCAGTTATTTTACATTGGTTTAATGTATAGGGAATGGTTACCTCGGCATTGATTTTCATTTTAGGTAACCAAAAATTATCCTTAAAGTGTACTTGTGTAAAAGTGACAGGTTGAATAGGATAATCATTATGTTGTGCCTCAGCTTCATTGATAAAAAATGAAAAAAGAACCACAAAAGTAAATAGCCTTTTGAAAGATAATGATGACATATTGTTGAGTGTTTATGGCTAATGATGATACTTATGATTGAGGCTTCTTGCCTAGAAAAAGATAGTACGCTGGGATACCTAATAATACGATTACTAAACCGGGCAACGTAAATGAAGGGCGATATATCAATAGTGAAATACTAATTACTGATGCCGAAAAGATATAAATAAGTGGTAAAAAAGGGTAACCAAAGGCTTTGTAAGGACGAGGTAAGTTGGGCTGAGTAATCCGTAACCTAAAGATTCCGATAATGGTTAATATATAAAAAATCAGTACAGCAAAGATTACATAATCAAGTAATTCACCATAGCGACCACTCAAGCAAAGTACAGATGCCCAAATACATTGTATCCATAATGCTTTTTCGGGTACGCCATTTTTATTAAGTTGAGCTACTTGTTTAAAAAATAGGCCATCTTTTGCCATGCTGTAATACACTCTCGCACCTGATAAAATCAAACCATTGTCGCAACCAAAAGTAGAAATCATCAAAAACACAGCAATGACCATTGTACCAACCTCTCCGAATATATGTTGTGATGCCACCATACCCACTCTGTCGTTTTCAGCGGTAGCGATTTCTTGTAGAGATAATACGCTCAGATACATTACATTGCACAGGAAATAAGTAGCCGTAACGATAAGTGTTCCTAAGAATAAACTTAGTCCAATATTTCGTTCAGGTCTTTTAATTTCTCCTGCTATAAAAGTAACGTTATTCCAAGAATCACTACTAAATAGGCTTCCAACCATACTAGCGGCAATAGCACCCATAAAAGCCATACTGGAGTAGGGAAGTGATGTAATGCCATCAAATTGGAAAAGTGAAAAACCTGTTTGCCAATTGGCTTCCCAAATTTCTTTTTTAGCAGCTATCGAAAAACCAAAGATAATCAGTCCGAATAATGCTATGATTTTGATGAGTGTCAGTATCGTTTGAATAGTTTTTCCTTCTTTTACACCACGCGTATTGATATACGTTAATAAGGAAACCATTAAGATTGAAGTGAGTTGAGCGGCCGAAACTTTAAATAATTTAAGGTCTAATAAGATGTTTTTCTCGCTAAGAAACGGAAAAATATAAGCGGAGAATTTACTAAAAGCCACACCTACCGCAGCAATTGAGCCCGTTTGAATAACGGCAAAGAAACTCCAACCATACAAAAAGCCAACAAGGGGATTGAAGGCTTCTTTCAGATATATATACTGTCCGCCAGCTTTGGGAAACATGGCACTTAGTTCTCCATAACTTATGGCAGCAATTAGGGTTAGTAGACCTGTTATCAACCAAACCACTAACAGCCAACCCGCCGAACCTACATTGCGAGTAATATCGGCACTCACAATAAAAATCCCAGAGCCAATCATAGAACCCGCAACAATCATGGTGGCATCCAATAAACTCAACGAACGTTTAAACGCACTTGAATTTTGTTCAGCCGAGGGTTCTAAAGTAGTTGGTTGATTCATATTGCTCAGGTTGTATGATGAATTTATATTTTACAATACTTGGAAACCATAAGCATAAGGGTCGTCCTCGTCGTCGATATTAATGGTATTGTAGCCATAAATTCTAGCCCAACCTTCAATACTTGGTCTGATGGCTGGCTTGCCACCCACAGTAGTTTCTTCTTCTATTCGACCGATAAACTTTGAACCAATGATACTTTCATGCACAAAATTATCGCCCTTTTTTAGCTTGCCTTTTGCATACCATTGAGCCATCCTTGCTGAAGTGCCAGTGCCACACGGTGAACGGTCGATGGCCTTATCACCATAAAAAACGGCATTTCTAGCAGTAGAGCTTGGGTCGAGTACGTCGCCAGTCCACAATATATGCGAACAGCCGTTGATGGTTTCATTATCGGGATGAACAAACGTATATTGCTCATTGATTCGTTTACGCATCGTTCTACTCCAACTAATCAATTGGTCTGCAGTATAATGTTGTAAACCTTTAAAGTTCTCTTGAACATCCACAATGGCGTAAAAATTACCTCCATAAGATACATCTACTGTCAATGTTCCTAAATCAGGGCATTCTACACTGATATTTTCAGCAGCTAAAAATGATGCTACATTCGTCAGTTTTACACTTTTTACTTTGTTCCCTTCTTGTTTATATTCAATCATTACCAAGCCCGCCGGCGCTTCCATTCTGATAATACCTTTGGTTTTAGGAATGATTAAACCTTCTTCCACTGCAATAGTTATCGTACCAATCGTTCCGTGTCCGCACATTGGTAAACAACCACTGGTTTCAATAAAGAGCACAGCGACATCATTTTCAGGATGATGTGGTGGGAACAAAATGCTCCCACTCATCATGTCATGACCACGAGGTTCAAACATCAAACCTTGTCTGATCCAATCATATTCTTTTAAAAAGTGCTGTCTTTTTTCACTCATGTTTTCACCAATGAGTGTTGGTCCACCGCCTGCTACTAATCTGACAGGATTTCCACATGTATGAGCATCAATGCAAAAGAATGTTTTTTTCAAAGTATTGTATGGTTAAGTAATCGAAATGCGTAAGGTTATGTGTATGCTGTAAAAAATAAAGTTTGTTGATGAAATTTTAATAAAAACAGCTTACAGAAAATAATCGAATTTAACATCCGAGAACCCAATAGAGGATTCTCGGTGTGTTAAACATTAAAATTATATATATGATTTGGTTTAAGAATTCTGTTTCTAAGAATACTTTACTAAACGTTAAACTAAACAAAAAATTAGTCAATCACAATAGACTTATAATCTGGTAATGTTGGTCTTGTTGCAATTCCTGTATTGATAATATTCAAAATCGCTTCTCTTTCTTCGCCAATTAAAGTAAGTCGTGGTGGTCTAACGGCCTCGCTACCTATGCCTACTTGAGCTTCTGCCAATTTAATGTATTGTACTAGTTTTGGATGAATATCAAGTTCTAATAATGGGATAAACCAACGATAAATACTTCTTGCTTCAGCGATTCTACCTGCTTTTACTAATTTATAAATAGCAACCGTTTCTTCTGGGAATGCACATACTAAGCCTGCTACCCAACCATCAGCACCCATTACCAATTGTTCCATGGCAATGGTATCCACACCACAAAGAATACTGTAACGGTCGCCAAATAAGTTTCTCATACGAGTAACATTGGTCAAGTCACGGGTTGATTCTTTAACCGCTTGAATGTTTTCACACACAACTAATTCAGAAAACATTGCTAAAGTTACTTCAATTTTATAATCAACAGGGTTATTATAAATCATGATTGGAAGCGTAGTTGAATTAGCTACAGCTTTGAAATATTCAACCGTTTCACGATGGTCTGTTTTATAACGCATAGGGGGCAACATCATCAACCCCTCTGCTCCCCATTCTTCTGCTAAACGAGCTAACTCGATAGCATCTTTAGTAGCTCCTTCTGCAATATTCAAAATTACTGGTACTTTACCTGCTACTTTTTCAACAGTAAACTTTACTAAAGCACCTTTTTCTTCTAAACTCAATACGCTTGATTCCCCTAAAGTTCCTCCCAAAATAATTCCGTGAACGCCTGCTTCTAACTGAAATTGTAAATTCTTATCAAAAAGCTCGAAGTCAAGCTCATCTTTTTCATTAAACTTTGTAGTAACTGCTGGGAATACTCCTTTCCAATTGATTGCCATAATTTTCTTTTATTTTTAATCAAAATTATTAATAAAATAGTGTCCAAAAATTACCATTTTTAATCAAATATAGATTGATATTAACCTTTTAAAATGATAATTACTCAGTTTGATGCTAATACATTGTAATCTTAGGGAAAGAGCAATGATTAAACCTCATAATCTCTACCTTACTTTATTTCTCTGCTTTAATAATCCTACAGCCGAATACTCTGCCAGCGGTTCTTCCTGCGTTGGCTAATATTTTCACTTCAATGGTACTTTTTCCTTGGATTAGCGCTGCAGGAATTGGATATACTACATCAAAGAATTTTCCAGTAGTTCCTCCTTTTAATTCTTGAGTGGCAATTTTTGTTCCGTCGATAACAATGTCAAAAAGTCTGCCCTTATCGTCGCCTAAGTAGGTTAACAAAAGGCTGTTTTCTATAGCAGAATTTACTTTCATCTGAAAAGAAAAGAATCCACCTGCTCTAACTTCTCTGCCTGTTTTTCCTAAGGCAATGTCCGTATAAGATTGTTCACTGGCTTTTAATTGATGGTCACGTTCGGGTTGCATTTCTCCAATTCTGAATTCATCAATCGTCATTGCTTCAATTTGCTGTTGACGTTTTTTCTCTGCTTCATATTCCGTTTGCCTATTTTGCCAATCTGCTTTCGTAAAATAGTCCCAGTAAACACTATAATGTTGCTGGTAAGTCTGATAGAATGGAATTAATGTAGCATCAAAAGGCTTACCTACCTGCTCTATCTTGAATGTCAAAGGTTGATTGGCTACAGGTTTTAGCCAATTGTTAATATTTTTATCGTCTGTCAACAAAACTGGCGTTCCATAAATGGGGTCAGGCAATTCTTTTCCTAATTGTCCTGCCAATACCAAAGGGCCATACAAAAAAGCAATACGATTAGCATTATCGGGCATACTTTCTGTATAGAGTGACATCGGAAAATTAAGCGCTATTTTGTCATTATTCTTCCAAGTTCTGTTGATAACTAAATATCCCGACTCATCTTTTTCAACTCTTTGTACTTCCCCATTGATTTTTATTTGTACTCCTTTTGTAGCCCACCAAGGCGAACGTAGGCGTAATGCAAAAGCCTTTGGTGCTTTTGTTTGAATAGTTAAAGAGGTACTTTCACTAGTAGGGTATTGGGTATTTTGAGTAATGGTAATGCCCTTTGCTTGCCATTTAAGTATAGAAGGAATAAATAAATTGATAAATAAACTTCCGTCAGCTCCTTCATAATAAATGCTTTCTGTGTATTTGGCGTGATTTTCCATTCCACTACCTACACAACAAGTAAAAGTATTGAAAGGCTCGCTAAATTCTTTTTTAGTACCCATTCTCAAAGGTACAAAATAGCACATCATCCCATTCTCTGGATTTTGCGATGCTAAGATATGATTGTATAACGCTCTTTCGTAATAATCTCCTAGTTCACTATTAGGTTGCCAACAAAACAAATGT
Source organism: Arcicella sp. BE140 (assembly GCF_031456255.1). Lineage (NCBI taxonomy): Bacteria > Pseudomonadati > Bacteroidota > Cytophagia > Cytophagales > Flectobacillaceae > Arcicella > Arcicella sp. BE140. Next base: position 292,587 of record NZ_JAVDUE010000005.1, on the reverse strand, counting down.
CTTGTTAGCTTTAGCATATTATAGGTATTACACGTTTCGCAAGTATTATCGCTTAGATGGTCGTTTAATTTATGAGGTTCGGTGCAATATTCATAATTACTATTTCCGCCAATTACATAACTATGGTTGTGTACCATAATATCCCAAAAGAAAGAAGCAATGGTTTTATCAGACTCGTTACCTGTCAATTCATATTGGCGAGCACTGCCAATGGCTTTTGGCACATTAGTATTGGAATGTTTACCCGCCATCGGGTCTATTTTTTTTGACAAAGGCACCATGACAAAATCATCATAGAATTTGTACGATACATCTAAATACTTCTTATTCCCTGTAATAGCATAAATATTCGCCAATACATCACTCATTCCTCCGTATTCGCATTTCAACATTTTTTGTAATAACTCAGGTAAAAGCGGATTAACTGTTTTTGCAGTCCAATCAGCCATGCCAGTTACTACAGCGAGGGCTTGTTGGTTATTACAATATAGGTAGGCATCTACTAATCCAGCCATTACTTTGTGGACAGTGTACCAAGGACTCCATCCACCGTTTAAGTCGAAACCACTTGATTTTATTTCACCACGAGCAACTTTTGCAAACAGCGTATCTTCTTTTGGAATGGCACCTACGTACCCTGTCTTTCTTGCTTTCTGACATTTTGCAAGTTCTGTTACAATATAGTCAGTTCGCTTTTTAAACTCAATATTGCCTGTAGAGGCATACATCATGGCACAAGCAGAAAGATAATGCCCCAAAGTATGACCAGAAAGTCCTTCGCTTTCCCAACCTCCATATACGGCTCCCTTAGTAGGCAAATTGGCATTTAGATAAAAGCGATGGAGCAAACGATTAGGCTCTACTGTCAACAAATAAGCAGCATCTTTATCCATAGCATTTTTAAAAGGACTACCTTCTAAAAGTGTTACATCTTTAATATTAAATGCATAAGCCTTTAAGTTGGCTACTGGTTTTATTTTGAATCGCTTATCGTTTTTTTCTGGGGTATACGATTGTCCCAATAAAGTAAAGTTGGCTATCAAAAGAATTGATAATGAGAAATAACAATATATTTTTTTCATAAAATTTGAAATCGGATTGACCACTATTATCGTAGATACAAAGATGGTAATATTCTGAGGGGAAGACTTAACGTGAATTAATAAGAAGTAGCTAAATATTAGCCTACATCAAACTATAAAAGCCAAAAGAATAAAAATATTAAAACTTATTTAGACTTATTTCAAATAATGTTTTGAAATTTATTTTTTGCTTGCTAAATTTGTTCCATAAACATTGAAGTAACAATAGTATTATCAGATGAAAATGTCAGAGAATCAATTAAATGAATTGTATAAAAACCAGAAAGGAATCACTTGGCAGTGCGATTTGACGGATAGAATTTATATTAAATTCAATGATACTCTAACTGGATTTAAAGTGAGTGACTTTCTTACTTTTCGTAGAAAAGTACATAGTGTAGACATTCACGAGATGATATTTAACTTATCAGATGATTATGACTTTGAGTTAATTCAGTCTCCCAAAAATAACTTCTCTTCTCAACTAACACTCTGCGAAATCATTCAATTGCGTGATTTACTAGATGGCACAAAGTTCAGTTTAGACCTCAATTCAATGCTTTATGAGGTTTTAGGAACGGTGGAACTGGTATGATTTTTTAGACTAATTCTATATTTCGGTAAGTTTTGAACCTGATGATAACATCTGGTTATAATTCGTCGTAATATTGTTAAAAAAATAAGGAATCACATAACTATATTGATATGAAAGATTTAATTCGTCTCCGTACTTCGCTCAAAGAGGAAATAGAAATAGTGTTGAACGCACAATGCAAAATGGAAGCAGAAGCTTCTCAAAAATACTTGGCAATGGCCTCGTGGTTGGATAGAAACGGTTTTGAGAAAGCGGGAGAGTATTTATATGCACAAGCTGAGGAAGAAAGAACCCACTTTTTGAAAATTTTCAAATATATTAATGAGGTTGGAGGTACAGCTATTACACCAACACTTGAAGAAGTTGCTCAAGAATATATTTCAATTAAGCAAGTATTTGAAATGGCTTTACAAGGCGAAATAGCAGTAACTAATTCTATTAATAGAATTATTGCTAAATGTCGTGAAGTAAATGATTATGCTACCGAAAATTTTATGATGTGGTTTGTAAAAGAACAACGTGAAGAAGAGAAAAATGCTCGTCGTGCATTAGAATTATTTGAATTAATTGAAGTAGAAAGTGCTACGGGTAAATTTGTTTTAGATAAGGAAATTGCAAAAATAGGCAGTGAAGAGTAAATGAAAATTACTTTTATAACAACTGTCAATTAACTACTTTATAATAGCCTTCAAAATTAGTTTTGAAGGCTATTTTTTTTATGCTTAAAAAAATAAAATGAAAATTTATAAACAAAACTTAAAATGAAAATTAGCGCAGGCGCTAATAAGCTTTTTTATAATAAAAAAATACTCTTCGGTCAGCCTTTCTTTAACCAATATTCCACCTTTTTTTATTCACTAATAGAATTAAAGCTAATTAAAAGCATCAATTTTTCAACATTAAAATGCTTTTTCATTCATTTTATCACCAAATGCAAATATTAATAATATATTAATAAAGTAATATATTTGGTAAAATTTTTGCTATTTTTCCATTAGATAGTGCCATTGGGAAGCAATTAATTACTGCAACCACCAAAAATCAAAGAACTGTTTACCATAACCATGAAGTATAAACATATATATGTATTCCTTTTTGTATTACTTAAGCATACATTCCTTTTTTCGCAGGAATTTAAACCCGTCTTTCAACGAATATCTACTAAAGATGGCTTATCCCAAAGCCATGTCAGTGCTATTACTATGAGCAAAAAGGGCTTTATGTGGTTTGCAACCGACGAAGGCCTTAATAAATATGATGCTTATAAATTTACCATTTATAAGCACCAGCGAGAAAACAAGAACAGCCTTAGCGATAATTATATTTATGATTTATTAGAAGATCATAATGGAGATTTATGGGTCGCCACTGCCGCTGGACTTGATAAATTTAATCAAGAGAAAGGAATATTTGAACATTTCTTTAAACAAGGCCATAGGCTGACTATCCGTGATATATTTGAAGACAGTAAAAACAGGATGTGGTTAGGAACTACCACTGGGCTATATTTATTAGATAAGCAAAAGAATACTTATACCCAGATTAGGCATCAAGAACATAATAAAAATAGCCTTAGTAATGATTTTGTATATAGATTAGAAGAAGACCAGTTTGGTAATATTTGGGTCGGGACTAAAGAAGGATTGAATAAATATAATCCAGATAAAAAACAGTTTACTCATTTTTTTCATGATGCTAATAATCCTAAAACTATTGCTTCTGATTGGATAAAGGCACTTTTCTTAGATAGTCAGAAAAATCTGTGGATTGGTACTTTAACGGGTGGTGTTTCAAAATATAACCATAAAGACAATACTTTTACCAATTATTTAAACGACCCTAAAAATCCTAATAGTTTGTGCTATAATGATGTATTGTCTTTTATGGAAGACAGAGAGGGCAATTTATGGATTGGTACCGAGAACGGAGGAATAAGTATTTACAATTTAAGAAAGAATAAATTTAATACTGTTGCTTTCAATATCTACGACGATAATAGTTTAAGTAACAATTCGGCGTATTGCCTTTACCAAGATTATATTGGAAATATTTGGGTGGGTACTTATTCTGGAGGCATTAGTTTTTTACCAAAATTCGGGAATAAGTTTACTTTTTTGAAGCAAACAGTAGATAAAAATGGCTTGAATAATAGTAGTATTCTAAGCATTTTAGAACATGGAGACGATAAAATTTGGTTAGGGACTGATGGCGGTGGGTTGAATGTTTTTGATAGAAAAACAAATACATTTTCAGCCTATACCCACAATCACGCCAATAAAAACAGCATTAATTCGGATTTTGTACTATCTGTTGTTGAGTTAGATAAAGATTTATTGGCCTTGGGTTTTTTTATTGGAGGCTTCGATTTGTTCAATACCAAGACAAAGCAATTTGAACATCATATACCTGATGCTAAAAATAAAAACTCGGTATCTTCGAATAGTATTTTTACGATGCTTAAAAGTAAAGATAACAACCTTTGGTTGGGTACTTGGACGGGGGGCTTGGGATACTATGATATTAAAAACAAACGGTTTACTAATTATTTACATAATCCGAATGACCACAATAGTATTTGCAATAACTATGTCAAAGCCATTTATGAGACTGATGGTGACGAACTTTGGGTAGGCACGGAGGACGGACTTGAACTTTTTAATAAAAAAACAAAAATATTTACCCATTTCAGATCGAATCCTAACAATCCGAATAGTTTGAGTAATAATAATATTCAAACTATTAAAGAAGCCCAAAAAGGCTTTTTATGGGTGGGTACTACAGAAGGGTTGAGTTTGTTGAATCTAAAAACTAGAACTTTCCAGACTTTTACGGAAAAGGATGGATTACCAAACGATTTTATCAATGCAATCCTTGAAGATGAAAAAGGTAACTTTTGGATGAGTACTAATAAAGGGATTTCGGCGTATAATCCTTTGACAAAAACATTTAAAAATTATAATATTTCAGACGGACTACAAGGCAATGAATTTAAACCTAGAGCGGCGTATAAAACGCATGATGGAGAAATGTTTTTTGGAGGACCAAATGGAGTAAACTTTTTTAATCCAGATAGTTTAAAAGATAATACGTTTATTCCTCCTGTATTTATTACTGATTTTCAGATTTTTAATAAATCTGTGATTGTAGGTGCTGAGGATTCACCCCTTACAAGTCATATTAACGAAATCAAGAAGATAGTTTTAAATTATAAACAATCTGTTTTTTCATTTGAATATGCAGCATTAAACTATACGTTACCTTTAAAAAATGAATATGCTTACAAATTAGATGGGTTTGATAAAGACTGGGTATATGCTGGCGGTAGACGAACAGCAACCTACACAAATCTTGACCCAGGGACGTATATATTTAATGTAAAGGCTTCTAATAATGATGGAATTTGGAATGAAAAAGGGACATCTATTACCATAGAAATTTTACCGCCATTTTGGGCAACATGGTGGTTCCGTATGTTGGGTATATTGATGGTATTAGGATTAGCGATAAGTTTTTATAGGTATAGAATTAATTTAGTACAAAAACAAAAATATAGACTAGAGAAAGAAGTAGAGGTAAGGACGGCACAACTATTGAAATCTACACAGGATGAGCTGAGAGCACGACAAGAAGCGGAAAGAGCTAATAAAGCTAAAAGTGTTTTTTTAGCGACTATGAGTCATGAAATCCGTACTCCTTTGAATGGTATTATTGGAATGGCATCACTGCTAGAGGAAACGCCCTTGAATGAAGAACAGAAGAGTTATTCTGATACGATTCATGCTTGTGGAGAAGGGTTGCTTACGGTTATCAACGATATTTTAGATTTTTCTAAAATTGAATCTGGTAAAATGGAATTAGATGAGCATGATTTCAACCTAAGAAATTGTATTGAAGAAGTCTTGGATGTTTTTGCAGCAAAAGTTTCAACGCTCAATCTCGATTTATTATATCAAATAGAATGGGATGTTCCTGTTCAAATTATTGGAGATAACCTTCGTTTACGCCAAATTTTATTAAATCTTATTGGAAATGCGATAAAGTTCACGCACGAAGGGGAAGTTTTTGTGAGGGTTTTTATCGTTCAAACTAAAGAAAATGGCGAAATTGAATTAGGTTTTGAGGTGAGAGATTCAGGCATTGGTATTCCGCCTGATAAGATAGACAAACTTTTTAAACCATTCTCACAAGTTGATTCTTCTACTACTAGAAAATATGGTGGTACAGGATTAGGACTAATCATCAGTGAGAAAATCGTTAATTTAATGGGTGGGTCTATTCAGGTAGAAAGCAAAGTTGGGAAGGGAACAACCTTTAAATTTAAAATTAATACGCGGATTAGTTCAGCTCAGCTTAGTACATTTCCCTTTAACCTTGAAGTATTAAGAAATAAAAAAGTATTAGTTGTTGATGATAATAAGACAAACCTTAGTATTCTGAAAGGACAATTGGAACATTGGAACATGAATGTTATCTTGACATCGTGTCCGAAAGATGCCATTAGTTTAATAGAGGCTAAAGAAGTGTTTGATTTAATAATAACTGATATGCAAATGCCTGAAATGGATGGTATTGCATTTGCTTTGGCAGTTCAACGACTAAATCCATTTTTACCAATTATCTTATTAAGTTCGATATCTGATACTTTTCATCGGGAATATCCCAATTTGTTTAAATCAGTGTTGATGAAACCTGTTAAACAGCATATCCTCTGTAAAAGTATTCATGATAATTTAATGATGAGTGAACAGCCAAAAATAATAGATAAATCTGGGTCAACTGTGCCAGCACAAAAATTAAATAATGATTTTTCTGAGAACTATCCAATGAAAATTTTGGTAGCAGAAGATTATGTCATGAACCAGAAATTGGCCTTGAGAATTTTAAGCAAACTTGGGTATCAGGCAGATTTGGCGGAAAATGGCATAGAAGTACTCGAAGCTTTTGACCGACAGCATTATGATTTGATTTTAATGGATATGCAAATGCCTGAAATGGATGGTATTGAAGCAACGATTAAACTTAGAGCAATGGATATAACACAGCCAGTAATCATTGCTATGACTGCCAATACGTTAGAAGAAAGTAAGGAAGAATGTATGAAAGCGGGAATGGACGATTATATAAGTAAACCGATTAACCTCGATTTCCTGATTAGCGTATTAGAAAAGTGGGGGAAAAAAATCAAGACAGAAAAGAAATTATCATAATAATATGATGATAAAAATGTCCATCAATCTTTTCTTAAGGTGGATGGACACTATTTTATTTATAAAATATTATTGCCAGGAAGTACTTTCTTAAAATCTCCTCCATGAGGTAAATCGTTTATTGGATTGATTTGGAACACTTCTTTGCTTACGATTCTTTGCATAACGATTTCGACTAATGTTGTACTATTAGGTTTTAATATATAGTCGAACATGGTTTTATCAGCCTTAATTTCACAAGGTAAATAGCGTACAAAACCTTCAGAAGGTCTAGGAATGATTTTCAAGCCTAATTTATTAATACCCTTTTGCTTCGGGCGTATTTCTTTTTTCCCACTCTTTATGGCCTCAGTTCCCTTCAAAATATCATAATCTAAATAGTAGGTGATATTCTCAGGATTGTTTTTATTCTTCTGTCTGTCTTGAAAAAAGCCCTCTGGCAAATGATTTGGGTCATTATCATCACCTGCTGAAATAATTAAATCATAGTCCTTTATTGCATAACCTTCTGAGTCAATTACCCTAAAAATAACCATACAGTATTGGTCATGAATAAAATAACGCTTAGAAATGAAAAAGCTAGTTTCAATTTCTAATTGTTCATTTTTCAAAACTTCTTTAGTTTCTGTTTCAAATTGTTTATAAAGATTATTATAATCGGTCTTTGTTCGTACATTGATGCAATTTAAAATAGCTTTTATAGTCTCCTCACTTTCTTCATTATCCGAAATCCTGACACTATTCATAATGCCCATGTCTTCGCCAGAGTGTGATTTCCCTTTAATGATTCGTAAAGGCGTTTTGGGAGATTGCTTATAAATAGAAATCTCAAAATCTTTCGTAACAAGTGGGCTTGTTGAAATAGGATATGGTTGTTGTAAGCATACATAATTGCTTTCTAGATTAGCCGCTGCTACCCTTACGACTCCATCAGAACCGAGCTCTCCCGTATAAGCATTTAGGTTATCATATAGCTTTCTATCAATAGATTGCCCAATAAGTACGAATGGGAAAACGTGGTCAGGATTAATATCATCTTCATTACTATTAATCCAATCTTTGTTCAAAGTCCAAGCCTCGATACTGCCTAGTTCAAGCCAATCTAACACACCTTGTCCAGGTTCGATAGCACTAAACCAAGATTTTAATCTTCCTACTCTTCCTTTACCTAATTGTGCTAATGCTGATCCAAAATTAGCAGGAGCTAGCATAATCAAGTGACTCATCGGACATTGAGGACTACTATCAGAAGAATATCTTTTCCACCAATCGCGTATTACTGGCCCACCTGTAGAATGAGTGATACAGATAAATCTTTCATTATTATTAATTTGAGCATCCAGTTTATCTTTTATCGCAGTTTCAAAAGCTCTAGAAATATCTTTCAATCGAACTTCATCATGAAAACTGATGTATTGCCCAAGAAATATTTCTTCAACACTCATTTCAAAGCCATTAGCCAAAGCTTCATTTTGTAGCCGAATGGGCAATTCTCCATAAGTGTCAAGGTTTGTGACGCTCCATCCATGAACGAAAACAACAATTAATTTAGACATAGTAAATGATGATTTAGCTAGTATTCAATATCCTTAAAGGCTATAACATCAAAGATAAAAATAAAGTAAATGATGATTTGAAGCGCATCAGTATTTTTATTATACGGTAGACCACTCAACACTTGTAATTACCATACGATAAAGTCTTTAGGATTCATTGGGAGATTCAAGATAAATAAAATACTTTTGCTATAAATACAAACAAACTCTATAAATTAATAAATGTTCTATGATTAAAAGTTTACAGTTTTCACTACTTCTAATGTTCTTCACTTTTGCTTTGAAAGGTCAAACAATTGGAATTACACAGGTTCAAAGCGAAATAAATTCAACCATTTGCTTAGGTAAAAAAGTTTTAGTGTCTTATTCTAAAACAGGGACATTCAATAAAGAGAATACCTTTAAGTTACAAGTGAAGTCGTCTTATTTGTCGGAAGGATGGATAAGTCTAGAGACTAAAGATTCTTCTGGATATTTAGTAGCGGTTTTGCCAAATGAAATACCTAATACAAATGGAAATTATAATTATGCCGATTTTCAGATTGTAAGTAGCTCACCTATTGTAATTAGCCCTAAAGCGTCTTATCAAAATATGTATTTCCCAGCAGAGATTAGCTTAATTGATCTTCAAAAGAAAACACTTTTTCCTTACGAGCCAGTATTGATGGATATAAATTACTCAGGTTCATTACCTATTACGTTGTTAATGAGTGATAGCACCTTTGTATATATAAATACTAATAATTACACCTCCCAACAAAGTATCATAGTAACTCCTAATAAAACAGGTAAATACAGCATTATTGGTGCAAGTAATACCTGTGGTATTGGCAAAAGTTCTGGTAGTACCGATATAAAGATATTTGATAATAGCCTAAAAATTATTGGGAATGCCAATACTCATATTTGTAAGAATGGTAAAGTAAGTGTAAGTGTATCTAAGGCTGGCAAATGGACTACTGGAAATAAATTTACTATCAGGTTAGCAGATTATGCTACTAAAACAAAATTCTATGATTTTGAAGCAACTGATGATGATGGTGTATTTTCAGCTAACATTGGTTCTAGTATTCCAATTGGGAGCTATTGGGTAAAAATACTAGCAAGCGATAATGGAATAGAGTCTGATTACTCCTTTAATTATGTTAGTGTTCACAATGAATTTAAGGTAGAACTAATTACATCGAGTACAACTATAAAATATGGTGAGCAACAACAACTAATAGCTTCGGTAACTGGATTTGGAAATTATATTATTGAATTAAATGATGGACAAATTTATAATAATTATTATATAGGTGATGATAGCAATCGTTCGGTTGGTTTTAAAGTATCTCCAAAACAAACCACTGAATATTATATTAATTCCTATTCCTCTGGCTGTGGTAATGGAACGGGTAAAAATAAAGTCTTAATCACTGTAGATAAAGGTATTAAAACAGACTCGGTAAAAGCAGGGAAATATTGTGAAGGAACCAGCAATGAAGTTTATTTCTCGTCTAATGTTAACTTACCTGTCGGGAGTACTGTTAAGGTAAGAATGATGAATAATGGTTATTTAGGTACAGGTGAATACCGAGATGTTGACGCTACCATCATTCGAGAAAATGTTGCCTCGTTTATTATTCCAACAAATTTAATTAGTACTTTTTATTCATATACTTTCTATGTCAGTGTTTTTACAAATAATATAACTGGAATAAGTCTTAGCACTAATACTTTTGATGTATCAACATTCCCTTCAGGTGTTGTTGGTAATAAAAATAGTATAGTAATTAATCTAGATAAACCTCAAACTACCGATATAGAACTTACCTTAAAAGGTGGGGGACCTTATGAAATCACTTTGAGTGATAGTTTAAAGTATAAATATGATACAGAGCAATATGCTTGGGAAAGGGATGTAGCCTTGCCTATATTTGTACCAAAAACCACTGTTATTGGAATAAAATCAATTTCAAATATTTGTGGTACTAACAACACCCCCTATTCAACGTACAAATATGTAACTGTTCAAAACGCTGAATATTCAATTCGTGTTATATCAAAGAAATTACAAAGCGAAGTTCTTTGTGCAGGAGACAAAATAGATTTGTCTATCATTGCTACAGGCAAATATGGGGCCGACAATAAATTTACAGTTGAACTGGTTGAAGGGAGTAATTATAATAATAGTAGTAAGAATTTAGGAACTATTACGCTTGGTAGTACTCAGATTGTAATACCAAACGATGTAGTTAGTGGGAAATATAGCATAAGGGTTTCCTCTAATAGTCCATTATATTACAGTAATATGTTCCCAGTTACTGTTAGAACTTTGCCTACTGCTAAGTTTTATACCTATTATACTGAACCTGTGCTTTCTGGTGAAAGTTCTTATACAGAACTAAATTTAAAAGGGGGAGGAATCCAGACAGTAATTTATAAAGATGGTACTAAACAAACTATTGAAACTTCTAATTATAACTACGGTGAAGAATACAGGTTATCCTCTGAGAAAAAACTAACTAAAACTACCACATTTGGCATACAATCAGTTAGTAATCTCTGTGGTATAGGTACGATACAATCTAAAGATTTTACAATTACGGTAAAACCTTATACAATTCAAAATCAAATAACACAGTATGGATATTCAATATATTGTACCAAAGAGAAGCTGTTAGTTCCTTTTGATATTAAAGGTCAAATAGATAAAAATGCGAGCTATTCTGTACAAATTGCCAACAATACTGATACTGCTTATACTACGCTACAATCGAATATTAAACAAAGTCCCGCTACTGTTTCTTTACCTACTGACATTAAAGCGGGTTATTATAAAGTTAGAGTAATAAATCATGACAAATCTATTAAGTCAGAGCCCTACAATATTACGCTACGTTCAGCTCCTGATATTTCACTGCAGTTCTCAAATGGTGAAATTTATACCGAGATAGATGCGGGGAATGGTGTATATATTCGTTCAAATACCAGTCAAGATTATTCAGGGAATACGCTCACTTATGTCATTGGAGATGATAAGAAGATTAAAACTACAGGTTATAATAATTATAATTACATAGAAGAATACAAAACCCCAAATAGCACCACTACTTATACACTTTTATCTGCTGTCAATAGGTGTGGTGTTGGTAAAGTTTCAGGGAGTGTAACTGTAATGGTAAAGCCTGTATTAAATATGGATATTAAAAATACTACCTATGGTAGCAATCTTTGTATAGGTTCTAGTATGGATGTAACATTGAATTCCAGAGGGACATTTGAACCTAATAATATCTTTAAAATATATGCTGTAGATGAAAGTAATGTTAAAACAGAATTATTGAAGGCTTCTAAAAATGGAGAATACAAACTGATATTTGGTAATGATTATAAGAAAGGGAGTTACAAAATTCAAATGGAAAGCTCTAATCCATATCAATTAAAAGATGTAAGGACGATTTTTTTAACATCAAAAGTAGATATTAGTATATCTGGACAAGCAACAATCAATGCTGGTAGTGAAGGAGCGATTCAAATTAAAAATAATGATCCTTATAAACCCAATACAAACACTTATTTTTCGGATGTCCTTTACTATGAATTAAGTAATGGCTCAACAGGTAGTATAGATTTGTATTATTTTTCGAGCCCAAGGTCTATATATGTATATCCACAGATTACTCAAACATATACTTTGAAATCGGTTACTAATGCTTGTGGGTTGGGGAAAGCAGATGGTTCTGCTACAATTACGGTAAATCCTGCCTCAACTAAACAAGTAAATTTGTATAGTTATGTATCTAATTATTGTGAAGGCTCTACAACTAATGTATATTTTACAACAGTAGGTAGTTTTTCAGCATCTAATAAATTTACAGCACAGTTGTCAGATAATACAGGTAAAAATTTTAAAAATCTAGAAGCAGTAGAAAATGGAACATCAAGCTTAAAAGTGAAAATTCCTTCCAATTTAGTATTAGGGTCTGGATATTATATGAGAGTACTTGCCAGTGATAATGATGCCACAAGTATTACAAATATTTTCCCGTACACTATTGTAGAGGGCGTAACTGCCCGCTTTGATACTAGTTCATATTATTTTAATAGTAATAAGCCTGTTACAATTAATATAAAATTGACAGGAACGCCACCGTTTATGTTTGCTATTGGAATTGACGAAATTAGTGCTAAAACTTATTCTTCAAGTGCTAAAACTTTTCCTATTCCTCTCAATCCAATTGCCAATAGTTCTTATCGCCTTTTTTCAGTAAGTAATCAAGTATGTGGTACAGGAACCATCCTCAGTCCATCAACTGTAAAATTAGAACTAATCACAGCCACTGAGGAAGCAGGAAAATTAGGAATTAACGTTTTCCCAAACCCTACCTCTGATATTATTAATATTGAAAGTGACGGCAAAGAACTTGATATTCAATTAATAGACTTTTTGGGGAAAATAATTCATGCCGAAAAGCTAAAAGGAGAACAAAAGCAATTATATTTATCAAAAACCCCTGCAGGAACTTACTTTTTACATATTCAGAAAGAAGGTAAACAAGCTGTGTTCAAAGTATTAAAACAATAATAATATAAGGCTATCTAAAAAAGTGTTTTTACCAGACTATTTTGGGAAAAGATTTTTTTAAGATAGCCTTTCCTTATAAATAATTTTCAAGCTATTAAAAAAAATACTATGCTCAGATTTCTACAATTATTTTTTACCCTCCTATTATTAAACTTTTCGATAAATGCTCAAACTATTGAAATCAATAGTGTTGAAGGTAAGGGCTATCAAGTTTGTTTAGGGCAGAAAGTCAAAGTTTCCTACCGCAAGAGTGGGGTTTTTAATCAAGGAAATACTTTTAAACTGCAAATAAAAGCATACAGTAGTGATACTTGGGACGAGGTAAGTGCTATTGATTCTTCAGGATATTTAGTAGCCACTTTGCCTACAGCACTAAGTATAAAATATATGGAAGCGAATGTTTACGCAGATTTAAGAGTAATAAGTACGTCTCCAGCAGTGGAAAATCGGAAGTATTCTTTCTATCTATATTCGATTCCATCAGTAGAAATTATAGGAGCTACTAAAAATACAATATATCCGTATGAAAATGTCGGAATAAAGTTGAATGTACAAGGGTCTAGTCCAATCAGCATTATGACTATTGATAGTTTAAGCACCGAGTATAATTTTTATGAAACAGGGAATCAAATTAATAATAATTTAATGGTTAATCCCGCTAAAACAGGTTCTTTCAGTTTCTTAAGTGTAAGTAATATGTGCGGTATTGGCATAATTAAAGGTAGTGCAAGCTTTTCTGTGCTACAAAATTCCTTGAACATTACAGGAGTATCTAATATAAATGTTTGCAGGAACAAGATGTTGGAAGTATATACTACAAAAACTGGTATATGGGCAAATGATGATAAATTTTATATTCGTTTAATTAATTCATCAAATAGAGTTTTTGATTTTGAAGCAACTGAAATAAATGGAGGGTTTGCTATTAAAATTAATCCTGAATTACTATTAGATCACTATTCTCTACAAGTAGTTTCTAAAAGATTAGGAATAGAATCAAACAATTATAGCTCTGGTATTACTGTTTATTCAGAACCAGTAGTAGAAATAGTTTCTTCAGAATCAACTATAAATTTTGGTGATAGAAAGAACCTTATATTGAAATATTCTGGGTATGGTGCTTTTAAAATTGAGATGAGTGATGGACAGATTATTAATAGCTTTTCATCTAATAAAGAAGACAATACTAGTGTAGAGATAAACCCACTAAAAACGACTGAGTATTATATAAAGTCGTTTAGCTCTACTTGTGGGAATGGCGTAGGAAAAGAAAAAGTGAAAATTACAGTTTTAGAAGGAATTAAGGCCGATTCTATAAAAGTAGGAGAATATTGTGAAGGCAGTACGTGTGAAGTAAAGTTCTTAACCAACGCCCAGATTAGTGTAGGAAGTCTTGTTAAAGTAAAACTTGTATATTATGATAGAGAAGTTGAACTTAAAGCTACAGTTATTAAAGAAAATATTGCGTCTTTTACAATACCTGAAGGCATGTCAGGTATGACTTCTTATAGTAAAGCATTTGCCATAGTTTATACAGATAAACTACCTAATATATTCAGGAGTCCAAATTATATAGATATTCTTACTAAACCTTCTGCGGAAATCTCTTTCCCTTTTTATGATGTAACATTAGCCACTCCACAAGCGCAAAATATTACGGTAGATGTAAGAGGCGGGAAACCATTCGAACTCGTCCTTTCAGATAGTACAAAGTATGTTACTACGAATGGATTATCAAATGGAGAGATATGGACACAAAGCTTTACTGTACCCGTTTATGTCGCTAATTCTAAAACCTTTTCAGTAAAATCTATTACTAATGTATGCGGAACAAAGATTGGTTCACAAAATAGACTTAATGTAAAAGTAAATACTCAAGAGAATGCTCTGAGGTTATTAAGTAGCAAAGCTGTCAATGACACTATTTGTGTTGGTAGAACATTAGATTTAATGTTATTGACTTCAAGTAACTTTAACTCAGACGATTTATTCAAAGTAAGTTTGTTTAATAATTATCTTGTTGAGGTAACTACCCTTGGGAATATAAAAAGGGGGAAATCTCAAATTATAATTCCAACTACACTTACTAGTGGATATTATTATATCGGGGTAACATCTAGTAATGGAATGATTAAAAGCAATACACTACCTATTGCAATTCAAAGTAAATCCAGAATAGGATTGTCAACTAGTTACACAGACTTATTAGCAGGAGTAAAGACCTCTTTTGGAATATGGATTTATGGTTATGGTGATAATGAGGTTGTCTTCAGTGATGGATCTAAAAAAGTATATAATTCTATAAACGGTTCATTAAATACTTCTTTTGAAAAAGCCTTTACCCAATCTAGCACCTTTGGAATTACTTCCATTAACAATCAATGTGGAGTGGGAACAGTAGAGACTAAAGATATTACTATACAAGTTTCCCCTTATCGTATTTATATTGATATGCCAGTTAATTATGAGTACATAAACAATTTGTGTGTTAATACAATGATGTCTATTCCTTTTCAGTTTGTAGGAAATAACAATAACCAGAGTTTCTCAATACAGATAGCTAAAGAAACGGATCAAATATATACTACTTTACAATCAAATATTAAGGTTAGCCCAGCAACAGTACTATTGCCAAGTACATTGATGGCAGGAAAATATAAAATCCGATTTATTAGTAGTGATAATGTTGTTAAATCTAATGAGGTACTTATTCAAGTAGATACTCCTCCAAATGCCAAGCTTCAATTAAATGACGGGACTGTAACAAAAACAATTAATGCAGGCGAACAAATTGTATTAGAAATAAATGATGCGAACCTAACCTCTTCTGGAATCCGTACTTACATCATACAAGATAATGATAACAATAAAATGGTGAATCGACAGAGCGATTCCCGTTATCAATATCTGTACCTTACGGAAAACAAAGAATATAAATTGATTTCGGCTATTAATAAATGTGGTGTGGGTAATACTATGAGTACGGTAAAAATTACCGTTAAGCCAGTATTGGGAATGAAAATTGTTGCTACTACTGATAACCGTTATTGTATAGGCTCTAATCTTGCTACTACATTTTATTCACAAGGAAAATTTGAAGTTGATAATGTATTTAAGGTTTATGGTATTAATGAAAGTAATGAAAAAATAGAATTGTTTAAATCTGTAAACAATGGAAGCTTTAGCATACCATTAGGTAGTAACTTAAAGAAAGGCAATTATAAGATTCAGTTTGAGAGTACTAACCCTGCTATGACTAAGGAAATCGCTAGTGTATTTATAACAGCTAAACCAGATGTAACTTTATCTGGGGGAGCAATTATTAATGCTGGTAGCTATGTGTATCTGAACGTTAAGAATAATGATTCTTATAAATCAATTTATAATACAGGAGAGGTGCTAAATTATGAGCTAAGTAGTGGTTTCAAAGGATCTATTAATGGTTTTGATACTGATGGGAAGACCAGAATACTTTTTAGTACAACTACAACTCAACTATTAACAATTAAGTCAATTAGTAATACATGTGGTGTTGGTGTAGCTAGTGGCTCAGCCAGTATTACGGTAAATCCTATATCTGAAAAGCAAGTAAATTACATAGATTATCGACTAAATTTTTGTGCTGGTAGTGACCAAGACATATATTTTTCTACAAAAGGGACATTTACTAGCAACAATAAATTTACAGTTCAATTATCAGACAATACTGGTAAAAACTTTAAAGACCTTGTAACAGAAGGCACTAGTAGTCCCTTAAAAACTAAAATACCAACAGATACTCCTTTAGGTGATAGCTATTTAATTAGGGTAATTGCCAGTGATAATGATGTAACTAGTAGTACTAATCTTTGGCCGATTGCTATCTATGAAGGAATATCGGTGCGTTTCGATACTAGCTCTTATTATCTAAATGGGAATAATCCTGTTACTATTAAGGTTAAATTGAAAGGGTTGCTACCTATTACGTTCTATATGGGAACTGATGAAATTAATGCAAAAAGATACAGTGCTACGTCGAATGACTATGCCATTACTGTCGATCCATTAAATAGTACATCCTATCGCCTTTTTTCAGTAAGTAATCAAGTATGTGGTACAGGAACCATCCTCAGTCCATCAACTGTAAAATTAGAACTAATCACAGCCACTGAGGAAGCAGGAAAATTAGGAATTAACGTTTTCCCAAACCCTACCTCTGATATTGTTAATATTGAAAGCGATGGCAAAGAACTTGATATTCAATTAATAGATTTTTCTGGGAAAATTATCCAAGAAGAGAAACTGAGAGGAGAACAAAAAAGAATAGATATGTCAAAAGTTAGTACTGGAACATACTTTTTACATATTAAAAAAGAAGGTAGACAAGCTGTATTTAAAGTGTTAAAACAGTAGCGTAAACATGAGTCATCCCGAATTTTAAAATCATAAAAAAGCGGTCGAAAAACTAATTTCGACCGCTTTTTTATGATTGATGAACAACGAATTCCTACTGTTTGAGCGATAGCGAGTTTAGGAATTCTTGATTTTTTTACGGTCCGCCGTTGCGGTTACTTTTTGCATCAAGGCAAAAAGTAAGGACGAGAATAAATTACAAAAACTCAAAAATCATCTAAAACTCACTATTTTTAAAGAAAATTTGGGATAACTCATGTTTTAAAACCTCATCTTTTGTATTCTAACAGCATTTAGAATGGCCATAAGTGCCACGCCAACATCAGCAAAAAC
Organism: Arcicella sp. BE140; assembly: GCF_031456255.1. Classification (NCBI taxonomy): domain Bacteria; kingdom Pseudomonadati; phylum Bacteroidota; class Cytophagia; order Cytophagales; family Flectobacillaceae; genus Arcicella; species Arcicella sp. BE140. The sequence continues at coordinate 274,852 of NZ_JAVDUE010000005.1, read as the reverse complement.
AGCTTCCCACATACTTGCTAAGCCCCCTGCTCCGAGAATAAGTACTAAAACTTTTACGCCAAAAGCTAATGAGATATTTTGCCACACTATTTTTTTAGTAGCTTTAGCAATATGAATGGCCGTTACGATTTTGGAAGGTTGGTCATTTTGAATGACTACATCTGCTGTTTCTATTGTTGCATCAGACCCCATCCCTCCCATCGCAATTCCTACGTCAGATAAGGCAATTACAGGAGCATCATTGATACCATCTCCTACAAAAGCAATTGTATTTTGCTGATTTCGGAGTGCTTGCAATTTAGTTACTTTATCTTCTGGCATTAAGTTACCATAAGCTTCACTAATGTTTAATGCTTTGGCTACTTTATCAACGACAGATGTTTTATCTCCCGACAGCATCACTGTTTTGATATGAAGTTTTTGTAAGTCAGCAATTGTTTTATGAGCATCCGCTTTAATTTCGTCTGCAATTAAAACATATCCAACGTATAGTCTGTTGATAGCTAATACAACAATGGTTTCAGGGATTTCACGAAGGGTTTCAGGAAAAGCAATATTGTCTTTTTCTAAAAGCTTTAAATTGCCAGCTAGTACTTGATTATCTTCTATTTGTCCACTCAAACCAAAGCCAGAAATTTCTTGGAAATTACTTAATGTACTTTCAGGAAGGGTGGGTTTTACAAATTCAACAATGGCCTTAGCAATAGGATGTGATGATTTACTTTCTAATAAAGCAAGTAATTCTAAGGCTTTTCTTTCATCAAAATCTATGATGGCTACTTGCTGTATCTTGAAAACACCTTTTGTCAACGTACCTGTTTTATCCATTACAACAACGTTTACTTTAGTCATGATGTCTAGAAAATTGGCTCCTTTAAACAAAATACCATGTTGTGATGCTGCTCCAATACCGCCAAAGTATCCTAAAGGAATGGAAATTACCAAGGCACATGGACAAGAAATTACTAAGAATACCAAAGCACGATAAAGCCACTCTCCGAAAATATAATTTTCTACTATAAAATAGGGCAAAAGAGTAATCAATACTGCCAAAACAAATACAATTGGGGTATAGATTTTGGCAAATTTCGAGATAAATAATTGAGTTGGCGATTTCCTAGCAGTAGCATCTTGAACCATTGTTAAGATTTTAGAGAGTTTGCTATCCTTGAAAACGGCTGTTACTTTTATATCGCTTATGGTATCCAAGTTAATCATTCCTGCTAAAACGCTATCGCCATTTTTCTTGGTTTCAGGAACACTTTCGCCTGTTAAAGCAGCGGTATTATAAGCGGCATAGTCAGAAACTAGGATGCCATCTAGTGCGACCTTTTCTCCTGCTTTTACTTGTATGATTTCACCGATGGCTACTTTAGTAGGGTTTACTACGATGACTTTACCATCTTGTTTCACAGAAACTTTATCTGGACGAATATCTAATAAGGCCTTGATAGAGCTTTTAGCTCGTTTTACAGCAGCACCTTGAAATAATTCACCGATGGTATAAAATAGCATTACGGTAACGCCTTCTGGGTATTCGCCTATGCCAAATGCTCCGATGGTAGCTAAGCCCATCAAGAAAAATTCATTAAAAATATCACCGCTCTGAATACTTTTAAAAGCACTTTTCAAAACAGGATATCCGACTGGTAAATAAGCCAGTAGGTACCAACCTAAGCGCAGGTAATTTTGAAAGAATTTTAAATCAAAGTGTTCAAAAACTAATCCTATAACGAGCAATACAAATGAAATTATAGCAGGAAAATATTCTTGCCAATCGGCATTTTCACTATGAGTATGTTCGTGATGATGGTGTTCATCATTTTCATCATGTTCGTGTTGATGATTATGTATTGTTGAATGTTGGTCGCACATATAAAGTAAGAAGGTTGATGAATAAATAAAGGTAAAAAACTAACGATGCGATAAAAGTAGATAAAAAAGGAGTGCAACAGGGAGACAAAAAGTAAATTTGATTAATTTTAAATGATGTCTGGTGTCGATATATAAATTCTAAAATAGAATCCTTTGAAAAAATCTTTCCATTTCCGTATTCGTAAAATTCACCGTTATTTAGGTTTGGCACTAGGGATTCAATTTTTGTTTTGGACGATTGGGGGTTTATACTTTAGTTGGTCTGATATGGATGAAATACATGGTGACCATCAAAAAGCGCATATCCATCCCTTAAGTGCTAATATTCAATTGGCAAATCCGCAGATTGTTATTCAGCAAATAAAACAAACAGATGCTGTCAATTATATTTTTGATATTAAATTGGTTCAGATTTTAGGAAAACCTACTTATCAGATTGTTTATTCACAGCAACATGACCGAGGCAAGAAAATCAAATTAGCCGATGCTGAGACGGGAAAGATTCGTGGAGTATTAACAAAATCTGAGGCTATTGAAGTAGCCAAAAGAAGTTTTATTGAGGATGCAAAAGTTAGTAACATTGAATATTTAACTACTACCAATGGGCATCATGAATATCGAGAACAACCTTTACCTGCGTATGCTATTACTTTTGAGCATCCTAGTAAAACAACAGTTTACGTTGCAACAGAATTAGGAACTGTTCAGAAATTTAGGAATCAGCGATGGAGAATTTTTGATTTTCTGTGGATGCTACACACAATGGATTTTCAAGGCAGAGATAATATTTCTAATTACTTGTTGCGTGCTTTTTCTATTTTTGGATTGCTAACTATTTTGTCAGGCTTTATACTTTTTTGGGTAAGTGCGAAGGCTGTTAATGAGCGGAAGAAGAGAAAGGTTTGATTTTTATTTTACACAACTATACTAGACAAAGAGTGTAAGTATATAAGTTAGAGGTTTAATGTATAAAACGCTTTTTCAAATTTCTATTAGGGTGCGATTTAAGTCGCACCCTAATAGAAATTTGTTATTCTTAAAATTTAATAAATTATAAGTTAAACCTACTTTGTAACTAAAGTCTTCTTTAAAAAAGCCGAAATATGTTTTACCGTTGGTTCAAACCAAGGATTGAATAAACAAAAAGAATGTGGGGCATCTGCAAAAGTATGTACTTCTGAATAAATCTTATATTGGTCTAGCACCTTTCTGAAATCGTCTCTACCAGCATGCATTCTATCTACAGAACTATTTAAAAAGAGTGTCGGAGGGGTATTTGCTCCAACATGGAATAATGGTGATGCTTCATCCCAAAGTTGAGGATTGTCTTTTTTAGGGTAACCAAACCAATAAGTAGCCGCAGAAGTACCTTTTGAATCATTGCCTTCACCGGATTCTGGATGGACGAAAGAAAGTGTACCATCAATATCTACGATTGCTTGCACTTTGCTAGAGAATTTTAAGTTACCATTTGTCCCTTCATACGCTGGATTTTCGGCTGTTACGCCCATAAAGGAAGCCAATTCTCCTCCTGCTGAAAACCCTAGTACTGCAATTTTGTTAGTATCAATGTTCCATTCAGTAGCATTTTCACGCATCCAACGAAGAGCCGTTTTTAAATCATGCACAGCGGCTGGATAAAGTGCTTCGGTGGATAACCTGTATTCTGGCGTAAAGCATACATAACCTTGTTCAGCTAATCGTCTTGCTAATTGGTAGTGCTGTGTCCTATTACCTGTCCGCCATCCGCCGCCATGGATAATCATAACGGCAGATAATGGTTTTTCACTTTTCTTTTTAGGGGAGAAAATATCTAGCAATAATGCTCTATTTCCAATTCTTCCATAGGTAATGCCTTTGCTTTCAGATACAGTTGATAATGACTTTTCGGGTACAATCTCAGTAACAGGATGAGATTTCTTACTATTCACATAAGCACTGTAATTACTATATGATGTGTCAACTTTCCCCGTAATGCCAAAATGAGCAGGTTGATGCCAGAAATTATTTAATGCTGGATTTGGATTGCCTGAAAATATATTCTCTAACGTATATTCATTTATCTGTTTTTCAGAAAGCTGATGCGACCATTTTACCCTAGCATCAGTTTTTGCACCTTCTCCTGTGCTCCCATATTCGGCATAAAATGTTGTTTTTTCGTTTTCAACTTTTCCCCATGGGTCCCACCCTTCTGGTAAAATGTGTTTTCCTAATTCGCAATTGATAAAAACTGTTTTGGCAAAACTTCTCCATGGGCGACCTAAATATACTTTGTTGACATCTGCCGAAGCCGTTAGTTTACAGTTTTTGAAAACATACCCGTAATTCACCCATTTTGGTGTAGAGGCGGCAGTAACATAGCCATTTGTTTTGCTATGAATAATACAGTTTTCAAATAAAACAGTAGCTGGGCCAAAGATAAAATCGACTGTACCTTCAATATAACAGTCTACAAAATGTTGTCGAGAATTATCGCCTGCTGTGAAAATAGTATCTTGATTACCCAAGAAACTACATTTTTTGATTACACAACGATCTCCTTCTATATGCAAAGCCACTGCTTGCCCAACTCTTCCTGCGGTATTTTCTATGATAAGGTTTTCTAAGGTAATATCATTACCCAATACTCTTAACGTATAAGAATCAAAGGTTTCCATTTTCCCTTTACCCGAGAAATCATTGTAGGAAATAATGGTACTGTCTTCCCCAATAATAGCAATATTGCTTAGTGTACTCGGAATGGTCACTTTTTCTTTGTAGATACCCTTTTTGATACGAATTGTAATTTGATTAGGAAGATAAACCCTAACAGCATCAATGGCATCCTGAATATACCTAAAGTCACCAGAGCCATCTTTAGCAACAACTAAATCATGCTGAATTTTTAGTGCTTGACTATTTCCAAAAAAGGAAATCAGGAATAATAAAATTATAAAAGTATAGTTGTGGGTTATTTTCATAAGAATTTGAAAAGTGTTGAATTTATATCGTCAAATATTATCAAAAGGCAAATACTCTATAAAATCTAATGCTTTATGAATGGATATTTTATCCCACCAAGGAAGCATTAAAAATATAGAGTATTTAGTAAAGAGATAGTTAATCACTCATTCACAACTCACTCATTCACCACTGTCTTACCAACCTGGGTTTTGTTGGAACTCAGATTTATTGGTAATGACATCTAAGTGCGACTGCGGAATTGGTCTCAATACTTGATAATCTTTGATATTGCTTTTAGCATTCGGATTATAAGCTTTGATGTATTCTACTAGCTTACCTGTTCTTTTTAAATCAAACCAACGTAATAATTCCCCTCCTAATTCTCTGGCACGCTCTTCTAATACAAAGTCAATGTTTAATTGACTAGCAGTAATCTGCATATCAGCGGCACGTCCGGGTTTAGCACGGTTGGTTCTTAATAGGTTCATATATTTTACCGCTTCAGCAGTATTACCTGCCTTCATTTCTCCTTCGGCTGCAATCAAATACATTTCAGCAATTCTCGTTACGAAAGCATCTCTTTTACTTCTAAATTCAAAAATCGCTGTTCTATCTGTTGTACTGTTGTGTTTATGCATCTCAATAAAATTACGGAAATCTACTAACGATTGGTCTGCATTATATAAATCGTTGATGTCTTTCAACTCATACTTTTTAGCTTTACTTGCTTTGAAAGCCGATGAAAGTGCTTTATGACTCCAATATACGGCTGTATCTCCCTGAATCATACTAGTATAAACCCCAATCTGACCGCCGTTTGCTTTCCACACTTCTTTAAAAGTACCATCATAACGTTGGTCAATATCACTATTAAAAAGCTCTAAATATCTTCTGGTACAAGCATAACGTTGAAAACCAATACTGTTTGGAATATCCAAAATCATTCCTGCGTGAAAATCATAACGAGGCGTAAACATTAAATGTAGTTGATTCCCTCCTTCAGGTCTGAAAGCGTTGGCAGTAGAATTGCCATCAAACTCTAAATCAGCAGGGTTTAATAAGTTATCAGCAGAATAATTTACATAGAATATCACTTCTGAATTAGTTGAGCCTTCACTATTATTAATATCCCAAAGGGCTGTATAATCACTGAATAATTTGAAATTATAATCACTAATTACCTTTTTTGCCAAAGTTGCTGCTTCTGCATTTTGACCTCTGGTTAATAACATCCTAGCTTTGAATGCTTCCGCAGCAGGTTTGGTTACTCGTCCGCCTTCATGGTTAACTCTTCCACCAAGATTAGCAATCGCTAGGTCTAAATCAGCAAATATCACTTTGTAAAACTCATCAACAGAACTTCTAGTAGAGGTAGTTTGTACGCCTATTGTTGGTTTGGTAGATAAATGTACACCACCCCACGTTTCGACAATGAGCCAATTGTACATGGCTCTTAGGTAATATACTTCCCCTAAACGCAATTTTTTAGTAGCTTCGGGTAAAGGAGAAGTCGGTATTTTTTCGATAGCAGTATTACAATAGTTGATGGCCGCATAAAGTCTACTCCAATATACTTGGATAATAGGGCTTTGACTATTAAAATTGGCACTCATATCAGCAATTTCTGGATGATGACAGTCGCCTCCTTTTAGAAAAAGGTCTGTAGCTAATTCTGTCATGGTAGCACCACCTTCTTTGCCATACCAAAAACGTAATGGGGTATAAGTACTGTTTACTAACGATTCTATTCCTGTAGTGGTGGCATAAAAAGTATCGCCTGTTAGTCCACTTTTATTGGTTTCATCTAAAAAATCTGAGCATGACGATAGCCCGAAAGCGGCAACGCCTATAACGAATGTGAGTATCTTTTTCATAATGCTGGTATTTAAAAAATCGATAAATTAAAAATTAACATTTAAACCGAATATCAACTGCTTGGTCATTGGGAAAGCCAAACTTCCGCCACGTTCTGGATCGTAAGGGGCTAACTTGCTGAATGTAAAGTAGTTTCTCATGGTTGTGTAAATTCTAATTCTCGAGATGCCCCATTTACTGCTTATTTTTGAAGGTATTTCATAACCTAAAGAGATGTTTTTGATTTTTAAGAATGAACCATCTACATAATATAGCGTACTCATATAAGTACTGTTTTGGTTTTTATTCATATCTGGACGTGGGTGGTCGTTAGTAGGATTTTCTGGCGTCCAATAGTCTACTTTTGGACCATTTTCTCTACCATCAATCTTATAATTCCCACTTGCCTCACTTTTAATCATTTGTCCTTCACGAGCAAAGATGAAGATAGATAAATCAAAATTTCTGTAGCTGATATTATTATTTACCCCAAGGTTAAAGTTTGGACGAGGCGTTCCTACTACCATTCTATCGGCATCTGGTGTGATTTTACCGTCATTATTTACATCTTGTACTCTGATGTCGCCTGGTACTTGACCATATTTTGCAGCCTCAGATTCTTGTCCTAATTGCCATATACCAATCTTTTTATAATCATAATATACTTGGGTAGGCTGACCAACAATCCAACCGTTTCCTAAGTCTCTATCAGCTCCGCCTGTTAATGCTACGATTTCTTCTTTGTTGGTCGAGAAAGTGAAATCAGTTGACCATTTTAAACCTTGAGGTGATTGACTTACAAGATTCAATGTTGAAATTTCTATTTCTAACCCTTTGTTGGCTGTTTTTCCTACGTTTTCGTACACACTTGTGTAACCAGAGGTATTAGGTAAAACACGTTGCATTAACAAATCGCTAGTATTACTTTGGTAATAATTGATTGCTCCGCTTATTCTATTATTCAAGATACCAAAGTCGATACCTACGTTGGTTGTTGCTGTCGTTTCCCAAGAAAGATTAGGGTTTGAAATAGCCTTAGGATAATAACCATACGCTGCCGTTTCACCGAAAGAATAAGTTACTTTTCCTAAACCGCCCAAAGTTTGATAAGGAGAAATCGCAGAGTTGCCTGAAATACCATAACTACCTCTTAGTTTTAAATCAGTGAACAATGAGCTATTTTTCATAAAAGATTCCTCAGAGATTCTCCAACCTAACGCTACCGAAGGGAAGTATCCCCATTTATGACCCTTTGCCAATACTGATGAACCGTCGGCTCTTAAACTGGCACTTAACAAGTATTTATTATTGTATTGGTAGTTTACTCGACCGAAGAAGGATTCTAATGTGCTTTCTACTAAACCACTTTTAATAGCTACTTGCGTTGAGTTTGCGCCTAAGTCATAAAAGGTAGTAGTCTCTGATACTTGATTAAACCCTGTTCCAGAGAATGATTCTGTAGAACGACTTAAAAAGCTATTTCCTAATAAGAAATTGAAATCATGCTTGCCCAAGGTTTTAAGATATGTCAAGGTATTCTCCCACGTATAATTTAAAACATTAGCACTTTCAATACCTGATTGAGAAATATTCCCAGCTCTCGTAATGGTTTGAGCGCCATAATAATACCCTCTGCGACTGTTCTGAATATCTAAACCAAAAGAAGTTTTGAAGGTAAGATTTTTGATAATTTCCCAGTCTAAATACGAAGCATTAAAAATCCTTTTTTCTAACAAATTATTGGTGTAAACCCCTGGTACTTCATCAGCCAATGGCGTAATGTTAAAGCTTTGTCCAGCTACAGGATAAATAATAATATTTCCATTAGCATCGTAAGGAGTACCATAAGGATTTATTTTATTGGCCTGATTCAAAGGGTCTTGGCGGATGTCGTTATCGCGATAAGTGTAAAAAATCTTCGAACCAATTTTTACGTTTTGGAACAACTGATGATTAACACCCACACTTCCATTATAACGTGTCAATTGATCATTTTTAAACAAACCTTTTTCACCATAAGCACCGAATGAAATATTAAAAGTTGTTTTTTCATTACCACCATTCAATGAAATTTCATGATTTTGAATAGAACCTTTCTTTAAGATTTCACCTCGCCAATCTACAAATTTGTGATTTTTAATCGCATCTAATTCTTCAGGATTGAATATCGCTGCATCATCTGTAATTCCTCTGGTACGGAACGCCTCTCTTTTGAAAGTTGCGTATTCTTCACCATTTTGAATAGCTCCTAAGCCAGCGTTGTCTTGTACACCATAATATGAGCTAAATGAAATTTTTGTTTTGCCTGATGTTCCACTATTAGTCGTAATCAAAATAACGCCATTTGCACCACGTGTACCATAAATGGCAGTTGAAGAAGCATCTTTCAATACCACCATCGTTTTAATATCCGATGGATTAATCTCTAATGCAGAGGCACTATAAGGTACACCGTCTACTAAAATCAAAGGAGAGTTAGAAGCACTTAATGAACGGTTTCCACGTAAAGTAAAGCTTAGGCTTGATCCTGCTTGACCATCGTTTCTGGTTAAATCTAACCCTGCAATTTTCCCTTGTAGAGATTCTAAGGCATTACTCGTTGGCGTAGCAACGATATCAGCAGATTTTAATACAGAAACTGAGCCTGTTAAATCTTTCTTTTGTACAGTACCATACCCTACTACCACTACTTCACTCAAAGTTTTGTCATCAACTTGTAAAGAAACATTGATATTCTTTTGATTCCCTACTAAAACCTCTTTATTCGTATAGCCTACAAAGCTGAATACTAAAACTGCCTTATCGTCTGGTACTGCTATTTTATAATTACCATTCGCATCTGAATTTACCCCTCTATTCGTTCCTTTAATAACGATGTTCACACCGGGTAAGCCCATGCCTTTTTCGTCGATTACTTTTCCTGAAACGGTTTGTTCTACAATGGCTATACTTTCAGCTTGTACATCCGACATGGAAGTATTAGCTGTATTGTTAAGCTCTACACTTTTCTGGTTGGAAATATTCTCGGAAGAGGGTGTTCCCGAATCACCTCTTCCTTTTTCTTTTTTTCCGTCCATAACCAAATAAGAAGTTTTGTTTACTTTTTTATAGGTTAGTCCGAATGGAGAAAGCAAATGATCAAGATTTTTTTCGATACTCAAATTATTATTAATGCTTCCAGCTTGAACCATGTAGCGTTCAACCGTCTTCAGTTCAAACATGATTTCTACTTTATACTGGTTTTTTAATTCCGATAAAGCATCTTTAAGTTTCTTACTAGAGGATGGAGCTCTTTCTGCCTGCGAATTTTGAGGCATTTGTTGCACCATAGCAAGGGCTTGCGAAAGGCCTATTTGCTTACCAAGAAGCATGAGAGTGACCATAAGCCCCATTTTTGAGGCTTTTTGTAATCGTTTTTTCATAATAAATGGAGGAGATGTTTTTAGGAAATGTTTTAGTATTCCGACAATTGCACATGTGTTCCTTGTCTGACCACATTAATGTTTAATAATTCTGAAATTGATTTTAAAAGTTCATCTACATTTTCTGCCCTGAACGAGCCCATCAGCACTCTTTTTGAAAGCTCTGAACCTTTTATTTCTACTTGTAATCCATAATTTTCTTCTAATAAATAGGCGACTTCTTCTAAGGTAGTTTCTTCAAAGACAAAGCGTTTCTCTTCCCATGCCGAATAGGCTTGTGGTTCGGCAGTTTCTTTGATTTGTACATGATTGTGGCGGTCGAGTGTTAGCAATTCACCCGGCTTCATCATTACATTTTTGCTTTGTTTTCCTTCTTGATAACGCAATTGTACTTTGCCTTTATTCAAAATAACCTTTGAGCCTCTTTTTCTAGCATACACCGTAAATTCAGTACCTAACACTACTACTTCAAAATCGTTAGCAGATTTTACGATAAACTTCTGATTGTCAACTGTATGCTTTACTGAGAAATTAGCTTCTCCGTTTAAAAAAACCTCTCTGTTAGTTTGGCCAAAACCCCAGCGAAGTAAACGAAGCGATGAATTTGAATTAAGGGTTACTTTACTACCATCTGGCAAGACTAAAGACTGCGTTTCGCCAAAAGTAGTTTGGTAGTTTTGATAGATGATTTTATCTTGGAAAATAAAAGCCGTTAAACCTATTAGCAATACAATTGAGGCGGCAATTAGCCAATTCATTCTTCGGCGGTTATTATTTTCTGATATTTGTTCTGTTACTTCATCTTCAGTGAGCAATTCGTCGTGAGGATTACTTTTGATAAAGCTAGTAAAACCAGTCAAGGCTTCATTGCTTTCGGCTAGATATTGAGGATGTCTTTTCTCCCATTCTTCTAGCCACTGATAATACAGTTCCTCATTGGCTTCATCCTTTAGCCATTCTTCAATAAGATTGCGTTGCAAAGGTGAGGTCTTGCGAGCAAAATGGTCAAATATTAATTCGTATGTTATTTCTAGTTTCATTGTATTTCAAGGCTTTTGATAGAATCGGATAATAGTATTAGAAGTTGGTCTATATTATTAAGACACTATTTTTTTAAAATCCCCTTAGTTTTATCTTGTGAAGCATTTAAAATCAAGATATTAATGACCTAACGTTAATGCTGCATTAAAAATAAAACGATACTAATTAACCAATGCTCTTTTAATCCTTTCCGAATAATTGCCAATGCTTTTCCAATATGTACCTCAACCGTTTTAATAGAAATATTTAATTCGGTGGCGACTTCCTGATATTTTTTGCCCTCAAACCGATTTAACAGAAATACTTTTCTACATTGTGGTGATAGCGATTCTACTAATTCTTCTACCTGATGAAATACCTCTTCAAATTGCGTAATGCTATCAGGTCGTTGTCCAAGTGCTGATTCAAAATGAATAGCTGAATCTAGCTCATCCAACTGTTTAAACTCAGAACGAATATGATTGTAAGCCTCATTCCGAACACATCTAAACAAATAAAAACGATAGGAAGAAGTGATAGTAAGGTAAGCTTTGGTTTTCCAAAATCTACAAAATACCTCACTGACTAAATCTTCTGCAAGCTCTTTTGAATACACAAAACGCACAGCATGACTGCAAAGAATTTTATGATAACGCCTAAACAACATTTCACAACCTTTTTGCGGAGATTCCTCAAAAGCCTTGCGAATGAAAAGCTCAGAATCATTGAATGCAGTTTTCCCCTCAAGTGTAATATCTTGTGCTTCCTCGTCTAAAGCTTTTAGCTGAGTAACCGTAAGATTACTTAATTCATCAACGGATTCATGTATTTTTGAGGGACTCATAAGCTATGATTTTAACAAAAAATTCTTTGAATTATTCTATCGTATATAAAGGTAAGACACAATCTATCAAAAAGCCCCTTAGTCATTTGGAGATTTTTTTGAATAAATTTTAAAATTGGAAGAATGGATGGGAAATAGGCAAGTAAAACCCTTATCACTAGGCAGGGACTTAAGTACCTGTCTAGTGATAGAGATAAGAAGATTAAAGCTTAGGTTCAAGCCATAAGGCTGTGAGAAGCAACACAATTAAAACATACCAAAGCCATTCAGGAAGGCTTGTTGAAATACTTTGAGCTGTATTGCCTGTACTATCAATACTTTCTTTTAAATATGGCTTGATGCTTTTTGCATTGGCAATATCATTTTGATTTTCTTCTACATATACCGCTAAACTATCCTGAAAGGTATTCCATCCAGTTTTTCTAAAAGTATATTTTGCTTCCGCAGATAAGGGATTAATACCCGATTGAGTGCTAAAGGCAGTATCTTTCGCAACGATAATCCTGTTTTCAGTATTCTGTACAGTTTTAAGGTTTTCTACAACATCTGGGTAAAGAGGAGCATCAATACGAATAGCATTGTCAGAAGACGGATTTAGTGCCTGAAATGTACTTTGCCAGATTTTAGTATAAGTAATACTATCTCCACTAAGTATCAAAGGAAAACTTTCGTTTAACAAACTAATGCCCACTTTGCCATAATGTTTTTGTATCGCAATAGGATATTCAAATACGACTTTTTGAAATGCGACAGTTTCAAACTGATAAGGATGAGCCGTCAGGTCTTGCGAAATAACAAGGTTTTCTTGTGTTGAAGTTCTTCTTACTTTCCATTTTGTCCCTAAATGTTGATTAATACTTTTAATAGCAACATCAGGTTCTTCTACATTGATAAATAAAATACTTTTCCCTTCTGCAAAAGCCTTTTTTACCAAACTATTTCCTGCATTTGAAGGGTCTGTAATGATAATATCTGGTACAAATTTCTTGGCAGCATTAATTGAAAATGTACTTTGTGTATTCTTAGCTACTGTGGTAATCGTTTCTACTTGGTTACCATTTTTTCCGAGCCAGTCGGCTAAAGTTTTGCTCTCAAAGTCAGGATTTGATAAGATAAACTGAAAATGTTTAGGTTGATTTTTGAGGCTGAAAAAATTAACTTCTTGCAACGATTTCTCTTCTAAAGCTAATATTAAAGCTGTTTTGCCAATAGAAAAATTAGTAAAGCGTAACTGAAAGCCATTGAACCCTTTTGATAATTTTAGGCTATCTATCACTTGATTGCCATATTTCAATCGAAGCATTTGTGCTTTTGAGGAGTTGATTTTACCATCTATCTGCTGTATTTCTCCTTTATTAAGCACGCCTTTCCAATGTATTTCTTGTAATTCATCGGGTTGAAAATAAGGAATCCAATAAATGCTTTTTTGATTGAGTTTACTCAATAATTCTGGCGTTGCATCTTCGCCAAACAAATAAATTTTACCAAGCTGACTAATCAATTGTGGATTATCAATGACTTGACGATTGAAAGCTTTTTGAGAAAATACTTCGCTAATCTTTAAACTATCTTTTACTGTTTGAATGGCTTGTTGGGGAATATTATCGCTTACTAATAATATCTTATTTGAATCAATAGACTTTTCTATGGTAGGATTAATAAAAAATAAGCAGACAGTGAGCCAAAGTAACAAATTCAATCCTGTTTTTAACCAAATTCTGGACATTGAACCAGATTTTTTTTGCCATATCGCCACAATTTGTACAAACAGTAAAGCCAACAGAGCCAGAACAATAAGCCAGTCGAAAGTACCAAAAGAATTTATCGTAAATAGATTTAATATCATTGATGAATTTTATTTTTTATAAACTAACATTCTTCCAAAAGGCTTTTTCTAGCTTCTTTTCTCCTAAATATGACGGACTTGAAAGGTTGTTTTTACTTGGAAGTGTTTTGTTAAGCAATTGATAGAGCTTATTCTGCAAAGAAATTGTTTCAGCTTTTGATAAATCTTTATCATTAATCATTTTTTGCAAAGCTGTCAGAATTGACCAATTGTTCAAACTGCTATTGATGATTTTTGAGCTCATTATCGTACTTAACAATAATACCTTTTGCTTATTCTGTACCGATAATTTTTGGTTCTCAGCCTTTGTGCTAGCAATGCCTATTACTTCTGCTACCAAACTTTCAATTTGTTGTTGAGAATAGTTTTTTTCAAATGAAAACTTCTCATTAAACTTTGTCAATTCACCCGTTAAACGTTTTTCTTTTTCTTTAATCGGTGGTGGGTCAAAACTCGTCTTTTTCACAAAAGTACGCGCCTTATGTTGTGCCGATTTCAAATATTCTAAGGCCTTTTTTTCAAACGGAATCGCTTTTTCAGGTTCATACATCCGTAGGTGTAATTCCGACTGCCACATTTGTTCTAAAGCCATTTTTAAGAGACTTCTAGTAGACTGCTCATAGAAGGTATTTGCCTCACCGTCATCATGTGAATGCACATAATCTGCCAGTAAACCAGCTAATGGGTCTTTATTATCCGTATCTGGTTTATTCCCACCGTGGTCATGTTCTTCATGCTTTTCACCAGCTTCATGGTCATGCTCGCCTTCGTCGTGTGCGTGGCGGAATCCTTTTAATAAATCTCCCCCTGCTTCGTTTTCATTAGGCAAAGCATTGGCAGAGCCAATAGAATTTTCAAATTCTTCCCCTAAGTATTGTCCATAACGTAATCTAAGAGCCTTCTGATCAAAACCAATTTCATTAGAAGTACTATTAAATTCTTTAGCAGGAAGCTTTTTTCTTTTGGCAATTAACTTTTCAGTATCAATAATAATTTGTCGCTGACTTCTGAAATACTCTGGCATGATGTTCATCGCCATCGTTGCTAAGTCTGCTTCCTCTACTTGAGTCGTATCTTTATAAACAATAAAGTACGTATCTGATTTTGTATAATTTGGCGTTGGACGTTTATTGTCAAATGCTGCCCAGTAATAATAAAGTTCGTCGCCAGGAGCAAAATTTAAAGCCTTTAAATCAATGTTTTTAATCACATTGGTTTGTTTAAAATTGACATTGGAAATAGGAATTTTTACTTCTCTGAATTTCACATTTTCCCCAGAACCTCTTGCCAAGGTAGCTACAATAAATGCCTGACTTACCAAGAAATCATCTGAAATCTTGGCTGAAATTTGTACATTTTTAGGGTCTTTTAAGTAATGTAATTTATATAGTTCTTTAGACGCTGGTTCTATTTTTGGGGCTAAGTCTGGAATGGCTTCCAGACGATAATAGTCTGATTGATAAATCAATGAATCATTCCAATAGGCTTTAAAGGCATATAAGCCCGAGCTTAAGAGCTGATCGGAATGTTCAAATAATCCTTTATTATTATTAAAAGCAATTTCATCCCCTTGATTATTAACCAGTTTCATAGAAAGGTGTTCAGTATTAGAAAATTGTATTTGCCATTTTAATAACGAACCTACGATGGCAGATGCATTCATGTTCTGACTTTCAACAATACCTAAACCTGTATAAGCAGGTGCTTGAACAGTTAGTTTGGCTTTTGTAAAAACAGGAATACTAATTTGTTGAGATGTATGAGGGGCACTTTGTTTCTCTTGGTCAACACTTTGTGACTGTTTGTTTAGTAAACTCGGCACAAAAGCATAACAAACCCATGAGAACATAAAAACTACAAAATAGACTATCAAGTTTTTCTTAAAAACCCATGGAGTCTGATAATGGTTTTGTGAAAAAAGGCGTTCTAATTGTAATTGTTGAGCCAAATTAGGACTTTCAATGGCTAATAATTCAAGGCTGTATTCTGTATTTTCAATTTTTTGATGAATCAGATGAATAGTTTCTGTGCTTTTGTTTTGAAAAAGTTTTGTGATAAATGCCATTATAAGCAAGGCTAGTATAAAACCAGCTATTGCTAAAGCTGAAGACTTTACTAATAATAACAAACAGAAATATGCCGAACCAGCCACCAATAAGCACATCAAACCAGCCATAATATATAGCTGAAACTTGACTTTTGTGATAATTTGTTTTAGTTGATTCATGAGTTTTTATAAATGGCAATCCATCTTTCTAAAGCTAACAGTAAAATAAAAATCAAGAGCAATGACTTTGGAAACCAATCATTTGACAATGCTTTGAAGTATTTCTGTGCTTTAAATAATGAATTGAGTTGTTGATGACTTAATGCTTTGTATTCGTTTTGTAAACCAAAATGCTGAATAATTTTTTCTCCTAAGAATTCAGGAAGTAAGCCATTATAAACCATTTCGGTATGTTGTGAATTTAATAAATCAGGAATTAATATCTGATTTGTCTGCTGTTCTGTTACCACCCACTTATTCGTATTTGAGAAAAAATACAGTGTATTGTTTGTAAGTCCTTTTTTAAGAGGACTGTTGCTAAATATAATGTCATAAGAAACATTATTTTCTGCCTTTTCGCTTAACTGGAATGCCAATTGGTAGGTTTGTGATAATGCTGCGAGAGAAGCTTTAATACTTTGCTTTTCACTATCATCATTGTTTTCAATGAGCACTTTTATCAAACCAGTATGCTTTACTACTCCATTTGCAATGTTATCAGATGTAGCGGTTAATAAATTATTCGAACCAATGAAGACTTTCTTATTATCTTCAAATGCCAGATAAGGCTTAGTTTGTTGTTGACTTGAATCCTTTAAGCTGTGTATCGAAAAAGTATTTGGCACAAAAATATGAGGTAAGCTCGCTAATGCTTCTGAATTAACGAAGTACATATTAATCTGTTCGTTACCAATTAGTTCGCTTAGTTGATTTAAACTATTTTGTATTGTTATACCATCAATATTTTCGTTTTTAGCAACTTGGTTAAAGTCGATTACAGCTTCTAAGGACGTGGTAAACCAATAACATTTTTCTCCTTTTTTTAAAGCCTCTTCTAATTCAAATTTATAGTTATTGACAACAAATGAATTTTTCTGAACCAAATGAACTTTATGAGCTTCCTGATGACTGTTTAACGTATGCAATAATGGTTTGCTTAATAACAAGCAGAGTAAAAGCAACAATAAACATCTGAGTACAAGCAAAAAAATATTGTCTAATCGAATGCCTCTAGATTGTTGAAGATTCTTTTCGATTAACCAATTTGTTGCTGCCCAGTCTATAACTTTTCCTTTTTTTTGATGCCAAAAGTGAATGATAATTGGCACTGCAATCGCCAATGCTCCCCACAGCATCAAAGGATTTAATAATTCCATTTTTTTTGCTTTATGCAATAAGCTTTATGCTTCATGCAAATCAAAGTATATTAAAATTCCTATTCAGAGTAAGATGTTTTAGCCTAAAGCCAATTGCCCAAATTACCCTTACCTTCTTTTCAAAGATTCACTGATTACATTAGCAATAGGGTCTTCAAGACTGGTTCTGAGTAAATACACAAAAGGAATTTGTAATGCCAATGTCAGGTTCTTAAGATAACTCTCTGCATTTTTCAATACTTCGGCTTTGATACTTTCAGCTTGCAATTCAACTTCTTTACCAGTTTCTAAATCTTTAAAACGAAAAAATCCTTTTAAATCAAAATCTATTTCTTGTTTGCCTAATACCTGAAAAACCATTACTTCTCGATGCGGATTAGCTAGATTCTTAATCAAATTCAACCATTCTTCATTGATTTGTAAAAAGTCGGAAACAAAAATGACAACCTCTTTTTGCTTTTGTTGAAAGATGGGAAATTTAGGATTTTCGTTTAACCAATCTCCACTAGCTTTCGCTTTTTCTAAGGCATATAAAATTCTTTGAAAAGACTCTTTCCCTGAACTGACTAATGTTTGTACTTCTCCATTTTGCAAGGCATACAAACTCATCATATCTCCTTGACGATAACCCAGATAAGCTAATGAAGCCAACAGTATTTTAGCATATTGTAACCTACTTACACCATTCTCTGTATAATTCATCGACCCTGATAAATCAATAATAAATCTAAGGTGATAATTACTTTCAGTTGAAGATTCTCTGACTAAATGTTTCTGAGTTCTTGCATATAGTTTCCAATCGATTCGCTTAGGGTCGTCACCAGCTTGATAATGCTTATATTGTTCAAATTCTATTCCGTAACCAAAGCGTTTACTATGATGAATCCCCAACATTAGCTCTTCACTGACTAATTTACCAGCCAGTTGTAGGTTGTTGAGTTTTATTAATTCGGTGGATAATAATGCCATAATTATTTCAAATTTTTCAATAATTCAGCAATTACATCGTCCGTAGTAATTCCTTCGGCATCGGCTCTGAAATTAAGGGAAACACGATGTCTTAGAATCGGGAATGCAAGGGTGTTGATATCTTCAGGTAAAACTGAAAAACGTTCGTGCAATACGGCCCTAGCTTTAGCACATAATACTAGGGCTTGTCCTGCTCTTGGTCCTGCTCCCCAATCACACCATTGTTTTACAAAAGCTGAATCAGAATTAGCTGGACGCGTTGACCTTACGAGTTGATTGATTTTTACAATCAATTCTTCACTAATATGTACCTGACGTGTTAGCTGCTGTAAAGTAATAATATCTTCATCAGTCATGATGGTTTGCAAAGTTTGCTTACCTACGCCTGTCGTACTTTTTAATACTTGTAATTCTTCTGTTTCAGAAGGATAGCCCAGTTTGATATATAACAAAAAGCGGTCTAATTGTGCCTCAGGAAGTGGATATGTACCCGCTTGTTCGATAGGGTTTTGCGTAGCGATAATTAAAAAAGGCTTTGGCAAATCATAATTAGTCCCTGCATAAGTTACCTTGTATTCTTGCATGGCTTCTAGCAAAGCCGCCTGCGTTTTGGGTGGCGTACGGTTTATTTCATCCGCCAAAACGATGTTTGCAAAAATAGGTCCTTTGTTAAATTTGAAGAATTTCTTACCAGTTTCATGGTCTTCCTCCAAAATCTCTGTTCCTACAATGTCACCTGGCATTAAATCAGGTGTGAATTGTACTCTTTTGAATGCCATCTCCAAAGCCTCTGAAATGGTTTTTACCATCAGCGTTTTTGCTAGACCAGGAACACCTTCGAGTAAGCAATGTCCCCCTGCTAAAAGAGAAATAAGGATTTCATCAATCGCTTCTTCTTGTCCAACAATTACTTTAGCAATTTCTTTTTTTAGTAATGGCAATTTAGCCACCAATGTTTTATAATAAGTAAGGTCTTTATTTTCCAATGTCTAAACTGTTAGTGCGTATTGAATGATATTTACTCCAAATTTTGTATTGTCTTCTGCGAGCCACCGTTTATTTCGGAAGTCATAATCCCATTCACATCCATAATCTTTGTTGCTGTACAAAACACCAATTCGTCCGTTAATAATAATGGCTTTTAGGTAGTCATGCACAAGGTCGTCGCCCCAACCGTTAAGTTCAAAACTTGTTGTTGGAGGGCCATCAAAGTGAAAGAAGCAATTGTAAATTGGATGAGTATTCGGAATTTTTTGTAAGGCTTTTTCTCCAAATGTTCTTCCCATTTCTTGTTCAAACGATTTGGCAAAAAGTCCATCAATATCATGGTTACAATCATCCACAAATACAAAACCTCCGTTTTCTACATATTTGCGAAAATTGTCTCGTTCTTTACTAGAGAATTCTACTAATTTATGCCCACTCAGATAGCAAAAAGGACTCTTAAAAAGCTCGTTACTGCTCAACAGAACTACTTTCTCTTTATCATCAATGGGTATGGTTGTATATTCTACCAAAGAATTAAGGATATTTGAAGGCATTCGTTGGTCTGTATCCCAATCTCCAGAAGCATATTGAATTCTTGTAAAAATAAATGGTTTCATATTTGATATGCATTAAGCTATGAGCTATAAGCTTTGAGCTTTTACAAAGTTTCATAGATTTATTCTTCTTGTATGATGAAGGAATTAAACTGAAAAATGCAAAACTAAAATCTTACAGCTCAGAGCTCAATACTTACAGCTTTTATTTTATACCGCATCCGAAAGTGATGAGAAGGTAAATTCTCTGATTTTCATTGGCGGTACCATGTAATTTTGATTCGATTCTGTGCTGACTACACGCTCAGTTTTACCTAACATCTCAAGGTTGTTAAGCATGATAATCGGACTTTCATTGAATCTGAAATTTTTGATAGGATACTTGATTTTTCCATCTTCAATATAAAAAGTACCGTCACGTGTAAGTCCCGTTTGTAATAACGTTTGTGGGTCTACTGAACGTATATACCAAAGCTTAGTAACTAAGATACCTCTCTGCGTACTTTTAATCATTTCCTCTAATGTAGCCGTTCCTCCTGGCATAATCATGTTATTAGGAAAAGGAACAGGTTTTACACCTTTTTCTTTGGCCCAATACCTTGAATAAGATAGATTTTTAACAACGCCTTTTTCAATCCACATCAATTTTTCTTGTGGTTGACCGTCACCAGCCCAAGGGGAAGCAGGTAATTCTGGATAGGTAGGGTCTGAGAAAAACGTTACTCTTTCGTCAACAATCTTCTCTCCTAGCTTAGTTTTGCCCCCAGGCTTACTGAAAAATGAACGTCCTTCGTCAGCACTTCGGGCATCCATATCGTAATAAATGTTTTCCAACAATACTACCGCAGCCGTAGGTTCTAAAATAACGGTATATTTTCCAGGTTCTAATGCTTTAGCACCTTTTGAACCCAATGATTTTTGTATAGCGATTTTAGTAGCAGCCGCAGTGTCTAATTTATTCACATCGCTATAACCCTTAGCTACATAGCCAGAACCCGTACCGTCTTCTGTACGAACAGTCAATGAAAAATTCACATTGGTACTTTTGTAATAAGCAAAAAGTCCTTTTGAATTCATCATGGCTGTATAGCCTTTTTGGTCTTCTAAAAAGCCTGCAGCAACTAATTTTTGCTCTCTAGATAGTTTCAGACTTTTTGCAACGGCCTCTGCACGTGTATCAGGTGTAACACTTCCTGTTGAATCAAAATACCCTGTAGATTTAATATAAGTTTGTGGTCCTAATAAGCCTACATATTCAGGATTTTCAGGAGCAAGCTTTGCTAATTCTTCTGAACGACGTACTACCTTTTCTAAAGAAGCATCATCAAATTCATCAATGGTTGCTACCCCTACCTTTTTCCCATAAGCCGACTGAACAGTCAGGTTTTGGTTAGTTAAAGCTCCACTGGTTGATACTTCATTTCGAGCATAACGAAGATTCCCACGAGTCTCTCCCAGCAGGTTTACCTCGCATTCATCTGCTTTTGAATAGCTTAAAACCTTTGTTAATAAGGCCTTAGTTTCACTTTCAGTTAATATTATTGACATGTTGATTTCGAGATTAAAGAGTTTGATAAGCTTTAAGCTGTGAGTTATGACCTTTAAGCTTTTTATTACTCTGATGTTTTATAAAAAACTCAAAGCTGAAGGCTCACTGCTCATAGCTAAATTAAATCTTACGTGCTGTATTAATTACATTCACACCATTAAAACGAGCCGTTGAACTACCATGTGAAACTGCACTTGATTGCGAAGGCTGACCTTTGCCATCAAAGAACGAACCACCCAAACGATAATCACGATTATCACAAACTTTTACGCAAGAATTCCAGAACTCTTGTGTATTAGATTGATAGGCTACATCTTTTAGCATTCCTACAATTTTTCCATCTTTAATCTCATAATACAATTGTCCGCCAAATTGGAAATTATAACGCTGTTGATCAATCGAGAACGAGCCATCACCAACAATATAAATTCCTTTCTTAACATCCTTAATCATTTCATCTACTGACAACGCTTCTTTGCCCGGAGCAAGCGAAACATTTGCCATACGTTGAAATTGTACTGACGACCAACTGTCTGCATAGCAACAGCCATGAGATTCTTTTTCGCCAATAATATGTGCTTGGTCTCGAATGGCTTGATAATTTACCAAAGTACCTTCTTTTACTAAATCCCATTGTTTGGTTTTTACTCCTTCGTCATCCCAACCTACGGCACCTAGCGAACCTACCTGTGTCTTATCCGCAAATAGATTTACTTGTTTACTACCATAATTGAAGTTTTTACTTTGCCATTTGTCAAGTGTAGCAAATGAAGTACCCGCAAAATTGGCTTCATAACCCAATACACGGTCAAGCTCTAATGGGTGACCCACAGATTCGTGAATGGTTAGCCATAAGTGTGATGGGTCTAATACTAAATCGTATTTACCTGCTTCAACTGACTTGGCAGTAAGTTTTTCTTTAGCTTGTTTTGAGGCTGCGATAACATCCTCTAACATATCATAACCCTTGTTGTAGCGAGTAGTGATGCCTGTTATTTTATCGCTAGGGTTGGTCTGTAGGTATTCATAGCCCATTCCCATCGGAGCACTTAATGTTCTGCGTGTCTCAAATTTCCCAGATTTAGGGTCGATAGCAGTCACATTAAAGATTGGCCAAATTCTGTGAATATCTTGGTCAATATACGAACCATCCGAAGAAGCAAAATACTTTTGCTCATTTACCAAGAAAAGTACCGAGTTTACATAATTGGCACCATTTTTCATGGCGGCATCATTTACTCCCAGTAATAAATCTACTTTTTCTTTGATAGGTACTTCAAAAGCATTTTTTTGAATAGGAGCTTTCCAGCTTACTTCGCCATAGCCATTCTGAGGGGCCAATTGTACAGGCTGAGTCATCAATTTAGCATTTGCCTTAGCGATAGCTACAGCTTCTTCAGCGGCTCTTGCTGTATCAGCTTCTGATTTGGCATCCACTACGGCTGCAAAACCCCAACAACCATTGGCAATTACTCTCACGCCTACGCCATAAGATTCTGTGTTGACAATGTTTTGAACTTTGTCTTCGCGCGTTACAACATATTGATTGAGATAACGCCCAATTCTTACATCTGTGTAAGTTGCTCCTTTAGCTTTGGCGGCATTGAGTGCAGCATCAGCTAATCTTTTTTTGACTGCTACATCTACGTAGCCATCCATAAGAGCCTCAGCGGAAACAGGCCTTCCGACGATTGGAATATTTGGAAGCATCAACGCACCCATTCCCAAGCCTGACATTTGAATAAAATCTCTTCTTTTCAAAGCTTTTAGTTTTTTTAGTTGAATAGATAGAGGAAAAATACTTAAAAACAGCTAAGAATTTATACCTAATGATGCTTTTGAGTATTACCAAAATATCAATAAATAATCCTTCAAACCTGTTCGATAGGTTTTTCCAAATACCTAAATATATTGTTTTTGATGAAGATATAAATACTTTGAAAAGTATGATTTTGATGAATGGTTAAATAAAGAAGGTGAATGGCTGACAATCCAGACCATCCACCTTTTATTAACTATACAGCATCAGATAAACTACTGAAGGTAAAGTCTCTTATTTTTAACGGAGGAACCAAACTACCTCCTACACGCATCGGAGCCCCCATTGCTTCTAAATTATTAAGCATAATTACGGGGCTTTCGTTGAAACGGAAATTTTTGATTGGGTACTTAATTTTTCCTTTCTCAATATAAAAAGTACCGTCACGTGTAAGTCCTGTGTACAATAATGTTTGAGGGTCAACGGCACGGATATACCAGAAACGTGTAACCAAAATACCTTTTTCCGTGCCTTTAATCAAGTCAGCCAATGATTCTGAACCGCCAGCCATAATAAATCCTGATGGTGGTGGTGTAGCTTTCACTCCTTTTTTCTCTGCCCAGAATCTTGAATAGGTTAGGTTTTTAACTACGCCATTTTCTATCCAATAGATTTTTTCTTGTGGACGACCATCCCCTGAGAATCCTGCTTTAGGAATTTCAATATTGGCAGGGTCAGAAAAAATACTTACTCTTTCGTCAAACAATTTTTCTCCCAGACGTATACCCCCACCTTTTTTACTCAAAAAACTTCTTCCTTCATCTGCACTTCTGGCATCCAAGCTTCGCATCATATTTTGCAATAAATCAATCGATGCCGCAGGTTCAAGGATTACAGTATATTTCCCCGGTTCCAACGCCTTTGCTGAACTTGAAGCCAATGCTTTTTGCATCGCAACTTCAGTAGCCGACTTTGTATTCAGCTTTGAAGCATCGTTGAAATCACGAATAGCATAGCCAGAACCTAAACCATCTGCAGTACGCACCGTAATTGAAAAATCAATGGAAGTAGATTTGTTATAACCGAAAAGTCCTTTGCTATTTCCAATGGCATTGAAGCCTGAAGAGTCTTCTAAATACCCTGCTGCTGTCAAATTCTTTTTAGAACATGGGTCAATACTTTCAAAAGCAGCTTTTGCACGGTAATCAGGGTCAATGCTTGCTGTACTTTGTGCAAACGTTCCAGATTCTATGTATTTCTGTGGCCCGAGCATCGGTACATATTCAGGGTTTTCTGGTGCTAATTTGGCTATTTCCTCTGCTCTTCTAACAGTTTTTTCTAAGGATTTATCATCAAATTCATTGATAGTTGCTGTACCAGCACGTTTGCCAAATACTGCTGTTACTGCCAAAGAGAGGTCTAGTGACTCCCCACTTGTAGAAACAGAATTTCGAGCATAACGAATATTTCCCGTGCGACTTCCACTTAGTGCCACACTCATTTCATCAGCTTTTGAAAATGCTAAAACTTTGTCTATTATCTTTTTAGCTTCTTCTTTTGTTAATATAATTGACATTTTTTTTCGAGATTAAGAGTTCTTCGAGCTATCAGCATTGGGCTATCGGATTTCGGATTGAAAAATAATTTATTCCGAAAGCTGACGACTGAAAGCTGATTGCTCACAGCTGAGCTAAACTATATTTTACGTCCTGTGTTAATCACATTTACACCGTTGAAACGAGTCGTGGCACTTCCATGCGAAACAGCACTTACTTGCGAAGGCTGTCCTTTCCCGTCAAAGAACGAACCGAATGTACGATAATCGTCTTTATCACAAATCTGTGCGCAAGAATTCCAGAACTCTTGTGTATTTGATTGATAAGCTACGTCATCTAACATTCCTACAATCTCTCCGTTTTTGATTTCATAAAATAACTGACCCCCAAATTGGAAGTTATAACGTTGCTGGTCGATAGAATATGAACCACGCCCAATGATATAAATACCTTTTTCAACGCCCTTAATCATGTCAAAAACACTCAACTTTTCTTTACCAGGACGTAAAGACACATTTGGCATTCTTTGGAATTGTACCGAGTTCCAGTTGTCGGCATAGCAACAACCGTGTGATGCATTTTCTCCTAAAATATTTACTTGGTCACGTATAGCTTGGTAGTTTACCAAAATACCATCTTTAATCAAATCCCATTCTTTACAAGGTACGCCTTCGTCATCATATCCTACTGTACCTAATGTATATGGCTGTGTCTTGTCAGCTACAATATTCACTTGTTTGCTACCGTAGTTGAAAGCCTTCGTTTTCCATTTATCTAATGTTGCAAAGCTAGTTCCAGCATAATTGGCTTCGTAGCCCAATACACGGTCAAGCTCAGTTGGGTGGCCAACCGACTCGTGGATAGTCAAACCTAAATGATTAGGGTCAAGTACTAAATCATATTTACCAGCCAATACCGATTTAGCTGTCATTTTTTCCTTAGCTTGCTTAGCTGCCATGATAGCATCTTCTACCATGTCATATGAATTACGATAACCTACTAAACCATTTGGTGCCGCAATTTTTTCGCTTGCCAAACCATCTAAGTATTCATACCCCATGCCCATTGGAGAACTAATGGCATCACGTGTTTTGAATTTGCCAGCCACTTTATCAACCGCAGTTACCGTGAAAGTAGGCCAGATGCGGTGTACATCTTGGTCAATATAAGAACCATCTGAAGATGCAAAATATTTTTGCTCGTTCACTAAAAACAAGTTGGAAGTAACAAACCCTGCACCATTTTTCAGGGCTTCGCTGTTTACTTTCATCAACAAATCTATTTTTTCTTGAACAGGTACTTCAAATGCATTTTTCTGGATAGGAGTTTTCCATGAAACCTCACCAACACCTTTTTGTGGAGCAAGAATTACAGGCTCTTTTTGGATTTTAGCATTCGCTTTAGCAATAGCTACCGCAGTTTCTGCACATTTGGCAATGCCTTCGGGTGTAACATCACTTGTTGCGGCAAAACCCCAAGTTCCGTTAGCAATTACACGGATACCCACGCCATAAGATTCAGCATTAACAATGTTCTGAACTTTGTTTTCACGGGTAAACAAGAATTGTTGTAAATATCTACCGATTCGAACGTCGGTATAAGTAGCACCACGAGATTTGGTAGCATTCAAAGCGATGTCAGCCATTCTTTTTTTAAAGGCTACATCTGCAGCGGGTTCTAGCAAACGTTCTGCTGTAACCATATTTCCCAAAACAGGAACGGACGAGCCCATCATGGCTCCTAAGCCCATACCAGATAATTGGATAAAATCCCTTCTATTCATATTGGGGTTTGTTGATTGAAGTTAAAATTAAATGAGGTAAAAATCGTGACAAAATAGACTATTCAACCCTATTCTACAAAATGGATAAAACAGCATAATCTAAAAATAGTAAATAAAAACGCAAAAACCATCTCCTTATTCGACAAAAAGCACAAGTTTATCGACATCTGTTAGAGTTTTTTGAAATTATAAAGAAAAGTGTACGATTTTATCCTATTAGATAAGAAAGAAAGGAAAGAATAAAACTATATAGTGATAGCCGTCTTTCAATAATAAAAGACGTTTATAGTGAAGTAAAAAAGCAATGAGAAGAAACGAAAAGGATACATATCCACAAACGGTTGCGTTGAAATCAGTGCAATAAATAGATAAAGCAAAAAAAGTAATCCAGCCTAGTATAAGTACCCTGATGATGTATCCTTTAAATTCTAAGATTGCAATTGTTCCTATTAATATTATGGCGCCAAAAAGCATAAATTTAATTTTGGCAATAAAGGTTGTATCATAATAATACATATTACTGCCAAAATAGATTGAAGTTGACAGGCATACAAAAGCAAGGATTATATAAATACTTCTTAAAAAGCCCATTTTTTTCTTAAAAGAAAAGTCGAAATATAAGCAAATAATAAAAGCACTAAAACTAGCAATACATGGAAACCAGTTTTGTGGTAAGCCTGTGTCGCTTCTTCCAGAAATAGTCCAAGGGTAGTGATATACTACCTGCATAAGTATACCTAATGCTATTATAGTAAAAACTTGATACCCAAGAAAATGCTTACTTAGAGCAAACTCCATTTTTATAAACATTTGCCCCATTGATGAAACTGTTCTCTTTTTAAGTAAGTAAACTATGAATGAAACAAATAAAAAAAATGAAGCAAATATTTCTGATCCCTCTTCGATTAATAAGAATAGCATTGGGCGTTTCCAAGTAGCAGGGTTTGGTGCGTTTTGCCATGATGACATTTCATATTGCTCTTGAAATGGGTTACTCAACAGTAAAATCACACCAATAAAGCTTAACGATAATACTATTTTATAGCGCCTGAATTTCACAAAAAAGAATAACAACATTATTAAACCTATAATAGCTATAAAAGCATAAAACAGATACCAGCCTGTACTTATTCCATCTCCTAATTTTTTAAGCAGTGCGGTTTCACCTATTACTTCATGAAATGAACCCATCTCATCAAAAGATAATGTGAAAAATATAGCAGAAATAATAATCCAAAGGCTATTGAAAACCTTATTTGCCAATGTTTCAGAGTGTTGGTTATCAATTAAGAAACATAAGAATGCAATTATGGCTATTGAGAAATACAGCATTGAAGCATACCATGATGCTACGATGTTCTCATTAGTAAGATCTAAAAGAACAATTATAAGCTGTACAGAAAACTTGGCACTTTCAAGAAAAGTTTGTTTACTCAGCCAAGTTCCGAATAGAAAAAAAAGATTACAACAGAATACACCCAAACATATCCGATAAACATTTTGTACAGAAATCTTCACAGAAAAAATTTCTGTTTGCTCTTTCGGTAAATTCATTATTATACAATTATTAATGTTATAATGCTTTATAATTCAGTTAGGTATAATAAGCATTTAACAATACATTTTCTTCCTTAAGGACACAAACGCTAGTTTAAAATCATACTAAAATAAATAATCATTTAACATTTTCCTATTATTTGTTTTATACAATAGCTGCTAACCACTATCGACATCACCCAAAAACATCTTATTTCTCTTTTGTTTTGCTAGAAGCTCGTCATAGGCAAGAAATACATATTTTAAATAAAAAATTTGCAAAATTAAAAACAACAAACCATATTTGCCTATAGAAATTATAGACTAATAGTTTTGCTTGTTAGCCACCAACAAGTAAAAGAGTCAATACAGTTTTAAAAAAATAATTATGAACATAAATAATTTATACATTTTTCTAAAATGTAGGGAAAGTTTCCGTACAGTGGCAAGCTCCATTTTTTCAAATCAAAATTGTTGCTGTTGTAGCTAATAACAATAGCCTATCTCCTCATTTCTGGACTATCATTTATTCCATAACATTATGGATTACATCTTGCATGTTCTATAATACACAAAGTATTAAATTAAAAATTTTATATAACTTAATCCATAGTTTAAATAGAATTATCCATTTCATGAAAATTAAATACATATTCTTATTTAGTCTTTTGTCGCTGGGAATGGCATCTTTTGCACAAAAGAAAAAAAGCTCAACGCCTCCCAATATTATTTTAGTAATGGTAGATGACATGGGTTACTCAGACTTAGGTGCTTATGGTTCAGAAATCAATACTCCTAATATTGACAAACTAGCTTTTGAAGGTATCAGGCTGAAAGAATTTTATAATAACTCTATTTGCGCTCCTACGCGTGCCTCATTAATTACGGGTCAATATCCCCATAAGGCGGGTGTAGGATATTTTAATGTCAATTTAGGTTTGCCCGCTTATCAAGGCTTTTTAAATAAAGAATCTTTGACTTTTGGCGAAGTACTTAAAACAGCAGGATACAATACTTTCCTTTCTGGTAAATGGCATGTAGGCAACGATAGTTTGTATTGGCCAAATCAGAGAGGGTTTGATAAATTCTATGGCTTCATCGGTGGTGCTAGTAATTTTTATGCCGACGCAAAAGATGCGCCAGTGGAATTGGTAGAAAACAATAAAAGAATTAACCTAAAAGAGAGAGAATATCTAACAAATACCATTACAGATAAAGCGCTTTCATTTATTGAAGAACAAAACAAGAGTTCAAAACCATTTTTCTTGTACTTAGCTTTCAATGCTCCGCATTGGCCTTTACAAGCTTTACCAGAAGATATTGCCAAATACCGTGGAAAGTATAAATTAGGGTGGGATTCTCTAAAAGTCATTCGTCATGCCAAACAAGTACAATTAGGATTGGTAGACCCTAAACAACCTATTGCTACACGCGATGAAGAAGTGCCTAGTTGGGATGCTTTTACTTATGATGAGCAACAATTGTGGCAAAAGAAAATGGAAGTATACGCTGCCATGCTCGATCGTGTTGATCAAAACGTAGGAAGAGTGTTAGCCAAATTAAAGGAGCTTAAAAAGGATGAAAATACATTAATCGTTTTCATTTCCGACAATGGTGCTCAAGGTGGGTATTCACCTTTAGGCAGAAAACGTGCTAGAAATTCTGGTCCTATTGGGTCGTCAGGTTCTTATGAATACCAAGACCAAAGTTGGGCTTCATTATCTAATACGCCATTTCGCTCTTATAAAAACAATTTCCATGAAGGAGGCATCAGTTCGCCATTTATAGCTTGGTTTCCTAAAAAAATCAAAGCTGGAGGCATCGCTCGTGGAACAGGGCATTTAATCGACTTAGCTCCTACTTTTTATGATGTAGCAGGTGCAAAATATCCAGAAAATTATAATGGTGTAAAAACCAATGCTTTAGCAGGGGTTAGTTTGAAGAAATTATTATTTGAAGGTACAGAACTGAACCGTGAACAGCCTATCTTCTGGGAACGTGGTGGTAATAGAGCAGTTAGAAAAGGCAAATGGAAGTTGGTTTCTACTTATCCAGAAAAAAGATGGGAACTCTATGATTTGGACACAGACCGTGGTGAAACAGTAGATTTGTCTGCCAAGAATCCTGATATCGTAAAAGAATTAATTGCTGACTATGAAGCATGGTCAAAGAAAAATAATGTAGAAAATTATGATAAAATAAAACCTGCGGTTCAAATCGGAAATGGAACGAGGTTTTAAGGAGCTGTGAAAATTTTACTACTATAAATATTAGAATATCACTGGCGTTAGCAGTTTTCGAAATTCCACTGTTTGAGCGGAGCGAGTTTGGAATTTCTTGACTTTCTTTTGCGGTCCGCCGCGCGGTTACTTTTCTTGTATCAGACGGGCAAGCCTAGTGAAGAAAAGTAAGGCCTTACTTAAGGGAAATATCTTTTATAGGAATTTATGAAGGGTTTTAAATATTCTCGCTCAATTACAAATTTTAAAGACGATAAATTAGCATAATCATTCTTATGAAAAATAAAGCATTTACTTGGATAGGGATTTTATTTGCCTTAAGCCTATCTATTCAATATACTTTTGCCCAAAGCAAAAAGCCAAATATCATTTTAGTCATGGTAGATGATATGGGTTATTCTGATCTTGGAGCTTATGGTTCAGAAATTAATACACCTAATATCGACAAGCTGGCTTTTGAAGGCATCAGACTTAAAGAATTTTATAATAATTCGATTTGTGCACCTACACGTGCATCATTGATTACAGGGCAATATCCTCATAAAGCTGGAGTTGGCTATTTTGATATTGATTTGGGTTCGCCTCCATACCAAGGTTTTTTGAATAAAGAGTCATTAACTTTCGGCGAAGTACTTAAAACAGCGGGCTACAATACTTATCTTTCTGGAAAATGGCATGTAGGAAAAGATAAATCTGTATGGCCAACACAAAGAGGCTTTGATCAATTTTATGGTATTTTAGGGGGTGGTGCTAATTATTTTGATGCAGAAGATATTCCACTTGGGCGACCGTATCCTGTAAGCTTGATTGAAAACAATCAACAGATTCATCCAAAACCAAACTCATATTATTTTACGGATGAAGTAACGAATCATGCTATAAAATTTATTAGCGAACCAGCTAATCAAGAAAAGCCTTTCTTTTTATATTTAGCTTATACGGCGCCACATTGGCCATTGCAAGCTTTACCAGAAGACATTGCTAAGTATAAAGGCAAATACGATTTGGGTTGGGATGCGCTGAGAAAGAATCGTTTAGCTAAATTAAAATCATTAGGTATTCTGGACGAAAAACAAACCATTGCAGAAAAAGATGCAGAGATTCCTGAATGGGATAATTTAACCTATGATGAAAAAGAACTTTGGAAAGCTAAAATGGAAGTGTATGCTGCCATGTTGGATAGAGTTGACCAAGGCATCGGAAAGTTAATAGCAAGCCTAAAGGCACTGAAACAAGATGAAAACACCTTAATTGTTTTTATTTCTGACAACGGTGCTCCTGCGGAAGATGTAGCACACTTAGGCAATAAAGTAGGGAAAAATGCTGGCCCTGTAGGAACTTCAGGCTCATTTGAATCGCAAGGGAAAAACTGGTCATTCTTATCAAATTCGCCTTTCCGTTCATTCAAATCTTTTGCTTTCGAAGGAGGTATCAGCTCGCCATTCATCGCATGGTTTCCAAAGAAAATAAAATCGGGGACTATCAGTAAAGGCACGGCACATTTAATTGATTTAGCACCTACTTTTTATGAATTGGCAGAAGCGAAATATCCTGAAACATTTAATGGCATAAAAACCAATCAATTACCGGGAAAAAGTTTGACAGGGTTGCTTTTTGAGAACAAGGAAATACAACGCGAAGAAGGTATTTTCTGGGAAAGAGCAGGCAATAGAGCCGTAAGAAAAGGCAAATGGAAATTAGTTTCTATCTATCCTTCTTATCAATGGCAGTTGTTTGATTTAGATAAAGATAGAGGTGAAACACAGAATGTAGCAGCCAAATATCCATTGATAGTAGATGCGCTTTCAAATGACTATTTCAAATGGGCTGCCGCAAATGGTGTAGTAGATTATGATACTATTAAACCTAGTGCTCCGCTTTTACCAGTTAGAAAAAGTAAATAATAAATCAAGCGGTGAGTTTTGAGTGTGAAATTTAAAAGTACTTTTGTAAAGTAATCTCAAGGCTTAATACTCAATGCTAAAAAGCTACTATTCAACATGAGAAAAATAATTTATACCGCTTTAGGAGTTAGTGGTTTTGCTTGGTTAATGCTCCAAGGCAATGCCCAGACTGTTCAACAGAAACCTGCTGCTGGAGATAAAATTGCCGTTTGCAAAGTAAAAAGTCCAACTTTTGTTAAAAATAAGTTTGCTTCTGATAAAACCAATGTTACAGCAGGCAAGGCACTAAGCTATCAAAATATGGTAGAAATTCCGGGTGGAACATTTACAATGGGTACTGATGAATATCCAGATGCTCAACCTAAACATACGGTAACTGTAAAAGGCTTTTTAATGGATGAGC
This sequence comes from Arcicella sp. BE140, assembly GCF_031456255.1. NCBI lineage: Bacteria > Pseudomonadati > Bacteroidota > Cytophagia > Cytophagales > Flectobacillaceae > Arcicella > Arcicella sp. BE140. Next base: position 242,385 of record NZ_JAVDUE010000005.1, on the reverse strand, counting down.
ATGAAGTAACCAATGCTGAATTTGCTCGATTTGTAAAAGCAACTGGCTATAAAACTGTAGCGGAACGTCCTTTAGATCCAGCAGATTATCCAGGAGTATCGATTGATAAATTGGTAGCAGGCTCAGCAGTCTTTACGCCTCCCACTGAAAATGTAGGATTGGATAATCACCTTCAATGGTGGGATTATGTGGCTGGTGCTAACTGGCAACATCCTAAAGGACCTACTAGCACTATAAAGGGGCATGAAAATGAGCCAGTTGTACAGGTTTGTTATGAAGATGCACTAGCTTATGCCAAATGGGCAGGTAAGCGATTACCCACTGAAGCTGAATGGGAGTTTGCTGCACGAGGGGGGAAAACTGCTACTAAATATTATTGGGGAAATGTATTAAAGCCTAACAATAAATGGTTTGCTAATATTTTTCAAGGGAATTTCCCAAGTGGCAATACCTTAGAAGATGGTTACAATGATGTAGCACCCGTAAAATCTTTCCCAAAGAATCCTTATGGATTATATGACATGGATGGAAATGTTTGGGAGTGGTGTAGCGATTTGTATAGACCAGATTATTACAAAAACAGTCCGAAAGTTAATCCTAAAGGGCCTAGTTCAAGCTATGACCCCGAAGAGCCCAACGTAGTAAAGCACGTGCAAAGAGGTGGTTCGTTTCTATGCAGTGATCAGTATTGTATACGCTATATAGCTGGAAGTAGAGGCAAAGGAGAAACAAGTAGTGCTAGTAATAATTTAGGATTTAGATGTGTAAAAGATAAAAATTAGTAATCATTGAAATATTGGAAATAATATTTGTACTTTTTGAATATTATTTTTCCATTGTGTTGATTATCAGTAAATTAATTTTTTTAGACCGAATATTTTTTTGAAAATATTTGGTTTTCTAAAAACATTAAGCCATCTTTGTCTATCGAAATTATAGACTTATAATTTCATCGCAATTATCTTGTTAGCCACCAACAATGTATGATTGCCTAATTTACCGTAACTTTTAATTAAGCGTTAGTCAAATGGAATGCTCAAAAAATAATGGTCACGACTTCACACTCAAGGTGGTTCAATCTCTTGCTTCCTTTTCTTGCTGTTGCTGTTGTTGATAGCCAAACATCAAATTATTTTCTTAAATAAGATTCAAGATACTTGATATGCTTTATGGTCAGAGCTTCTAGGTATTTGTATGCTTATTCCTTACAATTATTTACATGTAACGTAAACAAATCAAAAAATGAAAGCAAAATTAACAGGTATTTTTCTTTTACTTGGCGCATTGACAGCCCAAGCCCAAGACAATAATAATAAAGTAAGTTTAGGAGGAACACGCTTTACCTATCCCCTTATTGAAAAATGGATTACTGAGTATAAAAAAATATATCCTAAAGCGGATGTACAATTAGCCAAAAATGCTGGTGAATCTGTTACCATTCAGATCATCGCATACCATGCTGAGCCAACTGCGTTTGGTGATAACAAAGAAATTACACCAGTAAGCAGATTTGCCTTATTACCCGTTGGTAATGAAAAGACTCCTTTAGCTCAGACATTAGTAAAGAAAGGTGTAAAGAAAGAAGAATTGAAAAAATACTTTTTAGAAGACCCCGAAGATGCACTTGAGCAAGACAAAGACGCACCAAAATACCAAGTATATACGCGTGCTAGCAAAGTTTGCTCTTCCATCTCTTTTGCTAGTTATTTAGGAGACGATGCTGAAAACATTGTAGGCAAAGGAATTACAGGAGATGACAAAAATTTATTAGAAGCTATTAAACGTGATCCACTAGGCATTACGTATAATAACCTAGGTTACTTATATGATTTACAAACAAGACAGCCTTTGAAAGACTTTACTATCTTCCCGATTGATTTAAACAACAATGGGAAATTGGATAAAGAAGAACAAATTTATGGAAACTTAGATTTACTTATTTCGTTCTTAGAAAAAAACCCTACTAGCAAAGCTATACCTACAGAAAACGTGTATTTTATCACACATAAAAATGCTGAAAATGAAGAATTGAAGCGTTTTGTGAACTGGACAAAACATGAAGGACAAGCTTACGTCAAAGAATTAGGCTTTGTAGGCTTGAATGATGCAAATGATAATAAAAGTGCTTTTGTAGAATCAAACAATTCATTTAAGAGCAAAAATTAGCCTTTTCTTTGTCTTACTTCTTTTCATATCGCTACATCAGCCTGTTTGAGGCTGATGTAGTTGAACCTAATTTATACGCAGTATGATGACTCTTCAAGATTTTAGCACTATTGGGAAAAAAGTGCTTATCAGTATCCTTGTATTTTTAATACCAGTTACTATCCTAACGGGAGGTATTTTATTGGTAGAACATTTATTAAATTAATTAGCCATTTCCTAAAATCACTCAAAATGACCTTAGAAAAAAGCCTTGCTCGGAAAATTTTTCGAGACGCATTAATTAGTCTATTTATTTACGCACTCCCTGTTATCTTACTTTGGGGATGGTTCTATTATAAAGGTGAAAAACCTTGGCTTAATAAAGTAAAAGACACAACAACTACTTCTGCCAGTGCCAAGGAATAGATAGATATATAAAAACATGATATGGAAGACGCTAGACAAAAGATATAAATAATATTTAATCATTGAAAATATTTTGGTTCGTTCCAGATTTCTTGTAATAAGTAAATGTTCTCGCCTTTTTAATCTATTAAATCTATATATTAATATGACTAATATTTACCTTAAAGCTAACAAATAATATGGTACATTTTATCGAAGAAATTTTTAAAAACCTTAACGGCTGGGGCCTTACAGCATTAACATTTATTTTAGGCTTTGCAGAATTCTCTTTGGGTCTATACGGCAAAAAATGGAATAATAACGAAAAACTATTAGACATTGCTTGCTATACATTACCCAAATTAGTAGTTGGCCCGGTAGTCGCATATTTCGGGTTGAAAGTATTACCATTTGTGTTACCTCATGCCAAAAATGAATTTACTTGGATTCCCTTCGTTTTCGGTGCGTTAATTATTGCTATTTATGATGATTTAACACAATATTGGTATCACCGTTTACACCACCAAGTACCATTTATGTGGCGTTTTCATCGTACACACCATTCTGCTCCATATATGGGCATGGCTATGGCTTCGAGACAAAATATTATTTACACGATTTTCTTTTCACAGTCTTACGTAACTACCGTATTGGTTTATTTAGGTTTGGGCTATCCAGCCTTATTTGTAAAAGGACTGAAATCGTTGATTACTAAATTGGCTCACTCAAGTATAAAATGGGATAAACCATTTTACGAAAACAAATGGTTACATCCTGTAGCATGGGTATTAGAACGTACTATTTCAACACCCGCTACTCACCATGCACACCACGCTGATTCAACGGACGATGGTGTTGGTCATTACAAAGGAAACTTCGGCAATATGTTCTTTTTATGGGACATTATTTTCGGTACGGCACTCATTACCAGACAGTATCCTGCAGCTTATGGTATCAAAAACTATCAAAGTGAAGAATGGTACGCACAGTTATTGTGGCCAATTTTAAAATCTAAAAAAGAAGGAAGCGAATTATCAGCTAATGGGCCTGAAGTAGCAGAAGATGAGCCGTCATCAGTGCCAGTTGCATTGGAATACGCTTAATTACTAAACATTATTCAAATCTTAAATTCATAACAATGATTAAGACCTTAAAATTTATTGTACTATCACTAGTATTGAGTACTACTGTATTGGCTCAGAAAAGCGATACAGAGACAAATAACTTAGTTTCAGCAGCTATTTTTGCTTCAAAAATTCAGCAACAAGCAAAACCGCAGATTATTGATGCCAGAAGTGCGGAAGAGTTTACTCAAAACCATATCAATGGAGCAATCAATCTAGTTCCTCAAGATGCATCTTTTATTGAAAAACTTAATCCTAGCCAGCCAGTGTTTGTTTATTCAATCGCTAATGGCAGAAGTGTAGTATTTGCAAAAGACTTGGCAAGTAAAGGTTTCAAAGAAGTGTATGTATTAGATGGTGGCATTGGTGCATGGGTTGGGCAAGGCAAAACGGTTTTTACTACTGCTAAAAAAGGATTAACACTCAATGATTTTAACAATATTTTAGCTTCTAACAAACTTGTTTTAGTAGATGTTGGATCAAGATATTGTGGGTCATGTAAAAAAGTAAAACCTGTACTGGAAACCTTGAGAAAAGAACATGGTGATGCACTAAAAATTGTGGAAATAGACCTAGAAGAAAGTCCACAATTAATCGCATCCTTGAAGAAGGTTACTTCATTCCCTTATCTTATTTTGTATAAACAAGGGAAAGTGACTTTTGAAAAAAGTGGAATTGCTGAATTGAAAGGTGTTTTAGATACTGCTCTGGCACAAGCCTTGTAGTATTTTCTTAAATCATCGGATAGGTAGTAATTGCTATATCCGATGATTAAACTTTATTATAATCAAATAACCCTTACTGTTACCCCCGTATTCATTTTGTAATAAATGAAACCCTTTAATAGTATATATAATCCATAGAATAAAAATGAAAAACAAATTACTAAGATTAATTTTTATGTTGACATTAGTTTTCATTTCGATGAAGGCTCAATCTCAACAATTGACAGGAAAAATTATTGATTCCAGAACGAAAGAACCAATCATAGGGGCAGCAATAGCAATAAAAGGAACCTCGATAGGGGTTACAACCGATGTTAATGGTAAGTTTATCCTCAAAACCTCTCAAAAACCTCCGTTTACTGTTATCGCTACGTTTGTAGGATACAAGAAAAAAGAAATAGAAATTATTGAATTTGAAAATCTTAACATTTCTTTGATAGAATCAAAAGGACAACGCCTTGATGAAGTAATTGTAGTTGGCTACGGTACTCAGAAAAGAAGCGACATTACAGGTTCAATTGCGTCAGTACCTTTAGAAATAAAATCTCAGCCAGTGGCTTCCGTAGAACGTCTTTTACAAGGTTCTGTTGCTGGTGCAATCGTTACGCAAACTTCAGGACAGCCAGGCGGTGGGGTTAGTGTTCAAATCCGTGGTAACAATTCTATCACTGCTGGTAGTGATCCATTATACGTGATTGACGGTTTTCCTATCAACAATGATTATTCATTGAATGATGCTGGTGTAACCAATGGTTCAAAAATCAACCCATTATCATCGATTAATACAGCTGACATAGAATCAATAGATGTGTTAAAAGATGCTTCGGCTACTGCTATTTATGGTTCACGTGGTGCTAATGGAGTTGTGATTGTAACTACTAAAAATGGTTCAAAAGGAAAATCTTCTATTAATTATGATGCTTACTATGGTGTTCAAGAGGTAATCAGAACACTACCTGTTTTGAATGCAAGAGACTGGTGGGCACTTAGAAAAGACGCTGCTAAAAACTCAGGTAAGACAACATCTCTACCATCGGTTACAGGCTATTCTTTAGATACTTCGGGTGTTGGAACAGACTGGCAAGCAGCTGCATTCAGAAAAGCAGCCATTCAAAGCCATAGTTTATCAATCCTTTCGGGGTCAGATAAAACAAGATTATCGATTTCAGGAAACTACTTTAAACAAGATGGTGTACTTCAAAATACTGATTTCATCCGTTACTCAGGTAGATTTGGCTTAGACCACGACTATAATAAACGCTTTAAAATCACATCTAGCTTATCAGTAAGTACAACTAAATCACAAGTAGCACCAGCGGCTATTGTAGGTAATTTACTACTTACTCCTCCGTCATTGCCTATTTATAAAGACGATGGTACTTTTGTAGTAAACAGCCCGTTTGAGTCAGGCTTACAAAACCCGATTAACTCTTTATACAATCAATTGAATGAAACAATTACCAACCGTATCTTAGGAAACGTAGCGGGTGAATATACGCTTGCTGAAGGTTTGAAAGCAAAAGTGTTATTTGGTATTGATATCGTTGATAACAAACAGAATCGTTACTTGCCAAGCAGTACAGCGGAAGGTTTAGCACTTTCTGGTGACGCTATCGTGGGTACTGCTTTCACTAGCAACTGGCTGAATGAGAATACATTAAGCTATGACAAAGAGATTGATGCTAAAAATAAAATCAATGCAGTTGTGGGTTTTACTGCACAGCAGTCAAAATCAAAGGGAGCAGTAGCCGAGGCTGCTGGATTTGCTACTGATGCCTTTTCATATAATAACTTAGGTACAGGAATTACTGCTAGAACACCAAGCTCATTTGCGAGCGAATGGGCATTAGCTTCTTATTTAGGAAGAGTAAACTATGTTCATGATGATAAATATTTGGTAACGTTGACACTTCGTGCGGATGGTTCATCAAGATTTGGAGATGGCAATAAGTGGGGATATTTCCCTTCTGCGGCCTTTGGATGGAATGTGAGTAATGAGAAATTCTTCCAAAATGTTAAGAACGTTAGTAGCTTTAAAGTAAGATTGAGCGCTGGTTCGACGGGTAACCAAAATATTCCTTCATATCAATCATTATCTCAGTTAAGCTATTTCCGATACAACTTCTCTAATACAACGGTTTCGGGTTATGCACCCAATACTGTACCTAATCCGAATTTAGGGTGGGAGAAAACCTTCCAAATTGATGGGGGTATTGATGTGGGTCTTTTCAATAACCGTATTTCGCTTGTGGCAGATTATTATTACAAAAAAACAACCGATTTATTGTTGACAAGAACAGTACCGGGTACTTCTGGACTATCTGATTTTTATAACGGACAAGCTTCTGTTATTTACCAAAACATCGGAGCTGTGGCCAACCAAGGATTTGAACTATATATCAATTCACACAATATTGATAGCGATTTGAAATGGAATACTACTTTAGTATATTCTAACAACAGCAATAAAATCTTAAATCTTGGCGACGGTGTAGATCAAATCATTCCTTCTATTTCTTCTCCTTCTATTGCAAAAGTAGGCTATCCGTTGGGGTCATTCATTGTTTATCAAACAGATGGCATTATCCAATCTGGCGATGTTGCTCTTACACCACAAGCTAACAAAAGTCCAGGTGGGCAAAAATACAAAGATATCAGTGGACCGAATGGTGTTCCAGATGGTGTAATCAGTCAGGCTTACGACCGTGTGGTGATTTCAAACCAACCCGCTTTTACAGCAGGGTTAACCAACACTTTCAATTACAAAGGATTTGACTTAGCTATTTTCTTCCAAGCGTCTATTGGAGGTAAAATCTATAATGCCAACAGAGCTAACCTTGAATTGGGTACGGGTTATGTAAATGCTTCTACTGATTTATTAAACAGATGGACGCCAACCAATACCAATACAGATGTAAAGGCAGCTTATCAAGACCCTGCTATTACTATTTCAGATCGTTTTATCGAAGATGCTACATATTATCGTTTGAAAAATATCTCGCTTGGATATACAATTCCAGCTAAAATTGTCAAAAAAGCCAATATCAAAAGCTTAAGAGTATATATATCGGCACAAAATGCTGCTACTTGGACAAAATATACTGGCTATGACCCAGAAGTAAGTTTGAACGGTCAATCATTGATTAACAAAGGTATTGACTCCGGTGTATATCCAAACAATAAGTCTTATCAAGTTGGGATATCATTATCATTCTAGCTTTCAGCTATCAGGTGTCGGCTTTCGGATTAAATCTATAACGTATTTATCCATTAGCTGAAAGCCGATGACTGAAACCCGAAAGCCATTTTATCATTTTAAATTAGATCATCATGAAATTATTCAAATATATAGCTCTTGCTAGCGTAGGATTTGCTGCTAGCTCTTGCCAATCATTTTTAAAAGAAAGTCCTGAGTCAATTATTTCTGAAGAACAATATTACAAAACTCAAACAGATGCTATTAACGCCGTAAATGCTGTTTACTTCTTATTAAATTCAGGTGGAAGTTCTGTTCAAACACCCTACAATACCTTGTTCAATACAGGTATGAATATGGCCGGAGATGATGAAGACCCAGGACCAGGAGCTACAAACCCAGATGTTCGTTCGTTAGCAGTTTTGGCACATTCATCTTCTAATCTTCGTGTATATGAATTATGGCAACAGCACTATGCTGCTATTAAAAAAGCGAATGTTGCTTTAGAAAAAATCCCTAGCATTACTTTTGATGCTACACTAAAAAATAGATTGTTGGCAGAAACTAAATTTTTGAGAGCTCTATACTACTTCAATTTGGTACGTTTGTATGGAGATGTTCCTTTGATTACAAGCTATCAGAAATATGTTAACGCAGGCGATTACGCCATTGCTAAATCGCCTTCAACAGAGGTATATCAGCAAATTGAAAAAGATTTAACCGAAGCAGCTAGTACTTTACCAGTTTCATATTCATCACCCGATGTAGGTAGAGCCACTGCTGGGGCAGCTAAAGCTTTGTTGGCTAAAGTTTATTTAACAAAGGCATCTTTGCCACTGAATCTAACACAACACTATCAGGATGCTGTTAAAAAAGCTGAAGAAGTATTATCCCCTGCTGATGGTGGCACAGGAGCTTATGGCTACGACTTGTTTGCTAATTATGCAGATGTGTTTTTACCAGCAACCAAAAACGGTAAAGAGCATATTTTCTCGGCTCAGTTCAAATCAAACTCTTTGGGACAAGGGAATAACCAAAATCCACGCTCAATCTTGACGGGTATTCCAGGTTTGACGGGGGCTTATGCTGATATGGTTCGTTTTTATACTGTAGGTAATGATAAATTCTTTAGTGTATATAAGTTGTATCAGCCTACCGATAAAAGGAAAAGAGTAACGTTTGTTACCAACTTTACTAGCCCTACAAATGGTAGAAAATACGCTTTACCAATTGTAAACACTGCCGTACCGAATGACTCAACTCCGTTTTTTAATAAAACTTGGGATCCGAATTCACTTTCATTGACTAGTGAATCTGCGGCAAACGTAGCCATCATTCGTTATGCAGAAGTATTACTAATTCATGCAGAAGCTGAAAATGAATTGAATGGTCCTACAGCTAAGGCCTATAAATCTTTGAATAAAGTTAGAAACAGAGCAGGCTTGCCCAACCTTACGGAAGGGCTGACTAAAGACCAATTCCGTGAAGCCCTGTATCTAGATCGCCGTTTAGAGTTAGTCTTTGAATACCAACGTTGGTTCGATTTGATTCGCCAGAAAGATGCTACAGGTAAAAGTACGTTTGTGAGCAACCTAGTTAAGGTTGGTAAAACCAATGCGACAGACAAGCATCGCTTGTACCCAATACCACAGTCTGAGATTGATAATAATCCAAAATTGGAACAAAATACGCTTTGGAAATAATTGATATTGAGTGAGTTGTGGACGAATAAAGTAACTATTCGTCCACAACTCACAAATTACAGACACATCTTTATTTTTTTTTGAATTCATTCAATTATGCAAAAAAATATCATTATAGGTTTGCTGTTTTCAGTAACGCTTTTCTCATTTGTCAAGAAAACTTTTGATGGAAAAGGCACACATGAAAGTAATCCTGAGGTAAAAAAAGAAGTATTTAAAGTATTGGACGACTATATGAATACCTTCAACGCAAAGGATGCTAAAGCTTGGCAGGCTACTTACCATTTCCCACATTATCGTTTGGCAAGTGGCAAAATGTCAGTATTAGAAAAAGCAGGTATTTTAGATTCAACGGTATTTATACAACTTGGCAAAACGGGCTGGCATCATAGCAAGTGGAATCATAGAAATATCATTCAAGCATCAGATGATAAAGTGCATGTTGATACACAATTCTCACGCTATCGTGCGGATGGTTCATTGATTCAGACGTACGAATCGCTGTATGTTGTCACTAAAGAAAATGGAAAATGGGGTGTAAAATTACGTTCAAGTTTCGCTGAATAATTCCTACTTAAAAGCTATCATGAGATTTTCATTTAAAAGTATCCTTACTTTTTTCCTCAGTATATTATCCACTTCGGTTTTAATTGCTCAAAATGCTCCTAGCAAAAAACCAAATTTTGTTATCATCATGGCCGATGATTTGGGTTATGGAGATATTGGTACCTTTGGAGCAAAGGATATACGCACGCCCAATATTGATAAACTAGCCACAAATGGCTTGAAATTTACGTCTTTCTATTCAACTTCGCCCGTTTGTAGTCCTTCACGATTTGGCTTATTAACAGGCCGTTATCCTCGTCGTCAGGGAATTGATGGTGTTTTTTTTCCAGAAAGTTTTAATGGTATTCCTAAAGAAGAACTGACCATTGCCGAAGCCCTCAAAACCAAAGGTTATTCAACAGGAATTATTGGAAAGTGGCATTTGGGACATCATCGCTAATTTTTACCGCTACAAAATGGCTTTGATGAATACTTTGGCATTCCTTACAGCAACGATATGCAAGGAACTGTTTATTTGCGTGGCAATGATGTAGTTCAATACAATATTGATCAGCATTATACCACCAAAACGTATACTGATGAAGCTATAAGTTTCATTGAAAAACACAAAAAGGAACCTTTCTTTCTCTATTTACCGCATACAATGCCACATTTACCTTTATACGCTTCGCCAGCATTTGAAGGGAAATCTCAAAGAGGATTATATGGCGATGTGATTGAAGAGTTGGATTGGAGTGTAGGACAAGTAATTGAAGCCTTGAAAAAAAATGGTATCGAAGAAAATACTTTGGTGATTTTTACAAGTGATAATGGTCCTTGGACAATCTTCGATATCGAAGGGGGTTCGGCTGGAAATTTAAGAAATGGTAAAGGTACAACGTTCGAAGGTGGACAGCGAGTGCCAACTGTTTTTCAATGGCCATCAAAAATCAAAGCTGGAAGTGTTTATGAAGAATTAGCCTTGCATTTAGATATTTTTCCTACCATCTTAAAATTAGCAGGTTATCAAGCTACTTTACCTAATCCGATTGATGGTGAAGATGTTAGCCAAATATTAACAGCCAATGGGAAAAGAAAAGGGGACGAATTTATCTACTATTCAAACGGTAAAATAGAAGCTTTCAGAAAAGGAGATTGGAAAATTCGTTTAGCACAACCAGCCTCTAAAAATTATTTAAGCGGAAAAGATATTCCAGCTACAGAAGCTTTTTTATTCAATTTGAAAGATGATGTATCAGAAACTAAAAACTTATACATAAGCAATCCTGAAAAAGTAGCTGAATTGTTAGCGGCTTTAGATAAAAAAGCAAAAAGCATTGGTCAAAATGTAGCAACATTACCACAGCGTTTACCTGCTGATGATGTACATATCAAAAAATATTTCCAGCGTCATCCAGAATTGAAGAAGTAACAATTCACAGGTTGTGCAATATAATATCCTGTATAAAGGCTTTCTTTTCAGATCCTCTTTGAACTTCCTCAATTAATATATAAAGTCGATAGATATAATATTAACATTGAAAAGCATTATGATTATTCAAAAAAAAGTAAAACGTTTTTCTAAACTGACGACCTCCTTATTATTAGGTGGGGTATTAGCCAGTTCAGGTGTTTTTGCACAACACGATCCAACGCTTCCTTTCCAAGGAAAATTGGGTAAAACTTTCCAAGAGACGAAAGAAGTTTGGACAGAACATTCTCCTCAAGCTCCTAAAAATGCTCCTAATGTAGTCTGGATTTTACTCGATGATGTAGGCTTTGGTGCAGTAAGTACTTATGGAGGTTTAATCAAAACGCCTACGTTGGATAGTTTGGCGGCTAATGGTTTGCGTTATACAAATTTTCATACAACTGCTATTTGCTCACCAACTCGTGCAGCTTTGTTGACTGGGCGTAACTCACATTCGGTTCACATGGGTTTATTCCCACAAACAGGTGGCGGAACCCCAGGGTATGACGGCTTTATGCCTTTTGAAAAAGCTACTATTGCTGAAATACTACGTGAGAATGGTTATAATACCTATGCTGTTGGTAAATGGCACTTGACGCCAGCCAAAGATGCTACGCCAATTGGGCCGTTCAATCGTTGGCCAACTGGTAGAGGCTTCGACCATTACTACGGATTTTTAAGTGGTTCAACCGACCAATATAACCCTGTAGTTTGGGAAGATACCAAGAAAGTAATTCCAGAAAAAGGTAAATTATTCAGTACACAAATGGCAGACAAAGCCATTAACCTAATTGCTGAACAAAAATCACTTGCTCCTGAAAAACCATTCTTTTTATACTTTACCCCAGGGGCTGGTCACGAACCACACCAAGTTGACAAATATTGGAGTGACCAATACAAAGGAAAATTTGATTTTGGGTGGGATAGATACCGAGAAATCGTTATCGAAAACCAAAAGCGTTTAGGCGTAATTCCTAAAGATGCCGTTTTACCAGAACGTGGACCGGGCTTAAAAGCATGGGATTCATTATCTCCTGATGAAAAGAAAGTATATGCCAAATTCTTTGAAGTATATGCAGGTTTCTTAACGCATATCGACTTTGAAATTGGGAGAGTACTTAATTTCTTGAAAGAAAGCGGTCAGCTAGACAATACGCTTGTGATTGTGTCGGTAGGAGATAACGGGGCAAGTAAAGAAGGAACTTTTGAAGGAAGAGCGCATCGTAATTATGATCCAGATTTGACACCAGAACAACGTTTGAAGAAAAATCTTGCTTTAGTTGACCAAATCGGCACAGAATATTCAAGTCCAAATTATCCTTTGGGTTGGGCTCAGGCTACTAATACACCTTTCAAACATTGGAAACAAGATGCCAATTCAGAGGGTGGAACGCATAATCCTTTGATTCTTTTCTGGCCAAAAGGCATTAAAGACAAAGGCGGTATTCGTAATCAATATACGCACTTGATTGATATTTTACCAACAACGATTGAATTGACTGGTGCAAAAGTACCGACAGTAATTAATGGGTATCCGCAAGAGCCAATTGAAGGAACAAGTTTGGCTTTTAGCATTAACAATCCAAATTTGCCTTCTCGCCATACCGTACAACATTATGAAATTATGGGTTCTCGTTCGATTTACAAAGATGGTTGGAAAGCAGGTACTTTACATGTGAAAAAACAGCCATTTGATAAAGATGTATGGGAATTATACAACCTAAACGAAGATTTCAATGAGCGTAATGATTTAGCAACCAAGTATCCAGAGAAACTACAGGAACTCAAAGAATTGTTTGATGCTCAGGCTTGGAAATACAATGTATACCCATTGAAAGACGGTACTGGTTCAGTACCAGCACCTTCGCCAACCATTTTTGACAACCGCAAACAATTAGTTTTATATCCGCAAACTTCACAGTTATTTGAAGGTTCTGCACCAAAATTGGGTGGTCGTTCATTAAGCATTAGTGCTGATGTAGTTGTACCTGAAAAAGGTGCTGATGGTGTATTATTAGCGATTGGAGGAAGAGCAGGCGGATTGAGTTTATATGTTCAGAAAAATCAATTGTGGTTTACTTACAACAATGGCGAAGAAAAAGTATATGTTACTTCAAGCGAGCCAATCAAAACAGGGAAAAATATCTTGAAAGTAGACTTTAATTACGAAGGTGTTGAGAATGTCAACAATGCTCCTGCAACGGCTATTTTGTACATCAACGAGAAAAAAGTAGGTGACATAAAAGTAACGAGAACTTTACCAACTGTTGGCTTTTATGAAAGCATCGAAGTGGGAAAAGACCAAATTACTGCCGTAACAGAAAAATACAATGTACCATTTAGTTATGCAGGAAAGATAAATAATGTGACGATTGATTTGAAGTAGAATAAGCAACTTAATAAGCTGGTAAATGCCGTTTGCCAGCTTATAAGTTATCTGACTAAAAAATATTTAAACCAAAATACTTGAGCTTTTATTGGCAATATGAAACGATTCTTATTTTTTTTCCTCTTAGTTGCATTTTCAAGTCAAGCTCAAAAAAACTATTATCATAATCTTTCGTGGGGAAGATTAGTCCTTACTGATACTATCAATAAAAAGGTTAGATGGGAATTGTATTTACAGCACAGACGGCAAAATATTGAACGATCAGACTTAAATATATTTGCTACCAATCAATTTACAAGCTATTGGGGCTGGTTACATTTCACAGTTTCACCCACTACAAAATTTTCGTTTTCTCCGCTTGGATATTTTAAAAGTTGGATTTTGGTTGCAAAACCAACTGACATCGAGAAACCAGAAATTACAGAATGGCGGGTTTCAGCAAGAATTGATAATGAGGTAAAAGGTAGATATTTCAATTTAATCAATAGGTATGGACTTGAGTATCGACAAAGAGATTTATTGAATAATGGAGTATTTCAGCCCAATTGGCGCGTTCGGTATATGCTTCGACTTGAAAAAGCCATTAAACCAGCATGGTTGCCAAAGCCTGTAACCTTGGTAGCTAATGATGAGATATTTATCCAGTTTGGTAAAGCAGTACAGGGTAACCCCAATATTTTCGACCAAAACAGAGTTTACCTAGGCTTTAACTATCCCCTAACCAAAAATATAAAAACAAGTCTTGGTTATATATGGGGCATACAAGAAAGAAATTCAGGAAATGAAATAGATTATTCAAATATTATTTGGGGCGTATTAACCTTAGATAATCTTTTTAGCCAATTTAAGAAACAGAGAAATTAGTGCTTAAAACGTAGTAATTAAAGTCATGCAAAAGAATGTTATAATTGCCTTGTTAGCTCTGATTTTTTCCAGTGCTAGCTTAGCTCAACAGATACAGGATACCACTTACGAACCTAATATAAGTAGCTCAGCCTATCCGTTTGGGAAAGGTTCATCTGTAAAAATTGATGAAGCTCATTATAATTTTCATACAGCTAGTAATCGCTACCTTGCTTTTGCCAAAGTATTGCGAAAAGATGGTTACGAAGTATCAGCAAACAAGGAAGCTTTTTCAGAGGAAAGCATTAATAAAGCTAAAATACTAGTGATTGCTAATGCCATTCATCCGAGTGATACTACGGAATGGGTAGTGCCTAATCCATCGGCTTTTACTCCAAAAGAAATTATTGCCGTGAAAAATTGGGTTGAAAAGGGAGGGTCATTACTACTCATTGCCGACCATCAGCCTTTTCCTGGGGCAGCAAGTGAACTAGGTAAAGCCTTTGGGTTTACCTTCTATAATGGTTTTGCAACAGACACAACTACTGGCAAAGACCCTAATAAAAAGAAAGAGTTAGACACGTTCACAAAGAAAGCTGGCTCTTTAAAAGAACATCAAATCACTAACAAAATTGACCACATAGTAACCTTTACGGGACAGGCTTTTAAAATTCCATCACAGGCAAAATCATTGCTCACATTTGATGATAAATACATTGTGTTATTACCTGATACTGCTTGGAAATTTAGTCCTAAAACACCTAGAATATCAGCCAAAGGTTTATCCCAAGGAGCAGTTTTATCAGTTGGAAAAGGACGAGTAGCCGTATTTGGCGAAGCAGCACAGTTTACCGCGCAATTAAAAGGAAAAGATAAAAAAGGCTTTGGTTTAAATGCCCCAGAGGCCGACCAAAACTTAGCTTTTCTATTAAATATTATTCACTGGTTAGATAAGAAAGAATAGCATGAATAGCCAAGATTATCATCAAATCATTGAATATCTTCCAAAACAATAAACAGCTATCCACTTTTCAATAGTTTAAAAATATCACGGTTTAAGAATGGCACTTTTTCAAAAGAAAATAATAAAAATAGGATTACCCATACTAATAGTAGTGGGCATTTCAACAGTGTATTTACTTCGTCCTATCAATACAGATGATACATTGGTAAAAGTTGATAAAGCCTTGGCAGAAGGGAAGCGTGAGTTTCTGGCCAACCCTGATTCTAGCAGTTCATCAAAACCTAGGCCCAATGTTATTATTTTATTGGCAGATGATTTAGGGAAATATGATATTTCATTGTACGGAGGCAAATCAGCCCCTACTCCTACTATCGACTCTTTGGCTGCTTCAGGCGTTACCTTTACTGACGGCTATGTATCTGCTCCTATCTGCTCTCCTTCAAGAGCAGGCTTACTGACGGGGAGATATCAACAACGCTTTGGACATGAATTACAGCCAGGAGACCGCTACCCCAAAAATAATTTAGAATATTTAACGGTTAAATACATCCTCAATACGAACGATTGGCACCCAAATCCTAAAATTGAGTATCCTAATAGCAATGCTATTGCATCACAAGGCTTGCCACAGTCGGAAATCACCTTTGCTGATTTAGCTAAAAAAGAGGGTTATGCAACAGGTATTATCGGGAAATGGCACTTAGGACATACGAAAGGCTTCACTCCTTTAGAACGTGGCTTCGACTATCACTATGGTTTTTATCAAGCATTTTCATTATATGCTCCTGAGGATTCCCCTGACCTTATTAACCATCACCATACTGATTTCACAGATAAAGTAATCTGGGGAAATGGTCGTGTGGGTACAGGGAAAATTCGCAGAGACACGACAATTATTGAAGAGAAAGCCTTTTTAACAGAAAAATTTGCCGAGGAAGCAGAGGCTTTTATTGATAAAAATAAGAAGAAGCCTTTTCTATTATATGTTCCATTCAATGCTCCACACACACCATTTCAGGTAAGAAAACAATATTATGACCGCTTTGCACACGTCAAAGATGAAAATAAGCGAGTGTATTATGCGATGATTTCAGCTTTGGATGATGCGATTGCTCGTATTCTGAAAAAAGTAAAAGCCGAAGGATTAGAAGAAAATACGCTGATTGTTTTTGCTAGTGATAATGGCGGAGCAACATATACACATGCTACTACCAATACACCCCTTAAAGGTGGAAAGTTTTCGCATTTCGAGGGAGGTATAAACGTCCCGTTTGTGCTGAAATGGAAGGGTAAAATCAAAGCCCATACGGTTTACCAACAGCCTGTTAGCTCCTTGGATATTTTCAGTACCGTTGCTGCTGTCATTGGTGCAAAACTACCACAAGACCGTACTTACGATGGTGTTAATTTGATAGAAAAAGTAAATAAAAATCAAGAGGCTCATAAAGCGCTTTTCTGGCGTTCGGGAGATGCCAAGGCAATTCGTAGCGGAGTATGGAAGTTGGTCATTAGTGGTAAAAACAAACAACAATGGTTGTACAATTTACAGAAAGATAAATCTGAAAGCACAAATGTTGCGTCACAAAACCCTGCTAAAGTACAAGAACTACAAGCGGCTTTACAAACATGGGAAAAGGGACTTATCAAACCGCTGTGGCCTAGCTTAATGCACTATGAATTCAATTTTGGCAAAGACAAGTATTTGGTGGATTTATAAAATATACTGCAATCACTAACTCATTATTTATTAAAATGGAAAATATCAATAGAAGACAATTTTTAACTACGTCACTTATCCTTTCATCAATCCCTTTGTTGAAAGCTCAGATAGTTAATAGTACGGATACAGAAACGGTGGCGATAGCCAAAGAAGCATATATTTATGGTTTGCCTTTAGTGCTGACAGATTTAACTCGAATTGTAGGTAGCAGACCTTCTAATCAATTTCATCATAGCAGGGCTTTCCCTGACCATACTTTTAAAGCCGTTGTGCGTCCTAATAATGATACTTTTTATTCTTCAGCTTTTCTTGATTTAGGCACAGAACCTATTATTCTAGAGATTCCTGATACAAAAGATCGCTACGCAGTGGTACCGCTGATGGATGCTTGGACAAACGTTTTTGCTTCGTTTGGCAAAAGAACTACTGGAACAAAAGCCCAACGATATATCATAACAGGGCCGAAATGGAAAGGTGTTTTACCAAAAGGGATTGAAGAAGTAAAATCACCCACGGATGTAGTCTGGATTATCAGTAGAATACAAGTAAATAGTCCAGAAGACGGAAAAAATTTTGTTAGTAAAATTCAAGATGGTTTGAAATTGAGACCATTAAGTCAATTAGACAAAAATGAAGTTACGGCATTCCCAAAAATTACATATTCGGTAGAATCTTCAGAAGCTATCCAAGTATTAAAAGCTAAACGAAATGTAGTAGAAGCCCTTAAAAAACTAACCACTGAAGAATATTTCACTTATTTAAATGAGCTTTTAGTAAAAAATCCTGCGTTGGAAGCAGACAAGAAAGTAATAGACAGATTTGCCAAAATTGGCATTAAAGCTGGACAAAAATTCTCGCTAAATACGTTTGATCAAACAACTCAAACTGCTTTACAAAACTTACCTATAGAAGTAATAAATACCTTAGAAAAAGCAAGAACAATTCTTACCAATAATAACGAAAACAAACCTGACGTAACCATTGGACATTATGGTACAAACTATCAAAAGAGAGCTGCTGTAGCCTATTTTGGATTAGGAGCATTAGGGCCAGAAGATGCTGTTTACCAAGGTTATCGTGAAGATACTGACCACAAACCACTCAATGGTGAAAATCAGTATGTCATTCATTTTGAGCCTAATAAAACGCCTCCAGCCAAAGCCTTTTGGTCAATCACACTTTATGATAAAGCTGGTTATCTAACCGAGAATGCTATTCGTAGATATGCCATTGGCGACAGAAGTAACCTCAAATATAATGCTGATGGTTCATTGGATATCTATATTCAACATGATAGCCCAGGTACGGATAAAGAAAACAATTGGCTACCTGCTCCTAAAGAGGATTTCAATTTATCTGTGAGAATCTATTGGGCAACAGATGAATATTTAAAAACGGGCAATTGGGTAAAACCAGCAATAAGAAAAATTGTGCTTTAAATAATAAGCTATAGGCAAATATACTCTGAGACTATAGTGTATCGCATAAATATCAAAAATATGAAAAAAATATTAAGTACAATACTCCTTTTAGGCGTGATAAGTGTTGCATCTGCACAGCATAAAGGAGGAGAAGATTTGTTTGCTACAGTCAAAAAGTTTGTTTCTCTGGGCGAACATCGCACTGGTACAAAGGTTGATTTTGCTACTTCGCAATGGTTAAAAACCGAATTAGACAAAATAGGCTTCCGCACGGAATTTGTCAATTTTCCTGTGAATCAATTTTTTTTTGAAGGCGGTAATATTATTGCTGATAATAAAAAATTAGACCTATTACCGCTTTGGCCTGTTGACCCCAAAGTGAATCAATCACAAAAAGGAATATTAATTGATGGTGATAAAACAACGGATGTAAGCAAGCTAAAAGGGAAATTGGTATTGACCAAGCTCCCTATTTCAGGCGGTGCATTGAACGAGGCTATCGAAAAGCACCTTGAAAAAATCATTCAAGCAGGTGCGAAGGGTATTGTGGCAATTACACCCAGTAATACTGGTGAAATTGTAGCCCATAATACACGAGAAGATACTAAACCTTGGAGCATACCAGTATGGCAAGTAGCCTCAAAAGATTCAACGGTTTTTAATGATGTAATAAAGTCGGGGACAGAAGTTGCTATTACCATAAAAGGTTATAGTAAACCAATTAAAGCTAGAAATATTGTTGGGAAAATCGGTAATGGGAAGCAATACGTAGTGATTTCAACGCCTATCAGTGGCTGGTACACTTGTGGTGGTGAACGTGGCCCTGGCTTGGCGACATGGTTAAGCTTAGCAGAATGGGTGAGTAAAAATCGTTCTCAGTTTACTGATTATACTTTTGTCTTTACAGGAAATTCTGGTCATGAATTAGACAATTTAGGCGCATTAACATTTGCGGAGAAAGCAGCCCCTAAACCTGAAGAAACTCGCCTTTGGATACACCTTGGGGCAGCTATAGCAGCAAAAGCATGGAAAAAAGAGAATGGCGTTTATATCCAGACAGAGGAAGTAGATGCTAACAGAGGAATCTATTATGACGAATCAGTAGCGAACGCGTTTGAAAAAGCCTTTGCTAATTTAAAAGCAAGAAAAGCGAAAGGAACAGAAGCCAATAAAGCCACGATAAAAGCAGGTGGAGAAGGCGGTTTATACAAGGAAAAAGGCTATAAAAATCTAGTTAGTTTGGCTTATGCCCATCGTTATCACCATGTGAAAACTGATGATGAAAACAATACTTCTCCTGCATTATTATTGGAAGTTTCCAATGCACTAAAAACCTTTATTTCGGATGAATTAAAACATTAATTCCAAGCTGAATAACAGTAATGATTTTTTGAGGAAAGAGGCTGTTTATTGCTAAACAACGTTAAATTCTCATGGAAAATGTAATACTAATTCGATAGAATATATATAGTTAAATATCATGAAAGCAACTATCACTTCCTTCTCAACAAGATTTATAGGGCTGATTCCTCCCCTTGTCATCTTGCTCATTACTGTTATCAGCAATCCAGATTTATTTAAGAAAAAGCAACAAAATAAACTTAAAGCAATCAATAGTTATCAAGTAAGTAATCAGAATAAACAATATAATTAACCCATTGATAAAATTATGAAAAAAATTAAACCAAAAATGAATCAATATTTATCCCTCTTAGCAGGAACAATGTTGATAACGTCAACCAGTAATGTCTTTGCCCAAGCCGAGCAGGAATGGAAAGGAAAAATTACTAAATCGCACACTACCTCAACGCCTTATAAAATAGACTATTTGAAAAAAGCCAAAGCAGGCTCACCCAATGTGGTCGTAATTATATTAGATGATGTTGGTTATGGTGCTTCTAGTGCTTTTGGAGGAGTAATCAATACACCTAATTTTGAAGCATTAGCCAAGGGTGGTCTTCGTTATACTAATTTTCATACAACAGGCATTTGCTCTCCTACTCGTTCAGCTTTGTTAACAGGTCGTAATCATCACTCTGTAGGCATGGGGCTATTCCCTCATTTTTATCTTTCGGCTGATTATCCTGGTTATGACGGACATATCAAACCTACTAAAGGAACCATTGCAGAAGTGCTTCGTGAAAATGGGTATAGTACTTATCAATTAGGAAAATGGCACTTGACCCCAGACGAAGAAAGTACAGATTTGGGACCTTTCGACCGCTGGCCATCAGGCAAAGGATTTGACCATAATTTTGGTTTCTTGGGTGGTGCTACTGACCAGTATAAGCCTGATTTAGTGGAAGATAACTTGCATATTAAACCAGATGGAAGACACTTAACAGCACAATTGACAGACAAAGCCATTAGTTATATTACTAAGCAAAAAACGCTTGCACCTAATAAACCATTCTTTCTGTACTTCGCTCCGGGTGCTACACATGCTCCGCATCAAGTAGATAAAGTTTGGTCTGATAAATACAAAGGGAAATTTGATGCTGGCTGGGATGCTTTCAGAGAACAAGTCTTTGCCAATCAGAAAAAGTTAGGTGTAATTCCAGCTAATGCTGTTTTACCTGACAGAAATGATTTTATCAAAGCTTGGAAAGATTTACCTGCCGAAGAACAACATTTGTATGCACGCTTTATGGAAGTATATGCCGGTTTCTTGGAATATACTGATTATGAAGTGGGTCGTTTGGTGAATCATTTGAAAGAAACCAATCAATTAGATAATACAGCAATCTTTGTAATCATTGGTGATAATGGAGGTAGCAAAGAAGGTACTGAATATGGTGTAACCAATAAAAATCTACGTTTTGGAGCAGAAGGAATAACACGAGAAGAATACAAAAAATATATCTTGACAGAATACGACAAAATCGGAACACCTAATGTATTAAGTTTAGCTAACTATCCTTTAGGTTGGGCTCAGGCAACGAATACGCCTTTCAAATTCTGGAAAAGTGATGCCAATGCTGAAGGAGCAACACACAATCCCCTAATTGTTCATTACCCGAATGGTATCAAAGAAAAAGGAGCTATTCGTACTCAGTTTGGTCATGTAACTGATATTCTTCCAACGATTGAAGAAATCACAGGCGTTACTCAACCAGAGGTAATCAAAGGTATCAAGCAAGACCCAATTCATGGAAAAAGTTTGGTGTATTCGTTCGATAATGCTAAGGCTCCTGAGCAACATACACAGCAGTACTTTACCATTTTTGGTAACAGAGCCATTTATAAAGATGGTTGGAAAGCGGGTGCTGCACATCACCCAAATACATTAGAAACCTTTGGCTTTAAAGGCGAAACTCTTCCTGTTATCGAAAACAATCCTGATAAAGACGAATGGGAATTATACAATCTGACAGAAGATTTCAATGAAAGAGTAAACCTTGCTAAAAAGTATCCTGAGAAACTCAAAGAATTGAAGGCTCTTTTTGATGCTGATGCAGCTAAGTATAATGTTTATCCATTAATTGATGTACAACACGCTGCTGAACGATTCAGACTTCAGTTGAGTGGTGGTGGTAAGTAATTGTTAATTAGTCAATTGTGAGTTAGTGATTATTAATCTTGTAATAATCACTAACTCACAATTCTGTGCATAAGGCTTTCAATCATCAGATTTATAATATTGATAGTCATGAACCAAAAAGAAAACACTCAAAATATATGAAAAAATATCTTTTAACATTTATCCTTGTTGCAACAGTAATCGTAGCTAATGCACAAACGGCAACACATCAGTCGTACACCCAAAAAACTGCTAATAAAGTAGTTGTTACAGAGCAATTAAGCAAGAAAATTCTGAAAGAAATCAAAACAGGGAAAGCCTATTTAGTTGATGTCAGAACACCCGAAGAATATGGCACAAAACATCTACTGTACGCTCAAAATATCAATATTCGTTCTGAAAAATTTGCGGATGAAATCAAGCAGTTAGACAAATCAAAGAAGATTTACCTTTATTGTCGCTCTGGTAATAGAAGTGGCAAAGCGGCAGATACTTTACAAACATTTGGCTATAATTTTGGATATAATATTGGCGCATTAGATAGTTTGGTCTTAAAAGGATTACCTGTAGAAAAATAAAAATGTTAAAGAAAATTATACTTATTGGGCTATTGTTTAGCTCCATTCCTCAGCTATTATTAGCCCAGAAGAAGCAACCTAATATCGTCATCATCCTAGCTGACGATTTAGGTTTTTCTGATATTGGAGCCTTTGGTTCTGAAATCAACACTCCAAATTTAGATAGACTTGCCAAGAACGGTTTAATTCTCACTCAATTTTACAATGCTGGGCGGTGTTGTCCTTCTAGGGCTTCTTTACTCACAGGCTTGTATTCGCACCAAGCAGGTATTGGTGATATGGTACAAGACAAAGGTTTTCCGTCCTATCAAGGCTATCTGAATGACCATTGTATTACAATCGGGCAAGCATTAAAGCAAGCAGGATATTCAACCATTGTTTCAGGTAAATGGCACGTGGGTTTAGTACCATCAGCGTGGGCTGTCAATCGTGGCTTTGATGAATCTTTTACTTTGCAAAACAACGGCAGTAGCTATTTCAATTCGCAACCACTGTATAATGATGGGCGAATTGTTACTTTTTTAGAAGGCGGTAAGGAAATTACTCGCTCAGATACCTCAAAATATCTTACACAAGCCATTACTGATTTTGCTATCAATGCGTTAGACAAACAACATAAAAATAATAAACCTTTCTTTTTATATCTAACGTATAATGCCCCTCATTGGCCTATTCAAGCTTTACCTGAAGATATTGAAAAGTACAAAGGCAAGTATCTGGATGGCTGGGATAAACTTCGTGAAAAACGATACAAAGCATTAAAAACAAAGGGTATTATAGACCAAAAGTGGGCATTATCTAATCGTTTTGAAAATGTGCCCGATTGGGAAAAATTAACCCTTGAAGAAAAAGACAAATGGGATACTCGCATGGCAATTTATGCTGCCATGATTGATAGAATGGATGCTGGTATTGGGGAAGTGTTACAAAAAATAAAACAACTTGGAGAAGACAAAAATACGATAGTATTATTCCTTTCGGATAATGGAGGCAGTGCCGACGATGTAAAAAACTGGAATTATGTTACTCAAAAAAATGGAAAAGCTGGTTCGGTTGCATCAATAGATAGCTACGAAAGTCCTTGGGGAAATGTTAGCAATACGCCTTTTAGGCTGTTTAAGAAAAATACACATGAGGGTGGCATAGCTTCGCCATTTATTGCCTATTTCCCTAATCATATCAAAGCTGGTAGCAAAAGTACTCGCCCTAGCCATTTGATTGATATTTTTCCTACTTGCCTAGATTTAGCGGGCGTTAAATACCCAACTACTTTTCAAGAGAAAAGCTTAACTCCTTTAGAAGGTACAAGTCTTAAAGCTATTTTTGAAGGTAAAACAACACCACAAAAAACGCTATTCTGGGAACATGAAGGCAGTAAAGCTATCAGAAAAGGAAATTGGAAAGCTGTGGCCGAAAATAACCAACCTTGGGAGTTATACAACCTTGTCAATGATAGAACTGAAACAAAAAACAAGGCAAAAGACAACCCAATTATACTTCAAAAACTAGTGGCTGAACATGAAATCTGGTCTAAAAAAGTAGGGGTACAAGATTGGAATAAAATCAAATGAGTATGAACCGTAGAAATTTTATCAAAAATAGCTCCTTATTGGGAGCTTCTCTGGCTTTGCATCCTTTTTTAAAAGGATTGGCGGAAGAGCGAAAATTAAATATTATCGTTTTATTATCAGACGACCAACGCCACGATACCATTGGGGCTTTGGGGAATAAAGATATTATTACGCCCAATTTAGATGCATTGGTCAAGAACGGAACAGCTTTTACACAAGCTCACGTTTTTGGCGGTTTATCAGGAGCAATATGTCAGCCCAGCAGAGCCATGTTATTGACAGGCAGAACCCTGTTTAGCATTGACCGTCAGGCAAGAGATAATCAAGAATTCAGTTTTGATATTTTCAACAACTATGTGACTTTTCCAGAGTTGTTGAGAAAAAATAATTATAATACCGTTGGAATTGGTAAACAACACAATGGTACTACTATTTATAATCGTGCTTTTTCTGATGGTGCAAAAGTATTTTTCGGCGGCATGGGAGACCAGTATAATCTTCCTGTACAAGACTACAAGGCAGATAACAGCTACGGGGGGCCAAAAGACAATAATTATGCTCCAAATAAAGTAAATGAGTCTAAAGGCAAGCATAGCTCAGAATTGTTCGCAGACGAAACGATTCATTTTATAGAGAAGTATAAAAAAGAACCTTTTTTGATTTATACGGCTTTTACTACGCCCCATGATCCAAGACGGGCTCCAGCCGAGTATAATCAATGGTATGCGGATAAAAAAGTAAGCCTACCACCTAACTTTTTACCACAACATCCTTTTGATAACGGAGAACTAAAAGTAAGGGATGAATTATTAGCGCCATTTCCAAGAACAGAAGAAGACACTATACGTCAGATAAAAGAATATTATGCAACTATCTCTCACTTAGACGCCCAGATTGGACGTATTGTGAAAGCCGTTTACGAAAATGGTTTAGCGGAAAATACACTCATTGTGTTTGCAGGCGATAATGGGTTAGCTATAGGGCAACATGGTTTATTTGGTAAACAAAGTATTTATGAACACAGTAACCGAGTACCCTTAATTTTCTCAGGACCAGGCATTCCTAAAAATCAAAAGGTTGATGGTTATTGTTATCTCTCTGATATTTATGCTACTTTGGCTGAAAAATCTGATGTTAAGATTCCGTCTTCTGTACAAGGTATAAGTTTAGCAAAAGCTTTTAAAGACCCAAAAACTCCTTTAAGACGTGCTTTGTATTTTGCCTTCAAACATTTTCAAAGAGGAGTGAAAAAAGACGGTTTTAAATTGTTGGAATATAACGTGGATGGTAATAGACATACGCAATTATTTAACCTTAAAGAAGACCCTTGGGAAATGCACAATTTGGCAGATGAGCCTGAATGTAAGGCTAAAAAACAAGCCTTAAAAGCTGAATTATTAAAATTGAAGGTTGAGTTTGCTGATACCTTTAGTTCTTTTTGGAATGGGTATAGTTGATTTTTCATGAGAAAAACCTCAGTCCTCATTAGTTTTATCAATTAAAAGAGCAGTCAGAAATTAGTTTTCTGACTGCTCTTTTAATTGATAGTTTCGCTAGGAGCACAATGATAGATGCTCAAATTGAGAAAGCCCTTGTTTTTAGCAAGGGCTTTCTCAAAAAAAGTTAGAAGTTAAAGGTTAATCTGCCATAATAAAATGCTCCATTAAAACCGAATTGCTGTCCGCCCGAAGTACCCCAAGGTACTGTTCCCGTTTGGTTATTCGCAATGCTCAGTTGGTCTGGATATACATCAAAAATGTTATTTGACCCTAAGGTGATTCCTACAGACTTATTTAATTGATAATTCAATGAAACATCTGTGGTGGTCTTCGGACTAAAAACTTGGTCTCTTCCACCTGTTGTATTATTCAAATTGCTTTGAGTTGTATAAAAGGTATATTCACCAAAGCGAGTTACTACCACATTAGGCGTCAAACGTCCTATCGTATAGCCAGCCAATAAAACTATTTTACTTTGTGGCGTACCTCTTTCATAACGTCCTCTTTGTTGGCGGTCAAAGAAAATACGTTCTGATAGATACTGCCTAACATCCTCAGTTCCCGACGACGTTAAGCCACTTGGCACATGTACATTTGTTACTTCGGTATGAGTGAAATTACCCGCTAATGATAAATTAAGCGCTCCTGCTCCTACTTTGTTGCGATACGCTAATACCACATCGATACCTCGTGTACGGGTATCAATAGCATTTGCAAAAAATTGAGCCGCATTTACATCAGGATAATTAGCCAGCAAGTTTTTAACTAACTGTGCCGCACCTTTAATCGTAGCATCGCTATTAGTGATTGAACTAAAATCAAAAGTACCCGTAAGCGTAATACGGTCTTTGATATTAATTTGGTAAGCATCTACCGTAGCAGTAAAATGGCTAGCAATTCGGCTAGTAAGACCAAGGCTAAAGTTATTAGAAGTTTCCGCCTTTAGGTTAGGAATTCCAAAAGACCTTGAAACATTATTATCATTGTTTGATACCAGTGATAGAATCAAACTGCCATCGGCCTGCGGAATAGAGGTAGTCGCTGAATAATATTTTTGCTGTAATGATGGAGCCCTAAAACCTGTACTTACGGCCCCTCTCAATGAAAGACTTTCTAGGATACTATTTTTATCATCAATCAATTTTATTGAGGTAGATGTTTTCCAAGTCAATTGGTCGCCAAAATCGCTGTATTTCTCATAGCGTAAAGCTCCCGTCAACAAAAATCTATCTGAGATTTCAGCTTCTACATCTCCATACAACCCTATGCTATGGCGATACTGATTTTGTGCATCTGCAGGTTGATACCCAGGAAATACCTGTGCTCCTGCTGGTCTTACCCCTTTGGTTTTACCCCCTACAGTACTGATGTAAGTAGTATCTCCATAGTTTTTGTAAGACTTTTCTTCTCCTGCAATAATTTGATAGTTTTCTAAACGGTATTCTGCTCCAAAAGCCACGTTAAATGCTTTAATGGCTGAATTTTCAAAACGTTGAGTAAGACCAATATTGGTAGTATTCTGATTGAAAACCAATGCACCACTATTGAACTTAGTAGGGCTTGATGTACCGATAGAGGCATTAATTGTATTCTGAACGGTATAATCTATTCTGTTGTGCCCAGAAGTATTACTAAAGTCAATATTCCAACCATTGGCTTTGCCTTTGATTCCCGCCGTAAAAGAGCCATCTACTAAACGAGCAGCATTTTCCCCTAAAAAGCCTGTTGGATAAATCGTTGGGAAATAACGGCTTGAAACACTGTTAATAGTAGTAGTTCCATTTGGAAAACGATAGGCATTGTTTGCACTAATACTGTATTTTGAAGAAACTCCTCCAAAAGCATACAGCTCTACATCATTTCCTAATGGCAAAGATGCGTTGACAAATAAGCTGGCATTTTCTTGTTTGCCGTTCCCACTTTTCGCAGAACTATACCTATCAACAGATTTTTCTTTAGCATCAACTACTTCAGAACTTGTCCCAACAGCATAAGGGAACCAGTACAATTTAGCTCCTGTTAAGCGGTTATTATATTCATAAAAACCTGAACGGTCGGTGGCATCTCGGTTATTAATTTGCCCAGATATGTTGATGAAGCCTTTTTCACCCAAGCGGAAACCATAATTTACGCCTGTCAATAAAGTAAAGCCATCTTTTTTATTACGATAACTAGTATTGTATTCACCAGTAGTAATCGTCACTTGACCTTGGTCTACACTCGATTTTAGTACAATATTTATTACTCCCGCAATCGCATCTGAACCATATTGTGCAGCCGCTCCATCACGCAATACTTCTATTCTTTCAATAGCAGAAACTGGAATGGCATCTAAATCTGAGGATGAGGCTCCTTGAGCGGGCGTACCTAATACGTTCACTAATGCACTAGTATGACGACGCTTTCCATTTACTAAAATTAAGGTTTGGTCTGGCGCTACCCCCCTTAAAGCTAGTGGATTGATATGAGCTGAACCATCGCCACCCGTTTGTCTATTCGAGTTGACAGAAGGCGCAATAAAACTTAGTATTTGTGATAAATCTGTTCTACCTGTAGCAACAATTTCTTTGCTAGTAATTACATCCACTGGAACAGGTGTTTCGATATTGGTCCGAGCTTGGTTTGAACGAGAACCAATTACAACTACTTCACTAAGACCTTGCTGGTCAGCATTAAGCTTGATTATCAATTGATTTTGATTGCCCACTTTAATATGTTGTGTGGTAAATCCTACAAAAGAGACGACGATAATATCTCCCGTTTTTGCTGAAAGGTTAAAATTTCCATCAAAATTGGATGTAGTACCCGATTGCGTACCTTTTATCAGAATAGAAGCTCCTGCTAAGGGACTATTATCTTTTGCATCAATTATTTTACCTGTGATATTATTACGTTGTTGTGCTACAACTGAGCCATATACTAAGATTAGGCTAAATAAAATAAGTATTTTTTGTTTCATTAGGGGAGGGATTAAGATGGAAAGGTTAAAACAGCCGTAATACTCATGGCAAGGTATTACGAACTGTCTTGGGGGTATGTTAGTTAATTGATGAAGCTCATTTCAAACTGGCAGTAGTAACATTTGCCTTTTCATAAGGATTAGGCTCGGCTATTAATCCATCTAATACTTTATTGAATTTTTTGGTATAATCTTTAAAGTATTTACCTGTTACTTCACCCGTATAACCTGTATAAATCTCGCGAACATCTCCTTTTCTATCAATAATGATAGTTGTAGGAAAAGCCGCCATTCTATTCAACGCTGCGAGTTTTTCGGTAGCTACTTTTTTATCAGCAATACCTCCGAAAAGGATATCATATTCAATTCCAAAGAAATCTCTAAGTTTGCCTAAGGTATATTTGGCATATTCTAAATCATCTTTTTGCTCAAATCCTATGGCTATTGCTTCTACACCCCGTTGTTTATTGGCTTTGAACCAAGGAGCTAGAAAGCGAGTTTGATCAGTACAATTAGGACACCATGTTCCTATTATTTCTACGATTACTACCTTGCCCTTATACTTATCATCACTCAGTGATACTTGTTTGCCAGTTAAATCAGGGAACGTGAAGTCTAGTTTTTTATAGCCCTCTTTCAAGAATGTGAGCTTATAAGGGTCTGGTAATGAAGCATTTTTATCTTTTGTTGCTTCAAATTTTTGGGTAATATAAATTCCAAAACTAATTTCACCATCACTTATGGTTGTTAAATCATCATTAATTTTGCCTTTGATAGCTACTGGACTTGGCCCTGTAAACCCTGAAAGATGGAATTCATTTCCCTGAATAGTTCCTTCAAGTTCACGGGTATCACCCACTACCGTCATCAAAACGCCTGTTAGTTTATTGCCTTTTTGTTCTAATTGAGCAATAGAATTGGCAGCATTAGGGTCTTTACTAATGATTTTCACATTCCATTTCCCTGTAACATTCGTTACGGGTTTTAAATCTTTTCCGGGTTCTACAAAACGATAAGTTTTACCAAACTCAGCCACGAAGGGTAAAGAGTTCCCTCTGAAATTAGGAACAAGGCTTTTATAAACGCCTCTGAAAGTACCTTGCTCGTCAATTTTACCAATCAAAGCGGCATCGTAGGTATTCATTTTTACAAAAATACTATCGCCAGATATTGCCTTTACTTTGAAGTCATCTCGTCGACTTCCGTTCAATAAAGTCAGTGTTGATGATTCTATGGTCTTTCCTTTTATTTCAAAATTAAAAGGGACTCTAGTTTCATTTACCTGAAACTCTCCTCGCCATTTGCCTTCTTTTAAAGTAGGTTTTTCAACAGCAAAGGATGTGCTTGTCAATGAGAGTGTTAACAATGAAACATTGCACACTCCTTTTATAAAATTATTTTTCATGATTTTTTGTGTTAATCGTCCATCAAGATTTTGATGGACGAAGCTTTGTTGAAGATGATTAACTAAAATAAATTGATAAGCATCGGTCATAATAGACCAAATGAAACTTAACGAGCCTCACCATAGTATTAGGTTTAAATTGTTAAAGGATATAAAAAATGGAGCAATAAAAGGGTATACGTTTGGTTTAAGATAATTAGCTGTAATGCCGTCTATTTCTTTAAGAATCGGTCATCGGTCAGTGCTTTTAGAAAAGCCTCTAACTCCGTTATTTCTGTTTTACTTAGTCCCAAGGGGGTACTAAGGGATAAGTCCCTATTAAGTCCATTCTTCACAAAAGCATCAGGCTGGTTGTAATATTCTATTACTTCTTTTAAAGTCTTGAATACCCCATTGTGCATATACGGCGGTGTTATGGCTACATTTCGTAGGCCTGGGACTTTAAAATGCCCTAGATGACTAGAATCTTTCGTGATTTTATAACGCCCTACATCATTGAGCTTTCGCCCATCGAATAACCCTATATTTTTAAATCTATCCGCAGTAAAGTCTTCTCCTGCATGACAATTGGCACAATTAGCTTTACCAATAAACAGCAGGCGTCCTCTGATAGCCTCTGGACTCATGGCATTATCATCCCCATTAATATAACGGTCATAAGGAGTATTGGCAGTCTCTAAGGTTTTTTGATACGCCGCCAAAGCATCTCCCAAGAGCTTTTCGGTGGCTTGTGATTTATATATTTTCTTGAACGCTCTACTATATACTTTATCTTCATTCAATCTCGCTAAGGCCTGCACAATCGGAAGATTCATTTCTGTTGTTGATATAATCGGTTGAATAGCTTGCTCTTCTAAGGAATTGGAACGACCATCCCAAAACAAATGTATTCTACCAGCCAAGTTCATCGCAGAAGGTGTATTTCTGTCAGTCAAAATGCCGTCAACACCTACACTGAATTGCGTTGTATCTGCAAATGCAAGTGCTGGTTTGTGACATGAGGCACAGCTTAATGTTTTTTTAGAAGATAATATCGGGTCAAAAAAAAGTTTTTCTCCGAGCGCTATTTTATTAGTAGGTTCATTTTCTTGCATCTGATACTGAAAACTCATCAATACAATACAAGCTACCGAGAGTATGCAGAAGCATTTTTTCATGATGGTAATTTATAGAAGAAATATAAAATCAGGAGAATTTAGAGGTGTTTTCTTATTACATTAAATATGTCTACACCTCTAAATTTTTCTAAAAGCATTTCAACACGTTATCAATCTGCCCATATCTAACGTGCAAATACTTATTTTCCAGTAGCTTTAGCTGCTACATTGCCTGCTTGAGCCACCAAATTAACGTCTAACTCGAAGTCATTTTCAATAGCTTTGTCACCCAAGTTTTCAAAGAAGTTTTTTGAACGAAACTTAATGTCATACTTAGTACGGTCTACCAAAATTTTCGCTTGAGCTGTCGTTTTGTTTTTCTCTACTTTTACAGTAGCTGGAAACTTCACATCATTCGTAATCCCTTTGATGGTAAGTTTGCCTGATATTTCATAGTTTTCACCTCCTTTCGCTGTGACAGCCGTTGTCACAAATTTAGCTTTAGGGAATTTTTCAACGCTAAAAAAATCATCAGCTTTTAGATGTCCCACTAATTTGGCATTATAATCTTTATCAGTTAAGTCCGTTACCGTCAACGACGTTAAGTCTATATCAAAAGAGCCACTTTTTAGTTTATTATTTGAAACAACCAAATTACCTGCACTCAATGAAATGTTTCCTGTATGTGCCCCAGTTACTTTCTTGCCAGTCCATACTAATTTACTAGCCTGATTATCAACGGTGTATGTTACATCACTACCTTTATTATCATTTGTTGCTTTTGCACTGATTGCGAAAGTCAAAACACTTGTCAGAATTAGAACGATTTTTTTCATGTGAATAATTGAATTTGAGATTATATTATTTGATTAAGTACCGAGTTTATTATTTGTATTATTTATTTAAAGCTACTTCTGAGGCAGGAACAGGTTCAGCAATAAGTTTATCTAATTCTTTGTTCCATTTTTTCACATACTGTTTAAAGTATTTTCCTGTTACTTCGCCAGTATATCCTGTATGGATTTGTTTTACTTTGCCATCTCTCCCGATGATAATGGTAGTAGGAAAAGCTATCATTTTATTTAAAGCTTCAAATTTTTCTGAAGCAACTTTTTTATCAGCAATCCCCCCAAACAAAATATCATATTGGATGTCGTACTTATCTCTTAGTTTTCCTAATGTATATTTTGCATAAGCTAAATCATCTTTCTGTTCAAAACCCACTGCGATGGCCTCTACGCCACGGTTTTTATTAGCCTTGAACCAAGGTGAAAGAAATTGAGTTTGGTCTGTACAGTTTGGACACCAAGTACCAATAATTTCTACAATAACCACTTTCCCTTTATATTTTTCATCACTCAGTGATACTTGTTTCCCATTCAAGTCAGGCAAGGTGAAATCTAGTTTTTCATATCCTTCTTTTAAATGCGTTAACGTATATGCATCAGGCAATTCTGCATTTTTATCTTTTACCCCTTCAAATTTTACGTTGTTGTAAATACCCAAGCCCACTTCTCCAGTAATACTTTTATCAGGATTAATTTTTCCACGAATTAACCAAGGGCTTGGTCCTGAAAAACCTGTCAGTGCAAATTCATCTCCTTGTACGATACCTTCTAATTCACGTGTATCGCCAGTTACTTTCAAAAATACACCTTTTAGTTTATTCCCTTTTTGTTCAAAAACCGCCACTTGGTCAGCTACGGGCTCTTTGCTGATAATTTTAATAGCCCATTTTCCCGACAAATTATGGTTTGCCTGAATCTCTTTAGCAGGTTCTACAAAACGATACGTTTTGCCAGATTCTGCCGTAAATGGAAGGAAATTTCCTTTAAAATTTGGAACAAGACTTTTATAAACTCCTGACAAGGTACCATCATCATTTATTTTTGCTACTAAGGCAGCATCATAAGTATTCATTTTGATAAATACTGAATCATTCGCAATTTGCTTTACATGAAAATCGTCTCTACGTGAGCCATTTAACAACGTGAACGTTGCATGTTCGGCATCTTTTCCTTTAACTTCAAAATTAAAGGGTACTTGTACCTCGTTCACTTTAAATTCACCACGCCATTGGCCTTCTTTAATAAATTTGGTTTGTGCTTCGGCAACATTGAATGCCAGTGAACCTATCGTTAAATAGGTGAGTGATAGAAATTGCTTCGTAGTTTTCATTTGTTTTAGTTTATTTA
Source organism: Arcicella sp. BE140 (assembly GCF_031456255.1). NCBI lineage: Bacteria > Pseudomonadati > Bacteroidota > Cytophagia > Cytophagales > Flectobacillaceae > Arcicella > Arcicella sp. BE140. The sequence goes on along the minus strand of NZ_JAVDUE010000005.1, from coordinate 208,909 downwards.
TTATCCTATTAAATATATAGATTTAGTATATTATATATTCAAACAATTATTTTTGATGAAAAGTAGTCATCAAATACTAAACATTTTGGATTGATGATGGCAATGAGATAAACTCACATCCACATCAATGAATGTTAACTCATGATAAAAAAAACTGATTGTATATACGATTTATCGTTAGAATTAGGATGGGGCACCTTGTTGGTGGCTAACAGGTTGCCAGAAGATCATCGAGCCTACTCTCTCCCTTCGTTCTTTATAAATCTATTTATTCTATGGACAAAGTTAATTAATTTAATTTGACAAAAACAAATCTTTATTTAAAAAAATGCAAAAAAGTATTTTTTATCATTTCAAAAACACTGAAAATACTTATAGCCCTATAAAACTCATTGTTAATTTTATCATTAAAATACCTAAAAAGGGTGATTAATTGTCAAATTTTAACAACTCATTACTTTCTGAAAAAGTGTAAAAACCTTTAATGCTTAAAATGAAACTCCTATATTTTAGTAGACTAATGCATAATTACATTAAAAATCCACTCTATTTATTCAATAAAATATTTGAATTGCACAATTAGAAATGAATTATTAAAGTTTTTTTAAAAGTATTTGCCAAAAAAAAACTCAGATTATACATTTGTCCCATAAGTCTTATAGAGTAATTATAAATGTGTCATAATTACACTTAATAGTTAATATTTCCTTACTTAAAACAATTCGAATGAAACATTAGCACCTAACCGTGCTAAAACCCAGATTTTTTGACAATTACTAGCAACATCAGCAAAATGATGGAAGGGAAAGTATTTGCCAAAGTTATCAAATTAAACAAAAAAGTTATGGACAAACACAATCAATGGAAACAACATTTACGAAAACTTCAAAGTCTTTTTTCCATCATTATCGTCTTAGGAATTACTTCTTTTCAAAGTATTGCCAATAAGTCTATTAAGTCTAGCGAACAAATAATTAATGGAATTATTAAAGATGAAAAAGGAGAAGCTCTACCTGGGGTAAATGTTATCATCAAGGGCACTCAAAAAGGTGTTTCATCTAATCAAGATGGTAAATATTCGATTACAGTTAATCAAAAAGATGCTACGCTAATTTATTCTTTTGTGGGCTATATCTCTCAAGAAGTTAAAATTAGTAATCAAACGATTATTAATATTACCCTTCAACCTGCGGCTAAATCTTTGGATGAGGTAGTTGTGATTGGTTATGGTACACAAAAAGCTAGTGACATTACGGGTTCTGTGGCATCTTTTGATGCCAAGCATTTAGAAGAAAAGCCTATTTCAAGAATCGAACAGGCACTTGTTGGGCAAATGGCAGGTGTACAAGTAAAACAACAATCTGGCTTACCAGGTGCAGGACTAAGTATCGTAGTACGTGGAACGGGGTCTATCAATGCTGGTTCTGAGCCTCTCTATGTAATCGATGGGTTTCCGTTGGATGTAGCTGGACAAAGCTCTGATGGAAGTATTGGCACAAGTCCATTAGCTAACTTAAGCGCTAATGATATTGAAAGCATTCAAGTATTAAAAGATGCAGCAGCGGGTGCTATTTATGGGTCACGTGCGGCGAATGGTGTAGTATTGATTACGACAAAAAAAGGGAAGTCGGGCAAGTTGAAAATTAATTTAAATGCCAACAGTGGTATTAGTAGTATTGCTAAAAAATTAGATATTCTAAGTGCCGACGAATGGGTAAATGTTGCTACTGAAGTAGCCAATATTAACTGGGTTCGCTCTGGAACTGGTAGAACAGCCGACCAAACCAATGACCAACGTAGGGCAATTTTAGGATTGAAGGCTGGAGAATACAATACATCCTATATGCCCGACGAACGTTGGTCAATAGCGGGACATCCGGGTTTGCAATATGTAGATTGGCAAGATGCTATTTATAGAAAAGCTTCTTTTCAAAACTATCAATTATCTGCTACTGGTGGTACAGAAAACGTAAGTTATTTCTTTTCAGGAAATTACCTGAATCAACAATCAACTTTAATTGGTACTGACTACAAAAGTTATGGTGTCCGTGCCAATATTGAGGCAAAAGCCAATAAAAAGCTCAAATTTGGGATTAACCTTGCTCCAACCTATTCTGAAAACAATACGCCACAAGGCGACGGAAAGGACAGTCCTATCATGAATATAGCGACAATTTCGCCTGTGGTAGAAGCAAATGCTGGCTTAAACAGTGGTGCAGGTGAGTTTGCTACTTATACATGGAGTAGTCCACGTTTGGTAAGCCCTTATGCTATTTTGAATAATTCGATTGGTTTAACAAAAAATACACGCCTTTTGACATCGATTTATGCTGAATACTACATTTTACCTAGCCTTTTTGCCAAGACTACCATCAACTACGACGACGTAAATCAACAAACTAAAAAATATGTATCCGACTATGTGGCTGTTGGTGGAGCTGCCGAGCGTATTACCAACCCAGGGAAAAATGCTAGTGGCTCTTATGGTGGTTATAGAAAGCAAAATTTTGTAAATGAAAACACTCTTAATTTTATCAAAACTTTCGATAAAGTACATAATGTAGCAGCCGTAGCAGGGGTATCATTCAATAGCGTACACAGCGAAGCCTTCAACATTAGCACAGCAGGTGGTTTTGCCAATAACATTGTAAATACTATCAGTAATGCCATTCCTAACTCGGCAGGTGTGACTGTAACAGGTACTACGAATGAAAATAATAACACACTTTTTTCATACTATGGTAGAATCCAATACGATTATCAAGGTAGATATTTAATCACAGGAAGTATTCGCCGTGATGCTTCTTCAAAGTTTGGGGCAAATAATCAGTGGGGAACATTTCCATCAGCATCAATCGGTTGGAGAATTTCGCAAGAATCTTTCTTGAAAGATAGTAAAGTAATTAGTGATTTAAAACTTCGCTTTAGCTGGGGTAAGTCAGGTAATAACAACATTGGCAATTATAATGCTATCCCAACATTGGCTGGTACATCTTATAACTTTGGCGGAAATACTCCTGTAGTAGCGAGCGGACAGGTAGCAGCAGGATTGGCTAATCCGAACTTGAAATGGGAAACATCAAATACTTATGATATTGGTTTTGATGCTGCCCTATGGAACAACAGAATCAATGTTTCTTTTGATGCTTATACCAAGAAAAGCACTGATTTATTATTGAATTTACCTGTGCTGGGTGCTAGTGGTTTCTCTACAAGTTTACAAAATATTGGGTCTGTTAAAAACCAAGGATTAGAATTAGGCATTACTACTAGAAATATTGTAACCCCTGATTTCCAATGGACTACCAATGCTAATATTTCATTTAACCGTAATGAAGTAATTTCTTTGAATGCCGACGGTTCACCAATTTATATTCCTTCGGCATATAGCGGTAGCAATGCTCCTTATATTTTACAGCCAGGTTTGCCAATGTTTACTTACTACGTTACCAAGGCAGTTGGTATTTTGACACAAGCCGATATTGATGACCCTAAAGTTGCTAAAATTAAAAACCAGACTGTTGGCGATACTAAATATTTTGATGCCAACAACGATGGCGTAATCAATGCAAACGACCGCGTAGTGTATGGTCAACCTAATCCTAAATATACGTGGGGTATTACCAACAATTTCAAATACAAAAACTTTGATTTAAGTATTCAGGCATACGGACAAGTTGGGGGTTCTATCCTTTCATACTTCGGACGTGCTATCGACTTTAGCGGTAGTACAACAGCCAACATTTCGGGTATTTGGCGTGAACGTTGGACGCCTGAAAACCAAAATTATGATGCTCCTCGTGGTAAATTAGCGTCGACCTATACAGTACCACAAGTAACTTCTGATTGGGTTTATTCAACTGACTTTATCCGTATCCAGAATGTTACGCTAGGATATAACTTGCGAGATTTAGCAAAAACAGGTGTATTTTCTTCTGCTCGTGTGTATGTGTCTTTACAAAACTGGTTCAACCATGATAATTATAGAGGTGGTGTAAATCCTGAAGCACAAAATACCAATGTAAGTGGTAATGGTAGCTACCCGATTCCTGGAGACTATGGTGCAATGCCATTAAGTAAAACGGCTTCTGTGGGTATTAACCTTACTTTTTAATTTACGAAATTACATTTTATAGTCATGAAAAAAATAATTTATATAGCACTTAGTATCGTTGTATTAGGTTTTTCCTCTTGTGAAGATCAACTCAATCAGCAACCTGTTTCAAGTACAACAGCAGAAAGCTTTTATACCAATACAAACGACTTTACACAAGCAGTAAATGGCGTTTACAGCAAACTGACATCCTACCCTAGTCAAGTACTTTGGTTAGGGGAAATGCGTAGCGATAACTTGAATGCATTGCACGATGGTAACCGCGACTGGCAAGGTATCAACGATTTTTCGCCTAATATTACTACAACAGGTTTTATCGCTACTGCTTGGAGCGATAATTTCAATGGCATATTTAATGCCAATTCGGTTTTGCAAGCACTTGAAACCAAGGGAAGTATCATTACTGATGCTACTTTAAGAGCAAGGTTTACTGCTGAAACCCGTTTTTTAAGAGCATTCTATTACTTCCAGTTAGTACGTGTTTTCGGTAAAGTTCCTTTGGTTGAAAAACCATTGACGGCTGCCGAAGTAGAGTCTGTACCAAGAAGTGCTGTGGCAGATATTTATAAACTTATCATTGCCGATTTAGAATTTGCTTCTCAAAATCTCCCTACTGCGTATACTGGTGCTAATATTGGCAGAGCCACTGCCAATGCTGCCAAAGGATTATTAGGCTTGGTGTACTTAACTCGCTCTGGACCAACGTATAATATCGAAGGTGCAGGTATCAATAGTAATGAATACGATAAAGCATTGGCATTGTTCAACGAAGTAATCGCTAGTAATCAATATCAATTGTTATCAACTTATCCATCAGTGTTCGCTTATGACAATGAGAATAACAAAGAAGTAATTTTTGATGTACAATTCATGAGTTCTTCAAATGGAGCAGGATTTCCTAGCCATCTAGTTCCCGTGGCTTTCTGGACGGGTCAGGGAATTTCAAATTCATATGGAAATGGTTATGGCTCAAGTAATTTTAATGTCTCAAAGGAGTTAAAAGCCTCTTACTTAACCAACGCTGCTGATGTAAGAAATGCCTTTAATATTCAATTATCATATTCTCAGCCTTTTATTAAAAAATATATTGATATTGCTAAAAAGGGGACAAGTGGTAGAGATTGGCCAATTAATTTTATCGTGTCACGCTATGCTGATATCTTGTTACTTAAGGCTGAAGCAATTTTAAAAGGTGCTAAAGGAACTCAAACAGAAATAGATGCTTTGGTGAATCAGGTAAGAAATCGTGCAGGTCTACCAAGTATCAGTAATGTTAGTTTTGATACCTTGCTAGAAGAAAGAAGAAAAGAGTTTTTAGGAGAGGGTATCCGTTGGAATGATTTAGTTCGTTCAGGAAATGCTGTTACTAAAATGAACTCATGGATAAAAAATGATGCTATCACAACCATCAATACAGTAATCCCAGACTTTTTAATTTATCCTGTTCCAGCTACAGAAATCGGTACAAAAGCAGGATTATACTTACAAAATCCTGGGTATAATTAATCATTAAATGTCTTTAGCAAGCATAGGTAATAAGTTGATTTATTACCTATGCTTTTTTATTTTATAATCTCAATCGTAATCAATTATATCTCATTATAATATGCAAAAAATAATTCTGATCCTTGCTTTTGCACTCTTCTTTATTAGAAGCTCGCCAGCTCAAGTAACCAAAAATAACAAAGCCCGTCGTCCTAATATCATCTTTATTTTAGCAGATGATTTAGGCTATGGCGATATTGGGGTAAATGGTCAAAAGCTTATCAAGACGCCAAATATTGATAAACTTGCTAAACAAGGGGTACGGTTTACGCAGTTTTATGCAGGTACCAGTGTTTGTGCACCATCACGTTCTTCTTTGCTAACAGGCAAGCATACGGGGCATACTTATATCAGAGGTAATAAAGGCGTTGACCCAGAAGGACAAGAGCCTATCGCAGATTCAGTATTAACAGTGGCAGAAGTTCTCCAAAAAGCGGGCTATCAAACGGCTGCCTTTGGTAAATGGGGCTTAGGGCCAGTAGGCTCTGTAGGCGACCCTAATAAACAAGGGTTCGACCAGTTTTTTGGTTATAATTGCCAGACCTTAGCACATCGCTACTACCCTAATCATTTATGGGAAAACGGTAAAAAGATAATATTAGAAGCTAATCAGAACCTCCGTGAGAATAAAGAATATGCGCCAGATATTATTCAACAAAAGGCGTTAGATTTTGTTGATCATCGAGAAAAGGATAAGCCTTTCTTTTTATTCTTACCTTATATTCTGCCACACGCTGAACTACTTGTTCCTAACGATAGTATTTTTGAATATTATAAAAGCAAATCCGCTGAAAAGCCTTATAAAGGAAATGATTATGGTGTAAAGGCAACAAAAGGAGGCTATACTTCTCAGGAATATCCACATGCAGCTTTTGCGGCAATGGTTAGTAGGCTTGATTTATATGTTGGTCAGATTTTAGATAAGCTAAAACAAGAAGGCTTAGATAAAAATACGTTGGTTATTTTTACGAGTGATAATGGCCCACACAAAGAAGGGGGAGCTGACCCTGATTTTTTCAATAGTGGCGGTGGTTTTAAAGGCTATAAGCGTGATTTATACGAGGGGGGTATTAGAGAACCATTTATTGCCCGTTGGACAAACGTTATTAAACCTAATTCTCAAAATAATCATATTGGCGCTTTCTGGGATTTGCTCCCTACTTTCAGTGAATTGGCAGGTGTAAAAGTAGCTAAAAATATTGATGGACTGTCGTTCGCTCCTACTTTAAAAGGTAATAAAGCACAGCAAAAGCATGCTTATCTCTATTGGGAATTTCATGAAAATGGCGGAGTTCAGGCGGTAAGACAAGGAAACTGGAAAGCTGTAAAATTGAATGCGTCAGTAAATCCTAAAGGTGCAATTGAGCTGTATGATTTAGCAAAAGACCCTAAGGAAAGTAAAAATCTAGCTAAACAATATCCTGATAAAGTAAAAGAATTAAGTAAACTAATCAATGAGTCACATGTGGAATCTACTTTATTTCCTTTTTTAAAACAAAATAAGTAGGTTTACATAAAAAATTTAAGCGACAGCCCGTCAAAACTAAAAGAGAGCCAACCACCGACTTTCTTACTAAGGTTTGACAAAGCTGTCGCTTAAAATTCGATTTTTTATCCTATTTATTCGATAGACAAAGATACTATTTATTTTGTAAAAAACCGACTAAATACAATTTTTTAAGCAAAAATTAATTGAGGATTTTTTTGATATTCTGTCTTTTTAATAAAAATATCTTGCTCGTAAATATCTACGATTGTCTTGATAATTAAATCTATTTCTTTTGGTGTGTTAGATTTGCTAAAAGAAAAACGAACACTGTCTTTATCAAGGTTACGGTTCAATGTTTTTAACACATGCGAACCATTGTTGGTTAAGTTAGAGCAAGCACTACCCCCTGAAACTGCAATGCCAAGTGCATCTAAACGATTTACTAATACGCCTCCTTTTTTCAGATGTGGAAAAGCTACATTTAGGATATTAGGCAAACTGTTTGTTGGTGAATCGCTTTCGCCATTAAAGGAAATTTCCTCTCCAAACAAATCATAAAGTGTTGTACTCATTTTTGATTTCAAGAAAGCAACATAGTTATGATACTCTTCCAAATCTCTGTAGGCAATTTCTAAGGCTTTAGCCATACCTACAATACCTGCCACATTCTCTGTTCCACCTCTCGTTCCTCTTTCTTGAGCTCCTCCATAAATATGAGGCTGTATTTTGCGGTATTTATTAATGTAGATAAATCCTACTCCTTTAGGTCCATGAAATTTATGTGATGACCCTACAATATAGTCTACATTCAGTTTTTTAATATCAAATCTATATTTACCAATCGTTTGCGTAGTATCGCTATGAAAGATAGCGTCATATTTCTTACTGAGTTCGCCAATTTTTGCAATATCATTCAAATTCCCAATCTCATTGTTAGCGTGCATTAAGCTCACTAACGTCTGGTGATTATTCTTCAAAAGCCATTCAAACTGATTCAAATCAATATTCCCACGACTGTCAATTTTCACGAAATCGGTTTCCAATTCATTGTTCTGGCTGTACTGCCCCAAGGTCTGTAAAACAGCTTTGTGTTCTATCCTACTGGTTATAACATGCTTAATTTCATAGGTTTTAATCGCTCCAGAAAGTGCTAAATTATTCGCTTCTGTAGCACCAGAAGTAAAGAAAATATCATTTTCTGAGGCATTCAAAAGTCCAGCTATTTTCTGCCTAGACTCTTCTACCGCTTCTCTAGCTTTTCTTCCTATTGCATGACTAGAAGAAGGATTCCCGAAATGATTGGTTAGATATGGAATCATGGTATCTAATACCTCCAAATCTAAGGCTGTCGTAGCGGCGTTATCACAATAAATCTCCATGGTGTTTAGTTTTTTAGATTGTTGTCTGATTAATTTTCAAGCTAATAGGCTTAAGAGGTCATTTCACTTCACTGTATTGTTGATGAATTGTATTTAATTTTTTGAAAGAGGTTTCTAAATATTTACTGATTGCTAATATTTTCTAAAATTGGAATTTTTGTTCAAATGGGATACAAACGCCCTTTTTATCATTGCATAGTTGTCCTTTTATTCCTCCAAAAATGTCTAATGAATGTTCTACTATTCTGACTTTAGTCCTGAATTCTGCTTTATCTTTGAAATAAGACACTTCAAATCCCCAATTCTTATCGACTTTTTTTAAAGGACTAACTGGTACAATCTTACCATCATATTCAAAAGAACCATTTTCGGCAAACCAAAAGGTGGTAGGTTGTGGCCCAACATCAGCTTTAAAGTCACTTGAATATAACGACCATCCTTTTTCCAAATTAGCTGTAAAGACTAATTCTACCTCATCGCCCACTTTAAAACTAGGATTGGAATAGCTATATTTCCAGCTAACAATCTGATTGATTTGCTGTGCTTTAATTGCAATAGACGCAAAAATTAAGCACACGATTATAACTATACGTCTCATGATGTATTAGGTTGAGTTAAAACACAAGGTTATTTTGTATTGCTTATTACAATATTCTTTTGTGTGATTTTTTATGATTTATCATTAGAATAAGGTTGGGGCACCTTGTTGGTGGTTTACAGGTTGCCAGAAGATCATAGAGCCTTATCTCTCCCTTCGTTCTTTATAAATCTACTTATTCGATAGACAAAGTTCTATTTTAAATATTACAATTCCAAATTTTCTACTTAAAATTTATGACTTATTTTGAAAAAATTATTTCATGAAAATTAAATACCCATTTCGGTTAATGCCGCTTGTGCCTTATTATCTATTGAGTTTTTATACTCGTGTTTTTTATAGGCAATTGCCCTTTCAAACGAAAGTTTGGCTTTTGGTTTATCATTTCTTTGTTGATAAATATAGCCTAATTGCAAGGAAGAACTTGCCCCAAAATGACAGTTTTGTCCTGCACAAAGTGCCATAGCACGCTCAAAAAAAGGAATTGCTTGCGTCTGTGCATTCATTTTTTGCAAGATACTTGCCTTTCTAAAATTGAAGTTAGCTTTATCAATCTGGGAAGTAAACGAATCTTCTTCAAGGTTATCCAAAAACGCTAAGGCTTCTGTATAATGTCCTCCTTCGAAAGCATAACAAGCCTTTACTAGATTCTTGTTTGGAAAAGCTTTTGTTTTCTGAAATTGTTCATAAAAATTTTGTGCAATAATATCTGTTTCAGAGAATTTCTTGCCCACATTCGGAATCTTAGCCAAATGATTCAATGCTTTATCAGGGTTGTTTGTTAGCCAATTGGCAAGAAACAATTTAAAATTTACATCTTTCAAAAAGCTATTCCCACGAAAGTTTTTTAGATAACTCTGATAATACTGAATAGCTGGCGAATAGTTTCCTTTGTTAAATAAGATTTCAGCTTGATACAAATCAAAAATAGGCATGGATATATAAGCAGCACCACTGGGCCTGTTCTGTAATACTTTTTGAGCCATTTCGCTTTTGTTGTTTCTTAGCAATATCGATACGCCTAAAAAACTAATCGCCAAATTATCAGGATTATTAGTCACAAATTGACTTAAATCTTGTCGCTCATTATCATCCAATGTCAATACATTCGACTGAATAAATAGCTGATAAAACTTTGCTTCTTTTCCTACAATTTTATCATTAACAGCGATATTCAATTCTTTTAATCCTTGCTGAATTCCCCCTTTCAATCCTAATAGTTTTGTAACCCATTTATAGTTTTCAGGAACAGAACCTATCATAACATGAAAAACGCCTAGATTCTTATAATTAGCAGTAAAGTTTGGAAATCGTTTACGATTTTCTTCCAATAATTTATAGGCTGAAATGGCATTAAAACCACCTTTGGTTTCATGTCCCAATTTCATTTTTACCAATGCCCAATGCAATTTGATTTCTGCTTGAACAAATTTATTATAAGGTGAATCTTCATCTAAATCCTTGATTAAATCCAGCCTTTTATCTTCATTATCAGATAACCTTTCATACTCTTTTTCATCTTCGCTAGCAAAAAGCACAATCATGTCCGCAAAATCTTCCAACCAGATTCTAATACCATTATTCGTAGGTTCTTTGGCTAAAAGTTGTTTAGCAGATTGCACCTTTAATTTACAAAGCTCACTATAAGCATTTTGCAAATTTGGGGTAAATTCAAAATCATTTGCCAATGAACTCCCCGAGAACAAGAGAAAGATAACGAGTATAAGGTTCCATTTTTTCATACATGTAGTATTTACCAATGAGAAATAACTGTTGAGATAAATAAGTATAAGTCTGGCAAAACCTTCCATAATGTTTTGAAACTTAGAAAGATTACTACAGAGCCAACAATAAACATCAGAGGTCTTCTAGGAATTTTGTTAATCAAAATAGCGCCAAAAGGTGCGGCAATAATTCCACCTAATACCAATCCTAAAATGATTTGCCAAGAGTTTACTCCTTCAAAAAACAAGAAAGTAAGTCCGCTAGAAAGTGTAATCAAAAACTCTGCGGCATTTACCGAACCAATCGCATAACGTGGGTTACGTCCCTGCCCTAACAAAGAAGATGTAACGATTGGGCCCCAACCACCACCGCCAATGGCATCCATGAATCCACCGAAAATCGCTAACAACCCAACTCGCTTTGTTTTACGCTTAGCGATATTTTTTTGAAAGGCTTTTTTCAAAATAACCACGCCAAGTATCAGCATGTATAACGAGATATAAGGCTTTATAAAATTACCATCAATGATTTCTGACAATAAATATGCACCCGTTACAGAACCTACCACACCCCAAAGCAAGGCTCTGAACAATTTTTTATTAATATTTTTAAACTGATAATGCGAGATAGCAGATGCACCAGTAGTGAACATTTCAGAAACGTGCACACTTGTGCTACTCAAAGCAGGCGGAACGCCTATTCCTAATAAAAAAGAAGTAGAAGTAATGCCATAGGCCATTCCTAAAGAGCCATCTACTAATTGAGCCAACAAACCCACGCCTAAATATAAATAGAAATCAGGCCCTAGCCACTCTTTGGCTTGATAAGCGGCGTCGAGCAGGGGGGCTTTGCCTATGAAAATACTAAAAGCAATAACATAAATAGCAATGGCAACAACCCACATTAATGAGCGTTCAAACTGATTATTGAGTTTCAGACGAACTGATATTTTATTTAAGAACTGATTGTTTTCCATAATTGATGTAATTAAGAATTATTATACAAATCTGGTTTAGATTTAATGGAGACCGTAAATTAATCGTAAATACTGGCGATTTAATGTTTTGAAATAAAGCGTAACGATTAAAATGATGCTAAACAAAACATAGGGGTTGAGGGCATTTTCAAAATGGATATAGCCTATCCACAAAATCAGAAAACATCGTGTGTATTCTAAGTAAAAAATCCATCTTCTTTGCTCTAAAATAGCGCCACAATTCACTAGCGTAACTAAGATAATCAGCGTAGTAGCTATTTGTGTTGACAAATCAATCTGTTCTTCTAAAAGTAAAAAGGCAAACAACGTGATTAAAATTAAAGTCATTTGCAAAACCACATAATTCCTAAACCGTGTAGTATAAACCTTATCTGTTTTATGAATCACAAACTTTTGCTCTAATACTCGTCTGTAAGTAGGGTTGATATATTCTGGCTTTCCAAAAAGCATTTTTAGTTTATTTCTCCAACCAGTAGCATACTTAAAAGCATAAGCCATTTCAAGCATGAAATGAAAATGTTGCCATAAAAAACTATTACTGTTCAATGGTTTTGTTAAACCATAAGTTGGTTCTTCTATCTCTTCTGCAAAAGTGCCAAACAACTTATCCCAAATGATAAACACATCGCTGTAGTTTTTATCTAAATATTGATCATTGTTAGCATGGTGTACACGGTGGTGTGATGGTGTTACAAAAATATATTCTAATACACCTAGTTTGCCAACGGTACGGGTATGAATAAAAAATGGATACAACCCGTGTACTAACAAAATAGTAGTAATCATTTCAGCCGAAAAACCTACAATGGGCAAAAGAGACCAAAAGAAAGTACGTGCTACTGCCTGAAATAAAGTAATACGTGCAGACACCGTAAAATTAAACTCTTCACTTTGATGATGCACTACATGGACACTCCAAAGCAAGTTCACTTCATGTCCTAATCTATGATACCAATACCACAAAAAATCAGTTATTAACAAAAGTCCAATCCAAGATAATACACTTGGCTGAATATGAAAAATGGCAAAATGTTTGTACAGATAATCATATACAAAATAGAATAGTCCCAATGTAAGACCATCCAAAAGTCTTTCAGCGATACCGACACTAAGGTTTGAAACGGTATCATTGAAATTATAAAAATGTTTTCCTTTCTTTTTTGATACCCAGAATTCCAACCCAATCAAAAACAAGAAGAAAGGAACTGCGAAGGCTAAATAATTGAAATTCATTATTATTTATTTTTTATATATTAACTACTGAATTAATAGACTACATAGATTAAAAATGCATAAAAAGAGATTCGTTAATGAACCTCGGATAAAATAGGTTTCTCTTGGAAGACCTCATTTTTAGAAGTAATCCTAAGTTGATGGGTATTAAATACCTGCGAATTGGGTTCCACACTTTTGGTCAGGAAAACACTTCCGCCAATAATGCTATTTTCTCCAATCACGGTTTTACCGCCAAGAATGGTAGTACGTGCATAAATTACTACGTTATCTTCAACGGTTGGATGTCTTTTAGTGTCCGAAAGCTCTTTCGCTACTTGTAAAGCACCTAAAGTAACTCCTTGGTAGATTGATACATTATTGCCAATGATACTGGTTGCACCAATTACAATGCCTGTTCCGTGGTCAATCATAAAAGGTACACCAATCCTTGCATTGGGGTGAATATCCACACCTGTTTTACCATGCGCATATTCACTTATAATGCGAGGTAAGACTGAAATCTGTAATTGTGTCAATTTATGGGCAATCCTATATACCGTAATGGCATAAAATCCTGGGTATGAAACGATTACTTCATTGACACTGGTTGCGGCTGGATCGCATTCATAAATTTTTGAAGCGTCATGACGTAAATCTTGATAGAGGTCTCCAAGCGAAACATAAAAAGCCTCTACTACTCCTTCAATATCTATTTGTTTAACATCAAGATAGCTTAATAATATATTCTCTAAGTCAATCTGATTCTTCTTTAAGATTCCTTCATAAGAGGATTGCTTAGGTAAATGGTTGCTTGGAAATAAAAAATGAACAAGATCATTCAACCAACTAATCGCTTCTTGTGCAGACGGAGTAGCCTCCCATTCTGCATGATGAGTTTTACGAAGAAGATCAATTAAAGGTTGAGTATGATGATTTTTCATGTATAATTTTTAATTTCAATCGTGGTGGTTTTAATCGAAAAAACAAAAATCGCCTCCAAAAGCGAAGTTAAACATATTCCTAGCGAGGGACTTAAGTCTCTCACTAGGGATATAAACGCAAAGCTATCTTACAGCTTGTTTGTGTCCTGCACGTAATTTATAAAGTGTTTCTACTAATAAATCAACATCTGATTGCGTATTATAAAAAGCCAAAGATGGACGAACTGTTGATTCTAAGCCAAAACGTCTTAAAATCGGTTGAGCACAGTGGTGTCCAGTTCTTACAGCAATTCCTTCTTTGTTCAGTGCTTGACCTACTTCGTTATTACTATAGCCATCAAAAATGAAAGACAGTACACTTGCTTTTTCTTTGGCAGTACCAATCAAACGAAGTCCCGGAATTTCTTTCAATAACTTGGTAGCATACACCAATAAATAATGCTCGTATTGATGAATCACATCGATTCCAATTTTATTGACATAGTCTATCGCTGCACCTAGTCCAACTGCATCTGCTATATTGCCTGTTCCTGCTTCAAAGCGTGAGGGTGCATCATGGTATTGAATCTGTTCAAAAGTAACATCAACAATCATGTTTCCACCACCTTGCCATGGCTGAGTTTCGTTCAATAATTCTTCTTTGCCATATAGCACACCTATACCCGTAGGGCCGAATACTTTATGTCCTGAAAAAACAAACCAGTCGCAATCTAACCCAATGACATCAGAACGCAAATGTGACACTGATTGAGCTCCATCTACTAATACTTTTGCTCCTGCTGCATGAGCCAAGTCAATAATTTGTTTGGCTGGGGTAACTGTTCCTAAAGCATTTGAAACTTGTGTAAATGATACCAGACGGGTTTTAGCATTTAACAATTTAGCATACTCGTCTAATAAAATCTGACCATCATCATCTACAGGAATTACCCTGATTTTCAAGCCTTTTTTGTCTGCCAATTGTTTCCAAGGCACAATATTCGCATGATGTTCAAGATTGCTGACAATGATTTCATCCCCAACTTTTAGGTTTTGCTCACCCCAACTTTTGGCTACTAAGTTGATAGCCTCAGTTGCTCCACGTACAAAAACGATTTCATTGGTAGAACGCGCATTCAAAAAAGCCCTTACTTTCTCACGAGCACCCTCATAAGCATCAGTAGCACGAGCTGCTAATTCATGGGCTGCACGGTGAATGTTTGAATTTTCATGTTCATAAAAATACGTAATTCTATCAATTACTTGCTTTGGCTTTTGTGTAGTAGCGGCGTTATCTAACCAAACCAACGGACGACCATTGACTCTTTCTTGTAAAATTGGAAAATCCTTTTTTATCAAATTGGCATCAAATGCTGGACTGGTTGCTCCAAAAGACTCATAACTTGATGTTTTTTCTTGAAACTGAGGCACTTTATCATAAGTTCTATAAGGATTTTGATTTTGTCCTGACAGAAAATAATAAGACGCATCATTGATACCAATCGGTGCTGGTGTTTGAACAGATGGGATATAACCGAAAGTACTAAGCGATGGTAAAATATTATTTGTATCTAATTCAAAAAGGGAAGTAGCAGCCAATGGTGATTTAGAATCAACCGTACCAATATTTGGCAAAGCTGACGCTGAAGCCCCAAATCCAGAAAAGGAAGGCTGACTAGCTGGATTAGCAAAATGTGGGTCTGGCAAACTAGTTTGCGGTTGAACACCAGCATTTCCTATAGGTTGAAACACACTCCCATGTTGAAAAGCCGAAGGCGATACACCTACTCTTGTACTTGAAGTGGGTACACCCTGAAGCGTTTCGTATAATCTTTCAGCAAAGTGATTCGCCTTGGGGTGTTCCTGCGGATTCAATGAAATTTCTTTAGGCACTTCATTGGGAAGTGCCTTGAAAATATCATTTGCCAGTTGCTGTAAATCTTCTACAGAAGGTATGCCATGCAATATGTTTCCCTGTTGATTAGTATTTATATTCATAGTAATTTCCTATTTCTACGTCTTCCAATACAGCAATAGCATCATCTACTAATATTGCTAATGAGCAATATAATGATACTAAGTAAGAAGCAATCGCTTTGTCATTGATTCCCATAAATCTTACTGCTAACCCTGGTGACTGTTCGCCTGGTAAACCTGGTTGATAAAGTCCTACTACTCCTTGGCGGTTTTCGCCAGTACGCAATAATAAGATTTTTGTTTTACCATTTTCGATAGGTAATTTATCCGATGGAATCAAAGGAATACCTCTCCAAGTGATAAATTGTGAACCAAACAAGGACACTGTTGGTGGTGGAACACCACGACGAGTACACTCGCGACCAAAAGCAGCAATGGCTAATGGATGCAACAAAAAGAAACCCGGTTCTTTCCAAACTTTTGTCAATAATTCATCAAAATCATCTGGCGTCGGCGGACCTACACGCGTTTTGATTTTTTGTTTAGGGGCAATACTATTCAATAAGCCGTATTCTTTGTTATTAATCAATTCGCTTTCCTGACGCTCTTTGATGCTTTCAATCGTCAAACGGAGCTGTTCGCTAATTTGGTTATAAGGCTTACTGTATAAATCTGAAACACGTGTATGAACATCCAACACGGTATTGACCGCACTAAGATTGTATTCACGAGGGTTTTCAACGTAATCGATAAAAGTGTGAGGAAGGTTTCTTTCATCACGACCCGAGCAGTCAACTTCGGCAATACTTCCCTCCTTTACTTTATTCAATCGATAAACGCCTGATTCTACAGGAATCCAATTGAGTAAATGTGTTAACCAGCGAGGAGTTATTGATTCAAATTGTGGTACTGTACGGGTTGCAATGGCTAACTGCCTAGCTGCAACATCACCAAGTGCTGTTTGTTTGTACTTGTTCAATTCTGACATATTATAGGTAATTAAAAGGGATTGATAATCTCAGACAATTATGCCACAGCACGATATTTAATAGAATAAGGAATGTTACGGGCAGCACTAAATACTGCTCCTAACATTTCCGAAGGTGAAAACGGCTTACTAAAGTCTTCATCGATGGCATCATAGACGATTCTTCCTTGCTGACTAATTACATAGGTAGCAGGAACGGGCACATCTTCTGAAATACCAGCGATACGATCCCAAACGGCGAACTCTTGTGAATAAATACCAAATTGTTTAGCGATTTGGTTTGCCGAATCGGCTATTACATTAAAAGGTAAATTAAAGTATTCTACCAATTCTTTTGTTTCTTCTTTAGATGCTTGAACAACTACAAGTAAGTCTCCACCAAGTGCCAGAATTTCTTGATATGAAGCTTTCAAAGTATTAAAATGTTTCAAGCCGTATTCATTCCAACCACCTGATAAAAAACTGATTACCAATGGTTTATTTTGTTGCACTTGTTGTAATGTCAGTTTCTGTGTGTTTACTTCTTCAGAAAAGTGTTTCCAAAATCCACATACTGATGAAATAGGTAATAAAGGTAAACGTGACCCAATTTTTAAAGGTGATAACTTGGCTGTGTTGCCTTTGAATATATTTACGGGAAATGTACTATCCCAAATGATTGCGTTTGATTGATCGTATGCTTGCATTATTTATATGTGGACTAAATGTGAGCTTTCCTTAATTTCCTGAAACAAAATTATAATATAAAAACTATATATCCTATAAGATTTGTAGATTAATTAAAAATATTTTTCTATTATGATAGGTAGATTACTTATTACGATAAAGTTTGATGAATGCTTCCATCTCTTTTATTGAAAAAATGCTCTCAAAATCATCGTCGACAAAACTATAAATAATCAGTAAGTTGGGAACAATAATAAAGGTAGCAGGCAATGGTACTTCATTAGAAATGCCTGTTATTCTTTGCCAAATCGGGTAGTCTTTTGAATAAACACCTAATAGTTCAGCGATTTCATTGTTCCTATCATGACAAATATTAAAACCTAATTTGTACTCATTGGCTAAAGCATCTAATTTCTCAGGTAATACGTCCGTCATTACTAGAATTTCAGCTCCAATATTTTTTAGTCGCTTATGAGCCTTTTGTAGTAATTCTAAGTGTATTTCCCCATAGTTATTCCAAGATGGTGAAAAAAAACTTAGTACTAAAGGACGAAAAAGCATTAATTCATTGAGCGTGAAATTGGGTTGATTTTCAATATTTTTGGGGAGGTTACTCCATCGCCCCATCTCCTTAATCAGCCAAAAATTTGGTGCAAAATTACTGGCTTGTAAGGCTTTAGGACGTTTTTTATCGATAGGTTCTTGCATGTTGATGAACTGTAAAATTATTTATAATGAAGTGTTAAAAATTGAATTGATGATGCCTTTGCCTACTTGCCAATCTGCAAGGTTAGAATTGGCATTAATATGTCCTACCGAACCAATATTTACAAATTGACTTCCCCAATTTCCTGCCCATTCCTTCGCTCTTTCAATCGTTGCGTATTCATCATTTGTGCTAGCAATCAATACACTTTTATAAGGAATTTCTTCGGAAGGAATAGGCGAAAATCCTGAAATTTCTTTAGGAAAATCTGTCCTTTCTGAGTCTGGTGGTGCTACAAACAAGATGCCTTCTATTTTATCAGAAGTATATTTTTTTGCCCACAACACGACTGCTAAACATCCTAAACTATGTGCAATTAATACTGTAGGCTCTTGTAAATTACTAATAGATTTTCGCAAAGTTTCAACCCATTTTTCGACAACTGGCAAATCCCAATCTTCTTGTTCTACTCTGCTAAACACATCTGGGTATTGCTGTTCCCAAATCGTTTGCCAGTGCTTTGGCCCTGAACTCCCTAAACCCGGAACTGTTAAAAAATGTACTGCCATGATTAATTACAAAAATTACGCTTACAACTATACGTTAAGCATAGTTAAATTATAGTTTTATTAGACTACAAAACCGATAGACAAAGATTATTAATCAAAATTGTATTTGCAAATATTTTTTAAAATTTCTTAATAATATACAAGCATAAATGCCCTGATAATATGCTATTTTGCATCGTATCAGGGCATTTATATTGTTGTGCTTCTACTTATAATGATTTTAAGGCTTCATACACCTTATTGAATTTTCTAAAACTTTCTTGATAAACTCTTTCATGCGTAGGATTGGGTATAAATATTTTCTCATCAATATCCAGACAATGTGTGGTCATCCCAAAAGCATCTAGCCCTAACATCACTGCCCCCCAAGCAGAACCTTCAATGGTTTGTGAAACCACTACTTTCATCTGAAAAATATCAGCGGCGATTTGTAGCCAGACATCACTCTTTGCAAAACCGCCACTTGCCATAATAGTCAAATTTTTTCTGGCAGATTTTTCGGGTAATAAAATATCAGTAATACTTAATAAACCAAATAGAATGCCCTCTAGCGTCGCTCGAATAAAATGTGCTTTTGTATGGTTGATGGTAATGCCTAGTAAAGTTCCTTGAGCAGATGCATCCCAAATTGGCGCTCTTTCTCCTAGTAAATAAGGAACGAAAATTAACCCATTCGAGCCAGCATCAATCGTATTTGCTTGTTCGAATAGTGATTCAAATGATTCTTGGGTTTCTAAAATTGCTTCTTTTAACCATTGTAAAATAACGGCTCCGTTATTTACTGCTCCTAGTACAAGATACTGATTATCGACCAAATGATAACATTGTGTACGCATTTTGCCATCAATAAAAGGCTCTTCAATCGGTAGTCTTACGGCACCACTTGTGCCAATGGTTAAAGACATTCTACCTTTTTCCATCGCTCCAGTCCCCAGATTTGCTAAAGCTCCGTCCCCCGCTCCTATTACCAACGTTTTATTACCAATGAGGGTTTGCGCTGTATGCTTAGGACTTACAATCGTGGAAAGTTTGCTTTCGTTAATCCCTAGGTGAGTTAATATATCGATATTCCAAGTAAGGTCTGCGATATTCATTAACCCTGTACCTGATGCCATAGAAGAATCCACCACAAACTCACCTGTTAAATGATGCCAAACGTATTCTTTGATACTAATAAATTTATGTGTGCTGATAAAAATATCAGGCTGATTTTCTCTTAACCAAAGTATTTTGGTCATCGGACAAAAGGTATGAATAGGAATACCTGTTTTTCCATAAAATTGTTTCCCCAGCTCACTCTCTTTCAATTCAGATGCTTCAGCACTCGCACGGTTGTCTGCCCAAAGAATTACATCCGTCAAAGGGTTTCCTTTTTCATCCACCGCAATCAAACTTTGCATGGCCGAACTAAAACTGATGAAATACGGATTAATATTTTCAGTAAGCTTCTCAATACACTCAAGAACAGCCTCTAAAATGTCAGAGGGTTTTTGGATACTCCAATCTGATTTAGGGTGATACATATCATATTCTTTCGAATATTGCTGTATTATTTTCCCTTCATTTGTAAAAACAATTGCTTTGGTGGCAGTTGTTCCAATATCAATTCCTATATAAAAATGGCTCATTATCTTTCAATCGATGAATTCTGACGGAGCTCATCGATGTTAGGGTATTTAAAATACTTTTCCTTTCTGCTTCTTTTGAGAATGACTGTATCATCTGAGCGTCAGAATTTTTATCAGATTCAGACGCTCAGATACCTTATTTTTTTTCTACAGCATGACCACCAAACTCATTTCTCAAAGCGGCTACTACTTTCCCAGAAAAAGTATCTTCCATTTGTGAACGATAACGCATCATGACCGACAAAGCAATTACTGGTGTAGGAACCCCCAAGTCTAAAGCGGTTTCCAAAGTCCATTTACCTTCTCCCGAAGAATGCATAATTCCTTTAATAGTATCTAAATTAGGGTCTTTTGAAAATGCCTTTTCTGTCAACTCCATCAACCATCCACGTACTACCGAGCCATGGTTTAACATTTTAGCTGTTTTCTGGAAGTCAATATCAAATTCTGAATGTTCAAAAACCTCAAACCCTTCGGCAATGGCTTGCATCATACCGTATTCGATGCCATTATGAACCATCTTAGTAAAGTGTCCGCTTCCTGCTGCTCCTGTATGTAAATATCCGTTTTCTACAGAAATATCTTTGAATACCTTTTCAACATAAGCGAATACTTCATTATCTCCCCCAATCATGGTACAAGCACCATTCAATGCGCCAGAAGTACCCCCAGAAGTACCACAATCCAAGAAATCTATTCCTTTTGTTTTTAGGTAATTATAACGCTTTTTCGATTCTTTATAATTTGAATTTCCTCCGTCAATAACAATATCAGCACTATTCAAATAAGGTAATAGGTTTTCAATTACTTGATCGACAATCTCACCTGCGGGCACCATCAACCAAATCACTTTTCTCCCGCTCAATTGTTGGGTTAATTCTTCAATAGAATTTGCAGGTTGTATTCCTTGTTCAGCAATTTTTTGAACAAACTCAGCATTCACGTCATTGGCAACTACTTCATAGCCGTTCCTATTTAAGTTAAGGGCTAAATTAAACCCCATTTTGCCTAAGCCTATAATTCCGATTTGCATAATGTTTAAAGTTTACTTTGTTTGGATAAATATTAAAAAATGGTTTGAAAAGCTAAAATAAATAAAATGTAGGACGATTCGATGATTTATCTTTATCAATCTTTTTATGATAAAATAAAGACTCCATGAAAACATGGAGTCTTTAGTATTCATGGTATTGGATAATAGTTGTAAGTATTGTTGATATTACTTATCCCACCACACTTTAGTGTCAAGATTATCAGCACCTTGACGAGCTACTGCCGCATCAAGATTTGTTTTATTGACTGATATTTCATCTACAGGATACGATAAGCGATTGATAAAATTCCCTTTAATTTCTTTTCCTGGATATGGATTTGGTGTTAGTGCAGGAAAGCCACTTCTACGGAAATTAGCAAAGCCTTCAGGAGAATTCATGAACGATGATACCCAATATTGCGTGTTAATTTGCTCCAAGGCTTTTGTTGCAACAAACGGATTCGCCGTAAAATAAGCGTCAATAGTAGCATCAGATACATTCGAATTGGCATCATATTCTGTAAACTGCTGCATGTGTCCTTTTACACCTGCTTTATAATAGTCTGATACATTGCCAGTTATCCAACCTCGCTGAGCAGCCTCAGCCAATAAAAGTTGTGACTGGCTATAGGTTACAAAGAAACATGGAGCATCAAATCTACCTATTTTAGTTCTGTCAACTTGCGAATACAATTCTATGGCTCCTGGATAATTTGGAGTACTAGCAATAGTACTTTGGTCGTAGCCAGCAGGTATTCCAATCTGAGCAGCAGGGTCTTTCGTAAAATTGTTAACGTCCTGTAGTTTAGTATTATACTTCAAAGCGATAATCCCTAAACGAGGGTCATTAGTACTTTTCAAGAAATTAACAAAAGCTCCGTGCAAATAAAAATTGGCTCTTTCGCTTCCATTCAACTGACTACCAATTTCATTGGTATAGGCTGCTGAATGGCGTAAGATACAATTATCAGCATTAGATAACATAACTCCCCCAGCAAATGCTTTTTTCACGTAAGTCTGTGCTGTATTAGCATCAACTTTAGTCAAACGCATAGCGGCACGCAATAATAAAGAGTATCCTAAACGTTTCCATTTTGTTATATCTCCTGTATAAATAATATCACTTACTTCTTTGGTTTTGTTAGCATCTAAGGCAGCAGACGCTTCGTCTAATTCTTTCAAAATATCCGTATAGATGGCTTGTTGGGCATCATATTTAGGAAAAACTGTTCCTTGCAAATAACCTAAACCTGCTTCGCTATAAGGAACATCACCATAACTATCTGTCAAAATCATGAAAGTATATGCCTTCCAAATACGAGCCATATTGTATAAGTTACTGCGAGTAGCATCACCTTTGGTTTTAGCAATAACATCGACCAAATGTTTATTTACTTCCCTGTAATATCTTTGCCAATTTACTCCTGTAACAGAAGTGTTATTTTGATTTACGTTTCCTCCAGCATTTACCCCAAGGTATGGACTAACGATTTGTTGTACAATCGCCGCTTCGTAAATAACAGATTGCCATGTAAATGACGTTCTGAGGGTAGCATTGTTTAATTCATAAACAGGGTTAAGGGCGGTAGGGTTTACTTTGTTGGTATTTAACTCGTCAAAGCCCTTATCACAACTGCTTAGAAAGCTGGAAGCGATTAGTAAACTGAATATATATAATGTTATTTTTTTCATTTTCTGATTGTTAATATTTTAACATTTTGAATTTTATCAATGATTGATAAAGGCAATATTTCAAAGCCCAAAGCATATTTAGAATTTAACATTCAAATTGAATCCAATACTTCTGCTAGTTGGTAAGCCTGTTGATTCCAAACCTACAAGGTTATCAGACGAGAAGCCGAATTGCTCAGGATCAAGGTTTGGCACCCATTTTTTAATCATCAATACATTGTTAGCTACTGCATTCAATTTGATGCCTTTGATAAACCAGTTTTTAGGTAATTTTTTAGTAAAATCATACCCAATTGTAATTTGACGCAACTTCCAGAAGCCCGAATCATACACAAATTCTTCAGCAATGTTATTAGCACGGATAGTTTCATAATAAGACTGTAAAGGTGTTTTAACTGCATTTGGTTCTCCTTTGCTGTTTACACCTTCACCAATTACGTAGTTTTGCTCACGTCCTACTAACGTTCCTTTGTGTAAACCTTCACGCCAAGCATTGTAGTTTGTACCAGAAATCATTTTTCCTCCTAACTTAAAGTCAATCAAGAATGAGAATAGGATATCTTTATAGCGGAAATTATTGGTAATCCCTCCAACCCATTTTGGTAAAGCACTTCCAAAACTCACCAAATCATTTGTTCTTTCTGGGCGACCACTTTGGTCGTTAAACACTTTACGTCCTTGCTCATCACGTTTGTAAGCAAAGCCATACAACTGTCCTAGCGGTAATCCTACTACCTGACGCAATACTCCTGTGTAAATACCCGTTCCAACAGTGATATTACTTTGGTTTCCTGCTAATTCTAATACTTTAGAAGTATTGTATGAACCATTAATATTTACATCCCAAGAAAACTTATTGCTCTTTACTGGCGAGAAAGTAAGCATTGCTTCAATCCCTTCGTTTTGGCTTTTACCACTGTTCAACAAGGTAGTTTGGTAACCAGATGCATCCGATACCTGTGCCGACAGGATTTGGTCTGAAGTGATTTTCTTATAGTAAGAAAAATCTAATCCTATTTTATTTTGGAACAATTTCAATTCTACACCAAATTCTGTTTCATTCACACGCATTGGACGAAGTGACGAATTAGGAACTGTAGTAGTATTGATAGAACCAATTGGCTGGTTTTGTAAAAGATTACTACCCACGGTATAAAACAAGTTGTTAGCATAAGGTTGTACGTCGGTATCACTACCTACTTCTGCATAAGCTGCTCTTAATTTACCAAATGATAGCCAATCAGGCATCGTATTGAAAGCCTGTGTAAATACAAAACTTCCTGTTACCGAAGGATATTGAACTGCGCGTGAACCTGGGGCAAGTGTTGAGAACCAGTCGTTACGGCTTGTTACGTTCACAAATAAAAAGTTTTTGTAAGAAATCTCAGCTGCACCGTATAACGAATTTACCTGACGTTCGCTAAGTCCATATAAGGGGTCTTTCAACTGTCCGTTCATTACCGTATAAAGGCCACGAACTACAAAGTTTTGAACATAAACGCTGTTATAATCACTACGACGGTACATTTGGTTTCCTCCCAATGTTAAATCGATATTGAAATCACCAAAAGTCTTTTTAGCACCAATCAAGAAATCCGCATTTGTTTCACGAAAGCGACGTGTCTCTTGAGTGTACTGTCCATTGACAAAGCCCACTGGAGCAACACCTAATGAAGCTTCACCCGTTGGGAAGTTATAATCTTGGTCACGAGAATAATAATCTTGTCCAATTCTACCTTGTAAGTACAACCAATCTGTAACATTATAGCGGAGAGTAATATTGCCTAAAATACGGTCGCGACGTATATTTTCGAAGCGTTCATATACTGAATAATAAGGATTTGTACGGTTTCTGAAACGCGACCACACATATTCGTCTCCATTGGCATCTAAACGTTTAGACTCAAGTAAATCAAAAGGCATAGAGTTTGATAGCGTATAAAGTACCGTTGGCGTACTTAAATCTTGGTTACCGATTTGCGGTGGGTTACGATTATATTCATTTGAATAATTAATGTTACCCATTAAAATAAGCTTAGGATTCAGGTTGTAGTTAAAGCCTAAATTTATCGTCTTTTTGTTATAATCAGAATTTGGAACGATACTGGTATTGCTCAAATTAGAAAGCGATAAATTGAATCCACCCTTTTCTGAACCAGAAGAAAGAGAAACGGTATTCGTCCAAGACGTTCCAGTACGATAAAATTTATTAATACGATTATAAACTGGTTCGTAAGGTACTTCTATGCCATCAAATAAAATCTGCTTCATACCGGGCTGAAACTTCTCTCCAAAACTCCAAACACCTGTTTGTGGATTAGGCGTAGTAGGTCGAACACCATTTTCTCCTTGACCGTATTCATATTGAAAATCAGTATAATCCAATGGTGTATCGACTGTATAATTACTATTGTACTCAATGCCTATTCCTTTTCCAGTTCCTTTGGTTTTAGTGGTAATCATTACTACACCATCCTTTGCACGAGAACCGTACAAAGCCGCCGCTGTTGCACCTTTCAAAACGGTCATGGTCTCGATATCATCTGGATTGATACTTGTCAAACCATCACCACCATCAGACGTATTAAAACTTCTGTTAGCTAACGAACCGTCACTATTCCCATTTGGGTTTGCGCCAAAATTGGTATTATCCATAGGCACACCATTCACAACAATCAGTGGATTGTTTTGTCCATTAAATGACGACTGTCCACGAATCCTGATTTTACTCGTCCCAGCAGGGCCTGTACCTAAAGAAGTGATATTTACCCCAGCCATTTTTCCTTGTAAACCATTCATAAAGTTCACTTGGCGGTTAGTGGTTATTTGTTCGGCATTTACACTAGCTGTAGCATAGCCTAGTTTTTTCGCTTCTTTCTTAATACCCAAAGCAGTTACTACTACTTCTTCAAGGTTTTTAGTCTCGTCTACCAACGAAACATTAATAATGCTTTTTCCGCCCACTACAATTTCTTGGGTAACATAACCAATAGAAGAAAAAATTAAAGTGGCATTACTAGGAATTGAAATTTTATAATTCCCCGTAGCATCAGTATTTGTTCCTTGATTAGTTCCTTTTATTTGAACAGCAACACCCGGAACAGCACTATTAGTTTTATCAGTAACTGTTCCCTTCACGACTAAATCCTGAGTCATTGAAGTAAATGAGCAAAACATCAAAGCCAAATATATAATGGCTCTGGGAAGAATCTGTGTTTCAAAATGACAGAATAGTCTAAGTTTTTTCATAGTTGAGTTACGTTTTTGAATAAATTATTATGAGTTATTATTAATAAATTTTAGGGTTTGTAAACGATTAATTGATTGTTAATAATTATTGTATTTAACGGGTTTTTGATTTTTTACCTTCGTAGTATTGTCCTTCGACATTTACTTATTCACCTAGTTTCAACTTAAACAGCTAGTAGATAACTATCTTTTCGAGTGAAAGCTTAATATTAATTTCTCCTCTTAGGCTATTTCTAAATGATATACTGGATGTATTGAGCACAAATTTTCATGGTTATTTCAAGAAAAACTTTCATTTTTTTACAGCGGTGATTTTTGTAATATTTTTATAAAAAATTGACCTAATTTTGTTAAAATCTCACTCACGAAAACTTTCAATTATTCCATAACCTGATGAGTCAATTTATACTGTACCAAGGAAAGGCGAAGGAATTGTCGTATTTCCCGTACATTATTGAGTTTGCCAATTATAAAATCCAAAATATTCAGCTCAATTCCCAAGAAATAAAAACAAACGAAGGCATCAGAATTTGTTTGATTATTGATGGGAAATTTGATTGGGTTATTGATGGGCAACCTTATTTACTTTATCCAAACGACGTCTCTTTGACTTGTCCGTGGCAGTCAAGCGGGAGTAGTAAAGGAGCATATGACATTGGTGCATTAATGTGGATTACGATAAAACCTTCTCATTTCGAAGCCAATGGAGAATTAGTTTTGGGCGAATGGAGTAGTATTTCGGAAACAGACCAAAGAGTCATTGGAAAAATTCTTACGCTTAATAAAAAACCTGTTCTAACACGTTTAAAAGCTTGTCAGCAAATCTTTCAAAATATTGAATCAGAGTTATTCTCTAAAGAATTAGGTTACAGAACGCGCGTCAACCATTTAATTGATGAGCTATTGATTACTGCGGTGAGACATTTGAGCAAACAGGATAACCTCAGGCGAGATTTCCCACAAACTTTTTTGAAATTGGAGCAAACTCTTAGAGAGAACTTATCACATTCGTGGTCGGTAGAAGAAATGGCTGGTTTGGTGGGATTAGGAACAACCGCCTTTAGTGAAAAAGTAAAGGCATTTTCGGGTTTTTCTCCATTAAATTACCTTATCAATATCAGAATATCTGAAGCCATTAAATTATTAAGTCGAAAAGATTTAAGTTTAACTGATATTGCATTGGAAACAGGCTTTTATTCATCCCAGCATTTTTCATCGACATTCAAAAAACTAACTGGCTATACGCCACGAGAGTTTAGAAAAAATACTGATTAAATAGCTTTAGGCTTTCGGTCATCAGCTATCAGCAAATAGTAAAAATGAAAAAAACCTAAGGCTGACAGCCGATTACCGAAAGCTGATAGCAAAGAAATTACCCAATTTTATAAACTTAAAAAAGCTCACAGCTGATAGCTTACGGCTCATAGCTTACACATAACTATGGATTGTCTTATTACCATCGACATTAATACTTCTGCTGTTAAAGTTCATGCTTTTGATATGAATGGGCGACTGCTTTGTTGGAAAAAAGGTTCATACCCAACCTTTCATCCCCAGCCAGATTATAGCGAACAAGACCCTGAGCAAATTTTCATTACTACACTTTATATTCTCAAAAATCTATTGAACGAATATGTTCATCCTAAAAAATATAAAGTAACTGCTATCTGTTTTAGCTCTTCGATGCACAGTGTATTGGCCGTTGATAAAAATGGGACGCCCCTAGGAAATGCTATTATTTGGGCAGACAATAGAGGAGTAAAAGAAGCCGAAGCCTTAAAGCAATATCCTAAAGGGGAAAGTATTTTTAACACAACGGGAACGCCCATTCACCCGATGTCACCCATTGTAAAGATTACTTGGATAAAAAATCATGACAAAGAGCGTTTTGCACAAACTCATAAATTTATTTCGTTAAAAGAATACGTTATCAAACAGCTTACTGGTGAATATGTAGTCGACCATAGTATTGCGTCATCAACGGGGCTTTTTGATATCCATCAGCTTAAGTGGAATCAAGATTCGTTAGATTTTGCAGGCATTACTGCTGACCGACTCTCTGAACCACTATCTGTATTCAATACCAATTTATTTCTGAAAAAAGAATATTGCTTTACCTTGGGCTTGCCTGCCAAAACTACCCTGATTGTCGGCGCTAGTGATGGTTGTTTGGCTACCCTGGGAGCAGGAATTGTTGGTTCAGGCAGAGCTACCATCACGATTGGTTCGAGTGGTGCTGTACGAGTGGCTGGTAAAGAGGTACTGAAAGATGATAAGAACCGCTTTTTTAATTATTTACTAGCCGATGGCTATTATGTTTCGGGTGGCCCAACGAATAATGGAGGAGTAGTTTTTGAATGGTTTGCCCGACAATTCGGTGATTTCTCTGGTGACTTAGACTTTGAGGATGTCGTCAACGATTTATTTAAGGAGGCCGCCCAAGTAAAGGCTGGTGCTGATGGCTTATTATTTTTACCTTATTTATTGGGAGAAAGAGCGCCACTTTGGAATGCTAATGCTCGTGGAATGTATTTTGGTTTGAATATCAGTCATGAACGAAAACATTTTGTCCGTGCTACGCTAGAAGGTATTCTTTTTGAGATATATAGTATTGGCAAAATTCTTGAAACGCATAGAAATTTTGATAGCCTTTATATCAACGGAGCTTATGCGTCTTTACCTCTATGGACTCAGATTCTGACAGACATGTATGGAAAAAATATCTATGTGAACGACCATCATGACAGTGTAGCGTTAGGAACAGCCTTACTTGGACTGACACAACTAGGAGCTTATAGGAATCTCGAAGCGGCAGCAGCAACAGTAAAATCGAGCGAGATTTACCAACCAAATCTTAAAAATCATGAAACTTATATGAAGTACTTCGAGATTTTTGAAAATTTAAGTTATAAGTTGAAGAATGAGTTTGAGCAGATAGTAGCGCTACAACAAAGCCTTTAATATAAAATCTCTCGTTCTAATTATTAAAACGAGAGACTTACATTTTTATTCAGCTTTTGTCAGATACTTATTAGTGACTAAGTCTGCTAAAAAAGCACCGTACGAAAGCGTACTAATTTTTGAACCATTTGATTTAAGATGTCTGTTAGCAAAGCTAACCATAAATTCCAGCGTTGTTTGGTTAGCTGGAAACTCTAATCCATTACGAAATCCAACAATTATGTCAGGATAAGTCTCCCCTTCAAGCACCTCTCCATTTTGTGTTACATACTTCATCATAGCTAATTATTAAATTATGTTTTAGATATTGTAGGACAAACATAAGATTCTAAAGTCAGTGTGTCAAGTAAGGATTTATAAAATTTCAAATATATCTTTGATAAAATAATAAATTTAGACTTTAGGCATCATATTGAATATGCAAAAACCAAACTATGAAGGGTTAGGGTTATCAGATTATATGGGACCGCAACTGAGGGCAATCGTTGAAGCTCAACTATTAGCAGACTTAGCACATTACGGTATTTCAACTACTAGTTTAAAATTTGATTGGTCACAAAGTTGTATAGAAGGACACAATACTCATTACTTAGATGGGTCGCTAGAAAATTTTTCTGGAATTGCGATATATAATATAGATAATGAACTAGTAGCAGAAGGTTGGATGGAATTTGTTCATGAAGCAAGCTTTTTTTTGGCTTATTGGGACTTTATAACAGTCTGGCAAGACAATCAAATATTTTTTGAAAAATCAAAGTTTGGGATTCCAGAGCATGTTTGGATACAAATTCCTGAAATTATAAAATGGAATTATAAAAGCAGTAGACTTTAGGTCGAATGTCAAAATTTCATTTAGATATATTAATTTTGACTATACCATTTTCTATATTAACTCTCTTTAAATAATAATGGCTTTGATGTCAAATATTATTTAAAACGTATTTTTGCATTCTAATAACATATCTTTCAATTCAAATTTTAAACACAAAACTATGAAATCAGTTAAACTGTTAATGTCCCTAATATTTACTTTAGGTGTCATGAATTTTGCCCAAGCTCAAACATCAGTTGATGAAATGGTAAAAGAGTGGGAACGAGCCAAAACGTATACCAAAGAATACCTTGATGCGATGCCTGAAACAGGATATGCCTTGAAACCAACGCCTGAAATGCGTTCATTCGCTGAACAAATGCTTCACTTGACTGATGCTAACTATGGTTTTACTACAGCGGCTACGGGGGAAAAAAGTCCAATCGGAATGGGAGAATCAGAAAAGAGTACTGACAAATCAAAAGCAAACGTTACAAAATTAGTAATGGCAGGTTATGATTTTGTAATAAGCAGTGTAAAGAAAATGACTCCTGCTCAATTGAACGAAAACATAAAGTTGTTCGGCAGATTTGAAATGACCAAAGGAATGGCATTAGCTAAGTCTTTCGAACACCAAACTCACCATAGAGGACAAACTACCGTTTATATCCGCTTGGCAGGTGCAAAACCACCACAAGAGAAATTGTTTTAACGATAAAGTTTTAAACAGTAAAAGCCAGCCCAATTGGGCTGGCTTTTACTGTTTAAAATCAAAAATTATTACTTCAAAATCTTGATTTTAATATCTTTAAAATAGGCAACGCTTTTAGGGTCGTGTCCTTGTAAAGCGATTGTTCCAGAACTAAGCTTTTTCAAGCCACGATCTGCTGGCAGTGTTTCTGGCTCAGTGTAATCAACAGCTACCTTATCGTCAATTTTGATGATAATTCTTTTATCCTGCACAATGATATGGTACTCATACCATTCGTTATCCTTCGCTAAATTTTCCTTAACATCATTGATACCGTACAAGCTACCTGTCTTACGCCAGTCGCCATGTGTTTGGTTTACTTGAACCTCGTATCCTTTTTCTGGCCATCCTGACGCTTGATAAGCTGTATGAATAAATATACCAGAATTAGAGCCAGGTAAAGTTTTTGCTTTTAATTTCAGTTCGAAATTCTTGAAATCATGATTACCAACAGCACCTTCATAAAATAAGTGAGCTCTTTCGCCTGCCACTTTTATTGTTCCATCTTCAATTGTAAATGTAGAAGGATGTTCTTCATTTACATGCCAACCCGCAAAAGTTTTACCATCAAACAGAGAAACCCAGCCTTTTTCTTTCTTTTGAGAGAACGCTAAATTAATTGATAATAAAAAACATAGTAATAATGATAGTTTTTTCATGATTGAATTAAGTTGAATTCCTTTTTGAGGAATGAATTTTATTTATAGTCGCTAATTTACGAATTCATTTGGTGAATAAACATTCAAAGTTACTGTATGAGTTTCTATAGGGTAAACATGTATTTATTGTGATTGGAAGTTTATCCCTACAAATTTCTCTATTATTTTCATCCCTGTTTCGCTTATTAATCCCTAATATTCCTATATTTTCTTGGGTCTGTCAAACTTAATTTGCCATGCTAAAATCAGAGAGAAATTAGGCAAAAAAATACTTATATTTTTAGCGATTTTAAGGTAGAAATGATTCTTTAGGTCTTACTTTTGAGGAATCTTTTAATACATACAGCTTATGGAAAATGTAGAAATATTATCTCGGATTCAGTTCGCTTTCACTATCGCCTTTCATTATATCTATCCTCCTTTAAGTATTGGACTAGCCCTCGTGATGGTTTGTATGGAAGGCCTATATTTAAAAACAGGTGATAAAGTTTATGAGCAATTAACACGCTTTTGGATTAAAATTTTTGCCCTAATTTTTGGTATTGGAGTAGCCACAGGTATTGTAATGGAGTTTGAATTTGGTACAAACTGGGCTTCATATTCACGCTATGTTGGTGATATTTTTGGTTCAGCTTTGGCAGCAGAAGGTATTTTTGCTTTTGCCCTCGAGTCTGGCTTTTTAGGCATTTTAATTTTTGGATGGAATAGAGTAAGTCCAGCGGTACATTTTTTTGCCACTATCATGGTTACGTTAGGCTCAATGTTTTCAGCTGTTTGGATTGTGGTCGCTAACTCTTGGCAACAAACCCCAGCGGGTTATCACATTGTAGGTGAAGGGCTAAAAGCAAGAGCAGAAATTACAGATTTTTGGGCAATGGTTTTTAATCCGTCTTCTGTGGATAGATTATCACACGTCTGGATAGGTTCTTTCTTAGCAGGTTCGTTTTTAGTACTAAGTGTTCATGCATATTATATTTATAAAGAACGCCATGTAGCGCTTTCTAAAAAAGCCTTTAAAATTGCGCTGACAGTGGCCACTATTTCAGCATTAGCACAATTATTTACAGGACATCATTCGGCAGATGGGGTATCTAGAAACCAGCCTGCTAAATTAGCAGCTTTTGAAGGTCATTATGATAGTTCAGCCGTGGCAGACATGTATTTAATGGGTTATGTAGATACTAAAACCGAGCAAGTATCAGGGTTAAAAATCCCTAAAGGTTTAACTTTTTTACTTCATCAAGACTTCTCTACTCCCGTAAAAGGCTTACGTGCCTTCCCTAAACAAGACCGACCGACAGCTGTAAATTTTGTATTCCAGACTTATCATCTAATGGTTTCAATAGGAATGACTCTGATTGCTCTTACTTTATTAGCCTCGTTTTTTTGGTATAAGGGTACTTTATTCAAGCAAAAATGGTTGATGTTAGTCTTTTCTTTTTCGGTACTGTTACCACAAATTGCCAATCAGGTAGGCTGGTATTCTGCCGAAGTAGGTCGGCAACCGTGGGTAGTGTATGGATTACTCAGAACCTCGGATGCCCTTTCAAAATCAGTCAAAGCCAATCAGGTATGGTTTTCGTTAATTATGTTTACTGTCATTTACGTTTTGCTTTTTTGTCTCTTTATCTACCTTTTGAACAAAAAAATAAAACATGGCCCTGTTGAACATCATCACACTGATGAGATAATTCATTCATCTAAGCGTAACAATCCTATTTTAGATTAAGGGTTTTCTACAACTCTTTTAAACTCAACAACTTTAAACTCAAAAAAGCTTATGGCTACTTTTTTAGGAATAGATTTGCCCACTTGGTGGTTTGCCGTCATTGGGGCAGTTTTTACTGGATATGCTATTTTGGATGGCTTTGATTTAGGTGCTGGCGCTATTCATTTACTCTTTAAAAAAGAAGAAAGCAGAAGAATCGCCCTCAATGCCATTGGTCCTGTTTGGGATGGCAACGAAGTATGGCTAGTAATTGGTGGTGGTGCATTGTTTGCAGGCTTTCCCGAAGTATATGCTACTTTATTTTCTGCATTCTATATTCCATTCATGCTATTTCTGATGGTATTGATTCTTCGGGCTATTGCCATTGAATTTAGGAGTAAAGAAGCAATGCTTTGGTGGCGACAAATGTGGGATATTGTTTATTCTCTTGCCAGTACGCTAATTGCTTTTTTATTAGGTGTTGTATTGGGCAACCTTATTCAAGGTATTCCGATTGATGAAAATTTTGAATATCAAGGAGATTTTCTGCAGCTACTAAATCCTTATGCTTTACTGACGGGTCTTACGACTTTAGCATCTTGCACGATGCATGGTTCTATCTATTTAGTAATGAAAACGGAAAGCAGACTTTATACAAAACTGTCTATTATGGTACGTGATACCAGTCGCTTTTTTGTGATTTGTTACATCATGCAAACAATGGTAACGTTGGTGTACTTCCCAAGCATGGCGGCTAAATTCAAAGCTCATCCTACGCTTTTTGCCGTACCTATGCTTACGGTTTTAATTATTATTAATACCCGTAGGTTATTAGAAAAAGGAAAATATATGTTGGCTTTTTTATCGTCTGCCTTTACGATGGCGTCACTTTTAGTAACAGTCGCCATCAACTTATTTCCTAAAATTATTCATTCGACTTTAGACCCAAAATACTCAATTACCATTTATAATGGAGCTTCTTCTGAAAAATCATTATCAATTATCTTGCTCTTTGCTGTCATTGGAGTACCCATCGTGGCAACCTATACATTTTTTGTATTCTGGACTTTTAAAGGAAAAGTAAAATTGGATGAGAGTTCTTATTAGTTATTGAGTGAGTTGTGAATGAGTGATTTAGTGAATATTTTACTTACTTCTTATAAACCCTACTCATGGCATGACTGATAGAAATTTGTGTATTCTCAAA
Source organism: Arcicella sp. BE140 (assembly GCF_031456255.1). Taxonomy (NCBI): domain Bacteria; kingdom Pseudomonadati; phylum Bacteroidota; class Cytophagia; order Cytophagales; family Flectobacillaceae; genus Arcicella; species Arcicella sp. BE140. Next base: position 174,382 of record NZ_JAVDUE010000005.1, on the reverse strand, counting down.
ATAGCTTTCAAGTCATGCCATGAGGAATATCGTAAAATATTAATTTGTCTAAATAATTTTAATTGTAGCAGTAATACTTGTGTTTAGCGCTACCGTTCGTTACAAAGTAATAAATTTTACACTTGTCATAGACAAACCACATAAATAATATGAAAAAAAATTAATTGTAGTGATTTTATTATTTGGGATTACTATTTGTAATGGACAGGTTATTAGTAAAAAGGATAGTCTTTTAGTAATAAGAGCATTAGATAAAGTTTTTAAAAACTTTAAAAAACCAAACTTTGTAGAATTCCAGAAAATATCAACAAGGGTAATCTCATGTATTATATGTGAAGATGCAAAAAATTCAAACCTTGGAATTTATGACATAAAGAGAAAAGATTTTTTCGATAACCATCTAAAAGCTATCAAGAACTCTGAAAGTTGGGAAAGAGCATCAAAGTCTAAAGAAATAATACTTCATAGACAAAATAGTAAGCGTGTTGACATAATTGCTTTTTTAACAACTTGGAAACCTAATGAGTATGCCCTTGGACATGAAGGAGCCCAGCTAGGTATTTACTTTTTAAAGGTTGACGAGGAATTTAAGTTTTCTGGTGTGGAAACTATTCCATAAACATAATATAATAGTTCAGCCCTCAACTACACAACTTTATAATACAATAGTCAAACCTGAAAATCGTATGAGAAACCATATGCTTATTGGCATTTTCTTTAGTATTTTGTTCGCTTCTTGTGATACAAATAAAGTAATAACTGGTCGGTATCGCTCTAATTTTGCTCAATTGGTATTTTTTAAGACTAATATTGTATTAAAGTCCGATAGCACGTTTCATTATCAATTGTCGGGTGACTTAGAAAATACTGAACTTGAAGGAATTTACAAAACTCATAAAGATAAGCTCTATTTACGATTTTATAAACTTAAAGATGAGCCAGCAGATGCAATCAAAATTGTTGGGAAAGATACTATTGTTGATTTTGAAAAACTTTATAATACACATCCCTATGAATTAAAAAGAGAAAATGAAATTGAATATCACTTAAAGTTTAAAATCTTAAAAAATAAGTTACAATCATATCGTATTGATAATAACAAACTTGTTAAAAGAATTAAAACTTATTCAAGTAGAAAATATATTCTTTTTTGGAAAAAGAATCATAGTAAGAAATATTTTTTAAAGAGAGTAGAAGTATAAAAATTCTTACATCGAAATTAAACTATTAGCAGAAATACCTAAATTTTGATGCAAATTTTTAATCATTTTAAGGCTTAGCTGTCTTTTACCATTCAATACTTCTGATACTCTATTTTCCCCTCCAAAATATTTAGCCACATCTTTTTGACTAAGCTGTAATTCAGCCATTCTGTATCTTATGGCTTCTATAGGATTTGGTTTGGGTAATGAATAGTTTTTCTTTTCATATTCACTTGCCAAAATAGTAACAGCCTCTAATATTTTTTCTTCTTCAGAACCTTCTGGACATTCTAATAGCAACTCAATAAGCTCATTTGCTTCAGCAAATTCTTGTTCATTAGTAATCGGCTTGATTTGAATTTTCGTTTCCATCATTTTATATATTTGAAATGTCTTTTATCTTGTCATATTCCTTATGAGTACCCAAAAATCTTACATAAACCGCAAAAAATTTGTACCTGACATAAGCAACTAACCTGTATTTGTTAAGAGCAATGTTAAAAACAATTCTCCCATTACCCACAATATCAGCACCTTTGAAATCTTCTATTATTTGATTGGGGTTTTCATACGTGTTTTCCTCCATCTTCTCATACCAGATTTCCAATGAGGTTCTTGCATCAGGGTATTTATGCCAAAACTCTTTTAAGGTTTTATGTGAGCATATTCTCATAAGTACAAATACAACTAAATAGTTCCACAATTTGGGAAGTTTAAAGGTTTTTATGGCATGAAAATTACATATCACCCCATAAAAGTCTTCATTAATTTCCTCACTTTATCATCGCTCGAATTTGTACTTCTAATTCTTGGGCTTTGACTTGTGCATCTTCCAAAGGCAAACCTTTATTCATTTCTGGGCGACGGTGTCCAATGCTTGTAAGCCATGCATCTTTCATAATATTTTGGCGTTGTGTAACTAGCTTCATAAAAGCCTCTGGCTCAGTAATATTAGTGAGCGTTGCTTGAACTGTTGGTGCTTTGGCAACGTCTAAAGCTCCTAAATGCATTAAAATACTTTTTGCCATAATCCAATGCCCTGCTTCGCCTGGATGAATGCCATCATTTGCCAAAGTAAAATAGCTTTCAATGCCTAATCGTTGGTCTAATCTTCGATGTGCCTCTAATACTCTTTGCATAGGATAATGTATGTCTATCACTTCCCATTTTTCTTTTTTTACTTGACTTAACAACCAGTCGGAATAGGTATCTAACACGTCAGCATAACCAATCTTTTTACCTCTTGCTTCATCATATATAGGTGGTGTAAGGTGAATTATTTTGGCACCAGAAGCTACCACTTTATCATGCAACCATTGAACCCCATCTTTGAATTTTTGAAAACGGACTAAATCCAACGGTAAATAAATTCCATCATTCATGCCATAAGAAGCAAATACTAAATCTGGCTTAGTCTGCGCTAATACCCTTGACAAACGTTCATGCAAGTCAGGACGAGGAAATCGACCATCCGCATGCCCATCTTCCGAAAGACCAGACACCGTCTCACTAGGTAAACCAACATTGATAAATTCTATTTTCTGATTAGGGAAATGTGCTATACAATAAGCTTCAATATCATTTACATAAGAACCTGCATAGGTAATACTATTTCCTAAAAACAACACTTTTTTTACTTCTGGTTTGAACAAAGGTGTTACTTGTGCAAAAGCTGTTGAACCTAATAAAATAAGAAATAAGAAGAAAACGCTTTTTTTCATATCTGAAATTATTTACTGAATCTCGAACTGATAAGTTCCTGCTGTTAATGTGTTAATTTTTAATTGTTTATGGGTATCCGACACTACTTTTTCTTCAACTGTATATTGTTTTTGAATATGCTGCGATTTGTTTACAGTAAGCAAAATCGTTGCTGTGGCATTCGCTGGAATAATAATATTATACAAAATTTTTGTGCCTACTCTTTTCCATGAAGAAACTATCTTCCCTTGTGGAGCATCATGTGAAGCTTCAAAATGATTAAGGTTTTCTACAAAATTAGGTGCCAAGATAATATTCTTAAACCCTGCTTGCGAGGCATCAGGTTTAATTCCTCCAATGCCTTTATACAACCATGCCCCGATTTCGCCAAACATGATATGGTTCATTGAAATATCACTTTTAGCATCAATCGGCCAGTTTTCATAAAGGGTGGTTGCACCATTAGCAATCCACCAACCCCACGAAGGAAAGGTTTCTTGCGAGGCTACTTTATAGGCTACATCAGCATATCCGTTTTCACTTAAAGCATTTAAAATGGCTTTTGTACCCAACAATCCTACATCTAAATGGTTATTGTCTGCTTCTACTCGCTTGGCTAAATTGGCGGCTACTTTCGCTTTCAATTCTTCTGGCACTAATCCCCAATATAGCGGAACGCTCAATTCTGTTTGGACACCATTACCATAAATACCTGTTTCTTTGTTTAAATATTTATTGTTAAAAGCTGTTTTAATCTTATTCGCCAAAGCGGAATATCTTTCATAATCAGCAGTTTTACCAAATAGTTTTGCAGTTTTTGCTAAGATAGTAACATCTACAAAATAGTAAGCAGACGACGTTAATTGTACAGGTGTTTTAGATTTTACAGGCACCCAATCGCCCAAACCCCAAGTGGTTAAACCTGTAGGACTGATAGATTCAATATGATTGACATAGCGTTTGAGGTTTTCATAATTATCTGCCAAGATCTTAGTATCACCATAAAACAAATAGATATTCCAAGGAATAATGGCGATAGTACTTGTCCAGTCTGGTCCATTTCCCCATTCATAACCCCAACCATCTGTAGGGATGATAGAAGGCAACACACCATTGGCTTGTTGCTCATCGCGGTGATCGGCAAGCCATTTTTCATAAATGGTAATACCATCAAAATTATACAAGCCTGTTTCGCTGGCTATATGAGCATCACCTGTCCAACCATTTTTCTCCCTTTGCGGACAGTCGGTTGGATAACCAAATAGATTTGATAAATAAGCATTATTGGTAGCAGACCAAATTTTGTTAATCGTCGGGTTTGATGAATTTATCTTTCCCACCACTGGCACATCGCTATGCATAAAATATCCTACCAAACTTTCTTTTGTCAGGGCTATTGGCTGACTACTCGTTATTTCTACATATTGAAATCCTTTGTAATTAAAATGAGGCATAAAGCTTTCTTCACCTTTGCCCGATAACGTAATAATATCTACCTGAAAAGGGTCTTTATTATCAGTAGGGCGGTAATGAACATCAATATTCGACAAGTCGGCACGTCCATCAGGATACAATCTTTCAGCGTGTTTTAAGCGTAAAACTGTTCCTACTTTTCCCGAAACCTTGATTTTACTTACACCCGAAATGTTTCTGCCTAAATCAAAAACATAGGTAGTATCATTGATTTTATTCAAACTTTTGGTTGAAATTTCTTCTACGTTTCTAATTGGTTGTAAAGCCTGAGCGATGATGTTATTTGAAGGTGCTGTTCTGAAAATAACATCTTTCCATTGTTTATCATCAAAACTGGCTTTGTTCCAATCTGGCTGTTCCAATCGGGCATCGTAATGTTCTGCGGTGTAAATACTATTAAAAATAATGGGACTCAAAGCTGTTTTCCAGTCTTTACCCGAAGCTATTACTTCGCTAGTACCATCATCATATTTCACTCGAATATCCATGCAAAAGGTTGGTCGTCCACGCCAAGGGGCTTCGTGAAAATACCAAACTGCTGTAGATTGATGATTGTACCAACCATTTCCCAAGAGTACTCCAATAGCATTTTTACCCGACTGCAATTGCTTCGTTACATCATGGGTCACGTACAAGGTACGTCTATCAAAACGCGTGTACATAGGGTCTAAGCGGTGATTACTGATTTTTTCACCATTAATATACAACTCGTACAAGCCCGCCACCGCAATGTATGCACGAGCCGAAACGATTTTCTTAATGGTATGAAAGGTCTTTCTAAAATAGGGAGTAGGTTTAGTATGTACATCCCTTGAATCACTAATCCAAGCACCTTGCCAATTGCTCATATTCATCATCCCCGTTTCAAAACTGGCGATTCCCGAACTGGTTTGCTGACCGTCCTTGTCCCATGCAATTACTCGCCAATAGTATTTTGTAAAGGCTTGTAGCGATTTACCTTGATAGCTTACTAACGTTTGTGAAGCACTCTTTTTGCCAGTATTCCAGTCTTTGCCAATGCCATTTGTTAAAGCCATTGAATCGGTATTCACCAAAATTTGGTAAGCCGTCTGTTTTGCTCCTTGTCGGGCATCAGCCAACTGCCAAGTAAAACGTGGTGAGGTGGCATCAATCCCCAACGGATTAACCAAATATTCACATTGCAAGGCGGTAACTTTGCAAGGTGTATTAGCAAAAATGGATTGACTAAGCAATAAGCAATTCAAGAAAAGGAATAGACGAAAAGGTAGGAATTTGTGCCTCATGGTTTTGGTTAAGAATGCTCTGAATTAAAGAGCGAAAATTACGGAGTAAATCTGGATAAACTATTCTCGTTTGTGGGTTAGGCTCAACTTGGATTACTAAACGACTTATCTTTTAGTTATTATTTTATTGAAAAAAAACGTCGAGTTTTTTTATGGAAAAATAAGGTTGTACTTTAGGAGTATACATATCTCATATTAACAAATAAGCTCTCATTCTATGACAACCAAAATATTTATATCATCCATTTTAGTTTTGATACTTACATCTTGCAATAATACTAGTCAACAGGACAATGCTAAATCAAATGAAACTCCAAAAGCTTTAGAGGACAACAGTTCATCTGACATCCTTCTTTCAAAAAGCCGAAGTGAAAGCTTATTGGAAAATCTTTACAGTGAACTTATAAACAAAAATACTGATTTGAAGACCTTTGAAGACAAACTTGAGCAAGTAAATAATAGCAAAAGAGATTCAATATATTTGTTTAATAATTTTAATGAAAAAAATATACAGTATTATGATGAAGCTAAAGATTACACATCAGAAATTCAAGATTCATTGTTGAGAGATAAAATGAGAAAGCTGATTGCGGGTAATTTAAAAAAATACAATTCCTCAATTACAAAGCACAACAAATTACTAAAAACAATAGAGAGCAATAATTTAACAATCTCTGATATTCATACTGCTTTAAAAATAGTAAAGACATTACCGTTGATGGAAAAATATCAAAGAGACAATTTACCAAAGACAAAATCACTTGAAAGTTATATTAAACAACAAAATGAAATAATACGCCAAGCTGAATTGCTCATAAAAAAATAAGTGTTTGTCTAGTCTTTGTTGGAGTTTGTTCTTCAACAATACTGAACCCAAGCTGTTTCAAGGCTTATTTAACTTGGAACGACAAATACAATTCAGTCTGATACTGAATTGTATATTTACCACAAAGTCTGAGACTTCGTGGAGCTAAGAATAAGAACTTCTAAAATTTTAATAATATCACTCCATGAATTTTGAAAAATTAGTTCCTAATATTTTTTATGTCGACATAAATGATGGACTGACATTATTTGTCGACTGTTTAGGTTTTACTATAAGTCACAATGAAATAAAATCCTTCAATCCATTTTGTGTATTAGAAAAAGATGGTTTACGTATAAATCTTTTTGAAAATGCTGAACTTGCAAAGGAACATAACCCTGAATTTAGATTAGTCACAAAGAATATTGAGGAAGTTTATGAGAAAGTTTCTAAGTCTCATCCTGAATTCCTTCATCCAAATCTGAAAGTTATTACGCTTCGCCCTTGGGGTGCTAAAGAATTTGCTTTGATGGATAAACAATTGGGCGTTATCATTCAAGAGTGGTAAAATAACTATATAATGTCTTATTTACCAAGCTGTTTCAAGTCTTATTTAACTTGGAACGAAAAATAAATTTCCGTCTGATACTACGAGGAGCTAAAAGTAAAACCCGTTTTTCATTAACACTGTTTATTATTCAAAAATAATCTTACATGAAAAGAATTGCGATATTTATTTCCATTTTCATAATATGTTCTTGCCAAGCAAAACATGATAATCTCATACCTAATACGGATGTTAAATTGATTTCGTCCGACTTCACAAAATGGTGGACTTATTATAACTCGGATACACAGCTCTCTTCCGATTTTACGGCTTATGATGAAGCCTCTCACAAGATTGATAAGCTTACTTTTCTAACAAAACTTACTGAAGGGAAACATATACCTGTAAGGCTAAAAGCAGAAAACCCAAGTGATGAAGTCCGTTTTCAATTATTTAACATAAATAGCAGTTCAGATGATATTAGCAATACCATTAAAAATATAGCATCAACTGAACTTGCATATTTTAAGCTAGAAGGCAGTGCATTTCCAAGCTATGATTTTATTTCTTTAGACAATAAAAAGGTTTCGTCTAAAAGTAATAAAGGGAAATATGTCATAGTAAAAACATGGTTTTTACGTTGTACTGCGTGTATTAGAGAATTCCCTTTACTTAATAACCTAACTAAACAGTATGCTAATCGCGATGATATTTCGTTTATTAGCTTTGCTTATGACGATAATAAAAAATTAAAGACCTTTTTAGCTACAAAACCCTTGAACTATAGTAATGTAAAAGTACCACAAGAATATATTGAGGACACCTTAGGCTTCAATATCTATCCAACCCATATAATTATAGACAAATACGGGAAAATCGTTAGAATTTTCAACCAAGCTGATAAAATGGAAGCATTTCTTCAAAAGTATTTAACCAAACAACATCTCCTTAATTCCCTCAATGATGATTTGAAATGATAATTGAAAGAGACAGAATATCCTGATTTAGTTCATCAATTGTAGAACGCAACTGATTAATCATACTTTCAAGTTGTTGTAGGTCTTCTACTGTATATAGCCCCCCTTCGCCGAAAAACAGTTTCAGGTCTGCCTGATTTATTTCTCCATCATCCATTAAAATATGTTGCCATCTTGTTTTAATATTGTAGGCCAAAGAGTTTGTTTTAGCATTACTCATTTGCTTATCAGTCAATAACTTCCAGATAAAAGGTGATAAATTTTTATCATTATTTGATTCCTCCCAAATGTTTTTAAGCAGGTTTCGATGATGATAAAATTCTACTTTTTTCCCTTTAGGGTTAATTGTGATAATACCTACACCAGCCCCTATTAAGCCCGCGCCAACGCTGATGGTTTTGTTCAGATTATCAGATTCGATAAAAGAAGTAACTCCCGCACTTACTGCACCAAGAATTACAGAACCAACTAACAAACGATTTGTCCTTTTTGAGTTATAATCATCCAAATAATCAAGTATTTGATGACTTCGAACACTTTCACAAAGTAATTCAGAAGAAATAGCCTCTAAATCTAACCTTGCAAGCTGAATTTTAGCGTTTATCTGATCTTTCTTTTCTAATAAGGTAAGCCTTATGCCATCATTTGAAGTTTTTTTAATAGTAAGATAATCATGAAGATCATTTAAAATTCCTAGCGATTTAGCAACGGCATAATTGTTTTCAGTGAGATTAGAATTAATAAAATCCTGAGAGGTTAAATCTGATGCCTCTTCAAAAATTGCATAGTTAATCTTATGATTGGGCGTACAAAAGCTATTCTTTAGGGCATTCACTTGAGCGTTCCTCAAAACTTTTGATGAGGAACAAGACCAAAAAAGTATAGAAGTTATTAGTAAGAGGGTACACTTTTTCATTTATATTCAGGAGCAGTTAATAAAATATCCCTTGTTATTTTATAATCGTAATATATGAAATATTTAAACCCTACAAAAACTTACTTAGAATAACTTCTTTTTTTGATACGACTAGTCTATACTACTCCATCACGACCAAATCACCTTTCCTAGCCTCAGGAGTTACTACCAGCTTTTCAAGCTTGCCATTTCTTACAATACCTTCAACAGTTGTATTATAAGGAGCATGTAATTTGAATTCGGCATTCCAATCTTTTGGCCAAGCAGGTAATAGATATATTTTTTTGCCATCTACTTGCATCAGCATCTCTTGCAAGCCAATCATTGCCGAACCACCCCAATTATGGTCAGGAGTCCAGTCGAAACCTGGTCCCCAGAATGTTGGGAAACGATGATTTGAATCTTTGAATTTTTCTCTGGTAAGTTCCTGAGCTTCTTCTTTTAGTCCGAGACGTGCTGCAAAAATACTATATTGTCGCCAACCAATATGACTTCTATATTTTTGTATATGTGGGTCTAAACGATAGGTATTGACGGCAACATCTAAATCGGGTTTCCCAATGCCATAAATTCCCCAAGGGAACACAGGATATAGTTGTGGGGCTTCTGAATTCTGTACCCTAGCCCAAGTTTGTGCAGGTGCAAGGGTTTTATGTCCTGCCATTTCCTGCAATGGAATAGGTGGAATACGTTTTAACATTCCTCCCCACTTTTGTTTTCTAGTACTGTCTAAATATTTTTCAGGCAACTCAACGACTCTTGCTAATATCACCTTCAACGCCGAAATCACTGTTGTTGAATTGTAGGTCATTTTAAAGGTTTCCGCAGCAGAGCTTGGATAAAAAATATATTGCCCTTGCTCATCGAATGCTTTTACACCTCGTTTTTTTGCCAAAAGTTGATAATGTTCATCATAAAAAGTCAGGCAACTTTCTATAAAAGGCACATATTCCGAAATATCTCTTCCTTCATATCGCTCTGTTTCTAGCATCATCAAACAAAACTCCAACACCGTTTCCCATTCATATTCAAGCCAAGCATTGTATTCCATGCCTGCATCATACCCTTCGGGACGCTTTAGCCCATATTCAAAAATATTTGGTAAGCCAAAATTCTCAATTTGTTCTGTAAAACAAGCCCCTGCATGATTCCAATAGACTTTACTTCGCAGTTCTGCATTTTTCAGCGAACGTAAGTAAAAATCAAATTGTGGCTTTAACATATCAAAATCACCACTTTTAAACATCGGAAAATAAACCAATCGTTGGTTTTGTGCCGTCATCGTTCCGCCACCCCAAAGCCTAAAATCAACGGAAAAAGGATAGGTTTTATCAACATGAGCAGGGTCAAAAGTAAACAATCCGCCATTGAACTTAGTCGGCCATTTTCCATAAGCATTACAAGCTAATTGATAACGGAAAAGTTGGTAATTACGAGAAACCGTGCTGTCTTTTCCTTCAATATAAATGTAGCTTCTATCCCAAAAAGCCTTCCACCAAGCATTCGTTTTTTGTAAAGCTGTTTTGCTATTGGTTGTCGCATCTTTCAACACATCATCTAAGCCTTTTTGCCATTCCTCTAAAGTATTGGTCTGGGCAACATGCAAGGCAATGTCTATCTGCTGTGAACGAGTAGCTTTGATACTTTCAAGTGACCAAGCCTTAAATTCTGTATCAGCATATTTACCGATAGAAGTATTTGAAGCTTTAAGGTTTTTCCCCATTATTATTCCCCCAAAAGTATTGTTTTTGATAGGGTCAAATAGTTGGTCTTTTACCGTATTCATACCTTCCATTCTCACGGTATAATCGAAGATGTTCTCTACATCGCTCCTATTTCTATGGTAAAAAAGTATAGTATTTCCTTGAAAATCGATGTTGTCTTTAAAGGTTATTACATCAAATTTTTGTTTGATTTTATAAGAATTGGTTCTAAATTCTTTAGCTTCTGTGATAACATGGTCTTCATTTCGCCAAGATTCGAAAGAGGCTTTTATTTTAATGGCTTTTTCGCTCTGTAAATCTAAGTGTACTACTGGACGAAAAACATCTACCCATATTTTCAATAATGTTTTGCCTGCACTAATGCTAACAAAGCCTTCTTCTAAATGTAATTCTTGTTTAAAATCAGAGGCATTAAAAGGATTGGATGATAATTGTAGACGAACTCGACCCTGTTTTAAAAAAGTATTGTTCTCATCAAAAGTGCCACTTCTGGAAAGATATACCAGTACATCTCCATTTTCAACCCAAACATTTAGACCGATGTCTCCACCGCCACAAGGCATTGATTCTGAGGAGTTTTTACTCTGGCTATTCCAAACAACGTTGTACGCTTTTAGTTGTTTGTTTTGCGCATTACTGACAAAAAACAAACCTATCAAAACCAGTAAAAGAATACTTTTTATAATATAATACATTCCTATTTTTAAGGTTAAACACGAGTCAATTTTACGGGTGGCGTATGATTGGCATTCCATTGACAGATATAAAGATTTTTATCTTCGTCCACACACACATCATGTCCGTGCTGAAAAATAGCGTTGGCTTGTTGAAGCGTAGGTTGCAAGATACCATTTTTATATATTGGGGCTGTCCCTCCTGGGCTAGCTACCACTTTATTGTTCTTATCCAGAATCGTCACAAACCCAGAATCTCCTTCTAATTTTTGCCCATTAGCATCTTTCGACCAGCATACGCCTGCATAAATATTTTCAGCATCAAGTACGGGGCGACACACATACATACCGGGCAAATCTACTCTTTTAATAAACTTTCCATCTAACGTAAAGAATTTAAAAGCATTTTCTTCTCTGGAAGTACAAATCAACAATGGATTATTCTTATCTCGTAAATCAATAGCAACACCATGCGCATTGTATAAATTATGCTCTTTATTAGCATTATGCTGTCCGCCAAAATGACGAATATATTGCCCTTTACTATTATATTGAATGATATAGTCAGAACCATACCCATCGGCTACATAAATATCCCCGTTAGGTGCAACAGCCGTTTCTGTAGGCATAAAAGGCTCATTATCTTTATAAATACCTATCGTGCGTGGGTGACCAATCGTAAAAATTACCCGACCGTTTAAATCTGTTTTTAATACCTGTCCTGCCTGAGCATTCCATTTACCTGTTTTGTCTTGATACCACCCACAGTCTACAATCAACAAAAAATCTTCTCCGCCTTCTTTGCTCAACGTCAAACCATGTCCCCCAGGAAAAGCCGTTCCCCAAAAATCAAGGAGTTTGCCCGACTTATCAAAAATCAAAATATTATTTCTAATATCATCACCCAACATAATCAATCGTCCCTTGCTGTCTTGCACCATTTCATGACAATTGAAAAGCGGATTAGCATTAGCACTAATTTTTGCCCAACTTTTATCTACTTTATATTGATAGTCTCCATGACCAATGATTAATTCTTCGGTCTTATTGTCTTTATGAAGAATAGAAAAACCAAAGCTTGGGTATGATAGCGCTGTTGCTGAGACTAAAGCTGTATTTTTAATAAAATGTCTTCTGGTTGTCATCGTATTTTAGGTCCTGTATTATTCAAATTAAGCTAATATATCTTTTACAACTTTTCCATGTACATCAGTCAGTCGGAATCTTCTTCCTTGAAATTTATAGGTCAGTCGTTCATGGTCAACACCCAACAAGTGCATTAATGTAGCTTGAAAATCATGCACATGCACAGGGTCTTTTATGATGTTATAACTAAAATCATCTGTTTCTCCATAGCTCAATCCTGCTTTTACACCTGCACCAGCCATCCACATAGTAAAACACCTTGGGTGGTGGTCTCTGCCATAATCATTGGTACTCAATTTCCCTTGAGAATATACTGTTCTACCAAATTCTCCTCCCCAAATAACGAGGGTATCTTCTAACATTCCTCGTCTTTTCAAGTCTTTTATTAAGCCCGCTGTCGCTTGGTCAGTGCTTTTGCATTGCTGTGCTATTCCTTGCGGAAGTCCACCGTGTTGATCCCATCCTTGGTGATATAATTGTACAAATTTTACATCTTTCTCTAATAATTTTCTTGCCAAAAGACAATTGGCAGCATACGTTCCCGCATCTCGACTATCAGCACCATATAAATCAAATACTTCGTCTGGTTCATCAGCGGTACTCATTACTTCTGGTACGGAAGTCTGCATACGATATGCCATTTCGTATTGTGCTATTCTCGCTTCAACTTCAGGGTCGGCATAGGTGTCATTTTGTAACTTATTGAGTTTGGATAGGTAATCCAGCATCTCTTTTCTATCTTTCCCATCATAACCTTCGGGGTCATTTAGAAATAACACAGGGTCTTTGCCTGATCTAAATTGTACTCCTTGATGTTTGGACGGCAAAAAACCATTTCCCCACAAACGTGCATAAAGTGGCTGGTCTTTTTGGCCATTTTTAGATACTAATACGATAAAAGTAGGCAAGTTTTGATTATCAGAACCAAGTCCATAACTTACCCACGAGCCTATTGATGGTCGCCCAGGAAGTTGATTACCTGTCTGAAAAAAAGTAATGGCAGGGTCATGGTTAATGGCCTCTGAATGAATAGATTTTATAATACATAGTTCATCTACTACTGCGGCAGTGTGTGGTAATAATTCACTCACCCAAGTTTGACTTTGTCCATGTTGATTAAATTTGAAGGCAGATGGTACCATCGGTAAAGCGCTTTGGTTGGCACTCATACCTGTCAGGCGTTGTCCTTTTCTAACAGAATCTGGCAAATTTTGTCCTGCTAAATCAATCAGCTTAGGTTTGTAGTCAAAGGTTTCAAATTGCGACGGCCCGCCACTCATGAACAAATATACCACTCTCTTGGCTTTAGGAGCAATATGTGGTAAAGCCTTTAGAATTTCTTCTTCCAGATTAGATGTCGTAGTTTCTTTGACGCTCTTCTTAGGAGAATCAAAAAAACCACTTACCCCAGTCAACAAAGAGCCTACTGCTAACGAACCTAAACCCAAAGAGGTTTTAGTCAAAAAACTTCTTCTGTCTAATTTATCATGTAAATGATTGAATTCGGGCGTATGAAGCCTAAATTCTTCGTCGTGATGATGTGCCATTTTCTATCTTTTAGTTAAAGTAGCATCTGAATTTAAAATAGTATTTGCCACTACAGTATTCGCGGCTATCAGCGAAGTATCTAATTTCTTATCTACTACATACTGCCCCGCTTTCAATATTCCTTTTGCTTTTTGAGGATACTGTTGAAATTTAGCGCGTGACACTCGTTGTAACTGTGCTAATAACGCTACCTCTTTAGCATGTGGGGTTCTTCCTGTCAATTTTCGATAAATGTAAATGATTCCCTTATTTACATCGCCTATTTTAGCCATTTGCTCGCCCATTACTTTGCTTGCTTCCACGAAAGTTGGGTCATTCAACGTGACTAACGCTTGCAATGGCGTATTGGTTTTTTGTCTTCTTACCACACACGAACTGCGTGAAGTGGCATCAAAAGTAGCCAAAGTTGGGTTTGGAACGGCTCTTTTTACAACCACATACAAGCTCCTGCGATAAACAGATTTACCAGAATCTGCTTTATAAGTGGTATTATTAATTTCCCAAAGTCCTTCTGGCTGATAAGGTTTTACGCTCTTTCCGCCAATAACAGGATTTAGCAAACCACTAGCCATCAGGGCATTGTCACGAATCATTTCGGCAGTCATTCTATTCACAGGGCCATGTGCCAATAAACGATTTTCTGGGTCTTTTTCTCTTGTTTCTTTATTGACACGAGAATCCTGTCTATACGTTGCCGACATCACAATCAGCTTATTGAGTTTCTTAACATCCCAACCTGATTCTCTGAAAGTAATGGCTAACCAGTCTAAAAGTTTTGGGTGACTTGGCATTTCACCTTGGTTACCAAAATCTTCGGTTGTTTTTACTAAACCTACCCCAAAGAAATTTTGCCAAAAACGATTCACTGCTACTCTTGCTGTCAGGGGATGGTTTTCATGTGTAAGCCACTGCGCTAAACCGTAGCGATTTTTAGGTAAATCATCTGGATAAGCCAAGACTGATTCGGGCGTATTTGGAAAAACCTCTTCGCCAAAAGCATCATAATTTCCTCTTAATAAAATATGGGCTTTTTTAGGTTTTGGCATTTCTTGCATCACCATTAATTCTTCAATACCCTCGGTAGAATCAGCCAAGGTAGTTCGTAGCTTTTCAAGTACTTTTCTTGAATTTTGTAGGTCTGGATAAATAGCTGAAAGATAAAAAGCTTTTAAAGACGATAACTCTTGTACTGATAATTGATTAATATTTTTGTTAGCAATTGTAGCCCAACTAGCTTTCTGGGCGAGTACACTTATTTCATAAGGACTTAGTACGCGATTATATACCGAAATATCATCGACTTTCCCATTTTTAAAGCCTAAGCCACGCCACCAACCTCCAATTTGCAAAGCGGGCTGGATGCCAGTACGGAATAAAATATCTTTTTTCAACTGGTCTGTCTTCGTCTCCATAGTCATCTCTTGCCCATTTTGGTACAACTTAAAACCATTGGCTTTTGACGAACCATCATAAGTAATCGTCAGTTGAATCCATTGATTACGAAGAACAGGTTGCTTAGAAACTTTTGTTATGGCATCAGAAGGAGCAGTATGAGCCATGTTTAACTCTAACTTATTGTCTTTCAGATACAAATGATATCCTCTAAAATTGTACAGACGTTCTGCTTGGCTCTTGTGTAGAATTACCCCTTCTTTCAATTCTTTTGGAATATTAACCCAAATGCCTACCGTAAAAGCTTGAGATTTACGGAAAACACCTACTTCGTTCAAATCTAGAAAAACATCGCCATTCATGAGCATTGTTTTACCCTTTGCAGTATTTTCAAAAACAGGGCTATCTCCCGTCTGACCAGACTCCCTTTTCATCACAGCTACTTGTTTGGGGCTAACGGTATTTTTCAACGTGCCGTCCTCAAAAGTATAAAGTGCTTGCAAGCCTATTTTTGGAATATTTTCTTTGGCTAATGTCTGGTAGCTCTTATCGGTTAACCATTTTTGAAAACTACCGTCAGCCTCCTTGCTTTGCTTATCAATCGTTTTTTCTTGTTGAGCAATTTTGGTATTGATGAAATGTAATATTTGTTCTTGTCGTTTCGTGGGCAACATCATAGTTGGCGTAGGCGGGGCATCATCCCACGAAATTTGTCCTGCTTCTTTTACATTGTTAAAAAAGCTAAATAACTGATAATAATTTTTCTGAGAAATAGGGTCATACTTATGATCATGACATTTTGCACACCCTACCGAAAGTCCTAAAAACGCATCCCCAAAAGTATTCGTCCTATCAATCACATATTCAGTTTGGAATTCTTCTTCAACAATACCGCCTTCCATATTTTGTTGATGATTACGATTAAAGGCAGTAGCAATCATCATTTCTTTGGTTGGTTTAGGCATCAAATCGCCTGCCAATTGCCAATGGACAAATTTGTCGTAAGGCAAATTTTTATTGAATGCATTAATTACAAAATCCCGATAAGGCGACATATCTCTCAATCTATCTACCGTATAGCCATGCGAATCGGCAAAACGAGCTAAATCTAACCAATCAACCGCCATTTTTTCACCATAATGTGGCGAATTCAACAAGCGGTTTACTTGTTTTTCATAAGCATTCGGAGAATTATCTTTCAAGAAAGCATCCATTTCTTGCACTGATGGTGGCAAGCCCGTTAAGTCGAGAGACAAACGACGTAGTAAAATTTCTTTAGAAGCTTCTTTGGAAGGACTTAGTTGTTCTTCCGCCAGCTTTTCTTGGATAAAATTATCAATCGGATTTTTCACCAACTCCTCGTTTTCTACTTCAGGTACGTCAGGCATTACAGGTTTAACAAAAGCCCAATGAGGTTTATATTCAGCTCCCTCTTTAATCCATTTAATCAATACCGCTTTTTCTTTGGCTGTCAAACTTAAATGTGATGAAGGAGTAGGCATTACATAATTAGGGTCATCAGAAATAATCCTATGAAAGAATTCGCTTTTTTCTAAATTCCCTGGATTAATCGCCACTTTATTGGGATTTTCTGGCAAATCTGCATAAGCAAATTCGGCTAAATCTAACCGTAAGCCTGCTTTTTGTTTGGCTTTGTCTGGCCCATGGCAAGCAAAGCATTTATCCGAAAGAATGGGTTTTACATGAATGTTATAATCTAGTTCTGCTGGGACTTCACGCATAGCTACCTCAACCTCTTCAGGTAATGTTGGCGAACATGAAAACAGCGCTAAACTCGCTAAGAAAATCAACAATATAAATATCCGTGTCATTATCATAAAATTGGGCAAACAATCCTACAAATGTATAATACAATATATTATTAATATTATACAAAACTGACCAATATTTTCACAAAGCCGACTTTTATTAATAGCTTTATGGCTATTATCATTCTCTTAAAATACTAAATATGCTTAGGAAATCATTGAAAAACACATTTTCGTTATTAAATGCCGATTATGTACAATTGAACAAAACTTGGAATTTCAAGCATGTAATTAGCCCATTTTACAGAATGTATTTGATTGATGATGGACAAGGTATCCTTTTTAATGCGCATGAGTCGCAAGTATTAGAACCTAATTATTTGTACTTAATTCCAAGTTTTACGGTTTGTAATTATCAATGTGACCGTTTTCTGAGCCAGTATTATATTCAATTTATTGAAGAATCTATCGACGGAAATGCCTTATTTTCAAACCATCAAAAAATCATCAAAGTGCCTGCCCAAACAATAGATTTTGAGCATTTCAAAAGAATACTAGCATTGA
The DNA here is from genome assembly GCF_031456255.1 of Arcicella sp. BE140. Lineage (NCBI taxonomy): Bacteria > Pseudomonadati > Bacteroidota > Cytophagia > Cytophagales > Flectobacillaceae > Arcicella > Arcicella sp. BE140. The sequence goes on along the minus strand of NZ_JAVDUE010000005.1, from coordinate 156,679 downwards.
ATAAAGGAAGAGGATTGACGCAATCAAACGACCCTAAAGATTATGAAAAACATCCTATCTTGCAATCGTTCAAACAAATGAATGATACCTTGGATGCCTCGGCATTAATGGAAACACAGGGAATTATTATGCAGTTGCTTTCACGGTTTATGACCAAAGAGTATTTCGATATTGAAGAAAAAAATGTAATTCCCTCTAAAATATTAGAGTCCATCAATTACATACAAACGCATCTTGATAATAGCTTGACAGTAGAACATTTGGCAGATAGAGCGAATTTAAGTCCCGATTATTTTTCGAGGATTTTCAATGAAAATACAGGAGAAAGACCTTTGAGTTATATTCAATACAAGCGAATAGAAAGAGCTCAGTTGCTAATGATTACAACTGAGCTCTCGATGCATGATATTGCTATCAAAACTGGATTTGAAAGTCTTTCTTATTTTTCTAGGATATTTAAACAAGTTATCCAACAAACTCCTAGTGAGTACAAAAAGAATAATCGAGTAGTATATTAATTGTTAGATTCTAGCTAAGAATAGGCTTTTCTAATACCGCACTGCCCTTTTTAGTCTTTTCTACTTTATCCGATTTTCCATAAATACTCGTCGCAAGGAAGAAACTTATTGAGGCAACCAGTAACCAAAAAATATCTACTGCGGCTACATAAAATTGTTGATTAGCTAGTGACTTCCAAAGCCAGTCGCCTGTCGTAACCCCATTAGCAATAGGAACAATCAATGACAAAACTCCATTAATATATAAATATCGCTTTGTTAAAATCGATTCTTTTTTGCTAAATAAGCCCACAATCATCAATATCAGCCATGATACAAAGAAAACGGTATTCACTAATGAACTGTGGTTATTCAAAGCCATTGGTATTACTCGCTCAGCAATAAATAAAATAGCTGTCGCAGGGAACAATCCAAAACAAATAGCCAAATACCACATTGTAATGCGATGATGAAACCTTTTTTGTTTGTCGGTATACTCTTTCTTATTCCTAGCTTCTTTCCATATTAATACGCCACTAATAATGATAAAACAAGTAATGAAAGCTAGTATAAAAAACATGATTTTCAGGGCGATTCCACCAAATTCTGCAAAATGTATCGCCCCTATCGCTCCTAAAACAGCCTGTGTATAAGTTTTTTCTCTTGGTAATACTTCCATCACTCTTTTACCATCTTTTAACGTAACGCCTACTACTCCATAACCATTAAAGATGGTTTCGTCTTGCACATAAGCTGTCAGTATTGCATCTTCTCTCCCTAAATGCTTGACAGTTACTCTCGTCACTTCAATATCAGGAATAGTTTTATAGAACTTGTTCACTACACTATTAACGTTCTTTAGGTTGGTGTTTATGGGTGATTTCTCATTTACTTCAATCACCCTATCAGGTCTGAATGCTGTAAGTGCTGCTTTTTGGTCCCCATTAAAAAACACAATCGTAGCCGGAGCTAGTAATAAAATAGACAAACAATAAAAGGCCCCTGTAACGGCATACATCATCTGGAAAGGCAATCCGATAAGTCCAAAAACAGTATGAGCGTTTGTCCAAATTTGTTTCCAAGCTCCTTTGATAGAAAATCCATAAAACTTTGTGATGATATTTCGCCAATGGATTAATACACCAGTGATACTGGCAAACAGAAAGAAAAAAGCGACGAAACCAGCTAGATACATTCCAACAATAGGAATCTGACTGAAATAATGCAAGCGAAATAATGTCTCACCGATGGTTGTTGGGGGACTTTCCTTGTTTTTCCCTTCATAAACTTGTAAGGTTTTATTGACTGGATGATATGACAATTCTAACGATTCGGCTCTTGCCTTGTTAACTTCTTTCCTAGTATTACCATTTTTTTCGACCTTATCTTTCATAGAAACCCAAACAGTTGTTAGGGGTTCTTTGGTTGTGCCAGGTCTGATAATAATGTCTTTTTCAGTATCTACCTCAGGGTATTGTTGCTTTAGTTTTTCTATTATTTGGTCGTATTCAAGACTATTTTCAGTCAATTGAATCCTTGCACTAGGGTTTTCCCATTGATAAATCTCACTTCGAAAAATAGTGAATGCCCCAGCAAAAAAAATAATATACAAGGCAAAGCTAATCACGATACCTGCAACAGTATGTGTATGCAAAAAAATATTAAATGCTCTATTTGATAATCCTTTTAATTTCATTTGTGCTTTAGCGAATTAGGTAAATAATTGATGAACAAATTAGAATGCCTGCCAGATAGATACCCAATATTTTCCACCCACTTTTAGCTAAAAAAGCAATTGAAAGTAAAGCAGCCCATAATAAAAATGCTGTAAAAGTACCCGTAAGCATTACCGCAACCTTGTTTTGAAGGAGTATTCCTAATAATAAATGGATAGCTACCGACAATAATAGTCCTCCTAAGATTCCTGCCGATACCTTCAAAAATCTTTGTCCCGAAGTAGATAAATATTCTTTTTTAGCTGGCATGTTTAAATAAGTTTATAAGGATTATTACGTGTATTAAAATCAGAAAACTATAAAACCATTTTTTCCCTAAAACAGCAAATAACTGCACAACACTAGCAGATAAAATAAGGCTTGTGAGGTACATCAAACAACCGATTGTTCCACCCCATTGGTAAATAAAAACCCCCAAGGAAACAATGAAAAAAAACAGGCCTATTGCCTTTTCATAAGAAAACGGGAATGTTAAGATATCTTTTGGAAAGTATTTAACCTTTGAATAGTACAATAAAATTCCTATTAAATTAAAGTATATAGCTATCATAAAATATATTTTTTTTGCAAATATTATTTTTATTTAGACTATTTCCAAATAAAAGTATAATTTTGTTGCACAATAATCCTAATCCAAAAAATGAGACTAATTTTCCTTTTTATGTTAATGGGCTTTCAGCTATTTGCTCAACAGAGCGTAGTAGATGGCGTAGTGAAAGATGCGCAAGGACAGACATTACCCTTTGCTACAGTATCGCTGAAGAATACGAAAAATGCAATTATTACCAATGCAGATGGCTATTACAAACTAACGAAGATTCCTCATGGTGAGCATATCTTAGTTTTTAGTGCTGTAGGTTTTCAGACCTTAGAACATAAGTTCACTGTAAACACTTCTTCTAAAACGATTAATATTCAATTAGAAGCATCGTCTAAAGAATTGGACGAAGTAACTGTCAAAGCAACTGCGCAAGCTAAGGTGCAAGAAACAAAACCGCTTAGTATTAAAAGCATTGAAATTAAAGATGTTGTTAATCAAACAGTTTTGCTAACAGACGTACTTGACAAAATTTCTGGCGTGCGTATCCGTAGGTCAAGTTCGCTAGGTGAAGCTTCCGATATTTCTATTAATGGCTTAAGAGGGAATGCTATTAGGGTATATATAGACGGCATTCCAATGGAGTTTATGTATCCTTCATTTGATATTTCAAACCTACCTTTAGGCAATATCAAGCGTGTAGACGTTTATAAGGGTGTTTTGCCTGTTGATGTTGGTTCTGATGCCCTTGGTGGTGGTATTAATATTATCACTGAACAAAAAGCCTACAATACCTTTAAAGCTTCTTATAATATTGCATCTTTCAATACTCATTTGACGGACATCAACCTTGGTCTAGCTAATAAAAATAATTATTTCTTGAATGCTTCACTTGGCTATAATTATTCAGATAATAATTACAAAATGAGGGCTTTAGTGTATGAAACTAACAAATATGAACAAGTAAAACGTTTTCATGATACTTATCGCTTTTTGTATGGTAGTATTACAGTCGGGACTCATAGCAAACCTTGGGCAGATGAATTTAGGCTTTCGCTTAATTTATCTGGAGGTGATAAAGAAATGCAGAATGGCGCAAGAATTACCAATACTGCTATCGGCGAAGCAAAATATACTGCCAGAAATTTATCTGCGGTATTAAAATATGAAAAGTCGTTCTCGAATGAAAAAATATTGTTGCGAACGCTTGGCAATTATACAGACCAATCTTTAAAATTTGTAGATACAACAGCCAACGTATATAGCTGGAGCGGTAGCATCGTTGGTAAAAACCAACCAGGCGAATATTATCTTGGAAATACTATCAATTATACACAGGGACTTACCAATAGAACTAGTATTGAATATAGAATCAATGACAAGCATAAATTGTTATTGTCGAACTTATATGCTCATCAAAAGTTAACTGGTATTGATTATTTGAAAGAAAGTGGTGAAAGAGACTATCTAACCATACCGCAGTATTTAACCAAAAACATTGCTGGCTTACAATATGAAGGGCTTTTCGGAGAGAAAACTACGTTATCGGGAGCCATCAAAAAATATGATTATATGTTGGATGGAGCAGAGAACAACACCTTTGCATTGGTTAAAAAGAACGGAAATTTCTGGGGTTGGAACATGGGTGCAAAGTATAACTTCAGTGAAAATACTTTCATGAGAGCCTCGTTTGAAAGAGGATATTTAATCCCACTTTTCACCCAATTTGTAGGAAATGGAGGCGATATTCTTAGAAACACGGATTTATTACCTGAAAGTAGTGACAACTTAAATATTGGTCTTTCTAATAATCATAAAATAGGCGACAACATTCAGGTAAGTACCTCATTAAGTGGTTTTTATCGCCAACAATATAATATCATTTATCTAGGAAGTTCAGTATTTAGAAGATACGAAAACGCTGACCAAGTTAGAACTTTAGGGGGTGAAGGAGATGTATCTGTTTGGTATAAAAGAGCCGTTAATCTGAAAGCAAACCTTACTATCCTTAGTAAAACCTTTACGGCCGTTTTAGATACACGCAATAATTATTTAATCGGAACGCCTTTCCCAAATTATCCAACAACGTTTGGTAATGTTGAATTATCATGGCAAAAAGCCAATTTTCTATCACCCAAAAACCTGATTCGCTTCTATACTTTTTATAACTATATCGGAGCCTTCAATCACATTCTAGTAGCAGCGAGCAATTCTCCGACAACAACCCCAGATGCCTATGTGCCCGTGCAGCATCGCATTGATTTGGGTTGTTCTTATAAATTAAGCAAACAGAATCTTACCCTATCATTCAATATTCAAAATCTATTGAATGCAGCACTTTATGATAATTTCTTGGTGCCTAAGGCAGGTATCAATTTTAACGGAAAACTAATTTACGAAATCAATAATTTTTAAATCCTTATGAAAACGAATAAACTATTACTTTCTGTTTTACTTTTTGCTTCAACTATCGCTTGTAAAACGGAAGAACCCTTAGTAACAGAGGAATCTAAATACATGGAAGAAGGCTATGTCCTTAGTACACTATCACAGTCTACGGCCAGCAATGCCTTTTATATTGGTCATTATTCCACTATCCCTGGTGATAATATAGATATGACGACAAAGTCTTCTTATGAGTATTTTTATCCTAGAGCTACTTGGAAAAACTTTATGTTTGGACAATCACTTAAAAATGAACAAACTCTTTCAAAGCAAGCCGTTTTGAAGTCAACAGGTTTAATGACCGAAGTTGCTTCTATTCCACTTTTAAGCTATGTTTGGGATGTTGAAATTATTAATGAAAACTTAGGTGTTTATACCACTGGTGTAAACCATTCGGTACATTTATTTAACCCAACCACTATGGAAAAATTGGGGGATATAGATATGTCAAAAGCGATGGATATTCCAGCCAACGATCGTAATAACTATAATACCATTATTTACAGAAAACAGGATAATAAGCTATTCCTTCCATTATATACTGACAATTCTAAAACTGGTAATTTTTATGATTCACAGAATGTATATGTAGAGGTAGTCAACCTGACAACTAAACAATGGGAAAAAACATTGACAATAGAGCAAGCAATGTATCCTATTTCGAGAGGTTTGGAAAATAGTATGGTTGATGAATCTGGTAATATTTATATTCTTACACAAGGTTCGTATGGGTTAGATAATCAACTTGGTATTAATGCCGCTAAACGTTCTCGTCCACAAATCTTGAAAATTCCTGCAAACTCAACTGAATTTGATGCTACTTATAAATTCAATCCTGTTGATGCTATTGGCTTAAATTCGCTATTGGTTCAGCTAGCAATGGGTACTATTTATCATGAAAACGGAATTGCTTTTGCAGCAGTGTCGGGTCAATCAAATTCTGCAAGGGTTCTTGAATTGGTTGGGAAATTAGCAAACGGTACTATTACTGCGGTAGAATATCAAGAATTATCAAATAGTGTATTCAATGACCCTGACCAACGTTGGGTAAAACTGGATTTGAATGCTAAAACAGCTACTATTATTCAGGATATTCCACTTACAGCCGCTTATGCTTATCCTTTTTCTTATAAATATGATAGCAAATTTTACTTCAATGTAAACAATGCAAATTTAGGATTAAACGGATATTACGTATATGACCCTATTACAGGTAAGGCATCAAAAGCTATCAATATTGCCAAAGGTGGAGTTGTAAATCATTTTATCAAACTGACCAAATAAACTAATGAACAACGCACAAAAAATAATAACTCTCTGGATACTATTCGTAGTATGCATGATTCTCCATTTTAACTACCATGTTGGCGAACTTTTTTATGGAATAGAGATTAAAAGAGCTAATGCAACGGGCGTTGTACCTCCGAGTGCTGCCATCATCAGATTTATCTTTGAAATTTTACCAATGTCGTTGATAACGTTTATTCTGTTTATCGAAAAGCCTATCATACGTAAAATCAATTTTGGCATTGCTGCAATCTTCGCATTGGCTAATTTGGCTCATTTAATTGAGGAATTTATGAGTCCTAAGTTAGATTTATCTCAGTTGAACTTACTAAGCTTTGTATTTATTAGTAGTTTATTGTTAACCTTAGCAAGTTGGAGATGGTTAAAAGAAGACTTGAGTGCTTAATATTGAAGTGAAAATTGTTTGTTTTGTTTTTCAGAAAGCCGTTAATTTAAAATAAGTCTAAATATTTTTTGTGGTTTATTTAGATTTAGTCTAATATTGCATAATAATTAAAAGACTTATTTTAATGAACGGTTTTTATAGCTGAATTATTCTAAAACCAATATTCATGAAAAAAACAACTTTCCGCTTACCTCTATTAAAAATTTGTATATGAACAAAATGCCCTTTAAAACCTAAAGGGCATTTTGTTCATCATTTTTGCTTTTTAGTCTAAATAAGGGTGTTTTATCATGAACAAGTATTGCAAATTATGGTGATTCTCAACTTACAATTTCATTAATGGATAGTCTATTACCTTGAATACATTCTTCCCTATTTTCCAAAAACAAGTAAGGATAAAAAATCAATACGCAAAAATTACTATGGCTCTCTCAAATTTAAATACTGTTAAAATCTTCTTTAAAGAATTTTTAGATGCTAAAGGCTATCGTAAAACACATGAAAGATTTACGATTTTAGAGCACATTTATGAAAGGAATGATCATTTTGAAGCCGAAGAACTTTTTATTGCCATGAAAGCTTTAAATTATCATGTAAGTAGAGCAACGGTTTATAATACCTTGGAGATTCTGGTTGAGGCTGAACTAATTATAAAACATCAGTTTGGCAATAAAATTTCATCAAAATATGAAAAAGCTTACGGCCGTCGACAACATGACCACGTAGTATGCACTGATTGCCAGAAGGTTACCGAATTTTGCGATCCAAGAATACAAAATATTCAAAATATGGTTGGTGAGTTTTTTAATTGTGAAATCCTTCATCATTCCCTTACTTTTTATAGCAAGTGTAAACAACAAGATTGTAGTGAAAAACTAAAATTGAATGTTAAAGAAGATAGAAAGAAAAACGAGTAATATAAATAATAGCATCTTTAAATCATTGAGTATTCCTACTTTGATTCAAAGATGCTTGGCAAAATTTTAATAATTTAAGGCTGGTTTTAAATCAAGTTCATCTTGCAAAACCCCATAATTATTGTACAAGTTTTCTATCTCTTTGGTAATAGTAGACGTAAACGTGCCTACTTTTCTACGGGTAAAAGTAGAAATATCTAACCCTCTTTTTTGAAGGAAATATTTTGAAACTATAGGATATACGTTGTGCATTACATCCATATTATCAATCAAAAATTGTTGTACACGAGCTACTTCTTTTTGCTGCAATACATCGTCATAATTATCACACAACCATACTATCAATTCAGGAAAATAATTTCCTTGTATACAGGAAAGGCCCGCCGAACCCGCTTTTAATGATTCAACGGCATGACCCATATAGGCATCATAAAGCCCGAATTTATGTCCTGCTGTTAAGTTTATTTTTTCTTTTACTTGAACAATATCCAGACAAGTATCTTTATGATAAATGACCCTTCCAGTCTCCACAAAATCTTTTAATTGGCTTGGAGCAAGTACTCTTTTATAGGGAACCGGACATTCATAAAAGCCTACAGGAATTGAATTTGTTTTGGCTAATAAAGAAAATACCCTCTCGTTGAATACTTCATCAGCTTCATTTTCATCTGCTAATAAGCTCGTTATCAAGATGACAGCTTCTGTCCCTGTATCATTTACTTTTTTGACAAAGTCTGCTTGCTTTTCGATAGCACCACCAAATGTTCCCGTGGCAACTACAGGTACGGCGCCGTTCACAACCTTAATTACGTGTTCGATTGACTGTATTCTTTCTTGATCTGAAAGCTCAAACATTTCACTTGAAAGACAATTGGCAAATAAACCACTTGCACCAGCCTCAAGATAAACTTCTGTTAGTTTTGTTAAAGCATCAAAATCTATATACCCATTGTCATTAAAAGGCGTAAGCATGACAGGGATAAATCCTTTTTTCGATTTTTCCATTTTTATTAAATTAGATAACCTGCTTTACCGATTCTTTTCAACAATAACATTGCTTATGATACACGAAACCCTTGAAAAAAATGGCACAGAGATATTGGGGGGTAAAACAGTATTGTTTACCCCAAAAAGTTTAAAGTGAAAAAAATATATTGTTTTTAACCTTGTTTTCTGTACTTAGTAATAAGAACTCCCGTGAGGAAAATGCTCAGCGTACCTATTACAATAATCATATTTTTATGTAGCGAACTTCTTAAAAAAGCATATTCTTCTGGAATACTTGAAGAGAAGGTCATCCAAACAATCACTAAAATGCCTACTATGGTAGCAATCAATGCTTCATGATTTTTGCTTTGGCGACTAATTATTCCTAATAAAAACAAGCCTAACATTCCCGCTGCAAAAATACCTGATAACTGCCACCATACATCCAACACACTCTTCACTCCTATCATCGCTATGCCCGTCCCCATTCCTAGTAAACCAAATACTACTGTTGCAATATGCAATATTTTCATCTGCTGTTTTTCGCTAACGTCTTTCTTGATATATCGCTGAAAAATATCAACAGAAAAAACCGTAGCCGATGAATTCATCCCTGAACTGATGGTACTCATTGCCGCAGACAAAATAGCTGAAATAATTAAGCCCATTAATCCTACAGGTATTTTTGTTACCATAAAATGTGGCATTACTTTATCGCCATAATCTGCTGGCTGTAAAGTTGCCATTATCGATTTAATCTCAGTTGCCGAAGCATTAGGAAAGCGTTCTACTGCTACTTGATGCTTGACGGCCTCAATCAATTCAGGATGTACTTGATAATAAGCAAACAAACACGCTCCTATTATAAAAAAAATCAAAGAAGCGGGTAAATATAACCATACACAAAGCCAAAGTGATTTGGAGGCTTCTTTCTCTGACGATGTTGTATGATAACGTTGTATATAATTTTGATCCATCCCAAAATTATTGAGGTTGATAAAAAAACCATACAACAAAACCACCCAAAACGACGACTGTACAAAATCAGGAGAAAAACTGCCTAAGCTAAATTTATGATTTACTTCGCCTATTTCTACGATTTTACTAACACCGCCCGGCATTTCATTAACAATCAGATAGAGTATTAATAATGCCCCAAATGTCTTAATAACTGCCTGAACCACTTCCGTCCAGATAACTGCCTCAATACCGCCTAACACAGTGTAAATAATAATACAAACACCCATTACTAGCATGATTAATTCCATAGAATAACCCGTTAGTGCTTGTAAGCTAAGGGCTATCCCAAAAAAGATAGAACCCATTCTAGCCAATTGTGTTAATAAAAAACACACTACCGCATAAGTACGTGCCCACGCACCAAAACGATGTTCAAAGTGGGTATATGCTGATACTTCGCCCGTTTTTCGGTAAAATGGCACAAAATATTTTGATGCTACCCACGCTGCTAAAGGCATGGATAAACTAAATACAAAGGCATTCCAATTACTCCCAAACGCTTTGCCTGGTACGCCTAAAAAAGTATTGCTACTCAGAAAGGTAGCATAGATAGATGCCCCTATTGCCCAACCTGGAATTTTTCCAGAGGCTGTTGTAAATTGCTCAGCGTTTTTATTCTTTCTTGAAAAATAAAACCCTACCAAAACCATTCCTATCAGGTAAATAATAATAATGGCTAAATCAAAAACTGGAAGGTTTTTCATGTATTCTAACTACGGGATTGTATGATTATAAAACTGTATTTGGTTCTATATTCAACAGGACAAATATACAGTAGTATTTCTCTGATTATTTATAGGATTTTTCTTTAGTATTATACGATATTATCTTGTTACAAGTTTTTGCAAAGCTTTTTTCGACAAATCAGCAATTTATTGCACATCAAGTGCATCAATGGACAGGTTTTCTGCATCTTCCGAGGTGAGTTTTAACTGATAAGTCCCCGCATTTATCATCGTTCCTGTACTAGTATTATAGTAACTCCATTTCCCTTTTTTAGAAGGAGGAAAAACAATCAAATCACCTTTTTTAATTACTGTCCCGTTGGTCGTCACCATATCAAGCCTAACTTTCAATGATTGTTCCGTAGGATTATAATACTTTATGGTTAAAGAATATGTATCTGCTACACCCACGGCAATCGTCCATTCCATCACCCCTGCGGAAGGCTTTTTGAAAGAAACTCGTTCCTTTTCCATTAAAAATTCTTTCACTATTCCTTCGCCTGATAATTGAGCATTAGTCGCTTTATAGCTCTTAATGGTTTTTAAATCATAAGCAGGTTCTATGGTACTAGTTTGGTTAATCATCACTAAATAATGTGGTGACTTTTCCGAATTAATACCTAGTGATAACTTCTCCCCTTTCAAAAAGCGTTTTCTCAATACTTTAAATGACACTCCATTTCGATAAGTGGTTTGTATCAAAAGTCCTGTTTCTTCAAAGCTAGCAAGCCACGCAGGTTTTTGCATGACTGGTTCAGCTATCGCCACAAAAACATCAACATTTTCGTTCACTGTAAAAGTAAGCTTTTCTGATGAATCATTTTTCGTAAACTGTAAGGATTCTGACCCGTATAAATTGGCTGGCAACGATACTATTTTCGCTTCGTCATCGGCATATACTTTGTCCCCAGTATCTAACCAATGCTGAATTGTACTTAAAGGTATTTCTTCAGATTGAATTAAACTCGAATTAGTAGCAGTTGCTTTTATTTTTTTATCTAAACTAGCTATCGCTATCGCTGAAATCAATGCTTGTCCAGATTTGATATTAGGGAATGAAATGACTAATTGTCCTCCTGATATTTTTACTTTAATGGTTTTCTTCAACGCTCCGTCGTGCCCAGCTTCTTTCCAGATGTCTAAATTTTCCAAGACAGTTTTTTCATTCACTGCTACATCAAACAAACGCCAGCCTGTACAATCCATTCCACCGCCAGCACCAAACCAAGGTTCAATAAAATATAACTCGACTAGGTATTCTCCATCAGGAACATCAAAATGATACTTTAATTTATCACGCCCATAACGAAAGGTCTGGAATAATTTCCAATCAGGCGTGCCTTTAATTGGGTCAAATGTTCTTCTTTGACTTGCAAAAAAATTAGGGATTCCCTCAAAATCATCCGTCCATGAACTAGAGCCCCAAGTATTTTTATTTGTCTTGTGCTGATCTGCCAACCACTTATTACCCTGCTTGTCCGTCAATCGATTTCCCCCACAATTTACTCTGTATAAATAATGATAACCTTTTTGAGAGTTTACTAAGTCTTGTTTCCCCTGATAAAGTACCTTAAAATGTGGTGCTTTTGGAAGATGATTTAATACGATATAATCTTTGGCAACGGCTTTTCCATTTACATAAGCAACGGCATACAACACATTGTATTGTATATCAACACCATCCCATTGAAAGTGAAAGCCTATTCCATTTCGTTTCCTTTTTCCTAAGGACACGTTATCAATATCATTAAATAATTCTACTTCATCAGCATTAGAATATACGACAATACTATCTTTTTTACCTGTAGTTGTCCAACGGTCTGGCCAAGTATGTGAGGCAATATATACCATAGGCTCTTTTGTTTTGGAAGCATAGTTTGCCCGAAACATATAAAAAACATCTAATGGTTCTTCCCACGGCGTTAATAAACCTTTGTAGTTGACAGGCCCAACACGGTCTAACTCACGTAGACCTTCCCCTCCTTGCACTCTTCCTGGGTTATCGTGTGAATTAAAAAGCCAAAAGAAATGACCTGTGGTTTTGTCTTTAGCAGCTTCCGCTAAACGTATCTTCAATTCCATCAAATTGGTCATTTTGTCTTCGCTAAAACCTTCATTTTTATGTAAATCCAAGGTTCGCCAAGCACCATATTCCCCAATAAGCACTTGTCTTTCTACATCCTGACCATATAAATTAGGGTCGCCACCATAAGTGCCTGTCCAGTTCTGTGGAACATCCCAATCAGTTCCTTTTCCTCCATTACAAGTAGTTATTTTCCGCTGCGAAGATGCTGTCGGGTCAAGTTGACGAATAATATCGCTACATTCTTTGGCAAAATCTTCTGGTAAAGTACTTTCATTTTCCAAACCCCAGAGTACTATAGAGGGACTATTTCTACGCTCTTTAATCCAGTCTTTTAAAAGTGTCTTGAAGTTTTCTCTAAAAGCAGGTGTATCGTACCACACATGAGCCGCCATTTGTGGCCACCAAAGGATACCTGATTTATCCCAATATTGTTGATAGTCTAAATTATGCGGTTGGTGAGCGTCTCGAAAAGCATTAAATCCTGCCGACTTGATTTGCTGTACCCTAGCATAAATTTGCTCTTTGCTAAAGGCGTGGCTATTCCCGATTAGGTGTTCATATTCTGCAATACCATTGATAAAAACAGGTTTTCCGTTCAATAAAAACTGTTTTGAGTCCTTTTTCCCAATAGGCCAACTGATGGTACGAATACCATAATCTGTTTTTATTTCATCTATTTTTTTCCCATTTTCAAATACACTTGTGCGTAATTGATAGAGATACGGGTCGGCTAAAGACCAAAGGTGTGGGTGATTGATGGGAAGAAACTGTTGGTTAATGGTAACAATGGTATTAGAAGTAACTTTCTCTTGCCTCTCTGCTTTTGTTATAGTTACACCTGTTTTATCGATTAGTTCATTCAGTATCGTAATCGTTGCCGATGCTTTTCCATAATTCTTAATCTCTGTTGTTAATTTCAGCGTAGCCGATTTTTCTGAAGCCGTTGAATCATTCCAGATATGAACACCAAAGGGTGCTATCCGTACTTCATTAGTAACGATTAAATGAACTGGTCGGAAAATACCCATCGGTTGTGAACCTTCAGAAAAACCTCGTTCAGGCGAGCATCCCCCACAAACCCAAGGTAAATCTTGGATATTAGCAGGATGGTCGGCACGAACAGCTAACGTATTTGCCTGATTATCAAGCAAAATATATGCTGTAACATCTAATGTAAAAGTAGTTCTTCCACCCGCATGCGTACCCACTTTTTTACCATTTAGCCAAACGGTGGCATAAGAGCTCACACCTTCAAAATATAAGAAAAAACGTTTACCTAGTTTCTGCTCTTTTATTGTAAAGTTTTTGCGATACCATGCATAACCATGTTTATTGCCGTGAAGCATTCGCCTATATCCTTCATATTGATCCCAATTATGCGGGACATTTACATTTTTCCATGTCGCGACTGAAAAAGTATTTTGCTCAAAATGGGCAAAAGCATTGGAAAGGGAATCGTTAGCTGTAGTAAACCAATTGTTATCTAATGAAATATCCTTGCGAAGAAATGTTTGTCCTTCGGAATGATGAGACAAGAAAAGTGTCAGAATTAAAAAACTATATATGAATATTCTCATTATTGCAACGCTCCATTAAATGTATAACTTTTACCCTTGGTGGTTTTAAAATCAAGCACTTTATCCCCATATCTCAAAGAGCATTTTTCTCCTGCTTTTGATAGTACTTTCAGACTTACCAACTTTCCTTCCTTCCATGTAAAATCTAATTCAAAGCCACCTCTGGCTTTAATTCCCTTTACAGTTCCTTCTTTTAAATCACTCGGTAAAGCAGGTAACAAATCTATATATTTTGTATGACTCTGGATGAGCATTTCGGCAATACCAGCAGCACCCCCAAAATTACCATCAATTTGAAAAGGCGGATGAGCATCAAATAAATTTACATACGAACCACCTGCTCCACTAGCTGGACGAATTAGCATTTTAATCATTTTCATGGTATGATCTCCATCTTTGAACCTAGCCCAGAAATTGATTTTCCAAGCCAAACTCCATCCTGTTCCTTCGTCACCACGATAAATTAATGATTGTCGCGCCGCTTTCATCATATCTGGCGATGTTTCCCAAGTAATGTCATTGCCGGGATGAACTCCCCATAAATGCGACACATGACGATGTTTGCTAGTGGTATCATCTTTATCTTCTAGCCACTCTTGCAACTGTCCGTATTTCCCAATTTGGTTAGGAGCTATCTGCTTATATTTCGTTAATAAAGTATCTCTGAAAGCCTTATCAATTTCCAATACTTCACTGGCTTCAATACAGTTTTTGAATAAATTTCGAATGATTTGATGGTCCATCGTAGGTCCCGCTACTAATCCACCATTTTCTGGTGAATTAGATGGAGTACTTATCAACCAACCCGTCTTAGGGTCTTTTACTAAGAAATCTACAAAGAATGCTGCCGCTCCTTTCATGATAGGATAAGCACGGTTTTTCAAGAAAGCTTTGTCTTGGGTAAATAAATAATGTTCCCACAGGTGCTGGCTCAACCATCCGCCACCACTCACCCAAATACCATGATTTGAAGCATTGATAGGGGCAGTTCCACGCCAAATATCAGTGTTATGATGCACCAACCAACCTCGAGCATTATAGTATGTTTTAGCTGTTTCAGCACCCTTTTTAGCTATTTCATCAATCATCTTGAAAAGAGATTCGTGCATAGGCGCTAGATTCAGTACTTCGGCTGGCCAATAATTCATTTCTGCATTAATGTTGGTAGTATACTTACTTCCCCAAGGTGGCGTAAGCAAGTCATTCCAAATACCTTGTAAATTAGCAGGATTTGTTCCTAATCTGGATGAAGAAATTAGTAAATACCGCCCATATTGTACATACAGTGCTGCAAAAGATGGGTCTGAATGATGTTGAAATTGTTGTATTCTCTCATCAGTCGGCAACTTGTCCATATTATCTTTTCCAAAGTCAATTGAAAAAGTATTGTAATATCGTTGATATTCTTTCAGATGGTTTTGCTTGATGGTAAGAAAGGCTTTTGGATTTATAGCGTTAAGTTGTTGGATGCTTTGAAGCCTCTTTTTACAAATTTCTATTGGATTGGCAGATGTATTTGCATAATCAATAAAATTGGTTGCTGCCACTAAATAAAGCGTTACATCATCTGATTGTTCAACTGAAATTTTATTGTCTTTTACACTAACTTTCCCATTTTTAGCAATAACCAATAGATTGCTTTCTCCTTTTAAAACTCCATTCCGAACTTTTACAGATAAGGATAAAGTATGATTATCTATGTTGTGAACTTCAAAATATTTATGCGGGCTTGTTAAGCTAGCCTCAAAGCTAATACTTTTCAACTGACTGGCTGAAAGATGTACTACTATTGCCTGATTGGGTTCACTGGCAAAATATTCTCTGATAAAATCTATTCCTTTTGAGGTATAGCTTGTTTTAGCAATCGCTTCTGATAGCGATAATTCTCTTTTATAGTTGTTATAGTTTTCAATTCCTTTAAAATCAAGGAATAAATCTCCAAAAGGTTGATAATCGGCTTGGTATTTTCCAATAGCAGGTGGCTCATCATTTTGAATAAAGTATTTCCAGTCTTTAACCAAAGATATTCTTTGGACACCATTTTCTCCTACTGGATAAATCCCGATATGTCTGGTAGTATCCTTATATCCTGCTATTCCTCCTTTATCAAAATAATTAATTACCTGAATAGCGATACTATTCTTTCCTACTTTTAATACTTCAGCAGGAATTTCATATTTTCTAATATCTGTGCTGTTGGTTGTACCAATTAACTTTCCATTTATATAAGTAAAATCATGGTCGCGAACTCTATTTAAATCCAATATCAAGTTTTTACCTTGCCAATTCGCTGGTAAATCAAAAGTAGTTCTAAACCAAAGTGCACCGTCTAATCCTTCCAGTCCTACTGTTTCCCAACCTTCATAAGTTGGTACTTTGATAGTCTTCCAAGCAGTATCATCAAATTTATCGTCAGCAGGATTTCCAGAAAATTCTTTTAATAACTTTAATCCCTTTAGCCAGTCTTCTCGTTGCCCTTCACTACTTTTTGTGCCCATGAATTTTTCTTGGGCCAATAGTTCAGCCTCTTTTTGCTTTCCTTCTTGTAATAATCGACGGATTTCTGCTAAGTGTTGTGATGCGTTTGGGCGATTATAATTCCTTGGTTCACCTGTCCATAATGTCTCTTCATTAAACTGTATCCTGTCTTTCTCTACTCCTCCAAAAACCATTGCACCCAATCCGCCATTTCCAATTGGTAAAGCATCCGTCCATTTTTCCGCAGGCTTTTTATACCAAAGTTTATAGGCTTGCGCATTGGTGAGCAATGGTAAAAAAATAAAAAGAAGGCTTTTGAGTAAAGAAGTAGATTTCATGATGAATAGTCTATGGATTTGTCAGTTAAGGGATTTAAGTATAACATTATGTATAAAAATATTACTCAACTCTTACTATTAGGGGGCGACTTAAGTCCTAACGATTACCCACATCTTTTAAGAAGTTGAAATGAAGATGTAATTATTGACAAAATTGTTTCAAATAGGCTTAAATCATCTTTCAAACTGAGCTTTGGTCGCCTCATGTCACAGCCTGACTACCTGAAGCTCTTATTTCTAGCGAGGGACTTAAGTCCCTCGCTAGAAATAAATACCTTGATTACCAGCTATTTATATACTTGTGGGTAATCAATAGGACTTAAGTCGCCACCTAAAGGAAAGATTTGACATTAGTAACTTATAAATTCACTTCTAAATGTTTTAATTTTTTAGTTTTAGCTATTTGTTTTCCTTCAACAAATACCACAAATCCTTTGCCTTTTCCGTATTTTTTCCCTGTTTTATCCCAAAGAATTGTTAGGTTTTTCCCGTGATAAAAAACGTTGTCTAAACAAAACCAATCCCATTGTTTTTCAGGTATTAATGGATTGATTTCTAATATATTATCAGCTCTAGGTTTTAGTCCAACCAAATCATTAATAATCAAATCTGCAAAACTTGAATGATTATAAAATTTACTTCTTGGATTATCGCCTTTCAGCCATTCTCCATTTTTTTCATCCTGATATTCGCCTAGATATAACTTGCCATTCATTTGATGTGAATTGGCATATTTGAATAATTCATCATAAAAAACTTGAGCATTCATAGCTCCATGATTTTTGTAATTAGTAAGCAAATTCGATAAACCTTTCAGGGTTTGTGTAGTGGCATACGGCCAAAGAGGACCGTCCCATTCACACCCATGACCAGAACCATGAGTTCTAAACAATGGATGTCGACGTTCGGCAGTTGTTAATCCCCAAGGAGCTTTAAAGCCCGAAGTATCCGTCAATTGATTCCATGCACGGGCAACATTGGGTTTGTCTTCGGGTAAGTTAAAATACCAAGGAATAAAGCCGATAGCCTCGCGAGCATCCGAAAAATTACTTGTTTTTTCAAGCTTTACTTTGAAGAAAGATGCCTTTTCGTCCCATAAATTATCAAGTACTAATTTTCTAAGAACTGTGGCTTTTTGCTCATACTTTTTTGCCATCGTATCATTATGAACGAGGTTTGCCATAGCGCTTAATGCTTTAGCATTTCCGTACATATAGCTATTAATGGTAGGACGAATATTCTTCTCTTTTCTTCCGCCACTGATAGACTCTTCCATGGCATCTTTCACGTCAAATTGGTAGAAAAGCTGATTAGGTAATTGTTTTTCTACTTCCCATTTTCGATAATCAGCTTCCAGTGTCAAAAGATTTTTTTCGATAAAAGCCTTATCTAAATTCACTAAATAACGATTGTAAACTGCATTATCAATCCAACTACTAAATCCATGAAAGCGTTGAACAGTATGCTTAGGGTCAACATCCAACCAAAAAGTAATATAATCGTTAATGTATTGTTGGTTTCGTAGCCAACGGCCTTCGTAGATATGATGTCCTAAAGCACTACTTACAGCATTATGTTTACCAGCATGGTTTACTTTGGTAATAAATTCTGTAAAAATAAATCCGTCGGAAGTTTGTTTAAGATGCTTACGCAATGCCCACCAACGATAATAATATACTTTCTGAATCACCGAATCTGGACATTCAAACAATGGAATATTCTGAGAAAGCCACTCAAAAGATTGGGCATTAGGCACATAATTTACGACAGCTTCATCATCTGACGCATTAAATTCTGTCACAAACCTTTTTAGTTTATCTGTTGATAGTATTGTTGCTTTTTGGGCAGATGAGTTATAGCCTTGCCAAAGCAAAATCATTAATAAAAAAGAAAATCTTAATTTCATCATTCAAATCTATGTTTAAACCAGTAGGTTTTCGGATTAAAAACTCAAAGCTTTTAGCTAGAAGCTGAAAGCTATTTACTCAAATAGCCAATCTATATTTTTCTTGTTGCCCGCCAAGCCTGCATCAGTGATAGGTATTTCTTGGCTTCCTTTCATAAAACCTAATACTAGACAAGCTCCTTTGCCAAGATTCAAGGTATGACTTCCTGCTTTGAACGAATAAGCATGAATATTGACAGCAGGAAATCCAGCGATGAGCAAAGCATTAGAAATCTTAATTTCAGATTGTCCGTAATCATTAGCACTGGCATCCGTTTCTAATTCAGGTGCTTGCAAGAATTTACGGTTTTTATCATTAAAGAATCCAACCAGTAACTTTACAGGCTCAGTAGTGGTAAAAGTCAGACTCGTACCTATTGTTTGTTGTTTGTCTTTATTAAACTTTATTCCTTTTAGTTTTTTTAATTCAACGGCCAAATCACCAATGGCTGATAGAGTATCTGAAAATACTTGTTGCGCTTTTTCATCCTGATAAAATCCTTCAATGTTTGAGGTAATTTTTACTTCAACATTTTCAAAAAGTACAGGTTGCTTGATGGTAACATTTTTTTGAGACTTCAAGGAATCAATCGAAAACTTAAATCGTGTCAATTCTTTTTGATAAACAGGCAACATTTCTTTCCAATGAATAAAGGTTGCATCTACACCTCGCATGGGTATTTTACGCTGTTTGGTTTGCATACTATTGGCATAGAAATAGGCATTTTGGGTGTATTTCACTAAGTCCCCAAAATGTTTTACGCTACTTTCTAAATAGGGTAATGCTTTTTCTAAATCTTTTATGTCGTTGGAATTTTTATAGCGAAGTACTGCTAATGACGCTCTTACTTTTTCTGCATAGAAATTTGCCATGGCATCATAACAATAAGTATCGTTTTTCAATCGAGCAAATTCTGCTTTATCCTTTGTTACAAATTTTGAAGCCTTATTGATAGCTACAACGGCTTTTCTACCATGTTCTACTACTTCGTCAGCCACTCTTACAGGTGTTTCTCCTATGTGTTTTTCATTTTTCCACTCTTTATCGGCATACTCAATAATCATCTCACCTTCAGGTGCTTCCGATTCATACAGCATCGTGAACAAACCATAACGGAATGGATTTATTAACTGTGTCATTAACATCCCCAAAGTAAGTGTTTGACGATTGCCGTCTGTAATGCCATAACGTCTAAGCAATTTTGGTGAAATCTCTCCTACTTCTTCCATTGCTTCCAACACATTTTTTGCCTTTTCTTGTGGCAAACCATACTTATTAGCAAGTTCTTTTCCCCAATAATTTATTTCAGTATCACGTTTCCTGTGGGAATCCCATGCATACCTTGCCCAAGTTTTATACCACATCCAATCTCTATCAATTTGCATCAAACGCTTGCCTCCCACTTTATCCGCTGCAAATGGCCAATCCCAATAAGATGCTTGTGGGTACAAATGCAGACCATTAGCCTCATAAGTATTATGCATGGCCAACACTGATTTTTGAATAAAGTCTGGTGAGCTATAACGAAAAGGTTCAAGATTTGCTAAAATATGCACATTCTCTACATGAACCGTCCCGATTCTACTTAAACTTCTGTGTAATTCAGCCCAAGAACCTCGTGGCGTATAAGTCGTCAGTGCTTCTCCGTTGAACTTCGCCATGGTGTATAGGTTTTTATACAATGGCAAAGCCTCTTTCATTACTCTTGGCGCATCAGTATCATGCGCACGTAGGACGATAGGCGGTTCGGTGGTTTGTCCTATTGCTTTTAAGCCATCTTGCACCCCTGGAATAATTGTCTTGGTAAACCAATCAACATCATCTTGCCCTACGCCTTCCATCGCTTCTCCTAACGTGATTAATAAACCTACATTTGGATATTTCTCCACAAAGGCAGCTATAGATTTACGCGTATAATCGGCAATAATAGGAATGATAGGACGATTACGGTCTTGTGTTTCCAAATGATGTTTTTCAGCAAAAGGTTTAGGTATTATAATATTATAAAACATCTGTATTACCCAAATACCTCGTTTGTCTGCTTCCTGTGTTAGAAAACGGAAAATGTCTTCATTCTTTTTGAAAGTCTCGTCATCAACTTCTACTGCATAAGGGTATTCTTTTAGTTTCACTAAAGACGAAAAAGGATGTCCATTCCATAAATACAAAGAATTATAACGGTTTTCTACCATCATATCTAAATACTGAATCCACATGGATTTATCATAAAACCAAGGAAAACTCTCTGGCGTATACGGATATTCATAAGTTCCTCTTCCTGACAATAAAGTTGGCTTTTGTAAGCCTATGCAAGTACCACGCAAAACCATTTCTGGTTGTTCGGTAATGTTGATTTCTTCTGATATTTTCCCTTTTTCTTTGATTTCCTCAGCTAATGCTAAACATCCATACAACACTCCAGAGGCATCTTTCCCAACAATTGAGATTGGTTTGTTAAGGGTTTTTGCAATGGAAAATCCTTCTTTCTTAAGCTCTTTATTGTTGTCAAGATTGTATAAAGAAAAGGCCTTTTGAAGCTTTTCATCTGATAAAGTACCTATTAAGATAACTGTCCCTTGTTCTTTTGTTGCTGAAACAAGCTTTACTGCTACTTGATAGCCTATTGCTGATAAACTTGTTTTAAGCTTGTCAGCACCAAATTTGATGCGTACTTGACTAGAGTCAGTCACTAAAATAGTAGCTAAACGTTTTTTTTGTGGACTTTGCGAAGCTAATATTTGTAAAGAAAAGCCACAGAAAATCAGCAGGTTAAGGATAATATATTTCAAAAAATTATTCATACAAGAGTTATGATGTATTGATAAAACGATTGGATAGCTTTTCTATTTTTAAGAAAAATCTAATAAAGTATTAATAAAATTCAACTTGACTAAAATAATGATACAAATTTATTGTTAAAGCCAGGCATTTTTTTCTATCATTTTTCCTAACTATTATACAATTTTATCTTATCTAAATAATGTTTGGGTGAGGTGAAAATTTACAACAAAACTAACTTTCGTATTTATTAATAAGGATTCTTTATTTAATATACGCTTCTCTGTTGCTTTTGTCGAGGTAAATAAAAAAACGGACGATAAAACGCCCGTTTTTAATCAATACTCCTAAATATTATAATCCATAAGTCACTTCGTATGATTTCCCTTTTTCAAGTGTCAATTCATACATATCGTTTGCTAACGCTTTGATTGTTCCTTCCTGACAAGTGGGTTTTATTTGACTTTTAAAACGTAAAGTACCAGTTCCTCCAGCTCCTTTTATTTTGATTTGTTTCGTACTGCAATACACCTTTACATCGCCATCAGGTGTTGGCACAGTACCTTCCATCCATTGCAAACCTCCTAATTGTGGTTCGACTAAATAAGTCTGATAACCCGCAGAGGTAGGCTTTACGCCTAAGAAATATTTACCTAACAAATAAATAGGACTTGCTCCCCATGCATGACAAAGGCTTTTTCCGAATGGACGACCATACATGGCATAATGTTCGTCGCCTTTCTTGTTAGGGTTATATTCTTCCCAAAAGGAAGTTGCTCCTAAATTCAACATGCCACCCCAATAGTCTTTCATTTCTTTCAATACATAGCTTTGTTCGCCCAAGGCACAAAGTGCTTCTAATTCATAAAAACGCATATACGGTGTGGTTATTTTCTGAATTTTGTCGTTCAACAACACATGTTTTTTGACGTCTTGCTTTTTGGCTTCATCTAAATAATTAAAGAAAATAGCAAACATATTGGCATATCGAGTCACGTTATCAGTCTGTTTTCCTTCTACTCGGCTATGTACTAAAGCATGCTTTTCATCATTCCAATAATTTGAGAAAAGTTTCGCTTTCAAGTCAGTCGCTAACTGATTATACTTCTTTGCTCCTTCAGTATCATTTACAATACTGGCACATGTTGCCATTGTTTCCAGACTTCTAGCCAAAAGCAATTGTTCAAAACTTACTTCTCCTTTTTTACTTAAACCATCTGCCCAGTCAATAAAAACCCAATCGCCCGTCAAGCCTTCCATCATCCCGTTTTTATTTCGTCTAGATAAACAGTAATCCATCAAACTTTGCATTCTTGGATAAAACTGCTGAATAAATGTTTTATCCCCCGTATATTGATAATAGTCGTTGATACCGATAAACCAATAAAAAGTATAATCCATGATGGTATTTACATGACTAGTAACAGGGTCTTTCCCTCTAAGAGCCAACAAAGTACGTGTTACAGATGGAGAATCAAACAATAAATAGTAGTTCATCAAATAACTCTGATAAGCATCTCCCGACCAAATCCAGCGGTCACGCTTGATACCGTCAATAAAGAACTCACGGGTATTCAAATGAAAAGTATAATTTGAAACATCGTAGATTTTATTAATTTGTTCATCTGAACAACGGAATCCACCACGGTCGGCTACGGGTAAATATTCATACAACATCGAAACGGAATCGAGCGAAACAGTTGCGTCAAATTTTATATTGACAAACCGAAAAGCCTTTGAAAGCTCCATGGTCATATTGCTTTTCTTAGCCTGACTTACGTCAATATCATCTAATGTCTCGCAGGTTTCTGTAGCTAAGGCTTCCTCTTTAGACTCTCCGTAATAAATCCTGATTTTACCTTTTCCTTTTAAACCATGTAATTTGATAAATCCAAAAGTCTCTTTGCCAAAATCTGCTAAAAGACTTTGTGATTTCTTCTCAACTTTTACCGCATGCTGAACCTTCGTTTCTAGTTTAAATTTAGAAGGAGGTACTTGTGCTGAATTAAAATTCCAAAATCCTGCGTTGAGCCATTTTGTACCCGATTGGTCAGAGGCTTTTCCAGTTTCATCAATCCATTCTTTATCTTCAAAGGTTACTAACCACGAAGCATCCGATACCACTCTTTTACCTTGCACAAAAATGGCTGGCACACGGTCTTGGCAAAATACTTTTAAACTCACCTTATGCTTTCCTGCGGGTACTGTGATTTTTTTAGGGAATCCGCTGATTGCTTTTCCATCTATCTTCACATTAAACTGACCTTCTACAAAAAGGGATACTTCTTCAGAAGCAGGCAAATCAAAATCTTTATGAAAATCAACCAAGTTGTAGTGGCTATCCAATTTCCAAAATGGAGGGAAAAAAGAACCGCGTTCAGTTCTTCTATTTTGCATTTTGTTGCTGAGCCACACCTCAAAATCGCCTGGATACCAAATCCAAGTAGCTTGGTTCTGTGCCAATACAGGCGAACAAAAAGACAAAAAAGTTAGGATAGCCAGTAATTTTGTTTTCAAAGAGATTTTTGTGGAAAGCATATCAATATGATTAGATTAAAAAGTTCATTAGTTAAAAAAGAGGTAAAGGGCAATCATTACAATCGTTAGCAAAAGCCATGAAATCCATACTTTTTTTGTTGGCTTTTCTATATTATTTTTTTCTTCAAAAGTTGCCAGATAAACCGTCGGCTCATTATCTAACAATGATATAATGACAGCTAACACAAAAAGAAAAGCAAAAATCAAGAATGAAAGCAAAAGATAGTGTGGCCAAATAGGGTATTTGTCGGGAGTGAAAACCCATAAATACATGACTCCGACTCCCAAACTCACTACCGAACCTGCTGAAAGCGTAAAATTTACAGCTTTCTTGGTAGTTCTTTTCCAGAAAACAGTCAGTAAAAATACAACAGCCAAAGGTGGTGCTATAAAGCCTAAGACTGATTGAAAGACATCAAATAAATTTAACCCTTTGATGCTATCAATTGCCAGTGCCATCATAATGGCAAAAATACAACCTGCAATAACCGTGTATCGTCCTACTTTAATAATTTCCTGATTGGTCGCTTGAGGATTGATTTTCTTTAAATAAACATCCATTGTAAAAACGGTACTTAAAGAATTTAAAGAGGAACCTATTGTGCCAACAAGTACAGCGATTAAAACAACAATTACTAAACCGTTCATTCCTGGAGGGAAAAGGTTTGTAACCATTGTCATATATGCTTCTGAGGGGTCTTTTAAATTAGGGAAAAGGATATAACATAAAATACCCGTTAGAATAAATAAAGGCAGAGACAGTATTTTTAACCAAGCGATAAAGTTTACACCTAATTGACCTTGCTCTAAATTTTTAGCCCCTAATACCGACTGTACCATTGCTTGGTCTGTACAGAAAAAAGCTACAGCTGCGACAGGATAGCCCAATAAAATAGCATACCAAGGATATTTTGTATCGCTAGCAGGATGTATCAAAGTCCAATAATGAGCAGGTACTTTATGATAAACCTCCGAAACACCTCCTACTTTAATAACACCTAATATGGTAAGTGTCAGGGACACTGCAATCAATAAAATCATTTGGAATACATTTACTTTTGCAATGGCCTTTAGTCCACCTGCAAAGGCAAATAAGCCCGCAAATAAAACCAAGACTATGACAGATTGCCACATAGGTATTCCCAAAATTTGTCTCACTAAAAAGCCTCCTGCAAATAAACCAAGCGATAACCAAGAGATTAATATTTTGATTAAGGCATACCAAGCCAAAATAGTTTGAGTAGAATCGCCATAACGTTTACCCATAAATTCGGGCATGGTAGTTACATTCGCTGCAAGATATTTAGGGGCAAAAACGATAGCAAGCAAAAACAAAAAGACAAATGCGTACCAATCAAAATTAACGGCTACAATACCCGTGCTATAACCTATACTCGCAAAGGCAAGTAGCATAGAAGGTCCCACGTTAGTACCCCACATATTAAAACCAATACTCGACCAGCCTAACGATTTATTAGCCAGAAATAGGGTTTCATCCTTGTTTGTTTTGTCTGAAAAACTTGCTCTGTAACCAATTACTATTAAGATAACCAGATAGGCTACCACAATACTATAATCTAAAAAGGTTAGGCGTTCTACGATGTTTCCCATCATCTAAAGTTATTTAAAATGTCTGCACTAAGATGATGAGTTGCCAAAACGTCAGCAATTTTCACAGGTGCACCCGTCTGTAAAGACTTATCCATTGCCTGCAATAATGCTACCGTTCCGATACCTTCTTTGATGTTTGGATAGGCAGTTTCACCACTTTCTAAACAATCAGCAAAGTATTCTAAATAGTTTTGGTATTCACCAGCATGGTGGCTTTTACCCTCAAAACGGAAGTAATGTTTAAGTTTATGTTCCCAAGTTTGAACTCTTTCTTCTCCTGTGTTGGTAGTAACGGCATAGCGTAAATCCATATAATCAGCTTGGCTACACCCTTCTGTCCCTCTTAGGATACAGCTCATTTCACTATCACGAACCACTGGTTGAACAGGCCCTGTATAAGCTCCACTTACTCTGGCAATTCGCCCATCAGTCGCTTTAAAAATAAAGTGCATGGTATCGGCATTTTTTAAGCCGCCTTTTACTCCATTCGAGCTCAACATTCCATAACCCATTACTTCTTCAATATTCGGCAAATACCATCTAATAAAATCTACTGGATGGCTCAAGCCTCCATAAAGCCATTTAAAAGCATTCTCTAACGACCATCCTTTATCCAGAAACCATCTGTGGTCAGCATGATAATAACCTTCAATGGTGATTAATTCGCCGATAAGCCCTGCCTCAAAGTCTGCCCTTTGTTTTTTCATTGGTTCAAAAAAACGAGAACTTTGTCCGACAAAAACCTTTTTGCCTGTACTTTCTGAAAGCTCAATTAATTCTTTAGCCTTTGATAAATCGTCAATAAAAGGTTTAGTACAAACTACGTGCTTACCATGTAATAATGCTTGCTTGGTATGCTCTGCATGGAATTTATCAGGCGTATAAATCGCGATGATGTCAATGCTTTTATCATCTAATAAATCTTGGTATTCTGTAGTATAATGATGAAAGTCGAACTCCTTCGCTCTTTGCTTGCATAATTCAATATTGCGGTCACATACTTTAACTAATGCTAATTTCTTGCTAGCCAATGCTGCCGACATGGTACTTCGACCTTCTCCTAAACCTAAAATTGCTATTTTCAACATTTTTATTCCTATTTATTAACCCTTGAATTCTTCTTTATTAATTTCCAGCAGGTTTCAGAAAAACCCATGTTTCATCTTTTTTAGTCCCTACAATTCCTTCTTGATATTTTTTCATCAAGGTATTCCATTCTACTACTCTTGGATTATTCTCAATGGTTTTTGGATTGAGTTTATCTAAATTTTCTCCTTTGGGAATGCTAATCACTAACATCAATTGTCTGCCATTTTTATACAGTAGTAATTGTTGAAAATCGGCATTGCAAAAGCCTTGGGCTACTTCTGGCCATTTAGCAAATTGTGTAGCATGATGAGCCAAATATTCTTTTTGTAAGGTAGTATCAGCGACTAAATTGGCTGTTAATATAGTATGCGACCACTCTTTAGCCTGTTTCCCATTCTTACACTTTTCTTGATTGAACTCGTAAAACAAATCGTCATAAGTCTTGATTTGAACTTGAGGAAAAGCATTTTTTAGTCTTTCTCGAAGCAAATACACATCCTGTACTTTATCAAAAATCACTAAGTGGTTTTCCCATTGAAACAATGCTTCTTGTGATACTTTACTTTTTACAAGAATCTCATCTAATTTTTTCCTGTCTACCGTCTTTCCATTTTCAGTAATCAATTCTATGATAACAGGCTTTTCTACATTGATAGCCCAATACTTATCTGCCAGATTTTTATCATTTAGCAGATAGCTGTATTCCGACTGAATACCTGCTTTAACCTTAATACTATCTGGAACTTGCGGTCCATTGTTTTGCCAAGTATTCCCTGGTCCATTGGCATTTTGTAGGAATTTTTCAGAGGGAGTCCAATTATCTTTAATCGTAAAATAAGATGACCCTTCGTCTGTATATAAATAAAACCAATGGTTTGGAATATGAGCATAAGGGGCTTTGTAAATGCTATCGACATAGTTTTCTGAGATAACTGAACCCGGTTGAGCGGATAATGTATAAATTGCTGCTACATCATACATGTGTTTGGCATAGTGATGTATTTTGTTAGCCGTAATTTTATTATTCTTCATCACATTGATGGTCTTCGTCCATCCCCAACCCATGCTAATGCCTGAATAAGACACATCCGAAATTTCGTTGTGTTCTATATTGATGCCCTTTACATACCCCACTCCTATCCCAACACAACCCCAATCTTCATTCGTAACATCAGTAATTAAATTATTACTAATCAATAAATTGCTGCATACATCTCTTTCATCAGAAGGATTATAAGGTAAGTGTATTTCTGTAGCTTCATCTGCATAGACACCTGCTTGAATCCCTGTACCACCTATATCTTTAAAAAGATTTCCTTTAATAGTATTATCATGAACACTTTTGTGATAATCAAGTCCTGTGGAAGCTAAATGTTCAAAACGGCAAGCTTCAAAGCCTGTATGATGGGCATAAGAAACTTCAACGGCCGCTTTTGGTCGACCAACCCAAGCTTGATTCTCTAACGTTTTTTTATCAGGTGTGCCTGGTATTTTTAATTTATAAGCATCTAACATATATAAACCCGCTTGATGAGGGACATGACCTTGCTGAGAAGGACGTACCCATGCACTATGGTTAAAAGCGATGTTTTTAAAAAAAACATACGCCACAGGATTATCAATTGTTCCTTCTATTGTAAGCAAGGTTTCTAATGACGACGCTACTATTACTGCCTTATCCATCACCTCATTGGCACGTGGTATATAATACACTTTCTCAGCCTTGCTATCCAAAAACCATTCACCTTCTTGATTCAAAAATTGGAGGGCGTTGCTTAGATAGAATGCCGAGTTGCCTGTTTCTTTTGAAATCCAAGGTGCTGGCCAAGGGTGTTCTGACTGTATGCGACTTTCTGGCTGAAAAAATGAAAGCTTAGCACTGTCGCCTTGTATTTCCATTTTTTTGATGCGCAAACTAGCGATTGCCCACCATTGATGAATAAACATTTCCATGCCATTCACCTTTGATAAATCCCCAAATTTTGGTGCAGGAATCCAACAGGTTTCTTCTTTCTTATTCCAAGATAAAATACGATTCATTGTTGGATAAGGCGTATCTTTAGCTCGAACAGCTTTTTGGTTATTCACCCATAATTGTCTGAATTTCAATAAATCTCCTCCTACTTTTGGAGCGTCAGCAACCCAAACTTTCCCTACAGCTTCTTTGGGTAACCCTGCAAGACTACCCTTTAATTTTGTCCAACCCGTTATGCTAACACCACCACTAATGATGGGTTTTTCGTTAGGTGCTGCTTCTATAATAGTGGGACTAATAGCCGTTCCTGTATCTTCTGGACGAATTACGATTGGCTCATACAATTGATAATTCCCTTTACGCAAATAGATGTGTATTGGTTTAGCCAAGCTTCCATCCGATAGCCTACGCATCTCACGTACTTTCCGAATAGCCATGGCTACCGTTTGCAAAGGTTTTTCTTGTGTACCTGTATTAATATCAAGTCCATCAGGAGACACCCAAATATCTGTTTGCGCCTGACTATTTGGTGAAAAAACAATGATTAAAAAAGAGAAAACTATAAAAAAATATTTCATCATTTAGTTTTGAAAAACTGTTTTCAAGAATATTGTATTAGCCCCAAAATTTCCTTTTACATCTCTAGGCTTATTCGCATCTCTCGAGCGCTCTATTACTAGCCAGCCACTCCATTTCATTTTATCGAGGGTAGCTTTTACTTTCTTCATGTCTATTTCAGGGTCATTCTGTAGCCATACACCATCTT
This sequence comes from Arcicella sp. BE140, assembly GCF_031456255.1. NCBI lineage: Bacteria > Pseudomonadati > Bacteroidota > Cytophagia > Cytophagales > Flectobacillaceae > Arcicella > Arcicella sp. BE140. Next base: position 126,939 of record NZ_JAVDUE010000005.1, on the reverse strand, counting down.
TATTAGTACAGTGAATCATACAGATGTTATTTTTACCCAATATTTTCAATTCTTTATATAAATCGCGACCTTCTTTTAATGGATTAGAAAAATTGAAATATATTTTAATGCCTTCAGAATTAATCTCTTTCAGTAGCTTTACTTCTTCTGTAGCACTCAAGGCTGTTTCTATACCAATCACCACGCCAGCTTTTTTAGCCATTTCGCCCGCTACTTTTAGTCTAGTAACTACTGAATCTCTGACTGCGGGGTCTTTTCTTAAATCACACTGAACGCCTAATGGTAAGAATGCTATTTTGATATTCATCAACTTCATTGTACTAATACAATCCTCAATTGATTTTTTGTATTCTTCTCGTCCACAAAAGGATTGAGCATAATAGCCAGTCATCGCTAATGAGAACATCTCAATATTCAATTCTTTGGCTTTTGTCAAAAAAACATTTCTGATAGAGTCGTTAGCTAACTGATTATCAAATGTTGGGCGTTTGCCTAATCCACCCATATCAATTTCTACGCCGTCTGCTCCAATTTCTTTCGTAACGGTTAATGCCCCCAATTTTTGCCTCTTCAAAAGCATTAAATCTATTAGCCCAATTTTATATTGATGATTTGTTTGGGCAATACTCTTCAATGGCAACGAGCATAAAATTGCGATGCTCGTTACAAAAAATGCTATCGTTAGCTTTCTCATTTATCTAATTTTTAGTAGCTTCTTCAAACATTTTCTCTAATGTTTCAAAATTCTTTACTGCATTTTTAGGAAGATTTTCGCCCTTTTCACCGAAAACATGCATGGCTGGAAACGGCTCAATTGTCACCTTCGATTCGTCAATATTTCCTGTTTTATCTTTTAGTTTTTTCAAATCTAACTGGAAATTTTTGGCTAAGAAATCATACAGTGCCATGCGTTTACTTTTTCCATAGTCATGCCCTTCGGTTGGAAAATGCACATTTTTTACCGCATCTTTTTCGCCATAAAACCCATATATTTTTTGTAGAAAAGGAAATTCTGTTTCAGGCACATGCTGTGTCCAGTCTTTGCCATCAGATAAAATTAACTGTGGTCTTGGTGCTGCCATTGAGGCTATTTCTACATTATTTGTGCCGTTTCCGCATAAATGTACCCCCATTCCACTTTCGCAAGGACAACCCCCGCTATGATAAGACGATAACATGACCACAGGTACACTTAACGTAATTCTATCATCTAAAGCTGTAATCAACATCGTTTGGCTACCCCCACCAGAACCACCAGTAATCGCTACACGACTGGCATCGGCATTGCTGAAAGACAGTAACCAGTCTAAAATTCTAATGCTATTTAATGCCTGTACCGACATCGCAAGGCTTTTTCGATGAAACTCTGATTTGAATTGTAATGTAGATTCTCCCCAAGCAAAAAGGTCATAACTGAAAGCAATAGCCCCCATTTTAGCCTGCATAGCACAACGATATTGGCAATCTGCTCGATAACGACCATCTCCGAAATGACCATCTGGGTTCAAAATCACTGGTATTTTTCCTTTACTTTCTATAGGCATATACAATGAACCACACACATAAACCCCAGGAAGTGTTTCTATCGCCACGTTCTCTATGGTATAGCCATCCATTTTTCGCTTATTGCTAGTTATTACCTTACTATCTGGTTTAGCTGGCAATGGCGAAAGTTTCAAGGCATTCCACATACAGGCTTTTAGTTCATCTTTGCGTTTTTCCCAGCTTGCTTCATCATTATATAAAGTAGCTAAATATGCTAACTGTTGTTCCCCTTCTTCAGGTGTTTTTAGATGATACTGGTAGCTTTGAAGCTTATACTTCTTTTCACCTTCTTTGGCGAATGTAATATCCTGCGATGACAATACATTGTTCATCGTTTTCTCAAAATCTGGTCTGAAACGCCAATCTGCATACGTTACCCATTTGTCTTTTACTAAATCTTCTGGATAACGGATTTTTACCTTGAAACGAATTTCAATCTGAGCAATCACATCTTTCAATGGTTTTTTGAAAGAATTATCAGCCGTTTGAGCTAAAGAAAAGTAAGTCAAACAGAGTAAACAGAGTGTTTTTAGATATTTCATGAGATTAGTCTTTAGTAATTTCTCCTCCTTTTGGTGCTTCGTATCCTTTTAGTTGTGGCCATTCTCCATTTTTGATTTTCTTCAATTTCAATTTTGAAGGGTCAATTACAGCGTGTTTGATTTTCTTGCGTCGCCAAGTATAAATTACATGCACTAGTCCATCCGAAGTTTGAATAATAGAAGGATATGAATATTGACTAATTGGTGAATCTTCTATAATCAACGCTGCATACCATTGCTTGCCATCTTTGGTTAATGATACATTCAAGGGCGTTCGAGGTCCTTTGGCTAAATCCCCCGGAGGTAACACATGATTATAGACTAATAAATGACGACCGTCTTTCAAAGTCACGGCATCTGTTCCTGAATTATTATTGGGTAAAGCTGCTTTTGCTAATGGCGTCCAAGTTTCACCGTTATCATAAGACCACGATTCAATAATTGCTCTGTCTCTACTTCTTGCTAAAATTTGTAATTTGCCTTTGCCATAATCCAATATGCTTGGCTGAATAGCATTTAACGTTTTTCCATCACTGATTGGTCCAACGATTCTCCATGTCTTCCCAAAATCTGGCGTTACCTCAAAATGAAGTTTCCATCCTGAGCCTTCTGTACTAGTTGGACAAAACAAATTGCCATTGCTTAATAACACTGGTTTATTTTTAACAGGTCCGATATAATTTTCTGGTAAAGCTCTTGCTGCTGACCAAGTAATACCATTATCTGAAGATGTTTTTAACCACCCTTTCCATTTTGCAGGACTAGGACCAATTTTATAAAAAAGCATTAAATCGCCATTTGGGATTTGATATAATACTGGATTCCAGCACGCATAGCGTAGGGTATCATTCACAATACCATTAGCCACGTTTTGTGGGGCTAACCATTTTCCATTTTCGTTTCTGCTTACCCAAATACATACATCAGGGTTTCGCTCTTTAGTACCACCAAACCATGCTGAGACTAATCCTTTAGGCGTTTCGGCAATGGTTGCTGCATGGCTTTCAGGAAACGGAGGGTTTTCTACGACAAACTCATCTAATAATATTCCTGACTTCCATTTTTGAGCATTCGTTTGCAAGCTGAAAAACACACAAACTGCCATTAATACCGTAAATAAGCTTTTTCTTAACATGATAATGCGTATTGAATTTTAATATTTTTAATGCTTGTGGGCGAAATTATTCATTAACATTGAAGGAATAATTACCAGAACTTACTTCCACAATCAATTTATTGCCCACTGCTTTTACAAACTTTACTCCTTCTACTGATGCAATTGCTTTCCCACTTTCTGTTACTTGATTAAGTGAATTAGCAGGCAGATAAACTAAAGATTTAGTATTAACAGGAATACTGATATTCCATTGAAATTTATTTCCCTCTTTTTTCCAATCAGATTGGATAGTGCCGTACATAGAATGATAGGAAGACTTGGCAGAAGTTAATCCTGCAATCATTTCAGGTTTCATCACAATTCTCTTGAAAGCAACTGATTCTTTGGAAGATTTAATTCCTGCTACATTTTCATAGTACCAGATAATCAAATCCCCTAATAACATCACATGGTTCCCAGAATTCATTTCTGGGTTTGCTTTATCTCCATTCCAAAGTTCCCAAATTGTAGTAGCACCATTTTCTGCCATATATCCCCAGCTTGGATAATCGTGATTAGAAGCTATTGTATAGGCTATATCTGGACGTCCATTCTCGCTTAATCCACGCATTAACCATTGTGTACCAATAACGCCCGTACTGATATGCCCTTTGTTTTCGACTAAAACTTTTTCAACAATACTCTTCCAAACTTTTGCCTTTTCATTAGCGGGAATCATATTGTACATCAAAGGCAAAAGGTTTGCCGTAACTGTTCCATTACTATATTGCCCTTTTTTACTATCTAAAAATTTCTTGTTAAATGCCTTGATAATTGCTTGTTTGCTTTGCTCAAAGGCTTTAATATCATCAGATTTGTGGAGTAAGCGAGCAAAATTTTGCATTACGTCCAACAACTTTACATAAGTTGCCGAAGCCAATAACTCTCCATCTGTTTGGCGTGCAGGGTCTTTAGCATGAATCAATTCCAAAGACTCAGGAGGTACACACCAATCACCATATTTATCTTTTGTAATTAATCCATTTACCAAGTACTTATCTTGCATATAATCTATCCATTTTTTCATAGATGGATAATGACTTTTTATCGTTTCTTGATCACCAAACTGATGATACAACATATCAGCTACTGTAATATAAGTGCCGGGCCAAGTAACATTATCGCCATAATATCGCCAAAATGCAGGGGCTACGTCAGGAATACTTCCATCTGGTTTTTGTGCTTGCTCAATATCATTCAGCCACTTTGAATACAGGCGAACGTTATCAAAAATAAAACTTTCGCCATAAGCTCCTGTTGTTCTATCTCCTAACCAAGGTTGGCGTTCATTTCTTTGTGGACAGTCAACAGGCATCCCTTTATAATTACTTCTGATACCCCAATAAGCATTTTTATAAATTTGGTTAATAGTTTTATCTGACGTTTCAAAATCTCCAATAGTAGCCATGTCATCATAAACTACTCTTCCATCAAAATTATCGACAGTCGGCACAGTTGGGAAGCCCGTTATTTCTACATATCTAAAGCCATGATATACAAATGAAGGCTCCCACGTTTCTTGTCCTTCTCCTTTTAACGTATATACATCCGTCACTTTGGCATCTCTTAAATTTCTAACAAACAATTCGCCATTACTCTGCAATGTTTCCGCAAAACGAAGACCTATTTTATGTCCTTTCTTACCAGTAACACGCATTCTTAACCAACCTGCCATATTTTGCCCCATGTCCAAAATATAAGTATTAGCATTCAAGCTTTTGATAGATACAGGTTTGATGGTTTCCATTACTTTCATGTTCTCCGTCATCTGCGCTTCAAACATTCCCCCTGCTTCCTGTACTAATTGTACTTTCAGCCAATTTTTATCTTCAAATCCTACCTTATTCCAATTAGGCATTTCTTTGGTAGCATCATACTCTTCACCATCATACTCATTATTTGCTCTGATAGGGCCATCGGCAGTCACTTTCCAACTCTCATCAGTTGATATTGTTTCTTTTGTGCCATCTGTATATTCAATATCCAAATTCAATAGCATTTTAGGATATCCAAATGTCTTGATTTTATAAGGTTTATAATCTTGACGCATGGTATAAAAACGTCCATTTCCCAATACTGTCCCAATAACATTTTTATCTGCTTGTAACAGTTTCGTTACATCAAAAGTATTGTATTTTACTCCTTTGGTATAATCTGTAGGAACAGGAGCTAATACTTGGTCACCCACTTTTTGCCCATTTAGATATAATTCATAAAGTCCTAATCCTACGATATAAACAGTAGCTTGTTTGATACTTTTTTGGGCTACAAATTCCTTTCTAAAATACCTTGCTGATAGCCTAGCAAATTGGCTTTCATTATCCCATTCAAAAGAACGGTCAAGACCAATCCATCGCCCTTTCCAATCTACATAATTTAATAAACCTACACTCCAAAATGCTGTTTCAGACCAAGCTGATTCTCCTTTATTTGTCCAAGTTTTTATTTTCCAAAAACATCTTTTCTTGCTCTTTAATGCTATTCCTGCATATTTTACATGAATAGATTCATCAGATAATACTTTCCCTGAATTCCATAAATCACCTTCGTTAGCAGCTAGTTTTTCAGGCGTAGAAGCTACCAAAATTTGATAGGCAACTTGCTGTACATTTCTTTGTGAAGTCGTAATTTCCCAACTTAATCTAGGCTTTACTACATCTATTCCTTCAGGATTTACTAGCATTTCGCAACGTAAATTTTGCAATTGGATGCTTGCATCTTGTTTACTAAACGAAGCAAACAATACGATAGCGACAAAAAGGAAGATGTGTTTTGTAATTTTCATTCTTTTATAATCAATTGATATAAATCTTGTGGTTTTATTGACTGATTAAACTTCCTCCCCAAACAAAATCTTTGAAATCATTAGGAGATTGATGCCGTCCAACTAAATAATAAGTGTCCAATCCCAAGCTTTTAGCTCTGTTTTTTAATATTTGTTCGTCGTGTGGCGTCGGTGTTTCTTTTACTTCTATTGCTTTTTTACCCTCTAAAATAAAATCTATCTCTAACCCTGTTTTCTTCTGATAATACTGAATTGAACCTAGATGACTTAACTGTAAAGCAATTGCATTTTCAAAAACTTGTCCGCTACTTACTTGTGCCAATGCTTGTAATAAGCCCGTATCTGCTAAGTATATTTTCTCTTGTTTTGAAAACTCCTTATCCAAACTTTGCGTAAATGCTCCTACTGATTTTATAAAATATGTATGCTCCAACAAACTTATATACTCTTTTACTTTCGCACGATTTATACCCAGCACAGCACCTAATTTGCTAAAATCTAATCTACTACCTGTTCTTACAGCCAATAATCTTACTAATCGATAAAGGTCATCTGATGCCGAAAAATCTGACAATAACCTTATGTCTAACTCAATGTAGGCATTAATTACATCTCGTAAATAAGCTTTTTTATCCTCTTCGGTTTCAGCTAAAACAACTTCAGGAAATCCTCCAAAACTTAGAAAATTTTCATATAATGCCTTCCATTTAAGGTAAATACTAAGATGGAAGGGAGCTTCAGCAAACTGTTTTAAAAGTGTTGGACTTTCTCCTTGGAAAGCGACAAATTCCGCAAAATCCAAAGGATACATCTCAAAAATTCTCTTTCTGCCAGCCAAACTTTCTGAAAAATGGTTCTTCAAATAGAATGAACTAGATCCCGTAACAATGAATTTTGTACCATAAGTGTCATATAGGAATTTTATCACACTTGTACTTTGGTTTACCAACTGAATTTCATCTAGTGCAATTACAGCTGGTTTTGAAAGGTCAATCCCTTCTATTGCCAAGCCAATTTCAATATCTTTCGTATTTGTTTGATTGAGCAAATAACGGTTTTCAACCCTTTCCAAATCCAAATAAACCTTATTATTATGTGGTACTTGTGTCAATAGATATTTCAAAGCGGTTGACTTTCCAACCCTTCTCATTCCAGTTATTACTGTAGCTTGAGGCTTTGACAAATGCTCTAATAATGATGGAAATATATTTCTGTGTATCATAAATGTAACTTTTTGCTTCTAAAATTTACAAATAATCATACTTTTTGTCGAATTTCCAATCAAATTTGCACATTTAATGGTTTATTTTACAATAGACAATGCTATTATTCTACTTATTTCCCGAAAAGTCAAAGTATAAAATCAATTCTTTGGCTCTGGCAGGTTCTTTTTCGTAATCGTAATAAATATTTTTCATGCCCATCGGACCAGAATTTTCCGTTTTATTGGTTTTTGAACCAATCCCAGCAATGCCCTGTAAAAAAGAAATATCACCGTTTGGAAAATTGATTTGATAATTTTTATAAGGGTCTTGTTTGAAAGCTGGTGTGAACAAACGGAAGAAAATATCTTCATTTTCAGTAACTACCGTAAATGCTTGTTCTTTACCTATAAACTTACACCAATACATATTTGAATGATAACCTTTAAATTCTGGATAGACAAATGGAATTTCTCCTGTTTCAGTAGTATTATATTCTTTTTGCCAAACGCCAAACTGATTACCTTTCATCCGATTTTTCCATACCCTGAAAGGACCATTTCCCATATATTCTACTCCTTTTATTGCTGTTTCTGGAAATGAGAAATTCACTCCAAAAAAGGTAGTAAAGTAATCTCCAGGGAAATAATTCACCTTCATTTTTACCCAACCAGATGGATAAATTGTCCACTGCAAAGTATTATAGCTATTCTTTCTATCGAAAGTGGATGTAATGATTAAATTATTATTTTCAAATTGGTAAGCGAAGTTTCTAAAATTAGTAGCCCCTTCTTGCACAATAGGACCATTATTAAAAGGAATGATACCTTGTTTATTTTTAACTTTCTGCAAGATTCCCGTAAACTTGTTAATTGATATTTCTAAGTCTTTTACTGAAATGGTATAAAGAGAATCTATTTCTACAATTTTTGCCTTTTCGTTTCTTTCTTTCTTTACAATATTGTTAGCTATTTTTTCTGGTAAAGAAATCTTAAAACTCCAAGTAAAAATTTCTTGGTTATTAAAATCTTTAGCTGTTACATATAATACATCATAAGCTTGCCAATCTGTCGGAAGGGATAATTTAATACTTCCCTTTTCGGATGGCTTAATATTAGGAGAAACAATAGTTCCTGCTTTTTCAATCAGATTTTTATTATCAAATTGTTTTAACTTCCAAGAGAAAGTGCATTCATTGATATTAGAAAACGAATAGCGATTTTCGATATTCAATACGCCATCAAAAGCAGGCGTAATTTCCTTAGCTTCAAACTTTATGGGGCTCCATACCTCTTTAATGGTAAAATAGCTTCCCTCCTTTTCACGATAAGGACCTACTATTCCATCTGCGGCATGGTTGCCGTCGGTATCCAATATCCCATTTTTGTCAGTTCTTACAATTCCTTGATCTACAAAATCCCAAAGAAAACCGCCTGCTGACAAAGGACTTACCCACATTTTTTCCCAGTAATCTTCTAATCCTGCTCCATGACCACCATCGTACATTCCATGCAAAAACTCTGTTGGCATTACGATATTATGACCGTTGTCATAATTCCCAATTCCATAATTATATTCACGATAATGCTGGGTATCAAACCCTGCAAAAGCTTCCCAAGCGTGAATCACAGGACGCTTTTGAATATCTTCTTGTGGAAAAATTCCATCTAATTCATAATTATGTCCGCCTTCATTACCATTAATCCAAAAAATTACAGAAGGGTGGTTTTCATCATGAGCCACTAATTCTTTTAATAATTTGGTACCTGTGGGAGTATCGTAATTGCCATGCCAACCCGCCAATTCATCCATTACGTATAATCCTAAGGAATCACAAACATCTAAAAAATGGTCATCTGGTGGATAATGCGACATCCTAACGGCATTCATGTTCATGTCTTTCATTAGCTTCACATCCAGTACACTGATATCTTTGCTAGTAGTCCTACCAGAAGTAGGCCAAAAAGAGTGACGATTTACTCCTTTAAACTTAATTTTTTTCCCATTTACGTATACACCGTCTCTTTGCTTCACTAAAACTGAACGAAACCCAAACTTCTTTTCTACTGTATGAACAACTTTGTTCTGATTTAGCAAGCTTACAATTACCTTGTAACGATTCGGTTTTTCTGATGACCATACAAGAGGATTATTTACAAACGTTTTTAACACTATAGTACCATCACCCTTCGTTACTTTCGCTGTTATTGGCAAGCTTACTTTCTTACCGTCAAGCGTATAAATTTGTGCTGCAACGGTTTGATTAAGCACGCCATTTTTCAAGTAAACATTAGCCTTAAAATTTCCTTGTGCATCAGCATCCAACGCTACTCTTTCGATGTGTTGTACTGGCAAAGCCTCTAAATACACTGGTCTAAAAATACCTCCAAAAATCCAAAAGTCACCTTTTCTTTCCGCTTCATTAACAGAAGCATTCGCTGAGTGTTTTGATACTGTTACTTCCATAAGATTTTCTGTTCCAACGTTTACCAACGTACTAATATCATAGCGAAAGGCATAGTAAGAACCCTCATGAACCGCACCCGCTGATTTGCCATTGATTTTTACTTCGGTATCAGTCATTGCTCCTTCAAAAACAATGTTGACATTTTTCCCTTTCCAAGTATTTGGGACATTGAAAGTATGTTTATAAAGCCCCACTTCTTTTCCTCTTGAACTATCTTTGGCAAAACCATAATTGTATTTTCCAAAACCTTGCAATTCCCAGTTAGAAGGCACAGGAATAGTCGTCCATTTTCCTGAATTTCTTCCTGCTGTGCAGAAGAAATCCCAGTTAACAGTTTTATCGTTTCCTGTTCCAGATAAATACAATTTCTGTGTTTCTTGTGCCTGTATGAGCCAAGAAGTCAAGCAAAAAAATATGGTTAAAAAGGTAATCTTCATTATTACTTTGTTCTAAAAGGACGGGCAGGTAAGCCTTCTTGATTAAATAAATTGGGTTGAGCAGCTTCATCCCAAGCAAAACGTACGTCTACTGGCTTTGAAATGGTTGGTGAGGAAACCAATACTTTATTATCTTTGATGACTGCGTCTGCATCCACAAAATTTCCATCTTCGCCAGCAATCTGAAAATTAGTTAAGGCTTTTCCATCTTTACTGATTAAGCCCCCTCCTATTTCTTCAAAATCTAAACGAATTACGCCGTCCTTAATTTTCATTTTCTTAAAGACAGGACCTGAGGCTACGATATTTTTCATGCCATAGTCATTATGCAAAGCGACTAGCGCTAAGCGTCTTCCAATTTCCCATTTATAAGATGGGTGAATGTCTTTGATACTATCGACCAAATCTGTGGTAATAATCATTCCAGTATGGGGAACTTTCAATACATTGGTCTGAGCTTCTCTGAAAGCAGGTAACGTTTCTCTGGTTAACACCAATTTCCCTTTAGATTCCGAATAAGTATGAGGGGCTATTTGAACATAGTTAAAAGGCATTGTTTTATCTCCCCATAATTCCCTCCAACTATTGATTAAGGTTGTTAATTTTTGTGTGTATTCCGTCGTTTCTGTTAAAAAACAGTTCGTTTCGCCTTGATACCACAAAAAACCTTTCATTGCAAAAGGAATTAAGGGACGAATCATTGGTTCAAAAAATTTAGCAGGTTCACCTTCTACTTTTTGTCCTTTGAAGTAAGGAGATGCTTCAAAAGCCTCTTGCGCAATCCAAGGTTCTATCCTACTTCCGGGAATAGCCGAAGAAATCATCCCAATTGGCACATTTAGATTTTTATGCAATTCTTTCGCAAAGAAATAGGCAGCAGCCGAAAATGAACGTAATGCAGAGTCTTTCGCAATACTCCAGCCACGATGCAATGAATCTGGCTTAATTAATTCTTTACGATTGACTAAAAAAATACGGATGAGAGGGTTTTTAGCAAATTCTAGTTCATCTACAGGATTCTCATTTATTATGTTTGGTCTTTTTACTTTGCTATTTTTTCGCATAGTATATTCCATATTCGATTGCCCCGAACATAGCCACACTTCACCTACCAAAATATTTTGAAGTTTTATGATATTCTTTCCTGTGATAATGAGTTCAGCAGGAGTACTTGATGCCTTCAGGGGTTTCAATACCACTGCCCATTTTCCGTTTTCATCAGCAAAAGCTGTTTTGTCTTGTCCTGCAAATTGTACGTTTACTCTTTCTCCGACAGAAGCTTTTCCCCAGATAGTTAAGGGTTTATTTTGTTGCAAAACCATGTTATGTCCCAAAATATGGGGTAACACAATTTGTGCCTGAGCCTTGATAGTTAGCAGACAAAAAATAAAATATATAAGAATGTTTTTGGACATAACTAATAAGCACTTGTTTTGAATGATTTGATAATGAAAACTGCTTCTTTGTCTAATTCTCCTGCATTTTTCAAATCATAGCTTTGGTCTGTTGGTGTATCTGAATCAGGGAAACGACGAATTTCACCCGTTCTAAAAATCACTCTTTTAAAGGATGCCACTGGTGCAAAAAATAGTTTTGTTCCTTTGCTTTGTCCATTTACAAACACGTTAAACATCCGTTTGTGTCTGTCTAACTCTATTCTGATGGCATACTCTTGTCGGGCTTCGTACTTCATAATACCCGAATTTCGGTAACCCACTTTGGCTTTAAATGCACTATCAGCATCAAAAATCAATCTTACCGCTGGAGTACCTTTGGCATCTACAAAGTCTATGTGCAATAGCCCTTTATCTGATTGTTGAGGAATAATGGTAAATTCAACTGCTACCTTCTTAGATTCTGGAATTACCCTTTCTGCTTTGGCAAAATCAAATTTATCTTTATCTCTTAAAACCAATGCTTTTGAACCATCAGCAATTTTTTCGATAGCCACAGGGGCATAAATAGGACTGAAAATATTCCAATACTTTAGCTCTTCGCCATTTTTCATAGTAGCGAAGACTTCGTTAACGTGATTTTTCACTTCATCTACCACAGGCACTGGAACCTTGCTCACCCAAATATCTTCTTTGTTCATACTATAGGTAAGCCACATATTTCCATCAGGCACTACGCCATCGCCTTCTATGATTCCACGCACATATTGGGGGCCATAAGACTTAAAGTTTCCGCCATAACGCATCGAAGAAATTTCACCATTGACCAACAGTAAGTTAGTATAATTCAACCCATCCTTACTAGTAGAAACAGCCAAAGGCCAACGAAATTCTGAGGGATTATACACGGTAGCATATTTACCATCTGATGTTTTTTGTCCCCAAATTTTGGCATTACTATTTACAAATCCTGGTGCTCTTAATGGATTATACTGCCAAGTTTTGCCTTCGTCGGTACTAATTGAAGTAAGAGCGTGTTTCCATAAACCCACTACCCTATTATCAGGCAAATGATAATAACTAAATGCCTTGGCTTCTCTTTTCAGAGGAATCAAAGGGTCGTCTCTATCAGCTTCTTCTACCCATTGTTGCATCATTAAAGGAGTAGCTAATAATTCGTCGCAAGCTTCAATAAATCCTTTATCTTTACTAGCTGTATACAAAGGGTAAATAGATTTACTTTTATCCCATGATGCATTATTTCTGATAAAATATATCTCCCCAAATTTACCGTCTCCAAAAACCTCTCTTACTACTCTACCAATGCCTTTTCCATCATTAGGGTCATCTTTGGCATCCATGGTTATGCCATAGTAGGCTAAAGTCAGCAATCGTTTTTTCTTGGATACATAAAAGCCCATTCGTTGATGCATGACGGCATATAAATCTTTGGCAACCCCTTTATATCCTGTCTTAGTCCAACCGTCTGGGATTTTATATGGTGGAAAAATAACCGTTGGAGTCGACCAATGATAGCCGTCTTTTGACGTTAACAATAGGGTTTGTCCGGGTGGAATATGTTCTCCTGATGGATTACTTAAGTATTGTAAATAAAAAGTATTATTCCAATATGCCAACATTGGGGCATGATTATATGTCCAATTATTCCCTCCTGCTAATGCAGGATTTTCTCTATTCGCATGAAATACTTGAATATTGTGTACTCCAACCGCAGGACTTAGTTGCCCGTGGTGGTAATCTACATTTGAAAGTGTTTCTCCAATATAACGCACTGTATCCTGAGCCTTAATTGTAAAGCTCAAGATGATAGATAAACAACTTAGTATATATTTTAATTGATTCATATTTATCTGGCTATTGTTTGGTTGGCTGAACCTCTTTTTGTAATGATTTCAAAATGCTTTTTTTAACCTTAAAAATAGTTCCATGTTTATGTCCTTCAGGAACAGACGTCTGTGCTGATACTTCTGTAAAATTTTTAAAGTCACTCGTTTTCATCGAGCCATAGTTTTTATCATGATAAGAATCGTAATAAATCAACCAATCATTCCCTATTTTTTCTACGCTTGGTCCTTCTGTAAAATTCTTAGTAAAAGGTGCTGAAACATTGGTATAAGGACCAATAGCACTTTCGCCAAAGGCAACTTTTATATTTCTATTTGGACGAGTATTATCCTTTAAAACCAATACATAATCTTTTGCTTTCCGTTTTACAATCACCGCATCTATTACACTAAACTTTGGGTCAATTAATAATTTAGTCGGCGAGAAGTTTTTAAAGTCTGTCGTAGTAGTGTAATACATTCTATGGTTATTGTCTTCTGCTTCTTGGTCTTTTGGAAAACGAAATGGGATACACGAAGCCCAGATGATGATAAACTGTTTGGTTTCGTCATCATAAAATAATTCAGGAGCCCATACATTCACGGTAGTAGGTTCATGTTCCATGACTGGTATCATTTTTTGTTCAGACCAATGGATTAAATCCTTTGAACTAGCATAACCAAAGCCTTTATCTCCTTTCCAGCTACTCGTCCAAACTAAATGGAAAGTGCCATCTGGCCCTTGAACGATTGATGGGTCACGCATTACTTTTTGATTACCAATAGTAGGTTTCAAAAAAACATGGTTCATATCTGTCCATTTGTAGCCATCTTCGCTATAGAGGAATCGTAATCCATCAGTAGCAGGTTCATGAAATGAACTAAACATATATACATCTTTCGAGCAGGAACTCAAGCAAAGACTAAGCAACAATATTCCAACTATTTTTTTCATGAAAAACTTATTTTGAGTCTAGTACCAATACCCAATCATTTCCGTCTTTTGGTTCAGCAGGAGGATTAAAGGTTTGTTCACCTTTATTTTCAAATACTCCTATTGTTATGGATTTGCCATCTCGTGGACTATACCAAGACGCATTCACTTGGTCGCCTGCTATTTTACCCATGCTTACTTTAAAATTTCTGCCTGTATACGTATAGACTAAGACCGAATTTTTCGACTTTGTAGCCAATAGATAATTGTACCTTACTCCTTGATCAAGTATTAAACTCTGGTCTGGCACAAAATCAAAAAACTCTTTAGAAAGCATCAGATTTTTTAAATGAATCATTTGGCTTGAACCTAATGCCTTCATCCCAACCGACCATTTTTCTCTAGGTCCAAAAGAAGTAGAGGACGAAAATCCTTTATGCATTTGCATCACTTCATTTTGTCCATAAGTATAGCCAAAAGCCCCTGCCAAAACTGACCAATAGCCATATCTACGTACATCGTCGGCTGTCCATCTTGTAGCCAACGAGTCGTGTAACCCATGAGGAATTCCTTCATAAGATGGCTCACCGTCAATTGTTGGTTTAGTAGGTTTTAAGCGATAATCATCATTGATAAATTTCCAGTTATCTTCCCCAAAATGACGTGTTTCATTAGCAGAAGTATCTTGCTCATAAGATTTATGTCCCGACTGCACCATGTTGAAGTCTAGCCATTTTTCATTGTGAAACCAGTCCGACGAAGACGTTCTACCTCTTGGATGAAAAGTAATTAAATGTTTTTCATCAATGTCATTAATGGTTTTTCCAATGGTTTTCCAAACAGCCAAAGAATCACTTCCTTTAATATCACCACCATTCAGCCAAATAATATTCGACTGATTCTTGTAACGATTTGCTAAGAATGTAGCATATTTTTCGCCCTGCTTTTGTGAAACATGCCCCGCCTTTACATTACCACCCCAAACAGGTACTAATGCCATATAGATTCCTTTTTCTTCTGCTTTTTTAATTACAAAGTCGATATGGTCCCAAAAATCATATTGTTCAGCATTCGCAAAATCATTGCCCTCTGTCACTTTAGGATTAGCTACATCTTTTTTTACCAAGGCAGAATCACCATATACATTCACAGCCTCAACAGTATGTAACACCATTACTTGTATTACATTAAAGCCTTTTTGCTTTCTGTCTTCAAGATACATTTCGGTTTCTTCACGAGTCAATTTATTGAATAATAACCAGCCTGTATCTCCCAACCAAAAAAATGGTTTTTCATCTTTAGTAGCAATAAATCTTCCATTGGCAGATACTTTTAAGTCTGGCAATTCATTCCCCTCTTTAACAGTCTTACATGCTGACATAGCCATTAGACAACAAAAAACGATGATTAAACCTTTATGCATAGCATTGTATTTCATGATATTTTTCTGAGCCAAATCACCTCTGTTTCTGATGATTTATTTTTTAATTGAATAATCTTTCCTCCTTTTAGTTTTTCTTCCTCTTTGTTAATTTGTCCCGTTTTTGGATTAATATAACTTACTTTGAAGGTCGATTTTTGTTGGGTCAGGTCAAGCTTTATCACATTTTGAGGGTCATTATAAATGATAAACCCTTTCTCTGGATTTCCCAATGCCCATTGACTCGCTGTTTTGTCCAATAATTCAAAAGGCTTCATTAAGCTAGCATCTTGTAAAAATTGTGGATTCTCAACTACAGGGATATTTGCCAAAGAACCTCCTGCCATCAACACTGCCCAACCCATCACATCAAAACTATCTGCTGAATAGATGACGGCTTTCTCTGGAAATTTTTGTCTGTATTCATCTACGGCACGATATACTTGTTCAAATGAAGTCTTTTTAGGATTCAATAATCGAGCATGTTGACGAGGAGCTAAATTTTGTCCTCCCAAGGGTGCATAAGCATTGCCATTTGCCTGAAAATGCCAATAACGAATATCTATTAAATTAACAACTGGCGCTCTTTCATCATCAGCCAGTATCGCGTCTTGCACATCTTTGGTAGTACTTAACCCAACAATTACTTTTTTACCCGTCTCCTTTTCCCATTCTTTGATAACATCAATCCAGAACTGAACAAAATGTAGTGGGCCCGTATATTCAGCACCGATTAATTGAATCACACCAGTGTTATCTTTGAAATTATCAAGACATTTACGTATATACGCCCTATGGATTTCTCGACGAACAGGGTTTGAAACATCATAAAACTGTTCTGCCATAAAAATTCGCTTGTCGCCAGCATAAGGCACTGGTTCTGGGAAACCCGTATTATTAATATTGTTAGCTGGTCTCCACGGGAAATCGGCATAGTGTGCTCCTGCTTCAATGATATTGTGTTGGAAATAATTCTGATGAATCAGCAACAATCCTTTCTGGTCTGCTAAATCAGCATATTGTTTTAATCTGTTCCAATACCATTTATTATATTTTGTCAAGTCATATTTACTTAACCCATCATAAGCTGTTTCTTTACCGCTTCTAGCAAAAGGTAATTCATAAAAAGGTGGCCAAACATCACTATCAATTCTACGGATTCGCTCATGATCATCACGACGACGCTCATACCAAAGTCCGTAGTTATGGTCAATAGCTTTTATGTTATTGGTTTTCATCCAATCTGTTAACTCTTCCAGATTATCCGTCAACCCTTTTCCTGTTTGTCCTGGCACAAAACGAGTAATATGAGCTTTCGCATTTTCTAAACCATAAGGTCTAGCACTCCCCGACCACCAAGGCACTTCTTGCTTTCTCCCAACCACTAATTCTTTTCCACGTACCAGCCAACCATTTGTAATTTGTAAAGCCTCTGCTTTAGCTGGTACCGTAACTTTTTTAATCCCTATTTGGTCAATCGTTGGCACGCTTGCTTGAGTAGGGATTACTTCTCTATCTTTTGCTTGTGCTATAAATTCTTGAAGTGTTAATGCTGGATTTTTAGCCTGTTCAGTCAAAGCCATCGCAACTTCCACTTTGGGGCTACTAGATGCCTCTGATGGTATCGGTAGCAAAATAGCTCTATTATCTAATTTGCTACCGATACGGTCTTTTAGTTGTGCATAATATAAACTTCTAGGGTTAATATGCTCGTTAGACATATCCCAATAGCCATTTCCAGTAAATTGTGACCATGTACCAAAAGCCCAATTTTGTGCTGTTGGTGCTTGAAAACAATCGACTCTTGAAGCTGAACACTGCCATAAAACAGAATTGGCGGCAGTCCACCCTGCTCCTTGTCCATCTTGTCCACGATTGGCATAGCTTAGTGCTTGTCCATCAATATTTACTACATCGAACAAAACGCCCGAAGCCCAACTATCAATTGTCCCGCTAAAACTAAAAGGCAAATGTGCTTCGCATTGTACAAAAGCATTTGGTCCAGCGGCACAAAAACCAAGGGCATAATCATGATACCCAAATTCTGAATATAATCTTTGGAAGAGCGTCTGTTGACCAGTAGTAAAAAAAGTAAAACGACGCTGACCTCCGATTTCTGAAATCGGCGCTAGTGACTGACAATCTTCTACAGTAATACGTTTTCCTGTTTCTAAGACATTCACCGCCGAACCTGCAAAATGCTTGAACACTATTTGTCTAGCCCAAGCATCAGTAACATTTTCAAATGAAATTGCTCCCCAGCGATGGTCTTCATCCTTTGGATTATTTAAATCATAACTAGATACTAACCTGAGATTTTCTACGCCAACCTGTGCAATTCTGCCATTCCAACTATATTTTGAAAGATAAGCACCACCATAATTAGCATCCAAAGCAGTAGTGATTGGGGCATCTAACGTAATTTCATTATCATTAATGGCAACGATTGTTCTATCCCAGAAAATATCTCTTTGACCAGCTTTCCATCCTAAGGCAGTGACTCCCCCACCAAAATGGTCTGCACCTAATTTTTCAATCCATTCTTTTGTAGATGGTCTATGAAGCATTACTTTATCCCCAACCTTGAAATGACCATTTGCCTCAACCTTCACTTTCGATGAATTTACAGGAACATAAGTATCAATAATTTTTACAGCGGTCTCTAATACTTTATCGTTTTTCCCTGCAACAGTAATCAACGTTTCACGAATGTCTCCTTTCCCTAATATGGTTGTTTCGCCTTCTCCCATTCCACTCCCACGCAATACTATACCCGAAGTATGTATTCTTAAATTTCCTGATACTTCATAAATGCCTTTTTCTAATAGAATTACTCCTCTAAAACCATCTTTATTAGGTGTTAATGTAGCTACGTAATCAATAGCAGATTGTATTCTAACCGTTGCGTCTCCAGTTTTTACAGGAACAATAACTTTTATAGTTACATTAGGAATGGCTTCTTCCCCTGCCATGTAACCACAATATGAAAAATCAGGAATACGATTTCCTTGTTCGTCTGGTGTGTAACTCAACTTCGAATTTGCTTCGAGATAGACAGGTGGAAGAGGCTTAACAACTTTAGCTTTCTGGGCAGAAAGCTGGATACTGTTCAATAAAACAGCAAGGCATACAAATGTTATTTTCTTTATTAAACTCACCATATTCATTTGGTAATTTCCACCAATCAGTCCTTTTTAAATTCAACAACAATTAAGCACTTAAAGCTTATAATAATCATTTCATCCTTAAAGAATATCATTTATTTTATTTATTCTTTTGCTATTTCTATACTTCAACACAAAATTAGAAAGAATCAATCTCATGTATTTATATCATTTTCTCAAGCTATTATACAATATTATCAAATCCATCCAAGTGTAAGAACCCTACAAATCAGGTCAAAAATAAGGGCTATTGCTTTCCAAGTTCATCTTATATTCCCTATAATTTCTTTAAATATTTCAATATATACTGATTATCAGTATTTTATTATGGATTTATCAATATATAGTAAGAAGCGAAAAAACATCATCTGTATACTGTATTTTTGGGTAATTTCTTATAGGATTATTTAAAAAAAGTAAAAGGGAGACTGATTCATCAATCTCCCTTTTACTTTTAAAGTTTTTTTAATATTATGGTTTTACCGTTTTTAAAGCAACCACGCTATTTAAATATTCCTCAATGTTTGTATAACCATCTTTGTTTCTGTCTTTAGCTGCGTCAGAAGCATCTTTAGGATTTAATCCATTTTTTAGCTCCCAAGTATCTGGCATACCATCGTTATCCGAATCCTTGTATGCTACTCCTTTATATTCTGGATAGCCCCCAACTTGACTGATGTCAGTAATGATACCTTGCTTGTATGAATCAATTGGTAAACGACGGTGCTTAAATTGAGTTTCTGGTAATTTAACACCTTCTGTATACTTAATTTTTCCTGTACGAACTTGTTCAATCACACGAGTATCTACGGCGTCTCTGATAGGAAGGGTTGCTCCTGCGTTGGCTAATACATAATCACGTGCTTGTGTCGCAGGTAAGATAGTTAGTTTAGGCATTGGCAATGGACTATTCCATTTAATATCTGCTGTATATTTATCTGCATCGGCAAAATTCTCTACTTGCACCCCGCCGTCCCAGTTATCCTTGGTTACTCGATCATTACCTTCCATAATGTTTCCATGAACATAAGCACGACCAAACGTTAAGTAACCTAGTTTACTTCTACCAGATTCAGGCTTTAAAATACGATACCCAATAGGCGAATCTTTTGGCGTAAGTGGGCCTGGCTTGTAATAGTTATTGATAATATTATACATAGCACGGTAATCTCCACCATCTGTCGAACGGTGTACCCAGTTGAACATTACGTTGTTTACAAAATTGAAAATACCAAACCATCCGATTGATGGATTACGGCCAGCATTATCTGCCCAAAGGTTTCTCATAAACGTACAGTTTTCACCACCTAATGTACTTCCAAAAGCATGATTCCAAGTATCTAGTGCTTCAGAGAAAATTGAGTTTTGAATCGTAATGTTAACAGTAGGCAATTTATCTTCAATTTTACCTGTACTATCATTGTACATGTGACGATACATAGACATATTTTCATCTAAGCCCCAGCTTGCTGAAACGTGATCAATCATAATATTACCAATTGGATTTCCTCCGATTGAATCATCACGACGGCCAACATTGGTTTCTCCTCTTCTAAAACGCATAAAACGAATTACTACGTCGTGTGTATTAATCCAAACAGACTCACCCGCCACACAGACACCATCGCCTGGAGCTGTTTGACCAGCGATTGTGATATAAGGAGCACGAATAATCAAAGGTGTTTTTAAACGAATAATACCTGCCACATTAAAAACAACTGTTCTTGCACCACCTTGCTCGCAAGCTTCACGCAAAGAACCTGGGCCATTATCTTCCAGACTTGTTACGACATATACTTTTCCGCCACGGCCACCAAAAGAGTACGCTCCGCCACCTTCAGCACCAGGAAACGCAGGAATACTTGCTTGTGGTAAATCAATAGGACGAGCAGCCCAAGGAATATATGGTTTTCCTTCACGCGATTCTTTCTGAATAATAGGCAAAGCTTTTTGCCAAGCAATATCAGATTGTTTTCTACTTGCATTAAGTAACGAGTCGCTTTGTTTTTGGATATCGGCAGGAATTTGAGGATACTGAGCAAAAGCCGATTGCTGTAATGTTAGCAAAACCAATACTACTCGGAGTATTGTTGAGAAAGAAATCTTTTTCATCTGTGATTGTTAATAAATTTAGTATTGATAATCAGCTACAAACCTCTTTATATGACTATCAAAACCAAGCATGTTGAGTTTATGAAAACTTTCGCTAAACCAAAAATTATAATTAGCTAAAAAAGTATATTATTTCCAAAATTAGTACTAATTAATGATAATTATCTATAAAAAATTTTCAATTTACTGTATGATATTATCTCAATTCTATCCTGTTTTTTTATAAAATAATCAAGACAGAGCAGGACAAATATAACAAAAAATAAAGGCTTCGAATGAAGCCTTTATTTTAATATCAACAAGATTTAACCATAATTATTGTAGAGGGTCAAACGTTCCTCCCCAAGTATTATTTTGAATAATCAATGGGTTATTATTGATAGCAGCCTGTGGAATAGCAAAATAATAGTATTCTGGTTTCCAAGCAATTGCATTTCTAGTCATTAATGCATTTGGCGTTATCGTAACGGTAAAATAGTTGGTATAAATATCATCTAATTTTAAACCATCGCGAGTAGCAGCAAAATCTGATGGTACGCCTGTCGTTTTCAATGCAATCACTACTTTCGTTCCTTTAGTACCGTTCAACGTTTTTTCGATAAGTTTCCAACGTCTCAAATCCCAAAAACGTTTTCCTTCAAATGCAAACTCAATTTGTCTTTCATCTAAAATGGCAGTAAACATTTCAGCACGAGTCATATTTGCTTTCAAACCATATAAGCCATCAGTACCTGCTTCAATACCCGCTCTTGCTCGAATAGCCTTTAATTGAGTATAGGCCTCATCTAATCTACCTACACCTGTTGCAGCTTCTGCTAAATTCAACAACACCTCTGCAAAACGAATTTCCATCCAGTCAGTTCCTGAATAAATGGTGCTTGAAGCATCTAATGTAGAGCCTGCTACATCTGACGTTTGAAGGGCTTTTCTACAATAAAAACCAGTGTTACTACCATTGGTACCTCCATTTTCAACACTAACATACTTTTTCGCATTTGCATCATATTGTTGGTAAGTCCAAAGCCTATTATTTGTTACGTTAGTCATCGGCCAAGTAGAACCGTTGTAAGCAATTGTTTTTTCAAAACGAGGATCACGGTCTTTATAGAATAGTTGATCTGAATACGCATATTTCGTTGAAGCACCAGGCTTCTTACCATCTTTCATAGGATAGGCCTTTACTAAATCCCACGAAGGAATATTCGAACCACCGCCTGAACCAGTAGAATATTTTGGTCTAGTACTTGCTTCCCATCCATTATTTCTTTTTTGTTGATCTCCCTGAGATGTATTATAACCTGTGATAAATACAGCTTCTGAATTTCCAACACCTCCAGTAATTTCACTAAACCACATTTTACCATAATCTGCAAAAAGTTTTGAACCACTCGCCGTTAATATATCATAAGCTTGCTTATTAATATCATAAGCTGTTTGCCATTTAGATACTACATCATTTGGATTAAATTGAGGACTAGCAGCGTATAATAATACTCTACCTTTTAAAGCTGCCGCTGCGCCTTTTGTGATTCTCCCCCAGTTAGTTGCTGCACTCTGCCAAACTGTTGGTAAATATTTCATCGCTGTATCTAAGTCGGCTGCTATTCTATTATAACATTCAGTAGTCGTATTTCTAGGAATAAATGATGCATCACGTGCTTCTTGCCCTACAGCATCTTGAGGCGTTAATACTAACGGTACACCGCCATATAGTTTAACTAATTCAAAATAACGCCAAGCACGGAAAAAATATGCTTGAGCCAACAATCTGTTTTTAGCACCATTATCCATCAATTTATCATTTCCTAAATCGAAAATAAAAGAATTGATCGTCCTGATTTTTCCATAATTATTGTTTGCATTCAAGGCTGTTCCAAAATCCGAAACGTCTGCTTGAGTAAGTGTACCTTCTAAATATTTATTTTCAGAACTTCCTTGGTTATATGATTCTTCAGAATATACACTCCCACCAATACCACTTACGGCTGTTGGTCCACCCCAATCCGGTAAATTTTGGTTATAAACATAGTTTAATGCAATGTTGGCTAACACTGAGTCTCCTGCAATTAAATCTGGAGAGGCAGCTCCTAAATCTGTTTTATCTAACACACTCTCGCAACTTGCTAGAGCAAGCATTGAACAAAGTGCTGTATATAAAATATATTTCTTTTTCATTTTTCAGTAATAATTAAGTTTTCAATATAATTGATAAAAAATATATCAATTGTATAAGAAAAAATGTGTAACTAATTATAGATTCAAATTTAAACCTATTGAGAATGAACGCAATACAGGGTATACATCATAAGAACCTGAATACTGCTTATAAGTATAAGGATTGTATAGGTTCAATGGGTTTGTTGATGTTAAGTATACTCTTGCACCGTTAACATTCAACTTTCTAAGTAAATTAGCTGGCAATTCGTATGATACATTCAACGTTCTGATTGACATTTGGAATGAGCTAACAAACCAGAAATCTGAATCTAAGTTATTTTGACCTCTATAGTTTGGTGCAGGATACTTAGCATTTGGATTCTCTGGAGTCCAGTGGTCTGTTAAAATTGATGGTAAATTAGTAATTGCAGTTACCTGTGCTGAAGTTCCCCATCCTCTTGCACCAGATTCAAGAATATCTTGTCCACCAAATGAGCCCCCCATTGCTAACGAGAACGAGAGACGTTTATAACTCGTTGTAAAATTCATCCCAAAACCATAGTGATTATCTTTTTTATTCGTTAAGTATTGTCTGTCATTATCGTCAATTTTTCCATCTGGTTCAGCGTAAGAATATGAACCGTCTGGATTAGCTGTTGTACTTTTCGCACCACGAATATCTTCATAATACAACATACCCACTGCTGGTTTTGTACCATAAATGGTATAGTTAGGGTATTTTGCTAAAAGTGCATCTAAATCTGCTTGAGTTCTTATCATTCCTGCACTACGAAGACCAAGGAAGCCCATGTCTGTAGATTTTCCAGTTGGGTCTAGGTATGTACCAGTAAGCCCTTTGTCATAATCCACTTTAATTTGCTTGTTATCACTCCACGAGAAGAAGCCTCTTACCTTATATGACCAGTCTTTGTTGATTTTACTAGCCCATCCTAATGAAATTTCTGTACCGAAACCATCAATGGTAGCAAAGTTTTCAGAAGGAAGAGTCGCTCCAACTGATAAAGGAACAGACGACGCTAGCGTAACTAGCATATTGTAACGGTGATCATAAAATGCATCTAGTCCTAACGAAAGTCTATTGTTCAAGAAATTAGCATCAATACCTGCATTCAATTTAGTGTCACTATCCCATTGTACATCTGGGTTAGGAATAGCATTTTTTAAACGGAAGATTCCAGCACGGTCAAGGTTTCCACCAAATACAGGACCATTCCCTGTTTGGATGAGGTTATAACTTTTTAACCAGTTATATGCTCTGGTATTGTCCATACCAGTAAGACCTCCTGATAAACGCAATTTTAAGAAATCAACAAAGCGTACATTATTTTTAAAGAATGGTTCTTCTGAAATAACCCAACCTACAGAAAGTGAAGGAAAAGTACCCCAACGATTCTCAGGAGCAAAGTTGGTAGAAGCATCTCTACGAATTGCAAATTCAGCTAAATACTTACCTGCGTATGTGTAATTAACACGACCAGCAAATGATAATCTTCCAGATTCAGATTCAGATTCAGAAATTGTTCCTACACCCGCACCTGAGGCTGTTCCTCCTAAAGCATATCCAGCGTTATCTTGTGCACCATCTACTAAGTTATCCAAGTATGAAGTGATACCATCTGAATACGTCTCTGATTGTTCAAATAATGCTATTGCAGAAATAGTGTGTTTACCAAATGTACGGTCGTAGTTTAAATAACCGTTCAACTGATATACATCTGAGTAGTTTGGTGCGAAATAAATACGGTTACTGTTGCTAATTGAAGTAGTACTTTTTACACCCCCACCATAAATATGTTTGTTTGTTCCCAACATATTAAAGTTGTAAAGCGTATATTTTGTACCAAATTCTTTCCCGAAGTTATTATCAAATGTTCTATTGTAGGTAGCTTTTGCTTTTAATCCTTTGATAAATGGAATATCATATTCGATATAAGCGTTGATGTTCAACCCATTATTTTTTGCCAACAAATAGTTGTTTGATTTCTGAGCTTCAAAGAAGTGAAAGTTTTCACTCGTTGAACCACCACCCGTAGTATTCAAGGGAAGACCATCTACATAGGCTGGTCTGAAAGGTGCTGCATAAATTAACGATTTGTAATCCTTTTCATTATCAGAACCACCTTGTTTTAATAAATATCTTTTCTTTTCTGATAAGTCGCCTGACAAGCCTAAACCAACTCTTACATTTGAAGATACTTTAACGTCTGTACTTGCTCTGAATGTCCATCTATTAAAGTCAATTTTATCAAAATTACCATTTTGGTTGTTATAAGTAATACCAGCAAAATAGGTTGCTTTTTCTGTACCCCCACTAACATTCATTACGTGACGGCTAACTGTTGAAGCTTTCCATGCATCACTCAACCAATCTTGGCTATGTGTTTTGAAATAATCTAATTCATCTTGTGTATAAATTACTGAGTTATTATCTGTAGCTTTTTTTCCCGCAAGAAAGTTATAGTCATTTGTGTAGGTTGCAAGCTCATAACCATTCATCATGGTAGGCAATTTAGCATCCGACGTTCCATATGAAGTGCTATAAGAAAATCTCGGTGTACCAGTCTTTCCTCTTTTAGTAGTTACCACAACAACACCGTAAGCACCACGAGCACCATAGATAGCCGCGGCAGCATCTTTCAAAATAGAAATGTTCTCTACTTCTGATACATCTAGTACGTTAAAATCGTCTTCTGTACGAATTACATTGTCAATAACGTATAATGGACGTAATGAGCCTCCGTCTTTAGACAATAATATCGGATTTCGGATAGTAATTGAAGCATTATCACCTGGACGACTCGTTCCACCAGATACCCCTACTCCTGGTTGTTGACTTACTAAAGCAGCTGATAAACTTCCTACTGGTAAATCTTCAATAGCTTTCATATCAATTACTGCAACAGCTCCAGTCAAGTTTATTTTCTTTTGCTGTGCATAACCTACTACAACCACTTCATTTAATGCTGAAACATCATCTTCCATGGTTAAATTTATTTCTGAACGACCTTTAACTTCTACTTCTTGAGTTTTAAGACCAACCGAAGTAAATACTAATGTTTCATCCCCTTTAGGTAAATCTAAACGGTAGGCACCTGTTGCATCAGTTACAGCTCCTGTTTTACTTCCTTTCACTCTTACACTTACTCCCGGAATTGCTACTCCAGAAATATCCTTCACAATTCCTTTTACAGGAGTAGTTGCTTTAGAAATTACTGAAATTGATTGTGCCGAAGAAACGACCTCTTTATGTTTTGTTGCAAAGGATGTTCCTGAGAACAAAAGTAAAGCCAAAATCGGTGAGTAAGCCATCAATGACCTCTTTACCAAATTCGGCTGTGGTTGTAAAAATAATTCCATAATTACGTTGGATCTTAATTTTTAAAATGATAAGAATCACTTAATTGCTACTAAAGCGAGTGACTAACTAAATTTTATGTGGTTTTTTCACAAAATATTTATATTCAAAAAAAGGCAAAATTATAGCCCACCTGAATAAAAATATTACGCATCAAAATTAGGCTAATGAAAGCCTAATTTTGTATATAATTTTTTCAAGATATTATGAGATATTATCATGCACTATTTTTTCTATGATAATATTAAACATATTTTGCCTTTATATTGTACTACTAATTTTGCTTTGATGCCTTTGCAGCGGCTATTCGCTGTTCCCATTCTAAGCCTGCTTTTTTCATATCTATCCCTGCCGCTGATAAATAATTATTGATTCTACCTTTGTATTTTCCAAACCAAGCATGTTTTTTTTCTGACGATTCCGCATCCATCGCATGCTCACGAGCTTCTGTAAGATATGCTAATATCTGCGTCTTTTGCTCGTTAGTCAGATTTGGAAGCATCTCTTGATAACCTTTATATGTAATAGGTAAAACTCTATATGTCATGCCGTCTTTTACCATCTCCACTTGACTGGCTGAAAGCTCTTTAGATAATTTTTTTAGGTATTCTCCATGTAATTTATCCATTGCTACATTAGCTTCTGCCTCTGCTTGTTTTATATCAGCTTCACTTTTCACTTTATCATCTTTGGCTATTTCTTTGGCTAATTTTAGCTTCAAATTCCTAGCTTCATGTATTTGATTTAAATCACTGTATTGCTGACTGATAATATCTCTCACTCTGATGCTTGCGTCTGTATTCGTTAAACCAAGAGTAGCTACAATTTTAGTGGCTCGGTCAGTAATCATTTTTACATAATTAGCATCTTTTTGCTCTTTCGTCTGTACATCCTGAGCCCAAAGCATTGTTGGTGTTGAAATAATCAACATCACTAAAACCATCATTTTTCTTCCTATTCTTTCCATTTTAATATTTGATAAAGCTGTTGTTTTCTGTACTAATTTATCATCTCTATTTCTTGAAGATAAAAATCTATTTCTACACAGACTAATCCTAAAATTTTCAATTTTCTACCATCCATTCCAGTTATGCAGTAAGTATATATTCTACTTTCAATGCTTTTAGACATTACAGAGAAAATGCTATAATAAGTTTAAGCCTTCGTAATCATTATAATATATTATCTTTTAGAGAAATGGGATATTACTAGATTTGAATACAAATTTCATCAATCAAAAAGGACTTTTAGTGTAAATTTTTACCAACTTAGTATATGATATTGTCATAATTTAACTATGAATTATTATATTTGATGCTTTAAAGCATAATTTCAAGGAATTTTCGTTCTATTCCTTGTGCATTATAATAGTTCAACTCTTTATCAAAAAAATTATTTTAAATAAAATATATATTATAAATGAAGCCACTTTTTCATAAAGTTCCTGTAAAACCCGAAAGCTCATTCAGCATTCGTCATGATATAAGGCCGAACTTTGATACTATCTGGCATTATCACCCAGAAATCGAATTGCACTATATCATTAAGGGTGAGGGCGTTCGTTTTATTGGTGATAATATCAGCAACTTTTCTTATGGAGAAATCGTTCTTATTGGTGAAAACCTACCTCATACCTGGCGATGTAAGGAAGAATATTTTGAAAACAATCCCGACCTTTGTGTTGAGGCAATTGTCATTCATTTTTTACCAGATTGTTTAGGAAAATACTTATTGACTTTGCCAGAAGTCTATATGATTCCTAAATTATATGAGAAAGCAAAAAGTGGAATGGTGATTGGTGGAGAAGCACGCGAGAAAGTAGCGAAGTTGATGCTAGAAGTAACCAAGGCAAGTAATCTTGAAAGAATAATATTATTGTTATCTATTCTGAATATCCTTGCCGAAACAGATGATTATACTACCATTGCTACTGACCATAGTTTTTATCAGTCAAACGAATCGGATACTATTCGCTTGAATAAGGTGTGTACTTATACGTTATCAAACTATAAAAAAGATATTACACTAGAAGAAATTTCTGCTATTAGCAATCTTAGTGTTACATCGTTCTGCCGTTATTTTAAGTTGATGACTAAGAAAACTTATTATGACTTCCTCATTGAAATCAGGATAAGTCATGCTTGCAGGGCCTTGGTAGAAGATAAACTGCCCACGGAAGTCATTTGTTTTGATTGTGGTTTTAATAATGTTTCAAACTTTTACAGACACTTCAAAAAAGTAACTGGCATCACTCCGTTGGAATACAAAAGAAAATATTTAACTCAATAAGAAAAAACCAAAAAGTAAAGCAGTTTAATATGCTATCAATAAATACTGTTAAACTGCTTATTTTTAACAACTTACATCGTTTGCTCGTCAAATTTAAACACCTGAGAAGTCCATAAAAAAATAAAAGCATATCTTTGTTAAGAATTTCAGTCCTATGCATGAATTAATCGGCAATATAATACCTGCTTTATTTTACATCTCCCTCCTACTCTGCTTATTTTCTGCTTTATCCTAATCTCATTTTTTATCAGAATTACTATTTTCAATATTTCTTTTGATTTTTAGGTAAGTTTTTACCAAAATATTTTTGGATAAAAAAAGTTATTTTTACATTTACAAAAGATAATTTTTTATCCCTTCTAGCAAATGATTACACAAGAAAAAGTTGTTAAGTTTTTACGCTCAAAACAAGCACTTAACTTAACTCAAATTGAAAAAGAAGCTGGGATTCCTTCTAAAACCTTACATAAAGCACTCGCTGAACAGAAAGATATTCCGACAAAACATTTACCTGCCATCGACGAAGCCCTCAGACAATATGGTTATTCTGAAACAATGTTTGATAAAGCAACCGTTATCTCTATCGTAAATCATAAAGGTGGTGTTGGGAAAACTACTACAACTATCAATGTTGGGAAAGCATTAAGTTTACTTGGCAATAAAGTCTTGATGGTAGATATGGATTCACAAGGGAATTTATCCCAGTGTTTTGGGATTCATGAACCCCAAAGTCAGGTAATTGATGCTTTATTGAGCAATACAGAACTACCCGTTATTCCCATTACCGATAGTTTATTTTTAACTCCATCTGACATCAGAATGGCTTATAAAGAATCTGAATTAGCCAATGCTATTGGTGCTGACAGACGCCTTTCGTTGAAACTTGATGAAGTGAAAGAGTTTTTTGACTACATTTTAATTGATTGCCCGCCTAGTTTAGGCATTTGTACAACCTGTTCGTTAGTAGCTTCTAATTATTGCGTAGTACCCATTCAACCAGAAGCTAGTGCTTATCATGGTGTAGAAAGTTTATTTAACAGGATTGCTGAAGTGCGTGCTTATATTAATCCGACTCTAACGGTTAAAGGCATTGTATTTACGATGGTCCATAAAAATCAAAGTGTGCACAAAAGTATGATGACACACATTGAAGAAAAATTTAAAAGTTTTCACATTTACAACACTATTATTGAAGGCTCAACCGTGATTAAGCAGTCGCAAGTAGCCAAAGAAGATTTGTTTACTTATGCACCCAAATCTTCCTCTTGGCTTCAATATCACACTCTAGCAACAGAAATAATGGTCCTTTAATATGGCAAAAAAAGATTTTATGAATATTATGAAAGAGAAAACCAGCGACCTTCGCCCTTCTCTTTTATCATCAGAAGAAAATATAAAGAGTCAAATTGTAGTCCTTGATCAATTGCGTGATTTAATTCCGCCACTTACAGTAGATGAATT
Source organism: Arcicella sp. BE140 (assembly GCF_031456255.1). Lineage (NCBI taxonomy): Bacteria > Pseudomonadati > Bacteroidota > Cytophagia > Cytophagales > Flectobacillaceae > Arcicella > Arcicella sp. BE140. Next base: position 96,654 of record NZ_JAVDUE010000005.1, on the reverse strand, counting down.
AAATCAATTAGAACTTAACATTCTAAAACATGGCGTAAAAGATCCGTTATCAATTTGGGAAACTACAGCAGCTATTGCTCAGATTGATGATAGCAATACGCCTGTATTTGTGTTGATTGATGGGCACAATAGGTATGACATTTGTAAGAAGAATCGTTTAGATTATCGTATCAATCTGTTGAAATTTGCTTCGTTAGATGAAGTGAAAGACTACATGATTGATTTCCAATTAGGACGCAGAAACTTAACACCTGAACAAGCTTCATATTTAAGAGGGCTTCGTTATCTTCAACAAAAATCAATGCGTGGTGGCGATAAGTTTTCTAATGAAGGACAACAGGATGTATCGATAGCATTGGCTACAGAATATGGTGTTAGTAGCAGAACGATTAAAAGAGACGGGGAGTTTGCATCTGGTTTAAATAAATTATCGACAGATTTAAAACAAGAAATTCTGACGGGAAAACAAAAACTACCAAAATCTACCATCAATGCTATTTCAAAACTAGAAACGACTAGTCCATTAGAAAGTATCGAAGAGATTAATAATCAATTATCAAAAATCAACCATCCTTCTCCAGAAAAGCAATTAAGCCCTCAAGTAGTTAAATTGCAAAGTGAAATTAGAGAAATTGCAAAAGGTAGCTTAAACAAAAGTGATTGCGAGTCTATTCTTAATAGAATTAATCAATTGTTAGATATTCTATAGCAAAGTGACACGTTGTCACTTTGGTTTCTTACCAATATGAGACCAATTAAAAAAACCAAAGTGACAGCGTGTCACTTTGGTTTTTTTATATCAATTGTACACCTAAACGATTGGCCGCTTTATCAAATTGGGCTTTTACAGCGACTATATCTGGAAATTCAGAAGACATAGCATTCATAACGCCCGCAAAGAATGAGGCATCATCAGAGAAATATTTTATAAAAGATTCATTAGATAATTTTTTCTCGCAATAATTCATGTAACTATTATAGTTCATTTGCCCAAGTAAACTCCCTTGTAATTTATTCAAAATTAATAAGTATAAACCTGGATTCGTCTGTAAAATTCTTAAGGCTACTTCTCTTTTAGCATTTGAATAAGAAATTTTCAGTTCTTCTCTCTTAGCTTCAATTTTTTCAACATCATTTTGCTTTTTTTGTACTTCTTTTTTCCGTTGGGTTTTCTTAAGCTCTTCGGCTTTGTCTAATGTCTTCTTTTCAAACAAAGTAGGATTTCGAACCATTTGATTCAAATACCCCCCGACGTTGATAATTTGCTTGCCTGATTTTACTTCCTTTAAAACATACTCAACCCCCAATAATATTTGTTCTTCTGGCACTTCCTTAACCCAATGTTCAACTGTTTTTAGCGTAATTCCATAGTCCTTGACTTTCGCAAAAATTTGCTCAACAATTGAAGGCTGTTCGTTTTCAATACTATCTTCAGAATCATTGTTTTTTATGATAGAGATAGTTTGAATATCATCGTTGATAATGATATTCTTTTTAATGATAAACTCTATACTTTCAACTTTCTTTCCATTTTTGATTTCTTGAAACTCAAAATATATTTCTGCATTTTGAGAAAGTTCTTTCCTTGCTTGTTCTATTACTTTTTTCTTGAAGTCAAAATAATTTTTATACCTAGCCGATAGCCCTAAAGTTGCTTTCAGTTCTTCGACATCAAACCTGAATTTGCCAAATCGTTCATACTCTTTACAGAATTCATAAAACCTCATGGCATATACGCTATCGAGCCTTAAAATATTACGAATATCTAATACCGTGAAATTCTCTTTAATTTGTAAGAGAAAGGGGTGGAGTGCCTGCGGAATTTCTAACGTAAAATATCCTTCGTCTTTATAATATACAAAAGCACTGATAAGGTTGGCATCAAAAGTGATTTTGTTGTTTGAGAAAAAAATACGTTTTTCTCTCATCTTCATTGCTTCCTTTTCTACGTGTGCGTAAATATTATTACTATTGATACCCGTAAGTCGCTGAAAATCTTTAACAGTTATTTTTATGATAGGAATTGAATCTTTGGCTTGATCAATACTGGCAATCATGTGCAAAAAGATTTTCATTTGAATGGCTGAAATATCAAATTTTGCATTGATAATTGGATTACCTTTGATTATTCTATAAGGATCGTTTGATATTGCATTGATTGCTTTGTCTCTTTTATCACTTTTCTCTTTGCTCATTCGCTTTCCAACAGTTTGAGATGAAAAATAGAATACACGACTTACAACTTTGTAGAGTCGTTTTACAAAAAAAACAGATAAATTTATAAAATCAAAATAAAACGACAACAAAAAAGAGATGGTCGTTTATCACGCCCCATAAAGGTCGTTATTGTAAACCCCATAAAAGTCGTGATATACCCCATAAAGGTCGTTGATACACCCCATAAAGGTCGTGACACACCCCATAAAAGTCGTTGATACACCCCATAAAAGTCGTTAATACACCCCATAAAGGTCGTTTTAATGGCACTCAACAAGCTCACTTTCAATCATTTATAAACCCTGAAAGACAAAAGAAAAGAAAGATAAAAGAAAGACAACAAAGAGTATTTGTTGGTGAATAATTCTTAATTTTTAAAATTTAAAAATAGCGAAAAAAAAAACGAAACCCATAAAAGTCGTTTCTAAGCGTGAATGTTGTAGAATATATTTTCAAACGTCCTATTAAGTGATATTATATTTTTCTTAAAAATTTAAAAATATGGCTGACCCCATAAAGGTCGTTATTGTAAAATTTTATGAGTCTAAAAGATAATTTATTTCAGCCCCATAAAAGTCGTTTTTTGAAAAGCCAATTTATTAAGGTTAAATTCTCATCTAAATAGTACTATTGCTAAAAAGATTTATCATAAGCTAAGTTTTCATAAGGATAAAATGTAAAAGATAGGAACAGGTTATACCCCATAAAAGTCGTTTTTGATGTTTAGCTAGTCTGATATTGTGTTGTATAAAAACTAATAGTAAAGCACCCCATAAAGGTCGTTTTAAGATTTAAATATGTGCTTATTCAAGGAATCGTAACAATTTAATGCATCTTTTCTTTTCAGCCCCATAAAAGTCGTTTTAAGTAATTAGGATTTTATTTTAATAGTAGGATAAATCGAATATTAAGTAAATCATCACCCCATAAAGGTCGTTTTTAATAGAAACTAAGACTGTCTTGCTGATAACATAGAAATACTTACCCCATAAAAGTCGTTTTAATATTTTAATAATGATATAGGAATGATAGCCCCATAAAAGTCGTTTTTGTTACCTATAGTGAATGAAGCAGAGGGTGGTAATAAAATGCTAAAAATAACAGGAACCAAAACTTTAAACTGTTTAAGCACTACTTACAATAATGAATCAAATCTCGGAAGAGCTAAATAAGTAACAGAAGCTGTGTGTGGTCTTCCAATTAGGGGATGAACAAGTTTACACCTAACTGTATCGATTGCACGTAAGCAATACAGTTACGATTAGTGCAGATGAATTAGTACAAGCGGGACTAAATTTTACCAATCTGTTTTTTGATAAAGCAAAATAAGTAATTGGAATACGTCTTTTATTATTCCGATGATTGATGGCATTTCATGCTGCAAATCATCGGAATTTTTATGTCCTTCCAAAAATTAATCTATATTTCGCTGCTGTTTAACTATTTTAGCACAATGCATACATTGTACAATTGAGCCTTTTCTTTTAAAGATAAAATTGTATAATACATTGAGAAAATGGTACAAATATGTATTTTTGGCTATTCTTAACTTTGTACGCTGACAGAACTATTCCAAGAAATTAACATAAATTTTGTTTTTTGAGATAGCCTGTCAACAAAAAAATCAGACATAGAGAAATGAAGAGAAATACATTTTGTATGAAAACAATTACGTTGTTGTTTTGTTGTTTACTTTCGTTGAATGCTATTGCTCAAACGCTACAAATCAGTAATTTACGTTGCGAGTATCGTTTGAACCCTCTTGGTGTACAAACTACTTCTCCAAAACTTAGTTGGCAAATACAATCTTCACAACGCAATGTCTTACAAAGTGCATATCAAATATTAGTGGCGGATAGCCCCGAGTCATTGGCTAAAAATCAAGGCAATGTTTGGGATTCTGGCAAAATCGTTTCAGACAACTCTATTCAAGTAAATTATCAAGGAAAGCCTTTGCTAGCTACGAAGACCTATTTCTGGAAGGTGAAAATTTGGGATAACAAAGCCCATATTTCTGGATGGAGTAAAGCTAATTTCTGGCAAATGGGTTTATTAAATAAAGCCGATTGGAGAGGTGCTCACTGGATTACCAACCAAAAATTAGCTGATACTTTGGTAAATAGTTTGCCAACTGATGGAAAAAAAGACAAAATACAAGGAAGTAATATTTTACCAATTTTCAGAAAAAGCTTCGCGATAACCAAAACTGTAAAAAAAGCGACGATGTTTATAGCAGGCTTAGGACATTTTGAAATGAGTTTGAATGGTAAAAAAGTAGGAGACCATTTTTTAGATGCAGGTTGGACTAAATACGACAAGCAAGCACAATATGTAACATTTGATTTAACCCAAGAGCTACAAAAAGGTGAGAATGTAGTAGGTGTAATGTTGGGAAATGGATTTTATTATATTCCCCCCGTAAAAGAACGTTATAGAAAACTGAAAGTGTCTTTTGGTTACCCAAAAATGATTTGCCGTTTAGCCTTAGAATATTCGGATGGTTCTGTCGCTACAATCGTGAGTGATAATACATGGAAGATGACAGCAAGTCCTATTACTTTTTCAAGTATTTATGGAGGAGAAAACTATAATGCAAATTTAGTACAAAAAGGATGGGATACGCCAACGTTTAATGACCAAACGTGGAAATCTGCCATGGTTGTAGAGGGAGATATTGAACTCACTTCACAAATGCAAGAACCTGTAAAAGTGTTTGATAACTTTTTACCGAAAAGTATCAAGAAACTTCCTTCTGGTAATTGGATATACGATTTAGCCCAAAATGCTTCCGGAATTATTCAGTTAAAAGTAAAAGGGAAAATGGGCGATACTGTTCGTGTTATTCCTGCCGAGTTGATAAAGGAAGATGGCTCTGCCAATCAAAAAGCCACAGGTAGTCCTTATTATTTTGAATATATCCTAAAAGGTGATGGTATTGAAACTTGGCAACCTCGATTTTCATATTATGGATTTAGGTACTTAGAAGTAAAAGGAGGCGTTCCAGAAGGACAAGAAAATACTGGTAATAAGCCAACAGTCATTGAATTGAAGGGATTACATATTAGAAATGCCGCCGAAACAGCTGGTGACTTTAGTAGCTCAAATGAATTGTTCAACAAGACCAATAAATTGATTGACTGGGGTATCAAGAGTAACATGGTTTCTGTATTTACTGATTGTCCGCATCGTGAAAAATTGGGCTGGTTAGAAGAACTCCATTTAATGGGGAGTTCAGTTCGATATAATTACAATATTCAAAATTTATTGAAAAAAGGCATCGAAGACATGAAAAACTCTCAGACTGCTGAGGGGCTAATTCCTGCCATTGCACCAGAGTATGTGAAATTTGAATGGGGTGGTAATGATATGTTCAGAGATTCGCCAGAATGGGGGAGTAGTGGTATTATTGTCCCGTGGTATTTGTATGAATGGTACGGAGAAAAAAACACATTGGAAGAAAATTACCCGATGATGCAACGCTATATAACCTACTTAGGCAAAAAAGCAAAAAATCATATCTTATCACAAGGACTAGGTGATTGGTATGACCTTGGTCCAAAGCCTCCTGGGGTATCACAACTAACTCCGATGGGCGTTACGGGAACGGCAACTTATTACTATGATTTAACAATCCTAGAGAAAATAGCGACTATTTTACATAAAACAGATGACGCTCAAACATATAAAAATTTAGCGATTGAAGTAAGAAAAGCCTTTAATGATACCTTCTTTAATAAGGCAACGAAGCAGTATGCTACTGGTAGCCAAACGGCTAATGCAATGGCTGTTTATATGCAGTTAGTTGATCCTGCCGATAAAGAGGCAGTAGTGGAAAACATGATTCAAGAAATTAAAAGTAGGAACAATAGCCTAAGTGCCGGCGATATTGGTTATCGCTATGTATTAAGGGTATTAGAAGATGCTGGGCGTTCAGATGTAATTTTTGACATGAACAATCGCTCTGATGTACCAGGCTATGGCTATCAATTAGCAAAGGGAGCTACTGCTCTGACAGAATCTTGGCAAGCACTGCCTTCGGTTTCTAATAATCACTTTATGTTGGGGCATTTAATGGAATGGTTCTATAGCGGACTATTAGGCATTAAGCAACCAGAAAATGGACATGCTTTTAAAAGTATTGAAATAAATCCACAAATCGTTGATGGACTTAGTTTTGCCAAAGGGCATTACGATTCCCCTTATGGTATCATTCGCACGGAATGGAATAAAACCAATAATTCTTTTGAATTAAAAGTCAGCATACCTGCCAATGCTTCTGCTATGATTTATTTACCATCAAAAAACACCTCAAACATTAAAGAAACCACTTCAATGAAAGGGATTGAGAAAATTGGATTTAGTAATGGGAAAACAATCTTGAAAGTAGGCTCAGGGAATTACCATTTTGTCGTCGAGAATTAATAAAGTTTTTAAAGCATAAAAAATGAAAATTACCAATACCCTAATAGGCTTGTTTGTCCTATGCGCTATTTCTATCTCTGCTCAAACAGTAAAAAATGATATTTCTGATGCTGAAATGCAAGCCATTTATCAAGCAGTCAAAACTCCTTATAAATACGGTTTAGTGATGACGCCTGAAGATAATACTCAGAAAATGGACTGTCCAACTGTTTTTAAAAAAGGAAAGAAATGGTATATGACCTACCTGATTTTTGGAGGGAAAGGGTATGAAACATGGTTAGCTAAAAGTAATGATTTATTGAATTGGGAAAATGTAGGAAAAATCATGTCGTTTACCGATTCTACACAGTGGGATGGTAGCCAAAAAGCAGGATATGTAGCTTTGGGAGATACCAAATGGGAGGGAAGCTATGCTTTGAAAAAATATGATGGAAAATATTGGATGTCATATTTCGGAGGAAATACGCGTGGTTATGAGGCAGGTGATTTATCAGCAGGAATAGCCTTTACTGCTGAAGACCCAACAAAGGCACATGAATGGAAAAGAAAACCTACGCCAATTTTAACAGCAAAAGATGCTGACGTAAGATGGTGGGAAAATAGAAAATTATTTAAAAGCACTGTTATTGAAGATAAACAAAAACTTACTGGATATCCATTTGTGATGTTTTATAACGCCAATGGCGATTCTGCTAAAAACAATGTAAAAACTCGTTGGTTCGAACGTATCGGGATGGCAGTTTCGGATAATATGCTTGATTGGAAAAGAATGATTGATGAGCCAATCATTCAACATCCTGTTGGCATCACTGGCGACCCAGTTATTCAAAAAATTGGCGATACTTGGGTAATGTTTTACTTCGGAGCTTTCTGGAAAGATAGAAAAGGAGCATTCAACCGTTTTGCCGCTTCAAAGGATTTGATTCATTGGACAGATTGGAACGGTGATAATCTGGTGCAGTCTTCCGAACCTTATGATGAATTGTATGCCCATAAATCTTATGTGGTTAAGCATAAAGGAGTCGTTTACCATTTTTACTGCGCTGTTAATAAAAAAGATCAAAGAGGTATCGCTGTGGCTACTTCTAAAGATTTAGGAAAAAGTAAAAAGACTTTTGTGAAGTAACTATTACTTTTATTAGCATTTAAACCACATCAATTTCTATGAAGAAATTCTTTTATATATTATTACTAATTGCTGTCACTATTGAAGGGTTTTCTCAACAAAAAAGTAGAGAAACAATCGACTTTAATAAGTCTTGGAAATTTTCATTTGAAAATAACGAGAAGGCTATCACTAATCAGTTTAATGATGCTCATTGGAGAGTACTGAATCTTCCTCATGATTGGAGTATTGAAGGACAATTTAGTGCAGAACACTTGTCTACTACTCAGGGTGGTGCTTTGCCTACAGGTTTAGCATGGTATCGTAAAAGTTTTTTAATGCCATCAACAGCACAGCATAAAATAGTTTGGATAGAATTTGACGGCGTTTATCGTAATAGTGAAATTTGGATTAATGGACATTATTTAGGTAAGCGACCCAATGGCTATGCTAGTTTTCGATATGAGCTGACTAAGTATTTGAAATTTGGGAAAGAGAAAAATGTAATTGCCGTAAAAGTTGATAATTCAGAACAACCCAATTCTCGTTGGTATACAGGCTCTGGGATTTACAGAAATGTAAGGATGATTATGACTGCCCCGACTGCTATTGACCAATGGGGCGTTTTTGCGACTACTCCGAAAGTAAATGCAGAAGAAGCGGAAGTAAGCATAGAAGTAAACCTACTCAATAAAACTAACAAAACTCAATCGGTTTCTATCACTTCTAACCTTGTTGATGCGGATGGAAAAACGATAGCGAGCGAAACATCTAAAAACATTTCGATAAAAGATAGTACAGGTAAACATTTTCAACAATTGAAGATTATTAAACCTAAACTTTGGTCAATCTCTAATCCTTATTTATATAAGATAGTAACGAAGGTTTATCAGAATAATCAAGAAATAGATGTGCATGAAATACCTTTGGGAATGCGTTTTTTCAATTTTGACTCAGCAAAAGGATTTTCACTTAACGGAGAACCAACCAAGATTCAAGGCGTTTGTATGCACCATGATTTAGGGGCATTGGGGGCTGCCGTGAATGTAAGAGCGATAGAACGCCAACTTGAATTATTAAAAGCAATGGGTTGTAATGGCATTCGTACTGCTCATAATCCTCCTGCACCAGAATTTTTAGATTTATGCGATAAGATGGGCTTTATCGTCATGGATGAAGCTTTTGATATGTGGAAGAAAAGAAAATCAAAGAAGGATTATTCGGCTGACTGGAATGCGTGGCATCAAAAAGATTTAGAAGATTTTATCAAAAGAGACCGCAATCACCCTGCTATTTTTATGTGGAGTATTGGCAACGAAATCAGAGAACAGTTTGATAGTACGGGCGTTACCATTACGAGAGAATTAGCAGGAATTGTAAAAAAACTAGATAATACTCGTATAGTTACTTCAGCATTGACAGAAAATGAACCCGCTAAAAATTTTATCTTTCAATCTGGCGCTTTGGATTTATTAGGATTCAATTATAAACACGAGGGTTATACAGATTTTCTCAAGAATTTTCCAAATCAAAAATTTATTGCTTCTGAAACCGCTTCTGCCTTAGAATCGAGAGGGCGTTATGAAATGCCTCAGGAAAAAATTGAATTTTCATCAAGAGATGTAAAAACACAGCCTAGAAATGCTGATTGGACAGTTTCGGCCTATGACAATGTGGCGGCGTATTGGGGAACAACCCACGAAGAAGCTTGGAAGGCTGTGAAAAACGCCCCTTTTATTGCAGGCACTTATGTATGGACGGGCTTTGATTATTTAGGTGAGCCACATCCCTATCCTTGGCCAGCTCGCAGTGCCTACTTTGGTATCATTGATTTAGCAGGCTTCCCCAAAGATGTGTATTACATGTACCAAAGTGAATGGACAGATAAACCTGTTTTGCATTTATTACCACATTGGAATTGGGAAAAAGGCAAGACCATTGATGTATGGGCATATTATTCACAAGCAGAGGAAGTAGAGCTATTTTTGAATGATAAATCTTTAGGGATTAAACGAAAAGGAGCAGATGAATTCCATGTAAAATGGTCGGTTAATTATGAAGCAGGGATATTAAAAGTAGTTTCAAGAAGAGCTGGGAAAATAATACTTACGCATGAAATCAAAACAGCAGGAAAAGCTTTTAAAATAAAGGCAACAGCAGATCATCAATTGATAAAAGCAGATGGCAAAGATTTGTCCTTTGTAAAAATAAGTATCGTTGATGAAAACGGAAATCCTGTTCCAGAAGCCAATCATTTAGTGAATTTTAGCATAGAAGGAGAAGGGGCAATTGTGGGAGTAGATAATGGCTATCAAGCTAGTTTAGAACCTTTTAAAGCCAATTATAGAAGAGCATTCAACGGACTTTGTTTAGCTATTGTACAGGCTTCTGAAACAGTAGGAAAGATAGTTTTAAAAGCTAGTGCAGAAGGTTTACAGTCGGATACGATTATTATAGAAACTAAGAAATGAGCGAGTCTAAATACACATTTTTGAGTAAAAGAAATATACTTATCAATAAAAGCAGTAGACTTTTATTGATAAGCATGCTTTTTTATTGCAGTGCAAATTATGGTTGGGGACAATCTAAAGGAGGATTGGCTACTATTATTCCTCAAAATCAACAAAGCATTAAAGCTGCTAAGCCGTGGGTATTTTGGTATTGGATGCAGGCAAGTGTTTCTAAAGAAGGTATTACCGCAGATTTGGAAGCGATGAAAGAAGCAGGAATAGGAGGAGCCTATTTAATGCCTATAAAAGGTGCGACTAATCCTCCAATTTTTACCCCAGTAGCCGAACAGTTAACGCCGCTTTGGTGGGACATGGTAAAACATTCTATGAATGAGGCCGCTCGATTGAACTTAGAAATGGGAATGCATGTTAGTGATGGGTTTGCTTTGGCAGGTGGACCGTGGATTACACCCGAACTTTCTATGCAAAAAGTAGTTTCTTCAAAATTGTATATAAAAGGTAGTCAACGTATAGACATACAGTTGCCACAGCCTACTAGCAACGAGCATTATTATAAAGACATAGCAATCTACGCTTTTCCTTCTTTAACAGGAGCAGAACAATCTACTAAAAATATTGTCCCTGTTGTTACTTCAAGTAAAGCTGACATCAATCCTCAATTTTTAGTAAAAGAAGGCAACAAAGAAAGTTTTAAGAGCGATGAGCCATGCTGGATTCAGTATGCTTTTGAAAATCCTTTTACTTGTAGGACAATCGTTGTAAAAACAGGAGGGAACAATTATCAAGCTCAACGTTTATTGATTGAAGTGAGTGATGATGGAAAGAGTTTTAGGTCAATTGGAAGACTAGAATCTCCCAGACATGGCTGGCAAGATACAGATGCTAATATTACTCATTCAATCGTGCCAACAAGGGCTAAATACTTCCGTTTTGTATATGATAAAACAGGTAGTGAACCAGGCTCAGAAGATTTAGATGCAGCAAAGTGGAAACCAAGTTTTAAAACTGTCGGTATTGAACTATCATCTGAACCAAGTATTCATCAGTTTGAAGGTAAAACAGGAGAAGTGTGGAGAATAAGTAAGCAAAGTTCTTCAGAGCAACTACCTGATAACCTGTGTGTTCCATTCAATAAAATCATTAATATTACTGATAAACTTACCCCAGACGGAAGATTAGTTTGGGATGCTCCTGTTGGATCTTGGACGATTCTGCGTATTGGTCATACTTCGACAGGACATACCAATGCTACAGGCGGAGCAGGCAAGGGGTTAGAATGTGATAAATTTAACCCCATCGCTATCAAATTACAGTTTGATAATTGGTTTGGTGAAGCGCAACGTCAGCTTGGACCAGAACTGAGTAAAAAAGCTTTGAAAGTTTTTCATGTAGATAGTTGGGAATGTGGAAGTCAGAATTGGTCATCCGTTTTCAGAGAAGAATTTCAACAAAGAAGAGGGTATGATATATTGCCGTATTTGCCCATCGTTACAGGACTACCAGTAGAAAATAATCAATTTTCAGAACAGTTTTTGTACGATTATCGTCAGACAGTTGCGGAATTGGTGGTTGATAAATTTTATAAAACACTAGCCGAATTAACCAAAGCAAATGGGTTGAAGTTCACTGCTGAAAGTGTAGCTCCAACCATGACTAGCGACGGATTAGCACACTATAAATTAGTAGATGTTCCAATGGGGGAATTTTGGTTGAATAGCCCTACTCATGATAAACCAAACGATATGCTTGATGCCATTTCGGCAGGACATATTTATGGTAAGCCAGTCATTCAAGCGGAAGCATTCACTACTTTAAGGATGACATGGAACGAACATCCTGCGATGTTAAAAACCCTGCAAGACCGTAACTATGCTTTGGGAATCAATAAATTAGTGTACCATGTTTTCATACACAATCCTTGGATGGATAGAAAACCCGGTATGACTTTGGATGGTGTTGGTTTGTATTTTCAGAGAGACCAAACTTGGTGGAAAACAGGTAAAGCGTGGGTTGAATATGCACAACGTTGTCAGGAATTATTACAAATAGGCTCTCCAGTTGCTGATTTAGCCGTTTTTGTAGGAGATGATATTCCAAGACGTTCGGTTTTGCCAGATAGATTAGTACCAACATTAAGCGGATTATTTGGCAAAGAAGTCGTTGATGCCGAAGCCAAAAGACTAGCCAATGAAGTACAACCTTTAAGACAAATTCCTACAAGTGTTACACATTCGGCTAATATGGCTGACCCCGAAAACTGGGTGAATGCGTTAAAGGGATATGCCTATGATTCTTTTAGTCAAGATGCTCTTTTAAATACCGCTAAAGTGAACAATGGGAAAATAATCTTTGGCGATGGTACTAGCTATAGTGTATTAGTGTTACCAAAAAAACACCAAATGACACCCAATGCCAATGGAATGTCTGCTCAAACGGCTCAAAAATTATTAGCATTAGTAAAGGAAGGAGCTACATTGATTATTGGTGACAAACCAATAGTTGAACTCGGAACAAAAAATAATGATGCTGTATCAATATTTGCAAAACAATGTTGGGAGGGAGATTTTGAAGTAATGATAGATGGAGACAACAAAATTTTCTATAAAACGATTGGAAAAGGAAAAGTTGTAAAAAGTCCTTATGAGGCTAGTACTTTAGTAAAAATTGGAATAGAACAGGATGTAATCGTAAAAGATGAACGTGGCGATTATGCCAAAGGCATTGCTTATACGCATAGAAAAGCAATGGATTTGGAATTGTACTTTCTTGCTAATCAGGAAAATAAGGAAAGAGTATTAGATTTTTCTTTAAGAGCAAAAGGGAAAAATATTCAATTGTACGATGCTGTGAATGATAAAACTTTTTCGCCTAATGCTTGGGAAACTGTAAATGGTAGAACGAATTTGAAGTTAAAATTGGATGCAAATGCCTCAGTTTTTGTAATTTTTAAAGACAACTTTGTCAACATTTCAAAAGCTGATAAAGCTATAACAAGACCTAACAAAGTTAAAAATTGGCAAGAATTCAAGCCTATTCAGACTTTAGACAAGTCTTGGAATGTCAATTTTAGCAGTACAAAAACAAATCAAACAGTCTCTAAAACATTTGAATCATTAAGTGACTGGTCTTTGAATATTGATTCTTTGATTCGCTATTATGCCGGCACAGCAACTTATCATCAGCGTTTTCAAGTTAATAATCTACCCACTAAGAGTCAACAAATTTGGCTAGATTTAGGAAAGGTTGCTAACCTCGCCGAAATAAAAGTAAATGGTGTCTCTTGTGGGATTGTCTGGACAGCCCCTTATCGAGTAGATATTAGTAAAGCATTGAAAGTCGGCAACAATGAATTAACAATAGAAGTAACTAATACGTGGGCGAATAGGTTAATGGGTGATATGCTTTTGTCTGAAGATAAAAGAACTACTAAAACTACTGCGCCTATGAAATATTTAGAAGGAAAGCCCTTGTATGAATCAGGTTTATTAGGACCAGTGAAGCTCTTAGAGAGTCAACCATAAAAACGATTAATCCCATCTTACTATTAGGGTGCGACTTAAGTCGCACCCTAATAGTAAGATGGGATTAATATATCTCAAACATTTGTATATCTACTTAATGCTGAAAAATGGCATTTACATTCATGCAAACATCCTACAATATCTTGTGAAAATATTATATATAATACAGGTATATTACTATTAATTTTGATTTTTTATACAATCGCTTTTAATATGTATTCAATCCAAAAATATTCAGTTTTTACTGCAAAAGCTACATTAGCAAAACCTATCTCTGATGCTACGCACACGTTGACTGAAATCTCCTTTTTAGTATTAAGAATCGAAACGCAAAACGGTATCATTGGGGAATCCTATTTATTGAGTTTTCAATACAGTCCTAGAGCCATTGCAGGAGCCTTAAAAGACGTCGGTGAAATGTTGATTGGCGAGCAGGTCTTTGATACCGTAAAAGTTTTCGAAAAGCTAAACCATGCCAACGAATACTTTGGAATGGAAGGTATAAATCGTTGGGCACAAGCAGCTTTTAATATTGCCATGTGGGATGCTTGGTGTAAAATATTAAACCAACCTATCTGGAAAGTATTGGGTTCATCAAGAAGGGAAGTGCCTATTTATGGCAGTGGTGGTTGGATTTCGTATTCTACAGATGAATTAATTGACGAGGTTAGCAATTATAAAAGCCGTGGTTTCAAGGCAGTAAAGATAAAAGTAGGCAAACCAGAGTGGAAAGAAGATTTAGAACGCTTGAAATTGGTTCGAGAAGCTGTTGGAAATGATATTAATATCATGATGGATGCTAACCAAGGGATGACAGTGCCTAATGCTTTAGCCTTGGCGAGAGCAGCCAGAGAACTGAATATTCAGTGGTTTGAAGAGCCAATCGACCATACAGATTTTGAAGGGTATAAATTATTAAGAACACAAGCAGGTATTTCTTTGGCAATGGGCGAAAGAGAATACTCGACCTTACCACTTCGGGAATTATTGCAAAGAAATGCCATTGATATTTGGCAACCAGATATTTTACGATTGGGTGGGGTAGAAGCTTGGCGAAATAGTGCAGCATTAGCAGGTAGTTATAATATTCCTGTTTTACCACATTATTACAAAGACTATGATATTCCATTGCTTTGTACCATTTCAAACGGAGTAGGGGCAGAATCATTCGACTGGATTGACCCGTTGATAGATTATCCTTTGGAAATAAAGAATGGTATGGCAAAACCACATGATCGTGCTGGTTGGGGTTTTTCATTTAAAGATGAATACCTTACTGAAATCTAGTTTGCTTTTATCTTAGAAGCTGTTTAAACTTTCCCTTTCAGGTTAAACTAAGTCTTTTAGAATAGCTTGTTCCAAAATTTACTCAACGTAGCGGTGCTATGCTTCGCAAAT
This sequence comes from Arcicella sp. BE140, assembly GCF_031456255.1. NCBI lineage: Bacteria > Pseudomonadati > Bacteroidota > Cytophagia > Cytophagales > Flectobacillaceae > Arcicella > Arcicella sp. BE140. The sequence goes on along the minus strand of NZ_JAVDUE010000005.1, from coordinate 81,520 downwards.
TTTGAAAAAATCAATTCAAAAATACAATACTTTCACCTCAGAAACGGAAAGTTTAAACAGCTTCTTATTCATTATCAATTGTTTATTAGTATTTATCAAATGAAGATGTTAAAATATTTATTTTTCTTAGGCTGTTTCATACATGTTGCAAGCTTCGCACAATTGGTCGATAAAACACCAGCTGCTGTGCCAAATGCTCCAACGGTTTACCAAACTGAGCCTTATGAAGACCCAACCGTCAGTGGGATTAATAGGGATGCATCCAGAGCAACAGCCTATTCTTTTGATAATATTCATAGTGCTATCTCGGGCAATCGAGAAAAGAGCAATCGCTATTTGACTTTAAATGGTAACTGGGATTTTAGCTTTACCTTAAAACCTGCAGATGCTCCGAAAGATTTTTATAAAAGTAGGGTAAGCGGTTGGAAAACAATCCCTGTGCCTTCAAATTGGGAAATGCAAGGGTATGATAAACCTATTTATAAAAGTGCGGTATATCCTTTTAGGCCTGTAAATCCGCCTTTCGTTCCTAAAGATTATAATGGTGTAGGCTGTTATCAGCGTACTTTTTCAATCCCTGCTAATTGGAAAGAAAGTAATGTCACCCTACATTTCGGAGGTGTAAGTTCGGCTTATAAAGTGTGGTTAAATGGCAAATTTGTTGGGTATGCTGAGGATAGTTTTCTTTCTTCTGAGTTCAATATTACGCCTTATTTACAAGAAGGAGAAAACGTTTTATCTGTGTGGGTAATTCGTTGGAGCGATGGGTCTTTTTTGGAAGACCAAGACCAATGGCGTTTGAGTGGTATTCATCGTGAAGTATATCTTCATGCAGAGCCTAAAGTAAGAATAGCTGATTTTTTTTATCAAACTAAATTAGATAAAGATTATAAAGATGCCTTGTTAAGTATCCGACCAAAAATAGAAAACCTAACAGGAAAAGAGGTTGTGGGGTATCAATTGAAAGCGCAATTATATGATAAAAATAATTTACCTGTTTTTGAGAAGCCTCTCGAAAAAAGTGTTGAATCTATTATCAACGAAATCTATCCACGATTAGATAATGCTAAATTTGGCGTGTTAGAAAGCAAAGTTAAAAACCCTGAAAAATGGAGTGACGAAATCCCTAATCTATATACGTTAGTGCTTTCTTTAGAAGATAGTCTGGGACGGGTGCTAGAAGCTAAAAGCTGTAAACTAGGCTTTCGTTCAATTGAATTTTCAAAAGAAAATAGCAAATTGTTAATAAATGGAAAAGTAACGTATTTGTATGGCGTTAATCGTCCAGACCATCATGCTACAAAAGGTAAGGCATTATCCAGAGAAGATATTCTACAGGATATTCTTACTATCAAACGCTTCAATTTTAACTGTATCCGTGCAAGTCATTATCCAAGCGACCCGTATTTGTACGATTTGTGTGATGAATATGGTATTATGGTTATCGATGAAGCCAATCTGGAAACACACGGGCTAGGCTCAAAACTAAGCAATGATGCTGCTTGGACAGGGGCTTATTTAGAACGAAGTAGTAGGATGGCTTTAAGAGATAAAAATCACCCTTCTATTATATTTTGGAGCTTGGGGAATGAAGCTGGTCGCGGACCAAATCATGCTGCGATGGCTGCTTGGATACACGATTTTGACATTACTCGCCCTGTGCATTACGAGCCAGCCATGGGAAGTCCCAATATGGAAGGGTATATGGATAATAAAGACCCGAAATATTTAAAACCTAATGACCATTCGCATCGTCTCCAGAATCCACTGGACCAATACTATGTAGATATTGTTAGTAGAATGTACCCAGCCATGTACACGCCTGAATTATTGGCAAATCAACCCAATGGTGATACCAGACCTATTTTCTTTTGCGAATATGCACATGCTATGGGAAACAGTGCAGGAAATTTAAAGGAGTTCTGGGACTTATTCCGTAAAATGAAAAGAGTGATAGGAGGGTGTATTTGGGAATTTAAAGACCAAGGATTATTGAAAAAAGACTCAGCCTCTGGTAAGGAGTTTTACGCGTATGGTGGGGACTTTGGGGAAAAATACTTCGATAATTTTACTATTAAGGGAGTTGTTGCTTCTGACGGCAGACCTAAAGCCGCGATGTATGAATGTAAAAGAGTATTCCAAGGCGTGGAATCGGTATTAGAAAATGCGGAAAAAGGAATTGTAAAAATAACAAACCGTCATGCTTCTAAATCTTTGGGTGACTATACAGTTTTGTTGTCAGTAATAGAAGATGGCAAAGTGCTTTTTACGAAGGAATTACCTAAAATGAATGTTTTAGCAGGAAGTGATACACTGGTTAATCTCCTACCGTATTTACCTAAATTCAAGGCAAACACAGAATACTTTGCAACATTGCATTTTACTTTAAGTAAAAAAGAAGCATGGGCAGACAAAGGTTTTGAAGTAGCTTCTAACCAATTTGCCTTAACTGAATTAATTGCACATCAATCAGAGAAGAAAACTATCACTGCTGTTGATTTGCAAGAAACAGATAATGCTTTTTTATTAAGTGGAAAAAGTTTTCAAATCAAAATAGATAAGAAAAATGGCGCTTTAGCATCTTATCTATTCAAAGGTAAAGAACAGATTTTTAATCCATTATTGCCAAAATTTAGTCGTCCACTGACTGATAACGACCGTCGTGGGTGGAAGGCTCAACGCAAGTTAAAACAATGGTATAATGTTGCGTTAAAAACAAAAAGCTGTACTGTGAAGATGAGTTCTAAAAACGCTGTCATAATTACTAGCTACTATACCTTAGTAAATGATAGTGCCTCTGTCCAAGTAAATTATACGATTAATGGCGATGGCATCGTCAAAGTAAACTATGACTTTAAAGCATCTTCTGCGTTACCCAACATTCCTAAGATTGGGATGCAGTGTGGTATTGAAAGCACTTTTGACAACATAACGTGGTATGGCAGAGGAGCATTAGAAAACTATGTTGACCGTCGTTATGGATTTGATGTAGGGATTTATCAGCAAAATATTCAAGATTTTATGGAGCCTTATGCCGTTCCACAAGAGAACGGCAATAGAACAGATGTTCGCTGGATGTATCTGTCTAACAAAAAACAAGAAGGATTATTGGTAGTAGCAGATAGCTTGTTGAGCATGAGTGCTAGGCCTTATACTGACCAAAATATCGAAACTGCCAAACACACTTTTAATTTAAATGATGCTGGTTTTATTAACCTGAACATTGATTTAGTACAAATGGGCGTTGGAGGAAATGATAGTTGGAGTGATGTTGCAGCACCTTTAGAGCAGTATCAAATAAAAGCAAAACCGTATCAATATACGTTTTTCATGATGCCGTTTAATGCTGTAAAAGAATCGGTAGGATTAAAAGCAAAAGAACTTAGGTTTTAGTTGAGAAATTTTCAATGATTAAAGAAATATGAAGAGAAAAATCAAGAAAGTGGGAACATTACTTATAGTGATGATTTCTTTCTATCATTTGCAAGCACAAAATAAAGGCTTGGTGAATACCTCTAAAAGTCCGAATGCTAAATTACAAAGCATTGATTTTGGCGATGTAACATGGACTTCTGGTTTTTGGGCAGACCGTTTTGCCGTTTGTCGCTCGGAAATGGTGCCAACTTTATGGAAAAATTATACAGATGCTACCCTAAGTCATTCTTTCAAAAACTTTGAAATAGCGGCAGGGTTAGAGAATGGCGTTTTTAAAGGACCATCGTTTCATGACGGTGATTTTTATAAAACACTTGAAGCAGTAGCCAGTATGTATGCCACCACGAAAGATAAGAAATTGGATGAGCTGATGGACCATGCCATTGAGGTGATTGGTAAAGCCCAAATGCCCGATGGATATATTTACACCAAGGCAATTATTCAACAAAAGAAAACAGGTGAACAAAAGATGTTTGATGACAAGCTGAGTTTTGAAGCTTACAATTTTGGACATTTAATGACGGCTGGTTGTGTACATTACAGGGTAACAGGCAAAACAACACTATTAAATATAGCCAAAAAAGCAACTGACTTCCTGATTGGTTTTTATAATAATGCAAGTCCTGAGCAAGCAAGAAATGCCATTTGTCCTTCGCATTACATGGGGATTATTGAAATGTACAGAACTACTGGGGATGAAAAATATTTAACGTTAGCTAAAAAGCTCATCAATATTCGGGGACTTTCAGAAGGCACTGACGACAATTCAGATAGAGTACCGTTCAGACAAATGAAAAAAGTAGTTGGTCATGCCGTAAGAGCGAATTATTTGTTTGCAGGAGCGGCAGATATTTTTGCAGAAACAGGAGATAGCACGTTACTATCAACGTTAGATTTGATGTGGGATGATGTCATTAATCATAAAATGTACATTACGGGAGGCTGTGGCGCTTTGTACGACGGTGTTTCACCAGAGGGGACATCTTATAAGCCTGATACAGTGCAGAAAGTACACCAATCTTATGGCAAATCGTATCAATTACCCAACCATTCAGCACATAATGAAACCTGTGCTAATATCGGAAACCTATTATGGAACTGGCGAATGCTTCAAATCACGAGCGATGCCAAGTATGCAGATGTAATGGAATTGGCTTTGTATAATAGTATTTTGTCGGGTATTAGTTTAGATGGCGATAAGTTTTTTTATACCAATCCTTTGAGTGCCTCTGATGCTTATCCTTACCAATTGCGTTGGATGGGTGGTCGACAAAAGTATATCAGCAAGTCAAACTGCTGTCCACCAAATACAGTAAGAACCATCGCCCAAATAAATAATTATGCTTACAGTATCTCTGAAAAAGGATTATGGCTGAATTTGTATGGTGCTAATACTCTTTCTACCTCTTTGAAAGATGGTTCAAAAATTAGCCTTACCCAAGAGACCAATTATCCTTGGGATGGAAATATTAGCATAGCATTGAAGGAAGTACCCAAAAATGCTTTTTCAATTTTTGTAAGAATCCCAGAATGGAGCAAAGGGGCTAGCATTAAAATCAATGGTAAACTTTTTACTGGAAAGATAGCCACTGGAAGTTATGTGGAAGTGAATAGAAAATGGGCATTTGCTGATAAGATAGAAATTGTTTTACCAATGACGGTAAAATTAATTGAGGCTAACCCCTTGGCAGAAGAAATTAGAAACCAAGTGGCAGTAAAAAGAGGACCAATTGTATATTGCTTAGAGTCAGTTGATAACAGCCAATTAAAATTAAATACTCTTGCTATTTCTCCAAAAAGCAAATGGAAAACAACCTCAATGATGATAGAAAATAGCCCAATCACCGCATTAGAAGGCGAAGCTAAAATTATTGATGGTTCAGATACGTGGACTAATAAACTATATAGAGAGGTTTCTGAACAAGCTCCTGTTTCAACCAAGGTACGCTTAATTCCCTATTATGCTTGGAGCAATCGTGGGCATTCTGAAATGGAAGTATGGATTCCAATAAGTAGATAAAATTATTATGGAAAGAATAACGGCAACATATTTTATAGAAACACCCTTTGCACCAGAGGCCGCTGCAACGGTGTTAGCAGGAGAACAATCGTCTGGCACTTTTACAGCAGTACCGGGTGAAACCGAAGAATTAAAACAAAGATTTGCGGCAAGGGTAGAATCTGTTGAATTTTTAGAAACGGTTTCAACACCTGCTATTCCTGGGGCTGAAAGTAGCAATCATCAATACCATCGAGCCATCGTGAAGATTTCTTGGTCAATAGAGAATTTTGGGTATAACCTTCCTGTATTGATTTCCACACTACAAGGTAATTTATACGAAATTCGCCAATTTACAGGACTAAAATTAATGGATATTGATATTCCAGCGAGTTATGCTAATCATTTTTCAGGACCTAAATTTGGCATAGAAGGCTGTAGAAAATTGACTGGGGTTCAAAATCGTCCATTAATTGGAACCATCATTAAACCTAGTGTTGGCTTGACACCTCAGCAAACGGCAACTTTAGTAGAAACCCTCGCCAATGCAGGCATTGATTTTATCAAAGATGATGAATTGCTTTCTTCAACGGCCAATTCTCCTTTTAATGAACGAGTTGACGAAGTAATGAAAGTAATCAACAAGCACGTTGATAAAACGGGTAAGAAAATCATGTATGCTTTCAATATTAGTGGAGAAATAGATGAAATGTTGGAACGCTATGAAAAGGTAGTCAATGCAGGAGGAACCTGTGCGATGATTAGCATCAACAGCGTTGGGATAGCAGGAACAAAAAAGATATGCGACCAAGGTGCTTTGGCAATTCATGGACATAGAAATGGTTGGGGAATGCTTACCAGACATCCATTATTAGGAATAGACTTTACTGCCTATCAAAAGCTTTGGCGTTTGGCTGGCGTTGACCAACTGCATGTAAATGGGATACAGAATAAATTTTGGGAGAGCGATGACTCTGTGGTTCAATCGATAAAAGCTTGCTTAAAGCCTTTGTTGGGTGGTTATTCTATTTTGCCCGTAGTCTCGTCTGGACAATGGGGCGGACAAGCACCAGAAACTTATCGTCGTACACAAACTACCGATTTGCTGTACATGGCGGGCGGGGGTATTTTAGCACATCCCATGGGGCCAGCTGCTGGCGTAACAGCACTACAACAAGCTTGGCAAGCCGCAGTGGATGGTTTAGGGATTGAAGATGCCGCTAAAATATATCCCGAATTTGCTAAATCTGTAGAAAAATTTGGTACAAAATAAGATGGTCAATCATAATTTACTTTTAGCATATTATGGCGATGACTTTACGGGCTCGACTGATGCACTAGAATTTTTGAGTAAGGCAGGAGCAAAAACCGCACTATTTATTGATGCACCAACGGCTACTCAATTGGCTGCTTATACTGATTTGAATGCTATCGGCGTGGCGGGTTTGTCTCGCTCTATGTCGCCTAGTCAAATGGAAACAACTCTTTTGCCGACGTTTTCTGCCTTAAAGCAATTAGGCGTAAAGCATGTACATTATAAAGTTTGCTCAACGTTTGATTCTTCTCCTGAAACTGGAAGCATTGGAAAAGCCATTGACGTAGGTATCTCTGTTTTTCAAAATACGTGTGTTCCGTTATTGGTAGCGGCACCATCGTTAGGACGATACTGTGCTTTTGGGAATTTATTTGCTAGAATGGGAATAGGTAGTACAGGGCAAATTTATAGGCTCGACCGCCACCCTGCTATGATTAAACACCCTGTAACGCCTGCGGACGAAAGCGATTTGAGGTTACATTTAGCTAAGCAGACAGACAAAAAAATAGGATTATTGGATATTCTTCAAGTAGCTAAACCTTTTCAAGAACTATCAGCAAGTTTAGCAAAACTGATAGATGAAGAAGCCGAGGTAGTATTGATTGATGCCATGTATGAAGACCAATTTTTGAATATTGGTCGGCTAATAGATGAATTAGGCGATAAAGAACAGCTGTTATTTTCAGTAGGTTCTTCTGGTGTAGAAATGGCTTTGGGTAAGTATTGGAATAAAACTCAAATATTGCACGCTGTCACTTCATGGCAGACATTAGAAAAAGCGGTCCCATTATTAGTAATTGCAGGAAGTTGTTCGCCTGTTACATCCAGACAAATTTCTTGGGCTTTAGAACATGGGTTTAAAGAGATGGTAATTGATGCACAAGCCATTTGTGAGTCTGAATTAAATACGTTGATTATTGATGAATATATACAAAGTGCAATAAATATTGCTAAAAAGGGACAACATCTAATTGTTCATACTAATGGAAGCAGAGAGAATGTTTCGACAACGTTATCTTCAGAAAAATTAGGTAAAGCCTTAGGTTTAATCGCTAAAAAGGTGGTGGAATCCACTAATGTCAGGAGGGTAGTAATTGCTGGGGGAGATACTTCTAGCTATGCAGCAAGGGCCATGGAAATAGAAGCGGTAGAAATGATAGCACCTTTAGTAGCTGGGGCACCATTGTGCAAAGCTCGTTCTACAAACCCTTTGATTAATAACATAGAAGTCAACTTCAAAGGAGGGCAGGTAGGTGATGAACGATACTTCGGTATTTTATTAGAAGGTAAATTATAATGAATAGCTAATTTAGAAAACAATATAAAAATGCAAGCAAAAACATTAAGTCTTATTCATACTTCGGCAACATTGGTGCCTATTTTCCAACAACTTTGTAATGAATACTTGCCAGGAGTTCAGGTATTTAATATTGTAGATGATAGTTTAATTAAAAATGTGATTAAGCATGGAGAACTCAGACCAGATGTTGCTAGGAGAGTGGTTGACTATGTAGGGTCGGCTGAAGCATCAGGGGCAGATTTTATCATGGTTACTTGTTCTTCCATTGGCTCGGCAGTTGAAGCTTCTGCTGCCTTGACGGGTATTCCAGTATTGAGAGTTGACCAACCAATGGCTGATTTGGCGGTTCAAACTGGAAAGAAAATAGGCGTAATAGCTACCTTACCAACTACATTAGGCCCAACCAGTGATTTAGTAGTGCGTCGTGCACAAAAAGCAGGAAAGGAAATAGAATTAGTTTCAATATTATGTGAAGGAGCTTTTGAAGCATTGATGAGTGGAGATGCAGGAAAGCACGATGAGATTGTTTCGGCAGCCTTGAAAAAGTTAGTTACTCAAGTAGATGTTATTTTGCTGGCGCAGGCTTCTATGGCGAGAGTAGTAGATACGTTAGATGAAGCAGATAAAAAAGTACCCATCTTGGCGAGTCCAATCATTGCTGTTCAACACCTTGCTACTATTCTTTGATGATGAAAAATATCCAGCAATTTCTTTTAGGAATCAGTGCCATTGCTCTGTTGGTTTTGGTATATACGTTTATACAAGAAAATTCAGCTATCAGCAAAGTAGCCCTTGTAGTGGCTGTGCTGAGTTTTACACTAGGAATGGGAAGCATTTCTGCTTTAAAAAGCTACCAGTACACGGCATGGATTATCGTCGCAGTAGTAGCGGGGATGGTTTATCCTGCTGCTTTCACCCACTGGGGAACGATTGATTTAAGAAACAAATGGCTTATACTAATCATTATTCAATTTGTAATGTTCGGTATGGGCATTCAGATGAGTATTCGTGATTTTTCTGGCTTGGCTTCTACTGGCAAAGGTGTAGCGATTGGTTTACTTTGTCATTTTTCAATTATGCCCTTTATGGGTTGGTTACTTACTAAAGTCTTTGATTTTGAACCAGAAATTGCTGCTGGAATTATTTTAATTGGGTCATGTTCAAGCGGGTTAGCCTCTAATGTGATGGTTTATTTAGCCAAAGCAAATTTGGTTTTATCGGTGGTAGTAACAGCAATGGCTACTTTAGCTGCTCCATTTTTGACACCCTTAATCATGAAACTATTAGCGGGTACATTAATAGAAATTCATTTTATCAATATGATGATGGAAATCATCAAAATCGTGATTGTACCGATTAGTGCGGCTTTATTGCATGATTACTTGAAAACAGCTTCACCTCAAGGAAAGAAAAATGTAAATATCCTTGTGGTAATTGCCTCACTTTGGTTAATTGCTTTACCATTTGGTCTTTGGCATTTTTTAGCATCATCACAGCTTTCTCCTGAAATTCTTCAGTCTTTAGAAGTACTAAGTTTCTTATTGGCAGCAATATTAGTCGGAGTGTTGTATCATCAAGCGGTTAATTATTTTCCAAAGCTTGATACCATCATGCCTTATATTTCTATGTTTGGTATTATCTATTTTACTACAGTAACTACGGCAGCAGGGCGAGATAACTTGATGAAAGTAGGAATACTACTTTTTATCAGTTCAGTAATTCATAATGCTTCTGGGTATTTCTTTGGCTATTGGCTGAGTCGTTTGTTTGGCTTAGATAAAAATTCTTCTAGGACAATTGCTTTTGAAGTAGGCTTACAAAATGGTGGAATGGCCTCTGGCTTAGCTGGGGGGATGGGCAAACTCGGAACTGTTGGCTTACCAGCAGCCGTTTTTAGTCCGTGGATGAATATATCAGGCTCAATTTTAGCTAATTACTGGCGAAAGAAAAGTGTTGAGAATGAATAGGTATAAAAAAACAAAATCCCTTAAAATATTTTAAGGGATTTTATTTTCTAACTATCTCCAAAAATTTCTTTTGAAAGCTTAGCATCTAAGCCATATAAATCTTTTCTAAAATTGATTTGTCCAGTATTATCTACCCACGAAGTGAAGTAAACAATATAAACAGGAACCCTCGGGCTGACTTTAATCCCATATTCCTTATCGGTTTTCAATATCTTATCTACTCTCTCTTTATTCCAAGCCTTATCATTTCTTAATAAATAAAGGGCTAATCTATTCGGCTGTGATACACGAATACAACCATGACTAAACGCTCTTTTTGGTTCATTGAATAATCCTTTAGAAGGAGTATCATGCAAATAAATATTAAAATTATTAGGGAATAAAAACTTTATTTTACCAAGGGCATTATCATCTCCAGGTAGTTGTCTGAAATTAAAAGGAACATTTCCTTCATATTTTCGCCAATTAATTGAATTGGGATTAACTACCTTATTGCCAGAAAGTACTTCTATATGATTTCGGGATAAATAAGAAGTACTTTGTTTTAACTTAGGCAAGATTTCATTGCGAACGATGCTAGTCGGCACACCCCAATAAGGATTTAATACAATTTGGGATAAATTACCTTTAAAAATACTAGTTTGACTAGCTGTTTTACCTACTACTACATTCATCTCCCAAACTTGTTTGCCTTTTTCAATGACATGAAGTTTAAATTCTGGGATATTAATTAACAAATTATCACTTTCAATTTCTACTGGAACCCATCTTAGGCGTTCCATATTAATCATGATTTGTCTAATTCTAACATCGACACTTTGGTTGAGTTCCTTAATAGTAGGAAGGTCTACTTTGGCTGTTAGCGGTAATCCCATTCTTTGCTGAAATCTTTTTACAGCATAAGCGAGTGAATCGGTATACAGCATAGTTTTATCATTTGCTCTTAGGTCGCCTGTCAAAAATAAATGCTCTTTGATATTTACGACACAAGAATCGCTATCGCCCACCGCTATTTTCTTTTTGCTAGTAACGACGCTTTTCCAACCACCATTTTTTTGAATTACTCTATATTGTTTAAGCTTATCTTTCAACCGTAAATAATATTGATTCACAGGTTCTTGAATAGTTTCGCCTTTAGCAAGCGAAACCAATGAGTCAAGCAATACTTGATAGTTTTTCTTTTTCCTAGGGATAAACCATTCAAGGTCGTATGGACTTTTATTAATACCACCATAAGCCTTCTCGGCAAACTTGAAAAAAGTTGTCGTCAGTAATAATTCTAATTGTTGGACTTGATTTTTTTGAGCAAGAAATCCTTTCTCATCGGCCTGAAAGGCTAATATAAGCTCTTCCATCTGTCTGTTATCAAGGCTATTATCCGCAAAATCCTTTTGGTAGTTCTGTAATTGATTATAAAAGGTAGAGACTGAATTCGACAAACCGTTATTATTAATCCAAGCGAATTGGTAATTACGTCGTACATAAAATTCATTAATCTCCTCTTTGATGGTATCTGACACAGAAAATGTTTTGAGGAAAGCCGTAATGGAGGCAGAATCTAGTAATAAATCATTATAATTCTGTGACTGATAAATGCTTGAATCTGGTAGAACGCCTCTATTTTTCTTTTTCCTTTTATTACATCCTTCCATTACAACTAGGAATAATAAAGTACCAAACAATACTAAAAATAACAAATATGTGATTTTAGTTTTCTGCATAGGAGTATAAGATTAGAGGTTGATGAATAGTAGATTGCTAACCGCGGTTAAAAATCTACTATTTACAAATATGTACAAACTTGTTAACTATGAATATATAGTAAACTTCCATTTGCCAATACAGGCACCACTTTAGGGATTAAATCGTTCGGCAATGCTGGACAGCCGAAGCTTCGTCCTAGACGACCAAATTGGTGAACAAATGAAGGACTTACATACGATGCTCCGTGAATAATGATTTCTCTTCTGCGAGCATTATCGTTAATTCCTTTTTGTAAACCATGTAATAACAATGCCATACCATGTTTTGGACTCGTAATTTTACTGCCAACCAAATAAAAGCCCAAACTACTTTGATGAGAGTCTATTTTATTTGAAAATAAATGAGCAATGTTATCACCTGATTTTTTCCCATGCGCTACTAAGGAAGAAAAAAGCAATTTCTTTTTTGCTAAGTCAATCACAAAAAAACGTTCCACACTGGATGGTAGAGAAAAATCTACAATGGTAACGATGGGTTTTGAAGGGTGAAAAGTATGAACGCCTTCAACGGATTCTTTAAAAGCATCGTAGCTAACAACACCGTTAAGTTGGCAATCAATATACAGGGTTTGGATTTCATCTACTACTGCGATTGTTTTCGCTTTGTGTGCAGAAGGTGTTGCTAAACAAAGGTTTAACAGAAGAGCAATTACTTGAAAAGTGAATGTCATATTGATAATTTCCTTGAGTTTTGTTTTTATACTAACAGCAAATGCACCGTTAACATTGCAAATTTTCTGAATATTTTGAAAAAAAGTAATTACTAATCACTTGAATACGAAGGATTTGTACATATACATTAATTAGTGCAATTTAATCATAAAATGATTCAAAAATTATATTTTTATTAACAAACAGATATTATTATAATTATTTTCAGGTTAAACAGCCAGTGTACTTTTGCAACATAAAAGTGCTCCAGAAAGATGACATTTTTCAAAACACCTTCCGACGTTAAGCGAACAACGCTTTAAAAGTATGCCTTGCAGAAGACAACTTCATTAATAATACTATTATCCAAAAACTTGAATAAGGGGTCTCTTTTTCGGAAGAAATAACTTATTTATATAAATATCAAATTGATGAAAAAAATATACAGTTTAGTCTTTTGTGGACTATTATTTTGTAGTTTTCATGCATTAAAAGCCCAAAATGCGAAAGCAAATTATACGTTGATGCATGGAAAAAGCTTTGTTCAATCAAAAAATTATTACCTCTTAACGCTTTTCCAAAATCTTCCTGAGGTAAAACAATTACTTAGTAAGGATGCTTCTTTACAGAAAATCACCCAGCAAAAACTAAAAGGTTTGAGTGAGGCTTCTAAGGAATGCCAAAATAAATTCCTTTGCTTAAGCGAAAGTATGAAATTAAGTGAAGCTGATATTCAGGAAGTTAGTCGTCGTTTAGGCGAATTGTATAATGATAATAATGCTTTGGGGAAGTTGGTGTTCAATCATTTAATTCCTTCGGGGGCTTATATTTTATCACAAAAACTTTCTGCTAAAGAACAACTTATTAAGGCGTGGGAGCAAGATGCACATGGAATCAATTTTGCAATTGGTGTTTACATAGAAGGACAAAAAGCAAATTATCCAGCGATTGATTCCATCAGTTTTAAGGTTAGTAATAAAAATTATTCCCAATTAGTTGGAGATTTGCACACAACTGTTCAAGAAGAAAGTAAAAAAGTAACTTTGTTTTTCGAGCCTTCTTTAACGTCCGCTTTACTTGCCTTAGAAATCAATGAACGTGAACAAGTGGCGGATTATGAACCGATGGCTTCTACCGTAAACAAATTAGCATTCGAGCGTATCAAGACTATCAACTGGAAAGCCTACAAATATGCTGTAATTCTAGTACCTGGTGCTGGTCCCGACGAGCCAAAGGTAGCCTTAAGTGCTGAGGGAATGTTGCGTTGTAGAGTAGCCGCTTTACGCTATTTTGAAGGGTTAGCACCCTTAGTTGTTGTTTCGGGGGGTAACGTTCATCCTTATAAAACTCCTTATAATGAGGCCATCGAAATGAGAAAGTTTATGGTTGAGAAACTTCATGTACCAGCCAATGCCGTGATTGTAGAACCCCATGCACGCCACACTACCACCAATATGCGTAATACAGCTCGTTTGATTTTCCGTTATGGCATTCCTTTCGATAAAGCTTGTATTACCTCTACTTCAAAATCACAAAGTATGTATATCCAAGAATTGAATTTGGATAAACGTTGCGAAAAAGAATTGAATCATGTGCCTTATCGTAAAGGCAAACGTTTGTCAGAAACGGAAGCCGAATTTTACCCGCTTATCGAAGCCTTGCAAATTAATCCCTTAGAACCGCTTGACCCATAGAATTTAGGTGTGAGTTAGTGAGATTGAGTGAGTTGTGTATTATTACGTTGATGTAAAGAAGATATTCTTTATAAAACCCACTCGCTCAATCACTAACTCACACATTCACAATTCACTAACTCACAATTACTATCTCATCATGAAAAGGAAAAGAACAATCATCGAAATGAGTGGACTCATCCTCTCAGGTATTTTGAGTTTTTGCTTTTTATCGCAAAAAACGTTGCCTAAAGATATTCAGCTAACACTCCAAAAAGAGTTTACTACAGATTCATTGGGTGCTGGACAAGGTATCAGCATACAAAATGAGAAAACATTTATTTATGGCGACCGTGAAGTAGGGATGATTCGTGAATATATCTTGAAAGATGATTCGCTTGCTTACACGGGCAAAGAAATAAAATTAAGCTTAGAAGGGAAGGACGTTATCAATCATCCTACGGGCATTGCTTTTCACAAAGACCAGCCCACTTTTATTGGTAATAGCATTCGGCTGAATCCAGAAGGGACGCTCTGGAAGGCTGTGATTTATTTAGTGGATTGGGAAGGCTTGCAAAAAACAAAAACATTGGATGGTAATCTATTAAATACTATCGACGACGATGCTTGTATTCAAGGAACTCGACCAGAATATGTGCAATACAAAAATAAATGGTTTGTAGCTACAGCCGATTATGGTAACAAAAAAAATGAAGTACGTTTATACAATCCGTTAGCGCTAAAAACTGCTAAAAAGACTTCGGAAGAAGGTGTCCTTTATAAGAAATTTACTTGTAGCCCTTTTGTACAAAACCTATTGTGGGTACCCGAAAAAAAGGTGTTAGTATTAATTCAAAATCAAATAGAAGGTCGTCGCTGGCGATTTACTTTCTTGGATTTTGAAAAATCTTTAGAAAGTGGTCACGAAGTAGTATTAAAAGTAATAGATGTAGATAAAGCGGATGAGTTAGAAGGCTTCTCGTTGACTAAAAATCTCCAAAAAGGCATAGCTGTTACTTCTTCTCGCAAAGCAAATGTGCATCTAACAAGTTTAAAATGGTAAGAATATAATCCTAGTTTCCAATTAATAATCAATTAAAAATGCAAAAACAACTACAAAAGCAGATGTGGCTAAGAGTCCTGCTGTTAATTGTAATGGCTGGTTCTCAAGTAATTGGGGCGGTAAAAGCAAATGCTTTTACCCAGCAAAAACAAATGGCGGTGCCTGTAACAGGTACCGTGACGAATGAAATAGGGCAAGCGATGCCAGGCGTAAACGTTTTTGATAAAACGGCAAAAAAAGGAACAGTTACAGATGCTAATGGTAAATATTCAATTACAGCGAACGAAGGAACAACATTGGTATTCTCTTTTGTAGGCTACGAATCAAAAGAAATACTTGTTGGAAAATCGGCTGTAATCAATGTTAAGTTGACCGAGAATTCACAAGAGTTACAAGAAGTGGTAGCCATTGGTTATTCAACAGTGCGTAAAGGTGATGTAACAGGAGCGATTTCAAGTGTAAAAGCTAAAGAATTAAACCTTAGTACGCCAACAGTAGGTCAGGCTTTAGTAGGGAAAGTAGCAGGGGTACAGGTATCACAAGTAAGTGGTGCACCGTATGTAAGTACTAAAATTCGTGTTCGTGGTGTAGGGTCAATCAATGCGAGTTCAGACCCACTTTATGTGGTAGATGGCTATCCTGTAGGAAATGATTTATTCATTAATCCAAACGATATCGAATCAATCGACATTTTAAAAGATGCTGCTTCAGCTGCGATTTATGGTTCAAGAGCCTCAGGCGGTGTAGTGTTGATTACTACTAAAAGAGGAAAAGAAGGAACTGGACAGTTTCAGTATGATGTACAATATGGTCTGAATCAGTTAAGTAAAAAAGTAGATTTGCTAAACTCTGAACAATTTGCCCAATTATTAATTGATGGTCATAATAATACTTATCGTGATTTAATCGTGAATTCTGGTAGAGTATGGTCAGATGCGATGTTCTCTGATGATAACGCTACCAGAGTTGCTAAAGTAGGAAATGCTTCTTCGGTAAGTATTCCTGAGGAATTCTACAATTTTGGTACTCAGACATTGATTAAACCAAAGATTGATACTGACTGGCAAAATGAGCTTTATCAGACATCGCTAGCACAACGTCATAATTTATCATTTTCAGGCGGAAATAGCTCAACTCGTTATGCTATCAGTGGTGGTTATCTAAACCAGCCAGGTATTATTAAAAGTACCAAGCAGGAACGTATTAATTTCCGTGCAAATATTGACGGTCAGGTAAGCAAAAAACTAAGAGTGGCTGGGAATTTAGCGGTTACTACCAATGAAAACCGTGAAGTACAAGAAGGACGTTTCAACCAAGGGCCAATTCTTGGGGCTTTAATTTATATGCCGTTTTTTGCTGCATATAATGAAGACGGAAGCTTAAAGAAAAACGAGGCGGCTGCTAAATCTGCATTGTATGCTTATCAATCGGTAGAAAACCCTGTAGCATTGGCAACCGAAACCCATATTTCTCGTAAAGGTGTTCGTGGTACTTTTAGTGGAAATGCTACGTATGAAATTGTACCAAGCTTATTTGCTAAAGTAAATGTAGGCTTACAGACATATAATGAAAAATATGAATTCTATTTGCCGACCTCTTTGAGTAATGGTGCTAATCCTCCAGGTTCTGCACAATCTATTGCTGCTGCTAATGCAGTTGCTCAGACTAGATCTGAAATGGATAAATTGGCAGAGTTTACTTTGAATTATAATGGTAAATTCGGAAATCATACTATTAATGCTTTGGCTGGTTATACTGCCCAAGAGCTTGATATTGATGTGATTAGCGTAACTGCTAAAGGTTTCCAAAACGATAGAATTGAGGAAATTACTGGAAAAGGAGCTGATGCTACTTTGTTTACCTTAAATAGTAACACGGGTAAATCGACAGCTACTTTACTTTCATATTTAGCACGTGTGGCTTATAATTATAAAGATAGATATTTCTTAACGGCATCTTTTAGACGTGATGCTTCTTCTCGTTTTGGTCCTTTGAATCGTTGGGGTAATTTCCCTTCTGTTTCTGCTAGCTGGAATCTTTCTCAAGAACCTTTCTATGCGGATAGATTCGGAGAACAAACATCAATAAAAGTACGAGCAAGCTGGGGGTTAAGTGGTAATAATAATATTGGTAATTATAACTATTTACAAACGATGTCTAGCCCCACAGGAGTCGTTTTTGGCAATGGAACAATTCAGTCTGCTGTTTATGCAAATACCATTCGTGACCAACGCTTAGGATGGGAATCTACTTCTCAGTTCAACTTTGGTACAGACATCGGTTTATTCAATAATCGTATTTTTGTAATGGCTAACTATTATATCAGTCAGTCATCCGATTTATTGTTTAATCAGCCCGTTTCTGCTATTTCTGGTGCTGCAACGATGTTAACAAATCTAAGAAACTCCAAAGTACAGAATAAAGGGTTAGACTTGCAGATTGACACACGTATCATACAGAAAAGTGATTTAAGAGTTAATTTAAGCGGTAATATCTCAATTAATCGTAATGAGGTATTAGACCTTGGTGGTGCTAACACGATTATTACTAATGGTGCTGAGCGTTCGTATTTAACACATATTACACAGCAAGGCCAGCCAATCGGTATGTTCTATGGTTTTAAGGTAAAAGGAATGGTTCGTCAGTCGGATATGGATAATTTAGCGGCTGATAACTTAGTGTATAATACGGCTACGCAGTCTTTCCCAGCAGGGTATAAAATCAAAGGACCTGCTCGCTCAACCGCATCCAGCAATACTTTAAAGCCAGGGGATATTTATTTTGAAGATGTTAATGGTGACGGAGTAGTAAACGATTTAGATAAAACGGTTATTGGTACACCTTACGCCAAATTTACTTATGGGTTTGCGTTATCAGCAACCTATAAAAACTTTGATTTAAGCTCATCTTTCAATGGGTCTTATGGTAACCAAGTATTGGACGGTCAAGATTACTATGTTTATAACATGGAAGGTTCTGGTAATCAATATGCTTCAGTAGCAAATCGTTATCGTTCAGAAACAGAACCTGGAGATGGTTCGGTATATCGTGCTTCTCGTGGTGGTACACAAAGTAATAGTACTCGTCTTTCAAGTTTCTATTTACAAGATGGTTCTTTCTTACGTTGTACTAATCTTACGCTTGGTTTTACTGTACCAACACAATGGTTAGGAAAACAAAAATCGGTATCAAATGCAAGAATTTATATAGGAATTGATAACGCTTTTACCATCACAAAGTACAAAGGCTATAACCCAGAAGTTGATTATAACGACGGAGCGAACCTTACACCTGGTGTTGATTACGGAAAATATCCTTTGATGAGAGCTTATAATATTGGTGCAAAATTGACATTCTAAATTGATTTTCAAGGAAAGTAATCTCTTGTGATGCTTTCTCGAAAATCACCTTAACGATATTCATAACAATGATAAAGAAACTAATAGTATTACTTGTAATGGCGACAGCCCTTACAAGTTGTAGTGATGATTTTGTCCTACAAACAGACCCTAACTCTGTAGCTGCTTCTGATTATTTTCGTACAGAAAATGATGTGCTTCTAGCAGTCAATGGTGTGTACCAATCGCTTCGTAGCTCAAATAATATTGGCGAGAACAGCGGACTTTATACAGATGAGCGTTCGGATGATGCTGGTAGAAATGATAACCAGTCGAATGCAGGAGAGCCTTTTCAGTTCAATGATTTTTCTATTTTGCCAAGTAACACCTATTTAAAAAGCCACTGGCTGTCGTTATATCAAACAATTGCCCGTTGTAATCAAGTTACTTCAAACATTGATAAAGTAACATTTACCACTGTTGCCAATAAAGATATTTACAATGCAGAAGTAAAGTTTGTTCGTGCGATGATTTACTTTCATTTAGTAAGGAAATGGGGTGATGTTCCTTTGGTTACTAAACAACTAAATTCTGATGAGATTGTTACTAATACTTTCCGTGAGAAAAAAGAAAAAGTATATGAACAAATCATTGCAGATTTGAAAGAGGCTGTAGCAAGTGGATTGCCTAATCAACAGCCACTTACAGGTAAAGGAAGAGTGTCAAAAGCAGCAGCGAACGCTTTATTGGGACAGGTGTACTTAACAATGGCTACTACTTTAGACCAAGCTAACCGTGCTAGTAATTTAGCGAATGCAAAAACGTATTTAATGGCAGCTTATAACATGAGAGCCTTTACGGATTTAAAGGAAATACCTTATGTAGATGTTTTTGATGTAAATAAAAAATCAACTAATCCAGAAATCATTTTCCAGATTGTTAATAAACAAGGCGATATAACGTATTCATCTTCAATTGCTGCTAACAATCAAGCAAAAGGGGAAACAATTAATTCGTTGAAACCAAGTAGCGGCGTAGGTGGAAATGTAAAACTTGATTTAGTAAAAGAATACGAAACGAACGATTTACGTAAGGATTTTTCTATCAAATATGCTAATGATGCTACTGTAAAAGATTGGTATATCACTAAATTCAGAGATGCTAGTGCGGCAGCTACGGCCAACGGTTATGGCGGAAACGACTGGCCAATTATCAGATATGCAGATGTAATACTGATGTTGGCTGAAGTAAATATGTATTTGGGTGATGAAACGAGTGCCATTCAATACTTAAATCAAGTCCGTGAAAGAGCTAAAATGCCAACGTATGAAGTAATGAAAAATGATGCTGATTACGCTAAGAGATACCCAACTTTAAAATTGGCTATTCTTCATGAACGTAGAGTTGAATTAGCATTTGAACATCACCGTTGGTTTGATTTACTTCGTTTCTTTACAGCGACAGAGTTGGTATCATATATCCAAAGTAAACCACAAGCAGATTATGGAACGGCTAAAGTGTCTAACTTTGGTTTGAAGGATTATTTATTCCCAATTCCTGCAGACGAATACAAATTAAATCCAGTGAAAATGTATCAAAATACTGGTTATTAATTAATAACAAAACAGCTCAGCTATAGGGCTGAGCTGTTTTGTTTAAATACAAATCCTGCAATACTACTTATTTCCAACCACCACCTAACGACCGATATAAATCTACATCTGCTTCTAGTCTGGCTTTTTTCAAGGAAACCAATTCTAACTCACTTTGTAATAAATTACTTTGAGCGGTAATTACTTCTAAATAATTAGCCATGCCACTCTTAAATAACATATCTGCATTCCCGATGGCTTCTTGTAAGGTTTTTACTCTTAAAGAAAGCTTCGTGTTTTGCTCTTCTATTTTTTGTATTTTAATCAAAGCATCTGAAACTTCTTCAGTGGCAACTAAAACGGATTGACGGAAACCAATCACTGCTTTTTCTCGTTGAACTTTCGCAATCTCATACTGTGTACTAAGTCTTTTGCCATTTAATAAAGGTTGAGTAATTCCTCCTGCAACCACTCCGAATAATGAAGTAGGAAGAGAAAACCAATTACTTGCTTCAAAAGCATTTAAGCCACCAGTTGCGGTAATTGTCAATGAGGGATATAGACTTGCTTTGGTAATGCCAACTTTTGCATTTGCTTCTTGCAATAGCAATTCCGCATTTTTTACATCGGGTCTTCTTCCAACTAAAGCAGACGGTACACCTACCGAAAGTTGATTTTGAGATTCAATGGCACTCAACATCACTTTGCGTTCAACTGCTTTTGGAAAACCTCCCGTTAATACACTCAACGCATTTTCTTGAATAACGATATTTTGTTCCAACAAAGGAATCAATTGTGCAGCCACTAGTCTTTGTGCTTCTGCTTGTTGTTTGGCCAATAGTGAAACGTGACCCGATTCAAACTGAAGATTAATCATAAAAAGAGTTTTATCATTTAATTCCAGATTTTTTCTAGCGATTTCCACTTGTGCATCCAACATCAATAAAGTGTAAAATCCTTTTGAAACAGCCGCTACAATGGTTGTTTGCAAAGCCTTTTTAGCTTCCTCCGACTGAGCATATTGTGCGAGGGTAGTTTTCGTTTGATTACGAATTTTGCCCCAGATGTCTGCCTCCCAAGATAAACTTGCTGCCGCAGTAAAGTCTTCAATATGTTCCTTTTTCAAAAACTGATTCAAACTAATTCCATTCAAACTGTTGTTGGAAGGATTGGTAGAATTTGAAGTAATCTGAAGATTCAAATTAGGAATATTATTAAACTTAGATTGCCTTAGTTGCAACTGTGCAATTTCAATGTTTTTTTGAGCAACCAGCAAGTCATTATTACGATGAATGGCACTATCAATTAGTTTTTGTAAGGTAGTTTCTGTAAAAAACGTTTTCCAGTTTAAATCTGCTACGCTAGTAGTACTATCTGAAATATTTACATCTCTGAAAGTAACAGGAATAGCGTCTTCGGGAATTTTAACGTCTTTTGAAACTTTACAAGAAATAATGCTTATCGATAATAATAACATTATCGACAAGGTTTTTATATGATTTTTCATTGTATGCTTAATTATAAGTAGCGACTAAATCTTCATGAATGATAGAATTAATCTCTGGTTTTTTTCTAGAAATTTTTTCGTGTAAGTATTGAAAAATTACAAATAACACTGGAATAATAAACAAGCCTAAGACTACGCCAGAGACCATTCCGCCTGCTGCTCCAATACTGATAGAGTGGTTACCTTGAGCCGAAGGTCCTTTGGCATCCATCATCGGAATTAAGCCTACTACAAAAGCTAATGAGGTCATAATAATAGGTCTTAAACGTAGTTTTGCAGCTTCTATTGATGCTGCGACGAGCTTCTTGCCTGCTTTTCTGCGTTGTAAGGCGAACTCTATAATCAGAATAGCATTTTTAGCCAATAGTCCAATCAACATAACCAAGGCTACTTGTACATAAATATTATTTTCTATTCCTTTCAAACCAATCGCAACAAATACTCCGAATATCCCCGTAGGTATTGATAGAATAACGGCAAAAGGTAAGATGTAACTCTCGTATTGAGCAGCCAGTAAGAAATAGATGAATAATAATGATAGCATAAAAATGACGGTAGATTGCCCACCCGAAGAAATCTCTTCTTTGGTCATACCAGAAAACTCAAAAGAATATCCTGTTGGTAAGTGTTGCTTTGCTACTTCCTCTACTGCCAGAATCGCATCTCCAGAACTATACCCCGGCTTAGCAATGGCATTTACACCAATAGAATTGAAGAGGTTATAACGAGAAGCTGTTTCAGGGCCATAAACTCGTTTTAATTTTACTAAAGTATTGATAGGAACCATGTTGCCTAATCTATTCTTTACAAAAATGCCGTCCATTGAAGAGAGTTCAGTACGAGCATTCTTTTCTGCCTGAACCATTACTCGGTAGTATTTCCCAAATCTGTTAAAGTCGGATGCCTGAGCACTACCAAAATAGGCTTGCATTGTTTGAAGAATATCTTTTACGTTTACGCCCAGTTGCTCGGCTTTTACATCATCCACTTCCATATCGTATTGTGGATAGTCTGCTTTAAAGGCAGTAAACGCAAATGCGATTTCTGGTCGTTTCATCAATTCACCAAGGAATTTATTGCCGACCTCACTAAATTTAACTAGACTACCACCAGTTTTATCTTGTAGGACTAAGTCTAGTCCATCGACATTACTAAAACCTGGAACAGTTGGGAAAGTAAAGACAAAGAAATTCGCTCCTTTGATACCGCCAAGCTTTTGTCTTACTTCATTCATAATTGCATTAATGTCTGTTACGGCTCCTCTTTCTTTAGCGGGTTTCAACAACACGAAAGCAACACCCGACGAAGGGCTTGAAGATTGAGTGAGGATATTGAAGCCCGATAGACCCATCAAAGTTTTTTTAGATTCCATACTGCCTAATACTGTTTCAGCTTGATGAATTACATTCGTAGTTCTTTCTAACGATGCACCAGCAGGCATTGAAAGGGATATAGCAATAAAACCTTGGTCTTCAGAAGGAATAAAGCCTGTTGGAGTTCTTTTTACCATAAAGATGGTCACTGCGATAACCACTACCAGTCCACCAATACTTAACCATTTATTTCTTACCAAAAAATATAGACTTCTTACATAATTATTAGTAAGCTTATCGAACCCTTTGTTAAAGCCAATAAAAAACTTCTCTTTAAAACTAGGTTTTTCTTGACTGCCCGTATGGTGTGAATGATTGGCTTTTAAAAATAAGGCTGCTAACGCTGGACTCAACGTTAAGGCATTGATAGCTGAAATAACAATGGCAATGGCCAAGGTAAAAGCGAACTGACGATAGAAAACGCCTGTTGAGCCACTCATAAAACCAACAGGTAAAAATACGGCCGACATTACTAAAGTAATTGAAATAATTGCTCCCGTAATTTCACTCATCGCCGACGTTGTAGCTGCTTTCGGAGGAAGTAGTCGATGTTCCATTTTTGCATGAACAGCTTCTACTACTACAATGGCATCATCCACCACAATACCAATGGCTAATACCAAAGCAAATAGAGTAAGTAGATTAATCGAGAATCCAAAAAGGGACATAAAGAAGAATGTTCCTAAAATAGCCACTGGCACTGCGATAGCAGGAATAAGTGTTGACCGAAAATCCTGTAAGAAAATAAACACTACAATGAACACTAAGATAAATGCCTCTATTAACGTAGTGATTACCTGATGGATAGATTGGTCAAGCGAATCCTTGGTATTATATAAAATAAGGTACTTTACACCTTTTGGGAAATCTTTAGAAGCCTTTTCCATTAGTTTAGCAATGGCTATCTGGATTTCGTTGGCATTAGAACCCGCCAATTGCATCGATGCAATGTTGATACCCTGTTTGCCATTTACTCTTGTAAAGTTTCCATACGTATAGGCTCCAAATTCAATCTTCGCAACATCTTTTAAACGTAATACCGAACCATCTGCATTAGAGCGAATTACGATGTTTTCATATTCAGCAGGTTTATTGAGTTTACCCTTGTATTTGATTACGTATTCAAAAGACTCTTTGCTACTTTCTCCAAATTTTCCTGGAGCAGCCTCTAGGTTTTTGTCTTGAATAGCTGCCATTACTTCTTTTGGTGTAAGGTTATAGCTAGTCATTTGAGCAGGATTGAGCCACACACGCATTGAATAGTCTTTATTCCCTCCAAATATCATCGATTGCCCTACCCCAGGAATCCTTTTGATTTCTGGAATGATGTTAATCTGAGCATAGTTGGCTAGAAAAGTCTGGTCATACGTTTTTTCATCTTCAGAATACATATCAACTACCATCATCAAACTATTTTGTTGTTTGGCAGTAGTAATACCCGCTTGGACAACTTCAGCAGGTAACTGACTAGTAGCTTGTGCTACGCGGTTTTGTACGTTTACGGCTGCTTGGTCAGGATTAGTACCTAATTTAAAGAATACTGTGATGACTAATGAACCATCATTACTGGCGGTCGAACTCATGTAACTCATGTTTTCTACCCCATTGATTGATTCTTCAAGGGAAGGAGCTACCGAACGCAATACTGTTTCGGCATTTGCACCCGGATACATTGCCATTACCTGTACCGCTGGTGGAGCAATATCAGGGAATTGTTGTAATGGTAATTTGGCAAGGCCTAAAACACCTAGGATTACCAATAGGATGGATATGACAGTAGCCAACACAGGCCTGTCTATAAATTTCTTAAACATAATGGATATTGAATAACTTGTGAATTAGTTTTTTGCAACTTCTTTATCAGTATTTTCAGGCGCGATGATGGTGCCTTCTTGCAAATTTTCGAAACCTTTGAATACGATTCTATTCCCGTCTTTTATACCATCTTTCACTAAATAATTGGTGCCACTTTTTCCAGCAATAGTGATGGGCTGTTTGGTTACTTTATTGCTTTTATCAACCGTAAAAACAAATATTTTATCCTGAATTTCGATGGTAGCCTCTTGTGGAATCAACAAGGCATTTTCATGCTGAACACTTAAATTTACTTTGCCTGTATTACCCGAACGAAGTAATCCTTTAGCATTTGGGAAGGTAGCACGCAAGGTAATAGCTCCAGTGTTTTTATCAAATTGTCCGTCTACCATATCGATTTTTCCTTTTTCTGAATACAGGGAATTGTCTGGCAATATCAACGAAACTGGTGGTAAGTTTTTGATTTTATCACTGATTGAAAAACCCTCATATTGTGATTTAAAGGCAATAAAATCACTTTCACCCAATGAGAAATACACGTGAACTTCATGAACATCAGAAAGTTGGGTCAGGGCTTCAATATCAGCAGGTGATACTAAACTACCTTGTTTTTTAGGAAGCCTTCCGATAAAACCACTTACTGGAGCTTTAATCAACGTATAACCTAAATTGATTTCAGCAGTATTAACCATTGCTTTGGCTTGAGCAATATTCGCTAAGGCTGTTTTATAATTAGCCTGTGCCGTTTTTAATTGATATTCAGAAACAACTTTGTTTTGTACCAATGGAGTTAATTTATCTACTTCCAGTTGAGCATTGTTTGCGGCCGACTCGGCGGCATGAAGACTAGCAATGGCACTATTTAGTTGGGCACGGAAAGGTAAATCATTGATTTTGAAAAGTGATTGACCTTTGCTTACGTATACGCCTTCATCGACAAATACTCTTTCTAAATTTCCACTTATTTGTGGACGAATCTCAACATTTACTGCTCCTTGTATGGAAGCTGGATATTCAGAACTGGTTAGTGCTGATGTGCTGTTAATGTTGATAACAGGTAATGAAGGAGCGGTAACGGTCTGGGCTATAGGTTTCTTTTCTGAACAAGCAGATAATGTATAAAGGATTAATACACTTAAGAATATATTCTTCATGACTAATTTGATTTGTTAAAACTTGATTGACTTAATGGAATGTTTAAAACTATGTTATAATTGATTGTTTGCAGTGCATTTGCCTTGAAATACATTACTGCTGTGTTTAGGGAGTTTATTCATAAGGATTATTTAGTTTAAAATTTGAGGGTATTTAATGTTAATTAACTATTTAACACTGTTAAGTGGTTGTTCAAAAAAACTTTAGTGTTAAAAGAACTACAAATTGCGTTTACTTGACGCTTAATTATAGTAAGTAAATTATTTAACAGTGTTAGATTATAGTGCAAAAAAATATTGCTCCTTATTATATAAAATCAATATTCAATATTTTTAGTTCATTAATGAGAATAAATTATTTAACGGCGTTAAATAAAAATACTCTTTTAGATAATAAATGTCTTTTATTGAGCTCTTTTATGCTGTATTTTTTCCTAAAATTTCTATAAGAAATTAATTTAAAGATCTTGTGATACCTGTAATTGCGTCTTTCAATATCTGAAGATTAATGTCATTTGGCAAACCATTACCTACGAGATTAATTGAAATTAACCCATGAACTACTGAGTAATAAGTATAATATTTCTGACAAATAATATCCTCACTTGGATTTTTATCGCCCATCACTTCAATAATTGTTTCGGTAAATAGGTCATAAGGAGTTTGTACCTCTGGAAAAGCTACCATGTGGCAAGTTGTCATTTCAACGCCAAACATTAGCTGATACATTTCTTTATTTTCAAAAGCAAACTTCCAGTAAGCCAACCACATAGCCTCTAATTGTTCAGCTGGATTACCTTTACTTTTCTTTGCTTGAATCAAGTCTTTATTCAATACTAAGTAACCTTTCTTCGTTAATTCTTGAAGTATTGCTTCTTTATTAGCAAAGTATTCATAAATAATGGGCGCGGTATATTCAATAGCATCGGCAATTTTTCGTAAACTTAGCCCCTGCCATCCTTCTTCCTTCACTATCTTGCATGCTGCATCTAATATATTATTTCGGGTCTCTTCCTTCAACCTTAATATTCTGTCCTTACTTGCCATTTTAATAAAATAAACTATTTAACACTGTTAGATAATATTAAACTACAATATGTTTAGAGCAATAAATAAAATCAGATTTTATACAGTATGATTTATAAACTAACAAAATCTGGAAAAAGTTTATAAAGATAGCAAAATAACCAAACTTAGGGGAGAACTAAATATTTGTTACCTACAATTACCACCACAGAAGTCTCAATACTTTTCTAAATTGCTCTTGATTACGATACAGTAAATAATACCTACCTCATCCTTTTATCAAATGAATGATTAATTATCCAATATGCTATATTTTACAAAAACTCAAAAACATCTCTTCTTTCTAATACTCCTTACTTTATTACCTTTTTTAGGAATAGCACAAGGTATTATTAAAGGGCAAGTAAAAGATGCCCAAACGGCTACTCCATTAAGTTTTTCAACAATAAGAATTTATAATGATGCTGACCAAAAGTTAGTTGGGGGCAATATTGCTAGTGATGCTGGCGAATTTTCGATTGCCAATCCTTATGGTACATACTATGCCTTGGTAGAATTTATTGGATATAAAGCATTTAAGTCGCCCGTTTTTACCATATCTAAAGACAAGAAAACGATAGATTTAGGCTTAATACTGTTGACTTCGTCAAGCAGTACTTTAGATGAAGTAGTAGTACAAGCTGAAAAAAGTACGATGGAATTGACTTTGGATAAAAAGATATTTAATGTGGGCAAAGATTTATCTAATGCTGGTGGTTCGGCTTCTGATATTCTCAGCAATATTCCTTCTATTTCTGTTGATGCGGAAGGGGGTGTAAAATTACGTGGAAGTGATAACGTCAGGATTTTAATTGATGGCAAACCGTCGGGTTTAGTAAGTTTTAAAGGTGGAGCAGGGTTACAGCAATTGCAAGGAAGTTTGATAGAAAGAGTTGAAATTATTACCAATCCTTCGGCACGTTATGAAGCAGAAGGTATGTCGGGTATTATTAATATCATTCTGAAAAAAGAGCAAAAGCAAGGTTTTAATGGCTCGTTTGAATTAATATCTGGAACACCAGCCAACTATGGAGTTTCAGCCAATGTGAATTACCGTCATAGAAAGGTGAATTTCTTTATCAATTATGGGATTTCGTATCGTGATTTAAGAGGGAATGGGAAATTATTTCAAAACGTTTTTTCTAATGATACTACTTTCACGCTCAATCAAACCAACAGCGGAAGTGTAAAAGGATTGAACAATAACATAAAAGGAGGATTAGATTTTTTCTTGACTGATAAAGATATTTTTACGGCTTCGTATTTATTCAGAAGAAGTGATGTGAGACGTATCACAGATTTTCGTTATGATGATTCAAATAATAGAACGGAAGCATTACACACTATTACGTATCGCCAACAAGACGAAACCGAAACGGAACCTAATTCAGAATACTCGATAACCTATAAGAAGAATTTTGATAAAAAAGGACAAGAGTTAGTCGCCGATGTGCGCTATTTGGATTATTGGGAGCGTTCTGACCAAACATTTACGCAAAATGGTTTTTGGGTAGATGGCAAACCGAATCCAGCGAATACCAAACTACAAAAAGCACTTAATGATGAGGCAGAAAAACAAATATTATTACAAGTTGACTATATCCAACCGATTAGTAAGGAAGGCAAAATTGAGACTGGTTTAAGAACAAGTTTCAGAAACATGACTAATGATTATAATGTGACGCAACAAAATGCTTCGGGTGCGTTTGTCTCACTACCTGGGCTTACCAACAATTTTGTATATGATGAGAATATTTCGGCTGCTTATGGCATCATTGGCAATAAAGGGAAACTCTTTTCATATCAAGTAGGGCTACGTGCAGAACTGACCAACGTAACGACTACGCTAAAACAAACAAATGAAGTAAACCCACGAAAATATGCTAATTTGTTTCCAAGCACACATTTTACTGTAAATCTCCCCAATGAAAATGCCTTACAAATTTCATATTCAAGAAGAGTTCGACGACCAACGTATAATGATTTAAGTCCTTTCGTTACTTTCTCTGACCAAAGAAATTATTTCAGTGGAAATCCTAATTTGAACCCTGAGTTTACTAATGCCTTTGAGTTAGGACATGTGAAATATTTTGAAAAAGGGTCACTTTCTTCATCGGTTTATTATCGACAAACTGATGGCAAAATAGAATCCATCCGTTCGGTAAACAGCGCGGGTATTTCTACAACTTTACCCTTGAATTTAGTTGGACAAAACTCTTTTGGTGCTGAATTCGCTACGACCTATTCTCCTGAAAAATGGTGGAAACTAGATTTGAGTTGGAGTTTTTTTAGAGCTATTACTGATGGTTCAAATGTTTCAGCTACTTATAAAAGTGATACCTATAGTTGGTTTGCCCGACAAACTTCTAAATTCAATTTACCTCGTGGCATAGATTTACAAGTACGTGCCAATTATGAAGCACCGCAACAATTACCGCAGGGTAGGAGGGGCTATCTGTTTTATACCGACTTGGCTGTGAATAAAGATGTATTAAAAGGTAAAGGAACATTAACCTTGAATATTCTGGACGTTTTCAATAGTCGACGAATTAGAACAGTTATAGAAGGCGTTAATTTTTATTCAAACAGAGATTTTTTACCTCGACAAAGACAAATCAATTTGACGTTGAGTTACCGACTAAACCAAGCTAAATCTGCTTCAAAACCTAAAATAGAAGAATAATTTAAGAGAGTTTTTGATTTTTTACCCGCAGATTTACGGAGATTTTTTCCGCAGATTTTCGCAGATATTATTCTCTGCGAAAATCTGCGGAAAAAATCTCCGTAAATCTGCGGGTAAAATTGTAGAGAAATACATATTTACATAGTTGTCATTGGCATTAGTAAATGATTATGATTTCTATTCATATTAGATAATCAGAATTTATCACTCAGCATTCAAAACTCAAAACTCCTCACTCAAAAAAACTTTCCTTATCTTTGTATTTCATAATAAAATAAAATGATTTCAATAGATAACGTAGCGGTAGAGTTCGGTGGAAGAGCTCTTTTTAGTGATGTCACTTTCAACATCAACGACAAAGATAAAGTTGCCCTAATGGGAAAAAATGGAGCGGGAAAATCGACCCTCCTAAAAATCATAGCTGGTGTTGATAAGCCTACCAAAGGAAAAATATCTGCGCCTAATGATGCTGTAATTGCTTATTTACCTCAGCACTTGCTTACAGAAGATAACAGTACTGTTTTTGAAGAAACCTCAAAAGCGTTCTCTACAGTGTTGAATATGAAAGCAGAGATAGACGAATTAAATACTCAATTAGAAACACGTACTGATTATGAATCAGACGAGTATATGCAGATTATCGAAAAGGTATCTGAATTGAGTGAAAAATATTATTCTATTGAAGAAATCAATTTTGATGCAGAAGTAGAAAAAACCTTGTTGGGTTTAGGTTTTTTACGTTCGGATTTCACTCGTCAAACTAGCGAATTTAGCGGGGGATGGCGTATGAGAATCGAATTAGCAAAAATCTTATTACAAAATCCAGACTTGATATTACTAGATGAGCCGACCAACCACATGGATATAGAGTCGATTCAGTGGTTAGAGGATTTCTTGATTAATAATGCTAAAGCCGTTATTGTTATTTCTCACGATAGAGCTTTTGTAGATAATATTACTAACCGTACCATTGAGTTGACAATGGGACGTATTTATGACTACAAAGTAAACTATTCTCAGTATTTACAACTCAGAAAAGAGCGTCAGGAACAGCAACAAAAGCAGTTCAATGACCAGCAAAAAATGATTGCTGAAACCCAAGAGTTTATCGACCGTTTCAAAGGAACGTATTCGAAAACTTTGCAGGTGCAGTCTAGGGTAAAAATGTTGGAGAAGATTGAGATTGTAGAAGTTGATGAAATAGATACTTCGGCACTGAATCTTAAATTTCCACCTGCGCCACGCTCAGGTAATTATCCTGTGATTGTTGATAATGTAAGTAAAAGCTATGACGACCATCTGGTATTCAAAGATGCCTCATTGACCATTGAAAGAGGGGAGAAAATAGCTTTTGTAGGAAAGAATGGAGAAGGTAAATCAACCATGGTGAAAGCCATTATGGGGGAAATACCTTTTGAAGGCGACTTGAAATTGGGACATAATTCAATGATTGGCTATTTTGCACAAAATCAGGCTTCATTATTAGATGAAGATTTAACCGTTTTTCAAACCATTGATAACATTGCTGTAGGTGAAGTACGTACTAAAATCAAAGATATTCTTGGTGCATTTATGTTTGGTGGAGATAGTGTCAATAAAAAAGTAAGGGTATTGTCTGGAGGAGAAAAAACACGTTTGGCAATGGTGAAATTATTGTTAGAACCTGTAAACCTATTGATTCTAGATGAACCTACCAACCATTTGGATTTAAAAACGAAAGATATTTTAAAGGATGCTTTAAAGAGTTTTGAAGGTACAATTATCTTGATTTCTCACGATAGGGATTTCTTAGACGGACTTGCTACCAAAGTATTTGAATTTGGAAACAAACGAGTAAAAGAACATTTTGAAGACATCACTGGTTTTCTTAGAAATAAAAAATTAGAAAACCTTAGAGAGATTGAGCGTAAAGAGAAGTAAGATAGATAATAATGAATACTAAAATATAAGTTATCCCTAAATTTAAAATCATAAAAAAAGCGGTCAAGAAATTAATTCTGACCGCTTTTTTGTGATTGATGCATAACGAATTCCTACTGTTTGAGCGAAGCGAGTCGGTTCGCCGATGCGATTAGGAATTCTTGATTTTTTTACGGTCCGCCGTTGCGGTTACTTTTTGCATCAAGGCAAAAAGTAAGGACGAGTATAAATTTAAAGATTTCAAATTTTGCTATTTTAATATACAAATTTAGGATGTCCTAAATTTGTATATCATTACTTTGCATTTTTTCTAATCTGTATCACATTCACTAAGAATGAAAACGCCATTGAGAAATAAATATATTGTTTAGGAATATGGAAGTTTAAGCCTTCTGCAATCAACGTAATACCAATCATCATCAAGAAGCAAAGGGCTAATATTTTTAAAGATGGATGTTTACTAATAAAGGCACTAATCGTTCCAGCGACCATCATCATAATTGAAATAGAAACGATTACGGCTGCATACATCACCCACAGTTCTTCCACCAAACCTACCGCTGTGATGATACTATCGATAGAAAATACTAAATCTAGTATAATGATTTGCCCGATGATTTTTGAAAAAGACGTATAAACAAAGGGTTTGTCTTCGTGTTCATCTTCGGTTTTTTCAAAGATTTCTTTGTTACTCTTGTACAACAGAAATAAACCTCCTACTATCAAAATTAAGTCTTTCCCAGAAATATCAATCCCCGAAACCACGAAAAGTGTTTTATCGAGCTTCATAATCCAGCTGATTCCAGCAAGCAGAATCAAACGGGTAATTAATGCCAAACTTAAACCAACCAGACGAGCTTTTTTACGTTTATCAACGGGTAGTTTGTCGGATAGAATAGAAATAAAGATGATATTGTCGATACCTAAGACAATTTCAAGAACGATAAGTGTAATGAGTGATATGAGGATTTCTGTAGTCATTTTTGATAGATACTTAATTGAGTTATTCCATTGTAACAGGCAATATATCAAAAATATTGTGGAGATAATCACTTTTAACTACTTCTTAATGGCTATTTGCTATCATTCTTTATTTAATAGATGTATTAATCTTGTTATGGGAGAAAATCTAAATGTAGAACTATTTTTATATGTCCATTTTTCATTAGGTCATGCGTAAAAACTATATCTTCAAAAAAACTTTCTTCTTGAAGAGAATATACAGTAATATAATTTGAGTAACTGTAATAGAACAAGCAGTAAAGACAGGTTGCCAAATTTCTGGTGTATATGAAATCATTCCACCAAATAAAAAATTAGCAGTGTACCCAAAATTAATAATACCTTCGGATGCCATATAAATCAAGATGGAATTAGAACCAATCCAAACGAAAGGCAACGCCCATTTTTGTAGTTTCCAGAGGTCTATTATCAAATAAAACAACGTAAAAAGCAAGACTGAACATCCCCCAACGAAACACACAAATGAACTTGACCAAAGGCGTTTGTTAATAGGAAAAGAATAATCCCATAATAAGCCTATGACGATTAATATAAATGCAGCTAAGACCATCACTAATACTTTTTGATAAGCTGAAAAAGTATTTTTGGCTTTTAAAAAGGTAGCTGTAAATACGCCTAACATAGCCGTTCCGATGGCGGGAATAGTAGATAAAATTCCCTCGGGGTCATGTACTTTGCTGTGTAATCGTCCGGGTAATAAAATTCTATCAATATACGATTCTAAAGAACCTTCTTTGGTCAGTACGCCTGCACCAAAACCTGGTACGGGTACAAACTTCATGATTAACCAATAACTTACTAGAATAAATACAAACCAATAAATTTGTTTCAATGTGTTGTTATTCAAATAGATAATTCCTGCAAAAAACCAAGCCAAGCCAATTCTGCCTAATACACTGGCGATGCGTGTCTGTTCGTAACCATTCCATTTAAAAAGTCCGTTCACTACAATGCCTAAAAATATCAATATTACTGTTCGTTTTACCATCGCAACGTATAGTGACCTTTTTACTACATTCGGTAATTCATAGGCAGACTCAACAGAAGCTTCATTTACTTTCTTCTGCATCGAAAAGGGCATAGACGCCCCAGCAATGAAAAGAAAAAGCGGGAATATCATATCATAAAAAGTAATCCCATTCCAAGCAGTATGATGTAATTGTTCAGACATCCATTCAAACAGTGGAATATGCGTTGTTTCTGCTAAAGCGTGAATAATGTGTTCGCCACTCATTATCCAAAACATATCGAATCCCCTGAGTGCATCTAGGGAAACGAGTCTTATACTTTTTGGATTGTTATTCATAGTTTTGGTAGTTTGTTGTTGAATGCTTTGGTAAGTCGTAGAATGTATGACTCCCTCAAGGATAAGCTACCGTTAAGGCATCACGGTATTTTTTATACATTTTCAATGCCAATGAATGACTATTTCCTTTTGGTACAACAGGAAAATCTTGATGTGCTTTTACCCAATTCCATTCCCATTCACGAATGGTACGGTCAAAGTGTGCTAAATCTGGTTCTCTCTTCGTATTTAATGCTTGATTTAGTTCTGTAAAAAACATTTGCCATCTTGGTTTATAAAAATCATTCAATAGACCACTCCATTGGCGGTTAGCATATTCATGCAAAGGACTGTTGGCATCGCCCCATAGCGTGATAATGTCCCTAGCATTTTGTTCATACAAGGCTTTTTCTTCACTAGTATTTCCCCAACTTCTAGCCGAGCTAATCCACGGGCCAAGCATAAAATCTTTTCTGGTAGCCAATAGCTCATCCATATCTGCAATCAAATCAATAAATGCTTGGGCATCTTTTTTGAATTGAGTTTCATCTTTTGCTTTGTAAGAATTCTTCCATTTTTTCTGCAAAACTAACGCATAGTTTGCCAACACTTGTCGTGTAATATCTACAAGGTCATACTGAAATCCGTCCGAATCAACTCCATGTTGAGAAGCTTGTACAAATAGATCCCAAGCTTTCAAAAAGTCTTTCGGAGGATAATTGAGCTTTGTTCTTGTCCAAACAGTAGTCGAATCAAATGTAGGGCGACCAGTAACGATTGACTCTGCACCATCTCTAATATCCTTTCCATTGTAAGCTGTTTGTCTTAATACTTGCCAAGCATCTACCAAGGTTTTATCATCTGTTTTATAACGATTCTTAGCATATTTTACTAACCAATCGTTTAGCTCAACAGGTGTATCTTGCCAAGTATGTTGCATCATCAATTCATAAATCACAGGGTTTTGTTCTATTGCCTCCATTGTTAGCCCTATTCCTTGTAAATTCTTCGAATTAGGGTCATTCAAAGCCACAGCAGGGCCACTTGCTACACCATCCATGCGTCCAAAAAGATTGACGTTTCCGCCAAAATTATTGAGCATATTCCAAATCCAAGGCTTACCATGAAAAGCATTTGTTCTTTTCCAAACAGGTTCTATTTCGGTAGCCAAGTCTAACAAAAGCATCTTGTCGTCTGGTACAGCATTTAATAAAGCTTCTATCTGTGGAGCTTTCCAAAATTTTCTATCACTATAAAACAACCATCCCTGCATTACCCAAATAGCTTCAGGGTCGGCTTGCTTCATGCCATCATAAATTTTAGCCGTTAGCTTAGACAAAAAGGCTGGTTCGTCAGTCGGAGGCTCGTTTTCATTAAAAGTATCAGCAGAATACAAATGATTTGTGCCAAATAACTGTGTTTGTTTTTTGATAAACTTTTTGCCAAGTTCTGCAAAAAGTGGGTCTTCTGCATCAAGAATATAAGTGTCGCCAAAACCGTT
Organism: Arcicella sp. BE140; assembly: GCF_031456255.1. NCBI lineage: Bacteria > Pseudomonadati > Bacteroidota > Cytophagia > Cytophagales > Flectobacillaceae > Arcicella > Arcicella sp. BE140. The sequence goes on along the minus strand of NZ_JAVDUE010000005.1, from coordinate 46,098 downwards.
TGTCCAGTTGGTTGCTTTTAGTTTGGCTTGTGGATATTTCTTTTTAAAAGCCGAAGGTACGTGTCCGGTAAAAGCAGGTAAAACAGGCTTCATACCCAAGGCACGTTCTCTTGCCAATATTTTTACTTGTAAATCCTTATGAGATTTCATCCAACTGAGTGGAAGTGGTCCACCCCAACCATCAAGATTTCCCATCCAAAACCACGAGAAATAAGCAGGCCCACTGAAGAAATCTTTTAGGTCTGTATCCGAAAATCCCATTTCATTATATACTTCTCGCCAAGTATATTCTTCTCCTGTAATGGCCAAAGGCATATTGATGCCATGCATCGCCATCCAGTCTATTTCTTTTTGCCATCTTTCCCAATTCCACCAAGACATACTGTAGTTGAATGTGCAATAATTAAGATAATAGCGATATTGGTAGGGTGTTTTTTTAGTGATTTTAGTGGAAAGTTTGGGTAAAGTTGTAGGTAAATCCAGATTTGTACCATTCCACGTAATCTGGCAGTGACAATATTCTGTTAAGTAATAATATAGAGCAGAAGCTACAGCTACGCCATTGTTTCCACTCAAAACAATTTTTTGATTTTTGCTCTCTATTTCAAAAAGGTCTTTTGGGGCAGTACTTGGTAATGACTTTACTTCAAAGTTATGTGCTTGTTTAGGAATAACCCTGCTAATAAGTGCTAAAGCTTCTTGTTTATTAAGCTGAGCCACAGCATAATGGCTACTAAAAAGCACCACAATGACCAATAAGAAAATTTGGTAAGTTAGTCTAGTCATGAGTAAGTATCTGTTTGTAAGTTATACGCTAAGCTCTGGCGGGAGTTAGCGCATAACGGGTAATAAAATGTTATAATAAAAATCATTTCACAATTGAACTATGTATAATATACGTTTGTGAACACTATATATTGACAAGACCTTAAAAAATGGTCGATTTAATTAATAACCAGGATTTTGCTTTAAATTTGGGTTAAGCTGTAAGGCAACTCTTGGGATTGGGAAAATTCTATGATTAACATCTGAATCTGTTTTATAACCCCATTTACCCTCAAACTTACCAAAGCGAATCATATCATTTCTATGCCATCCTTCATAAGCAAACTCTCTTACTCTTTCTCCATAAAGTGACTCTAAATTTACACTTGTTAATGAAGCAGAAGTAGTTCTTTCAGATCTTACTTGATTTGTCAGAGAAAGAGCAGTTTGTCCTAATGTAGCTGCGCCACCTCTAAGAATAGCTTCTGCTTTCATCAACAGTATATCAGAATAACGGAAAATAGGAATGTCATTATTTTGATTTCTGCTTAATGAAGTACCATCTGCATAAAATTTATTGTTACGATAACCCATATTCCAAGCAATTTCATCATTTCCTGCATCAAAAGCAGCAACATCTTGACGAAGAATTACTTCTGGTGTTAAATTTACTTGATAAGTAACCGGAGTAGCTCCATCGCTTCCTTTATAGAATTGGTCAAGACCTAATTTTGTTGTTTGAACAGTTATTGGAGAACCATCATCCATATATTGTAATCCAGTTAACCACTGACCGTTTCTTACATCATTAGCATCGTTAAAGTAGGCATAGTATTCTGGCAAAGTACTTTCAGGGCCACTTGGTGTAAATGGCAACTTAAATTTTGCACGCATACTTCTTGGAATACTATAACGAGCATGCAAGTTTGTTGATCTAAACGGAAAGCTATTGGTTGAAGTTGCATCATAAGGAATCGCAAAAATAAATTCCTTTTTAGAAGGACCATTATCAGGATAAAACATTTTTAGATAGGTACTTCTAGGTTCAATAGCAAATAACCCCGAATTGATTATCTTGTCAGTAGCTGCAATACAATCATCGTATCTCTTTGTTCCAGTGTAATACTCTGCATTCAAATACATTTTTGCTAATAGAGCATAGGCCGTCCATTTATTAGGTCTTCCATAAGTAACCACACCCGAAGTTTCACTAAGATAAGGAAGAGCAGCATTAATTTCTTTCTCAATAAATTTGAATACATCTGCTCTTGCTACATTGGTTTTGGGCGTAAAATCTCCATAAACCGTATCAATCGGTACGTTACCGTAACTGTCCATCATCAAAAAATACGTAAAAGCTCTTACCATCTTTATTTCAGCAAGACTTGTATTTTTAGTGGCACCTGCTGGCATGGTTGTCGATAGAATATTTAACGTTTGGTTGGCAACGCCAATAGTTGTCGATAGCCAAGTCCAGTTCCCGTTAATAAAACCATTGTCTTTTGTCCAAGTATGATAATGCATCGTTTGGCATTGTCCACCGTCAAACCAGTTCCCACCTCTTGCTGGCATAATAGATTCATCTGTACTATAAGATTGTTGTTGGAAATGTTCAACAGCATAATTACCTCTTAGTGAAACATATACAGGACCAGATGCCGAAATATATTGTTCAGTATTGGTCGGAAAAACGTCTGGAGTTAGTTCAGTCGTTACTGGCACGACTAAATCATGGCAAGAGAACAGTACACCCGAAAGTAGTACTGATAGTAATGTATATAAATATGACTTTTTCATAATTTCAGATTTTTAACAATTAAAATGAAACATTTACACCTATTAAGAAAGTACGCGTTTTTGGATAGAAGTTATTATAATCTACCCCTGGAGCGATACCTCCTTGGTTAACTTCTGGGTCAACACCTGTATATTTTGTTATCACAAAAAGGTTATTGACAGAACCGTAAACTCTTAGGTTTTTAACTGCTGAACCTAAGTTTTTGAAGTTATGACCCAAAGTAGCATTATCAAATCTGATAAAACTTCCATCTTCAATAAAACGTGATGAATAAAAATATGCATTATAATCTGAAGCCGATTCGTTGGCTGCATCTGCCAAGATATTAGCATATTGTACTGTGTTTGGTCTGAATAAGTCTGCACGCGTAGCATTGAAAATTTTATTGCCAAAAACGCCTCTGATGAATACATTCAAATCCCAATTTTTATACTTGAATGTATTGTTCCAACCTAATAATAATTTTGGTTGTGCACTACCTAAGTAATGATAATCAACTCCTTCTTTCGGTGTAGTCGTTAATTTACCATCAGCACCAACAAACTGAGAAACTCCTGAAGCATTTTTTCCTGCATATTCTAAAGCAAAAAATTGTCCGAGTGGTCTTCCTGATTTTAGAATTTGTAATGAACGTCCTGATTGTCCGCCACCTTCTGGGCGAGATAAAAGTACAGAATCTCCACCTGCAAATAAAGGATTGGTTAAACTTGTAATTACGTTACTGTTATGTGCAAGGTTAATGGTAGTTGCCCAGTTAAATTTGCCCTTATTGATTACTTTTGCATTAACAGTTAATTCAATCCCTTTGTTGTTGATACTTCCACCATTAGCAACAATACTTCCTACTGGTACAAGAATTGGGTCAACACTATAAGAATAAATCATTCCAGTAGTATTTTTATTATACAATTCTAATGAACCACTAATTTTATTATTAGCCGTTGCAAAATCTAGACCGATGTTCGTTGTGGCTGTTTTTTCCCATTTCAAATCTGGGTTTGCCGCTTTAGTTGGCCCGTTTGCTGCTACTAATGTACCATTATAGTAATATGTTCCTAAACCTCCTGAAATAAATTGAGAAGTATAAGCATTAAACCCTGAAGCGTTACCTGTTACACCATAACTTGCTCTTAATTTCAAATCACTCAAGATATCCTGATTTGCCATAAAATCTTCTTGACTGATTCTCCAAGCAGCACCCACTGAAGGGAAATATCCCCACTGATTATTTTTGCCAAATACTGAACTACCATCTCTTCTTACTGAGCCTTGTAATAAGTATTTATTGTTGTAATTATAATTGAATCTAGCAAAGTCTGAAATTAATTGAGTCTCTTGATAAACACCGTCTGGTCCAAAACTAATCTGATAGCCTGAGATTCCATAAGGGTTACTTAGTGCTAAGTTGTTATAACCTATGTTGTCAACAGGTAAATTACTGGTTGTTACTTGGAAACCATCACCAATTTTATTGTTTTGCCAAGAATAACCTAGTACTGCATTAATTGTGTGATTGCCAAACTCTTTATTCCAAGTTAAATATGTTTCTAAAATTTTGTTCGTATTCTGGTACGAACTTCTACTAGCTTGACCGTCCTTACCAAATGTTTGCTGATAGTGAAAACCTAGACCAGGATCTGGGTTGTCATACATATTGTTATAAGTACTTGTATAATATTTATTGTAATATGTACCTTGTAGTGTATTAGAATTCATGTAAGAAAGGTCTAAATTATAAGTTAGACCAAAAGGCAATTCTAACTGAGTTTTAAAACTTCCAATCAAATTACTATACTTGGTTCTCATTTGACTATTATTAACCATCGCAACTGGATTGTAATAACCAGAGTTTTCTAAATTCTCAAAATAAGTACCATCAGCATTTGTAATTGGCGATACAGGCAAATAAGATGTTGACTGTAAAAGAACAGTATTTCTATAAGGAATATCCTCAGCATCACTGCTTGAATTAGTGATGGAGAAAGCAAATTTTAATTTGTCTTTCAAAGCTAATTGTTCAATCGACAAACGAGCGATTACTCTTTCTAAAGAGCTATTCAACAAAATACCATCCTTCTTTACATAATTTAAGCTTGCACTATAAGAAGTATGCTCGCCACCACCACTTACAGAAAGGTTGTGGTTAGTTGAAATAGCCTGTTTCTTTTGGATAGCAGATTGCCAATCAGTATCAGCACCTTTATCGTCTTTTGGAGAGAAAGAAATATTCAGTTTTTGCATAAACGCACGCAATTCTGAAGCCGTCATCATATCTAGTTTATTAGATACTTTTTCGAGACCTACAAATGAACTGTACGAAACTTGTGTTTGTCCTTTCTTGCCTTTTCGTGTTGTCACCATGATTACCCCATTGGCGGCACGGTTTCCATAAATAGCTGTTGCTGCGGCATCTTTCAGCACATCAATTGAAGCAACATCGTCTGGTGCAATAGTTGAAATATCAGCACCCGGTACTCCATCAATTACATAAAATGGACCTTGTGAGCTATTCAAGGTTGAAGCACCCCTCAAAATCACAGCAGCAGGTTTGTTAGGGTCACCATTGGCGGTGATATTTAACCCTGGTACTTTACCTTGTAGTAATTGTCCGAGGTCTGTAATTGCCCCTTTGTTAAGCTCTTCAGTTTTAATAGTACTAACAGCACTTGAAAGTGTTTTACGTGATTGGTTTCCGTAACCTACCACTGCAATTTCAGCCAAAGATGTAGCTATTTCTTGTAAATTAATCGAAATAAATGTTTGGTTACCTACCAATACTTCTTTTGATTTATAGCCAATATAAGAAAACACAAGGATTTCGTTTTTGGTAGCATTTAAGGAGAACTCTCCGTTTGGATCTGTTGTGGTTCCTCTGGATGTGCCTTTTATAGCAATATTTACGCCTACTAATGGTTTTGAATCAGTAGAGGAGATTACTTTTCCTTTAACAGTTTGTAATAGTATTTCAATAGGAAGTTCTAATTTAGGATTAACTTTTTTGGATTTGATGACAATGGTTTTATCAACAATCAAATAATCGAGGGGTTGATTGGCAAAACAATTCTCAAGGACTTCTTCAAGCTTAGCATTTTTAAGATTGATAGAAACCTTTTCTGCATTTAACAACAAATCTGTTTTATACCAAAAAGTATAATCGCTTTGTTTTTCAATCTCGTTGAATACTTTATTAATAGCGGTATTTCTAAGATTTAAATTAAACCTTTGTGAAAACCCAACAGCGCTTACCTGTAAATATATCGTCAATGATAAAATAAAGGTTAGTTTCATGACCCTGAAAAATTTAGTGGAAAATTGTTGTCCACGACAGGACGCCGAATTACACGGCAAACCCAGCCTAATTTGGAAAATAGGATTGCGATTCATACTTTTGTTTTGGGGTTAAATGAGATACTTGGAAAAATTATTTTAATCAAACTCCGATTTAGAGCGAAAACGTTGCCGCGTTTTCGCTTTTTCGTTGTTTAATGCCTTTTTGTGGATTGAGTGCCACTTTCACTGAAAATATGTTTAACAATTTTTTATTTATACTCAGTATTTTTAAGCTTACTAAACTATGGTGTTATCACTATTTTTTTGCCCTCTATCTTAAATTGTACTTCGCTCATTGATAATATTTTCAATACGTTCGATAAGTTGGTATTTCGTTGGAGTTTGCCCGTAAAATGTTCATCAGGTATTTTGCCAATATATTGAATGTCAACATCGTACCAACGTTCTATCTGTCGCATAATCATCTCTAAACTAGCATTATTGAACTGAAAATATCCGTTTTTCCAAGCAAGCTCTTCTTCCAGACTAACATCATTTATCGTTCTGAAAATATTATTATTAAAGCCCACTTTTGCTTGTTGACCAGGCTCTAATATCGTTGAATGGTCATCTTTACTAACTTTTACTGAACCTTCTAATAAGGTAGTCTTAATGGCTTTTTCGTTAGGATAAGCCATGATATTAAAATGTGTTCCCAATACTTCAACCTCTTGCCCGTTGCAGATGACTTTAAACGGCTTTTTAGCATTTTTCGCTACTTCAAAATATACCTCGCCAGTCATTTCCACTTTCCGTTCATTCCCTTCAAAAACTAATGGAAATCTTAGGCTAGATGCCGCATTCAACCATACTTTGGTGCCATCTGATAGTACCACCTGATACTGCCCGCCTTTTGGTGTCGTGACGGTATTATACATTGGTTGGGCGACAGCGGTTTTGTTAGATTGATATACTAGTTGTCCTTTTTCTGGCTTAAGGATATTGGTTTCCCCTTGTTTCCCTAGACTTCCGTTTTTCGAATCATCCAATGCTACTTTAGTTCCATCATCAAATGTTAGAATCGCTTTGTCGCTACCGGGCAATACATCATTTTTTTCAAATTCTTTTACTTGAACTATTCTGTTTTCTGTTCTTTTATCAACCGTGTTATATTGAAACCATGCGAACAACCCAACTGAAATAATTAAGGCAATCGAGGCTGCTATACTGTAATTAATACGCCAAAAGCCAATACTTGGTTTATTTTCTTCCTCTGAATATTCATTATCTTCTTCAACAACTGGATTTTGTGTAAATATTTTAGACATTATCCTGTCAGACATTTCTGTAGGCATCTCCAGATTTGATTCATAGTTTTGCCATGAACTATGCAAAATCTCTTCAAGTTCAGTTTCAGAAGCCGTATTTGCCCATTGCATCAGTTCATACTTTTCTGCTTCAGTACAAGTATTACTGAAATATCTTTCCACTAAAAAACTGATTCTCTCTGAAGGCATATCACATCAATGGATTTCGTCCCTTTTAGATTATAATATTGATAAGTCAACAATCAATAAAACCACTGTTTTTTGAGGTTAACTAAATAGAAGACAATTCTGGGAAAAGATAGGACTAGTCGATGTTAAATAATTTTTAAATTATTTTTTTATGGCAATCCAAAACATGTAAAAAAGGTAGAATGCAGCTTGATATTTAAGCTTATGTTTTATCGTGTTGAGGGCTTGAATGATGTGGTTTTTTACTGTAGAAGGTGACAGATTGAGCATATCTGCAATTTCATCGTGTTTTAAATGTTGTTCACGACTTAATTTAAAGATAAGTTTTTGTTGGGGAGGAAGGTTTTCAATAATTTGCTTCAACAGTTTTTGTGTTTCATCAAATTGGATAATATTATCAGTTGAATATACTTCGATGCTTTGAGTATCAAAATATTCAGCATACAAAAGCGTCTGCCTTGCCATGCTTTTAAAAGCATTCAAGGCTTGATTTTTTGCCATCCTGAACAAATAAGCATCAAACTGAACGATATTGACTAGCTCACTTTTATCCTTCCAAAGTTTCAAAAAAAGCTCTTGAATAATGTCTTCTGTTATTTCGTTAGAGTCTGTCAATCGATACAAATAGCCATATAACTTATTTTTATAAGCATGAAAAAGCATCGTAAAAGCTTGTTCATGGCCAGATGACGCAAGCGTTAACAGTTCCTTTTCATCATATAAAAACTTTGGGGTCATTCAGTTAAAATAATTGCGTTTTCAATAAAAAAAGACACTTAATCTTTAAATATACTTAATTTTTTTAACAAAATGTGCTGATTTCTTAACTAGCTTTTTAAATAATTGATTTTTGTAGCGATAATAAGGCTTTAATAGTTTTGAAAAAATAGCCCTTTTTGACCATATTTTACACTTCAAAGATGAGTAAAAATTTTCTCTTACTAGATTTTTAAAACAACTATTCAAACCAAATTTTTCTTCCTTTTATCTTTAATTTCTTTTGCTCTTGCATTAGTTTAATCGTTCTGATTACCGTTTCTACCCTTAATCCCGTTAAATCAGCAAGATTTTGTCGAGTAAGATTTACTTCAAAAACCCCTTTAACGCCTTCTTTTTTCTTTAAGTAACTAAGCATCGAAACGATGCGGTGTTCAGCATCCTGTGTGCTCATATCTTTCATGATCATGGCTTTGTATTGTAGCCTATTCGAAAGAATATGTGTGAGTTTTAAATGAATATCAAAATTATCTTGTAATAAAGCTATCATTGCCTGATAGGATAACTTATATACTTCGGTAATTGTAGTGGCGATGGCTGTAGCAGGGTAGGGGAAAAGCCCTAATAATGGAGGTTCGCCTAAACTTTGACCATCCGAGAAAATACCTTGAATAAATTCCTTACCATCTTCCGACCAATTCAATACTTTAATCTCGCCATTGATAATTTGATAATAGAAATGTGCATCCGTTCCTTCTTCAAAAAGCACTTCAGTTTTCACCAATATTTTACGCGTGGCACCAAATTTTTCTAAAATAGCTGGAGGAATCATTGCATACAAGATTTTAACAAAGATAACGATGGAATATAAAATTACAGATTGTTTGTAACACGATGTTAAACTTCTATCCTCAGCATTATTTTTTATAATATGATTTAGGTCATAAACTGGAGTGGTAGGCTACTTGCAAATTTGTATCATAATCAAACACAAAATAATTATGAATGCGCTAACAAATCAATATGCCATTTTTTTTGAACAACAAGAAAATAATCGTGCTTTCTGGAATGGATTTTCACTGATGATTCAAGCCAATATTTTGACTCCCCTTACTTTAGTGAGTATGAATGTCTATAACGGTGGCGACTGGCAATTAGCAGCTTGTGTCCTTTGTTTTTTTAGTGTACTTGTTCCTATCCTTTCAGCTATGCCAGTCAAAATTGGGGTAACCATTTTCTGGATTAGTGCGATAGTCCATAGTTTTATCATTGGCTTCAATATATTGAGCTAGCATATAAAAACCAAACTTGTTAAGAATACTCTTTAACATAACTTCCTATTAGGGTGTGACTTAAGTCACACCCTAATAGGAAATCAAATATCATGGAAATCGGAAGTTTATTAAGAGGACAATACCTACTTGTTGAGAAAAAGATGCAAGTACTCCAAGAAATAGCAGGGGCAAAAATTATATATAAGTCGTTTGAAACAGGAGATAAAATGCCATCGCATAGTAACCCAACAGACGTATTTGTGATAGTGCAATTAGGGAAAATGGAAATTAAGCTTGAAGGGGTGGCGAATATTTTTCAAACGGGTGATTTTATTCATTTTCCAGGGAAAGCTCTGCACGAATTATTATGCCTCGAAAATGCTAAGATTTTAATTATTAAATAAGCGAGCTATATCTATTTGTTTATCCTTCATGGAAATGAAGGATAAACTTTTGTACACAGGTTGAATTGTTTACTTTGGTTGTATAGTAAAGCCAGCTTTCTGCACAGCCTCAATTACCTCTTGACTCGTTAGTTCGTCTTCACCTGATACTTTAAGGGTTTTATCAGGATTTTCAATATCCACTTGCCAATTTTCTATATTCTCTACTTGGTTGAGAAAAGGTTTTACTTTAGCTACGCAATTATTGCAATTGATATTGGTTTTGAATGTTAAAGTTGCCATCTTGGATTGTGATTTAATGATGATACCAATCATCTATATTTTAAACGAATACTATTACTTACTACTGAAACCGAACTGAGTGCCATTGCCGCTCCTGCTATCATGGGATTGAGCAAAAAACCATTGAATGGGAATAATACGCCTGCTGCTAATGGGATGCCTATTAGGTTATAAATGAATGCCCAAAATAAATTCTGATGAATAGTTGATACCGTTTGCCTAGAAAGCCGTAAGGCATTCGGAATTTTTAGTAAATCAGAAGATATTATAGTCATTTTGGCTACGTCCATTGCTATATCCGAGCCTTTGCCCATCGCAATGCTAATATCTGCTTGGGCTAACGCTTGCGAGTCGTTGATACCATCACCAACCATCGCCACTACTTTGCCTTCTTTTTGCAATTGTTTAATAAACAGTGCTTTATCATTGGGTAGTAAGCCCGCCTGTACATTTGTAATACCTACTTGGCTTGATACTTTTTCTGCTGTTAAAGCATTATCACCTGTCAGCATATATACGTCAATGCCCTGTTTTTGTAATTGTTGAATGGCTTCAGCAGAAGAACTTTTGATTTTATCTGTTATAGCAATGATGGCTATTACCTGAGCCTCATTTGCAAAAAGAACCACAGTTTTCCCTGACTTTTCTAAAGAGATAACTGCTTTATTATCAATAGTCTTTACGATATTTTCTATCCATTTCGGACTGCCGACAAAATACTTTCTACCTTCAAATGTAGCCTGTATTCCTTTGCCGACGATATTTTCAAAATCAATAAGCGTTAAAGGTTTTGTTCCTTCTGATTTTAGATATTGAGTCACAGCTTCTGCTAAAGGATGTGTAGAAAGACTTTCAAGGGATAGTAAAATACTTTTGAAAGTTTCGTTATTAGGTTCACTTACCCATATTAAATCACTTACAGAAGGTCTGCCTTCGGTTATTGTGCCTGTTTTATCTAAAATAATGGCATTAACCCTGTGGGCAATTTCCAAACTTTCAGCATCTTTTATCAAAATTCCGTTTTCGGCACCTTTCCCTACACCAACCATAATAGCGGTAGGTGTAGCCAAGCCTAAAGCACAGGGACAGGCAATAACTAACACTGAAACTGAAGTTAATAAAGCATGCGTCAAAGCATTTTCTCCTCCGAAAATTATCCAAACGATAAAAGTTACCACCGCAATGCCTAAAACGATAGGGACGAAAATACTAGCAATTTTATCGACTAATTTTTGTACGGGAGCTTTACTGCCTTGGGCTTCTTGTACCAATTGGATAATCTGGGCTAAGAATGTTTCATCACCTACTTTTTCAGCAATGAATTTGAAACTACCTTGCTGATTTACAGTACCAGAATATACCTTTGAACCCTTACTTTTTTCTACAGGCAAAGGCTCACCACTCATCATGCTTTCATCTACAAATGAATTTCCAGAAAGTACTTTCCCATCTACAGGTATCTTATCGCCCGGACGAATCAAAATTCTATCACTTACTTGTACATCAGCAATAGCTATTTCTTTTTCTACGCCATTATCAATTATTAAAACTGTTTTGGGCTGTAAACCCATTAACTTTTTGATGGCAGTAGAAGTATTTGCTTTAGCGTTTTCTTCTAATAATTTGCCCAACATAATAAATACAATGACCACCGCAGCAGCTTCATAATATACATGTGCATGTAAGCCTCTATGATGCCAAAACTCAGGGAACAGCGTGTTGTATAAACTAAATAAAAAGGCAATACCAGTACTCAAAGCCACAAGTGTATCCATATTAGCACTTCCAGCACGGGTTTGTTTAAGCGCATTGACAAAGAATTGTCGCCCAAACCAGAGAAGAACAGGGGTAGTAAGTACCAACTCTATCCAATTAGCATAAGGCATATCCATCAAAAACATCCCAATGATTACCACAGGGAGCGTAAGAATACTCGCCCAGATTAAGTTTTGTTTGAGTGTTCTATAATGATTTTGTTTAATGAGGGTTTGTTGTTCTTTGGCTTTTTCGGGTGTTCCTAAAATTAAGCCGTAGCCGATAGCTTGGAGTTTTCCCTGTAAAAATTCTGGAGAAGTAAGATTGGTATCAAATTGAATTTTAGCCGATTCGCTTGCAAAATTTACACTTGATGCTAATACGCCATTTTGCTTATGAAGGATATTTTCAACACTGCTAGCACAAGCAGCACACGTCATCCCCGTTACGGGGATAACCAAAGTTTTGATGTTATGTTGAATACCTGTTTCGCTTTCCATGATTTGTGAGATATTTTAATAACACAAAATTATGGTAAAGTATTAGCAGACATATTATATAATTATGGGTAAAACTTACATAATTAATCGGTCACAGGCTTTTTCCTTCTTTTCAATACAAGACTATCCGCTGGATAAGTAGCCTTTAACGTGTCCATCTGAGCTTTTGCCCAATCAATAAGTACTTTCTTTTGCGCTTCTGTCAGATTAGCTTCTTTGTGTAAACCTAAATAAGTGTATGAAGGTAAAGGCATTTCTCCTTTTTCTATTTGTTCAACTGTTTCTTTTAATTTATGGTTTTGTACAGCAATGGGAAGTTTAGTGAAAGTTGAAAAATTAAGTTCTTCTTTCCCTTCTTCTACATGATGATTAAGCCAAAAAGCAACTGGCTGAATGTTAGCGTACCACGGATATGCTGTTTTGTTACTGTGGCAGTCGTTGCAGGCTACCTTTAAAATATCCTTCACTTCATTTGTTACTACATATTTAGTAGAAATATTATAGGTTTGGTCGTCGGAAAGATTTCTTTCAGGGCGGATAAATTGGATTAATACTAATACAATTACTAATGCGAATAAGATTTTGTTTTTCATGGTTAATGGGAGTGTCGTTTATAACTGATGATGTAAATGCAATAGTAATTAAAATTTGTATCATCGCAAATGATAGGAATCAGCTTCTTAGAGAAAAATATGAGTTGGCAAAGTTGAAAGTATAAAAATTGTCTAGGCTGTAAAGTGAAATGCCTAAACTTTTCAAAAGTTTAGGCATTTCACTTTATACTAACTTAAAAATCCTATCCATTAAAAGCCACTTTTCACCCTCTTTGGCAACAGGTAAGGCTGATTGGTATTTCCACATTAGTTTTTCCCATTCTTGTACTTTAGGATTATTAGCATCCATTTCTCCTTTTTTATCAAACGAAAAATCGTCTTCCGTTTCCATAATCATGAACAGTCTGTTCATAATTCGATAGATTTCCATATCTATAACCCCAGCGTTCAAAATACTAGCTTTTATTTCTTCCCAAACGTTTTGATGATAGGCTTCATATTCAGCGATGAGCTGCGGGTCGTCAACTAAATCAAGGGCAAGACAAAATCTTTTCATTTTATTATGTTATATTTTTGAGTGATACACCCAAAAGACAAAAGTAAGTTTGAATACTCTTTTTTGATAGGGGTAATATTATTCATTCCAAGCATTACCGACTTTATCCAAAGGCATACAAGCAATAAATTCTCCCGGGATAGGGTCATACGAAAGTATTTCTTTACCTACTTTTTCAGAAGTATAATAACCCAATAATGTCAGGCTTTTGAGCCTCCTGAAAAATGAAATAGGGTCTGGTTTTGCTACTAAAGTAATGCCCCAAGCACTAGGAGGGAGTTTGCCTGCTTCTTTATCTGCTTTTAATAAAAAGGCTTCTCTTTCAGCCTGCGTACATTCAATGAAGGGCTTTTTGTAGGCTTCTTCACAACTTTCATCAAACTTTTCTAAATCTTTTACAAAGGCTTTCTGGTCTTCTTCCGAAAGCATATCTTTTAACATTTTATCGATAAACTGAGGCACGCCAAGCTCTTTTGCTCCGGGTGTTTCTGTTTTAGGTAAAATCGTTTCTGTGATTTCTGCAATCAGGTTAGCCTGATTGTTTGAAAGAAAAACAGGCTTCCAGTTTAACTGCGCTTCTTTTTGGCAAGCAATAAAAAGTTCGGACAAGGCACCGGCTGATAAACTGTAACCTAAGAATAAGGATGTATTTTTAAGGACTTCTCTGCGATTCATGATGTTACAAATTTTTACGGTTTAACTCATTCACAGCAAAATCGACAGCACGTGCTGTAAGTGCCATATAAGTAATAGAAGGATTAACACAAGAAGCAGACGTCATACAAGCCCCGTCTGTTACAAATACATTAGGCACTGTATGAATTTGATTATTGCCGTTGAGTACAGAAGTTTTAGGGTCTTTTCCCATTCTAGCCGTTCCCATTTCATGCACGCCTACGCCTAGTCCACCAGCATTATCAAATGTTTTTACATTTTTAAAACCTGCATTTTCCAACATTTCAGCAGCATCTATCCTGATTTGCTCACGCATTTTCATTTCATTTTCTTTCAATCCGGCATCAAAAACCAATTGTGGAATTCCCCATTTGTCGGTTTTCTCTGAGTCTAAGCTTACCATATTGTCGTGGTATGGTAATACTTCCCCAAAACCCATCAATGCCATTCCCCAGCCTCCTGGCTTAAATAACGACTCCTTAAAGGCTGCCCCAACGCCCTCTTCGCTTACACCTCTTCCCCAGTTGCCTCTGCCACCACCTGCTCCTTGATAATCATAACCACGAATAAAGTTTGGATTTTTAGACGCGTCATTCAAATTTACATACCTTGGAATGAATAAACCTGTTGGTTTACGCCCTTTGTAGTATTGGTCTTCAAAACCATCATAAGACCCCATGGCTCCTGTTCTATAGTGATGATCCATTAAATTATGCCCTAATTCTCCACTATCATTCCCCATTCCATTCGGAAAACGGCTTGATTTGGAATTTAATAAAATCTGAGTGGTGGCTAAAGTAGAAGCACAGCTAAAAATAATTTTGGCTTTGAAAATAATCTCTTCTTTTGTCTCGCTATCAATTACTCTTACACCCGTAGCACGTTGTGTTTTTTCGTCATAAATGATAGAATGAACGATAGAGTTTGGACGAATAGAAAAGTTGCCGGTATTGTTTGCAGCGGGTAAAGTAGCAGAATTACTACTAAAGTATGCCCCGAACGGACAACCCCTTGAGCATCGGTTACGGTTTTGACATTTGCCACGCCCTAAAGCTAAGTGCTGTGGTTGTGGCTCAGTAAGGTGTGCTACACGTCCTGTAGTTACTGGGCGACCATTGAATTTTTTAGCTACTTCAGTTTTAAAGTGTTTTTCTAGGCAGTTTAATTCAAATGGAGGAAGAAATTCTCCATCTGGCAAATGGTCAAGACCTAATTTCTCGCCACTTACGCCCACAAATTTTTCTACATAAGAATACCAAGGAGCCAAATCTTTGTAACGAATTGGCCAGTCGATAGCAATACCATCTTTTGCATTGGCTTCAAAATCTAAATCGCTCCAACGATACACGTGTTTTCCCCAAGTGAGTGAACGCCCCCCAACATGATTACCCCGAATCCAGTCGAAACGTTGTTTTTCTTGGTATGGATTATCGACATCATTTGTAAAAAAATGTTTGGTGGATTCACCAACAAACCCACTTCGTATCTGGATGTGTTGCTTTTGTTGGTCTTCATACGAAAGTCCACCACGATGTTCAAGTTCCCAATGATCCAACATCATGGTTGGGTAATCTTCTACATGGTTTACCATTCTTCCCTTTTCAAGGACTAATGTTTTTAAGCCTTTCTCACAAAGTTCTTTAGCAGCCCAACCGCCACTCATTCCAGAGCCAATCACGATGGCATCGTAGGTATTATCTTTATTGATTTTAACGTTCAGATTTGGCATAAATTAATTATTAAATTGCATTCCTCTAAGGTCGAGGATATTTTTTGAAAATGCAATTTTTAATGATAGCTAATCTTTCGAAAACAAACTTGATTCTCGAATAATCAATTCAGAACGTAAAGTAATCGTAGTGGTAGTATCCAGATTCATATTGCCTTTTAAGTGATTTATCAAACTTTTTACAGCCATTTCCCCCATTTCTTTAGCAGGATAATGAATAGTAGTTAGCTTAGGTGAAATTACTTGTGCAACAGGGTCATTATTGAAACCTACTACAGAAATATCTTTAGGGATATCTATATTCAAATCTTTCAAAGTGGCGATACAACTAACAGCACATAAATCACTGGCAATAAAAAGCGCATCGGGTTTGTTGGCTAATGCTTTTATTCGATGAGCTATTTCTCGACCAGCCTCTAGGTTGAGGGCTGTAACCCAAACATTATCTTGATTCAGAGGAATGCCTTGTTCTGTAAGTGCTTGTTGATATCCTTTAAGTCGGTCGGAATAAACATTCCTTTTTAAATTACCTGTAATATGGACAATATTTCTTCGTCCTTGTTCAATCAAGTGTTTGGTGGCTTCATAACCCGCTTTGGCATTATCAATGACGATATCTGGACAATCACTATTTTCAAAAATACGGTCGAAGAAAATCAAAGGAATTTTCTTTTTCAGAAAAGGCTGAAAATGTTCAAAGGAATCAGTATCAAAAGCTACAGAAACCAATAGGCCATCTACCCGACTGCTAAACATTGTTTTAGCATTGGCGATTTCTTTTTTTTGTGATTCCAGCGATTGACTAATAATCAAATTAAAACCTTCTTCATTAGCCACTTTCTCCATCCCCGCAATAACAGTAGACATGATGTAGCTATTCAATCTAGGCACAATAACACCGATAGTATTCGTTTTTTGTCTACGAAGATTGCTCGCAAATTTATTAGAACGATAACCCAATTCGGTGGCTCTGGCATTGACTAATAACTTCGTTTTTTCATTAATGGCAGGATGATCATTTAAAGCCCTGCTGACGGTTGCAGGCGATAACTTTAATTGACTTGCGATGTCGTAAATAGTTATTTCTTTACTCATGATATAAATTTTAAGACCCTTCTAGATTCCTATTGCTAGAATATCATGCTTGGGATTTCTTTCATTGGATAATTATGGTACAATTATAAAACAATTTTATGCAACAATTGAAAATATTACAGTATTAATGTTTATAAATGAATTGACCTTTCTTAACCTGATTTATCATTTAATGGTCATTTATGCCCTTTTTGACTTCTATTTTAGCTTTTTCATTTTTTATGAAACTGAATAGTAAAATATTTAATTGGAATAATTATAAAATATTTATGCAACCGATTGCATAATAAAAATTAATTTCCATCTTTACATTCTCAATTAAAATAACAATATTTAGGTAGGATAAACCAGTAGATATACTACGCTATGATACTTTTGATACCAGCGACATAAGCATTGTTTTACATCAAATAATATAAAAATATTTATACAAGATACTATTGAATATTGATTTAATAAGCATGCTGATTTAAATAGTGAATAAAAGCTTGTAGCATGAAAAAACACATTAGTTATCAAGTAAAGCATTAAGAACCTTTTTAATTTTTGAATATAAAACGGATATGTCACAAGAACAGAAAAATGTAATATCTAGAAGACAATTTCTTGATTTAGGTATTAAAGGAACTTTAGCAAGTTCTATCATTACAGGTTTTCCAACCATTGTTCCAGCTTCTGTGTTTGGGAAGAATGCTCCCAGTAATAGAATAAACATCGGGGCAATTGGTACAGGGAGAATTTCAAGAGGGCATGATATGCCTGGCGTTTGGAAATTCGATAATGCTCAGATAATGGCTGTGTGTGATTTAGACAGCAATCGTGTTGAATCAGCTAAAAAGCTAGTAAATGATTTTTATTCAAAGAAAACAGGAAAAGAATTTGACGGTGTAAAAACCTATACAGATTATCGAGAACTGTTACTCAACAAAGATATTGATGCGGTATTGGTAAGTACGCCCGACCATTGGCATGCCCCAATAGTGATTCATGCTGTAGGTGCCAAGAAAGATGTATATATGCAAAAGCCCGCTTCTTTGACTATTTCAGAAGGAAGAATGATGGCTAATGCCGTGAAAAAATCAGGAAGAATAGTACAAGTAGGAAGTCAGCAACGTTCATCAAACCAATTTAGGTATGCCGCAGAATTGGTAAGAAATGGTAGAATAGGTACTTTAAAGACTGTTTATGTGGGCTTGCCGGGTGACCCATCAGGTGATGAAGAACCTCAAATGCCTATCCCGAAAAACCTTAATTATGATATGTGGCTGGGAACAACGCCAGACGTATATTATACTGAAAAAAGAGTACACCCACAATCAGGTTTCGACCGCCCCGGTTGGTTGCGTTGTGAACAATTTGGTGCTGGTATGATAACAGGATGGGGTTCGCACCATATAGACTGTGCACACTGGGCTATGAATACAGAACATACAGGCCCTATTGAGATTTGGGGTAAAGCAGATTTCCCTAAAAAAGGACTTTGGAATGTTCATGGAATTTTCAGAACTGAGGCAATGTATGAAAACGGCGTAAGGATGGTTGTAAGCAATGAACTGCCCAACGGTATTAAATTTGAAGGAACTGAAGGATGGATTTTTGTATCAAGAGGAGACGCTGCCGTTACTTCAAGCGACCCTACAGCGAAACAAAATGCCCCAAAAGCCTTGGACGCTAGCGACCCTAAAATAATAACGTCTGTCATTGGTGATAACGAAACTCACTTAACAGTTAGTAAAGACCATCATGGCAACTGGTTGGAAAGCATTGTATCTAGAAAAGAACCAATTGCGCCCACAGAAATAGGACATCGTTCATGTACTGCTTGTTTGTTGCATCATGCAGCGATGAAGCTTGATAGAAAACTATTTTGGAATCCAAAACAAGAAAGATTTATCAATGACCCAGAGGCAAATTTACTGTTAGCCAGAGAGCAACGAGCACCTTATGCTATCAAAATTTAACAATGAGTTATTTAGAGAATAAAAAGAGATAATAATGAAAGTAATCAATAAAACGCTTTTGTGCATTGGATTAGGATTGTGTTCAAGTGTATACGCACAAGCACAATCAGCGCCAGCAGTAAAAATAATCACCCTCGACCCTGGGCATTTTCATGCGGCACTAGTTCAAAAAAATATGTATCCAGATGTAAGTCCGATAGTACATGTTTATGCTCCTGTTGGAAACGACGTACAATTTCATATTGATAGAATCAATTCTTATAATGCTCGGGCAGATAATCCTACTCATTGGCAAGAAAAGTTATATACTGGGAGCGATTACCTTGAAAAGATGCTATCTGAAAAAGCAGGGAATGTGATAGTGATAGCTGGAAACAATAGAATCAAAGCAGATTATTTAGAGAAATCGGTCAATGCAGGATTCAATGTGGTTGCTGACAAACCGATGATAATTGATGCAAAAGATTTCACGAGATTAAAAGCTACTTTTAGCAATGCTGCTAAAAAGAAAGTACTGCTTTATGATATCATGACAGAACGCTATGAAATCAGCACGATGCTTCAAAGGGCATTTTCAGGGATTCCTGATGTGTTTGGTACGTTAGAAAAAGGAACACCTGATAATCCTGCAGTTACTAAAGAAAGCGTTCACCATTTTTATAAGTATGTATCTGGCAGTGTATTAACGCGACCAGCTTGGTTTATGGATGTTGCTCAACAAGGCGAAGGTATGGTGGATGTAACAACGCATTTAGTTGATTTAATTCAATGGGAATGTTTTCCTGAGCAAGTAATTGACTGCCAAAAAGATATTGAAATAACGAATGCCAAGCGTTGGACGACAGACATGACCTTGAGTCAGTTTAAAACGATTACTAAAACAGACGGTTTTCCTGCATTTTTGAAGAAAGACTTAGCCAATGATACTACCCTAAAAATATATGCAAATGCAGAAATCAATTATCAGCTAAAAGGTGTTCATGCCAAAGCTTCTGTAATATGGGCTTATAAAGCACCAGAGGGTGGTGGCGATACGCATTATTCTATCATGCGTGGTACAAAAGCTAATCTTATTATTCGTCAGGGAGCAGAACAAGGGTATAAACCAACATTGTATATAGAACCTATCAATCCTGCTGATACTTACGAACCTACTCTTTTAAAAGCAGTAACAGCCTTGCAAAAGAATTTTGAAGGAATTGCTGTAAAGAAAAATGCAAAAGGGTGGGAAGTGTTGATACCAGAAAAATATAAAGAAGGTCACGAGGCACATTTTGGAAGAGTTACAGAAAAATACTTAGACTTTTTGAAAGTAGGCAAACTGCCCGCTTGGGAAGTTCCCAATATGATTTCAAAATATTACACAACAACCAAGGCTTTGGAGATTGCTAAAAAAACTCAATCTAACAAGTAGAAAAACTGAAAAAAACGATGGAAAACGGACAAAACAATCGCAGAGATTTTCTTAAAAATACGCTTTCTTCAGCAGCGGGCATGGTGTTAATGTCGGGTGTTTCGCAAGAAATCATGGCTAGTGCTACCAAAATAGAAACTATTAGTTCACCATATATTCATAGACACCTTGCGCCTAAAATTAAATTTGCAGTAATAGGAATGAACCACGCCCATATTTACAGTCAAGTTGAGGCAGTAATTCGTGGGGGAGGAGAATTGGTTTCATTTTATGCTAAAGAGGCAGATTTAGTAGCCAATTTTGCCAAAAAATATCCAAATGCTAAGTTGGCTTCGAGCGAAACAGAAATTCTGGAAGATAAGTCGATACAATTGGTGTTGAGTTCGATTATTGCTAATGAAAGAGCTCCACTAGGTATCAGAGTAATGAAGCATGGAAAAGACTATATGTCGGATAAACCCGGTATTACAACGCTTGAACAATTGGCAGAAGTAAGGAAAGTACAAAAAGCTACCAAGCGAATTTACTCTATCATGTATAGCGAACGCTTTGAAAATAAAGCGACAGTAAAGGCTGGAGAACTTGTAAAGGCTGGTGCTATTGGTAAGGTAGTACAAACTATTGGTTTGGGCCCTCATAGAATTAATGCTAATTCAAGACCTGCTTGGTTTTTTGATAAAAAACAATTTGGAGGTATCCTGTGTGACATTGGTTCGCATCAATGCGACCAGTTTTTATTTTTTACAGGTTCGACAAAAGCGGAAGTAGTGGCTTCACAAATTGCTAATGTCAATCATCCTCAATACCCATTATTTGAGGATTTTGGTGATGTGATGTTGCGTGGAAATGAAGGCTCAGGCTATGTTAGGGTTGACTGGTTTACACCAGATGGGCTGAAAACTTGGGGAGATGGCCGCCTTACTATTTTGGGTACAGAAGGATACATTGAGATTCGCAAGAACATAGACATAGCAACCTATGACCACGG
Organism: Arcicella sp. BE140; assembly: GCF_031456255.1. NCBI lineage: Bacteria > Pseudomonadati > Bacteroidota > Cytophagia > Cytophagales > Flectobacillaceae > Arcicella > Arcicella sp. BE140. The sequence continues at coordinate 24,844 of NZ_JAVDUE010000005.1, read as the reverse complement.
GAATAATTTATACTTGGTAAATAACAAGGAAACTAAATACATAGATTGTAGCAACGAGTTTTTACCTTATGGAGAACAATTAGTGAACGATATTGTGAATCGTACAGAAACGGCGATGACGCAAGAACATTGCTTTTTGGCAACAGAATTATCTATTAAAGCGCAGACACTAGCACATAAGTTAACAAAAGCATAAGGCTTTTGTATCGATTGATTTTTAATTATTAGATTACATAATATGAGTATGATGCACACAATGCGTTGGTTTGGCCCCAACGACCCCGTTTCACTGATGCACATTCGACAAGCAGGTTGCTCGGGTGTAGTTTCGGCTTTACACCAAATTCCTGTAGGAGAGGTTTGGACTGTCGAAAAAATCAAGGAACGCATTCAGATAATAGAAGAAGGTAATGCACAATATAGTCCGCTTACGTGGGCGGTGGTAGAAAGTTTACCTGTACACGAGGACATCAAAAAAGGATTGCCTTCGCGTGAGCAATACATTGAAAACTACAAAACATCGTTACAGAACCTAGCGGCTTGTGGCATCAAAACGGTTTGCTATAACTTTATGCCCGTATTGGATTGGTCTCGTACTAATTTGAATTATGAAATGCCAGATGGTGCTAAAGCCCTTAGGTTTGTTTGGGAAGATTTTGCGCTGTTTGATTTATACATTCTGAAAAGACCCAATGCAGAACAGGATTATACAGAAGCTGTACAAATTTCAGCCTTAGCAAAAATGAAGGCAATGTCTGCTGAAGAGATTGCTTTGCTTACCAACACTGTTTTATTAGGTTTGCCCGGTTCAGAAGAAGCCTTTGAATTAACTAATTTTCAGGCACTTTTAGATAATTACAAACATATTGGTGATGCCGAATTGCGCGCAAATCTATATTATTTTGTTCAGCAGATAGCACCCTTAGCCCAAGAGCTAGGCGTGAACTTATGTATTCACCCTGATGATCCTCCGAAGTCATTATTAGGTTTGCCAAGAGTAGTAAGTACCGAAAATGATTTAGCACAACTAATGGCGGCGGCTGATGTAACAGCCAACGGTATTACTTTTTGTACGGGTTCTTTAGGCGTAAGAGAAGATAATGATTTGCCAAAAATGATTCAGCGATTTGGAGAACGGATTCATTTTATTCATTTGCGTACTACTAAACGAGAAGAGAATCCACTCAATTTTCATGAAGCAGCTCATTTAGATGGTGATGTAGATATGTATGAAGTGGTTAAAGCCATTGTGTTAGAACAAAACCGAAGAAAGGATACTAATAATGGCGTTGTGTCGATTCCTATGCGACCCGACCACGGACATTTGATGTTGGATGATTTAGAGAAAACAGGCAAGCAAAAATCGTATCCAGGCTATTCTGCCATTGGTCGTTTAAAAGGCTTGGCAGAATTAAGAGGTTTAGAATTAGGAATAGAACGCAGTCTGAAATAATTCACATTATTGTCAAAATATTATAGCATTATGTACAAAAAAATATTAGGATTTTTACTGTTTTTTGTCAGTATGAATACCTTTGCCGATGATGGTTATCGTTTGTGGTTGAAATATGATTTAATCAGTAATAAACTACAGCGAGAAAGTTATACGCATTTTACAAAATTTATTGTAGCCAATACTCAACATGAAATCATCAAAGTAGCTACTGATGAATTAAAAAGTGGCTTACAAGGATTGCTTGGTAAGCAAGTTTCAGTATTGAGTACCTCAAAAAATACAGGAGGAATTGTATTGCAACTTTCGAAAAATCAGGCTTTGAATGATGAAGGATTTACCATTATCAATCAAAATGGCAATGTAGTGGTTTCGGGTAATACCGAAAAAGGAATATTGTATGGAACATTTGAATTGCTAAGAAGCATTCAGACTGGAAAATCGTTAGCAAATATCTTTATAACGAGTAATCCTAAAATCAAACTACGGATGTTGAACCATTGGGATAATCCATTGGGAACTATCGAAAGAGGTTATGCAGGCTCATCTTTATGGAAATGGTATGAATTACCTGAAAATATCGACCCTCGATACAAAGATTATGCACGTGCGAATGCTTCAATTGGTATTAACGCAACGGTAGTCAATAATGTAAATGCTAGTGCAAGATTCATGACCAAAGAATACCTTTTAAAGGTAAAAGCCTTGGCAGATGTTTTTCGTCCGTATGGCATTCAAATATTTTTATCGGTAAATTTTGCTGCTCCTAAAATTTTAAAGGGAGCTAAAACATCAGACCCACTCGACCCTCAAGTACGTGCTTGGTGGCAAGCCAAAACAAAGGAAATTTACAGTATTATTCCAGATTTTGGAGGGTATTTGGTAAAAGCTAATTCTGAAGGAGAGCCTGGCCCACAGGATTTTGGAAGAACACATGCCGACGGTGCAAATATGTTGGCCGAAGCCTTAAAACCCTACACTGGGGTAGTTATTTGGCGTGCCTTTGTTTATAAACCAAGTTCAAAGGATGATCCTAAAGGTGATCGCTACAAAGAAGCTTATAATGACTTCAAACCGTTAGATGGGCAATTTGATAAGAAGGTGATTGTTCAGGTAAAAAATGGACCGATTGATTTCCAAGCCCGTGAGCCTTTTCATCCACTTTTTGGGGCTATGCCTAAAACACCACTGGCGATGGAATTTCAGATTACCCAAGAGTATCTGGGATTTTCTACCAATTTGGTTTATTTAGCGCCCCTCTTCAAAGAATGTCTTGAATCAGATACTTATGTAAAAGGTAAAGGCTCAACAGTAGCGAAAGTGGTTGATGGTTCTTTGCATAATTATAATTTAACGGCCATTGCTGGAGTAGCCAATACAGGTTCTGACCGTAATTGGACGGGTCATTTTATGTCGCAAGCTAATTGGTATGCATTTGGTAGATTGGCGTGGAATCATGAATTATCATCAGCACAAATCGCAGATGAATGGACTAAAATGACTTTAAGTCAAGACGAGAAAGCAGTAAAAACGGTTACGAATATATTGTTAGCCTCGCGTGAAAACTATGTGAATTTTACTACTCCGTTGGGACTTCACCATATTATGGGACAAGGCATTCATTACGGCCCTGAGCCTTGGTTAGAGAGAAGTGCACGTCCTGACTGGGCTTCTGCATATTATCATCGTGCTGATAGTGTAGGTCTTGGTTTTGATAGAACAAAAAAAGGCACAGAAGCCCTTTTGCTGTATGCACCAGAAGTACAAAATCAATGGAATGACCCCAACAAAACTCCATTGCCCTATTTACTATGGTTTCATCATGTAGGCTGGAAAACTAAATTATCAACAGGGAATACGCTTTGGGATGAACTTTGTACTAGATATTATACAGGATTAGCGTCAGTAAAAGAAATGCGTCAGCAATGGTCATCCGTGAAGTCGAATGTTGATAAAGAGATTTTTGAAGATGTAGCAGGTAGACTAGCTGTACAGGAAAGAGAAGCCATTTGGTGGAGAGATGCTTGTGTGTTGTATTTTCAGCAATATTCAAAAATGCCAATTCCTGCTCCTTTCCCAAAACCAGAAAGAAGTCTGGAGGAAGTAAAAACATTAGTAGAAACGTATCAATTGAGGTAGCTATGAGCTAATAGCTATGAGTTTTTTCTTGATACCTTGAATTAGTAAGGCACAGACATTTATTATAATATTTTAAAAAATCAATAGTAAAAAAGCTAATGGCTCATAGCTATCAGCTTAAAGCTAAAAAAATCATGTTTTCATTAGAAGGAAAAATTGCCCTAATTACTGGGGGCGGAAGTGGAATTGGCTTTGCCATTGCTCAATGCATGGTTACAGCAGGAGCGAAAGTAGTTATTACAGGTAGACGTGAGCAAGCCTTAAAAGATGCGGTTGCTGAATTGGGTGATAGCGCTTTTTATATTGTGAATGATGTAACAGTTTTAGAACACTTAGAAGGCTTGGTAGAGCAAATTGAAACTAAAATAGGAGCTATTGATATTTTAGTAAATAATGCAGGTATCAATATGAAAAAATTCGCAGTAGAAGTTACCGACGAAGATTTCAACCGTATTGTGCATACCAATTTGAATGCCGTATTTGCTTTAACCCGTGCCTGTGCTAAAAAAATGTTACCACGTAAGAAGGGCTCAATTTTGATGATTTCTTCGATGGCGGCCTACTATGGTATAGACAGAGTAGTAGCATACACGGCATCAAAATGTGGTGTAGAAGGTATGGTGAAGGCATTAGCAATGGAGTTTTCTGTCGACAATGTGCGTGTAAATGCGATTGCGCCAGGGTTTATCGAAACGGCCATGTCACAGACTGCGATGAATTCTGACCCTGCTAGAAAGCATAAAGCACTCGACCGCACGCCTATGGGGTACTTTGGAAAACCAGAAGATATTGGTATGGCAGCCGTATTTCTATCATCAGAAGCTGCCAAATATATTACAGGAGCCTCGTTGCCTGTAGATGGCGGAAATTCAATCGGTTTTTAATCATTACCTAACCATTAATCATCATCAACTATAGAGTCGATTGACTCTATAGTTTTAAACAGTTCTTATGTGTTCTAGTTTTTTATTGTAATAATCTTGTAAAAAGCAGATATTATTATAATATTTGCTTTTAAATCAATGTTTGATAAATACGTGAAGCACTGAAAATTGCTTATTACACACTCTTAATTTTAATTATCCATGAAAAAACAATTCTTATCATTATGCTTAGTGGTTGCATCTTTGTCTGTCTTCGGACAAGCGAAAAAGCCTATATCGCAACCTTTGGTTTCTCATATTTACACAGCCGACCCTTCTGCCCATGTATTTAATGGAAAAATCTATATTTATCCTTCACATGATATTGAGTCGGGTGTAAAAGAAGACGATGAGGGTGGACATTTTGATATGAAAGATTTTCATATTTTATCAATGGATAAAATAGGAGGGAAAGTAACGGACAACGGCGTAGCCTTAGATATTAAAAATATCCCTTGGGCTGGTCGTCAGTTGTGGGCTCCTGACGCTGCGTTTAAAAACGGAACCTATTATTTATATTTTCCAGTAAAAGACAAGAATGATGTTTTTAAAATAGGCGTAGCCACTAGTAAAAGTCCCGTAGGGCCATTCAAAGCAGAAAAGGAACCTATTAAAGGGAGTTATAGCATAGACCCCTGTGTGTTTAAAGATACAGACGGCAGTTATTATATGTATTTCGGAGGTATTTGGGGAGGACAATTGCAACGTTGGAAAACTGGCAGCTATGACCCTAAGGGAAAATTACAAGATGATAACCAACCTGCTTTAACCCCTAAAATAGCTAAATTGAGTAAGGATATGCTAAGTTTTGCCGAGGAAGCAAAAGATGTACAGATTCTAGATAAGAATGGTAAAGTATTATTGGCAGGCGACAATACCAAACGTTTTTTTGAGGCCTCGTGGCTACATAAATACAAAGGAAAATATTATTTTTCTTATTCAACAGGCGATACCCATTTTATCAATTATGCTATTGGGGATAATCCTTATGGACCATTTACTTACAAAGGTGTAGTCTTGAATCCTGTTGATGGTTGGACAAACCATCATTCTATTGTAGAAATCAAAGGAAAATGGTATTTGTTCTATCACGATGTACAGCTTTCTGGAAAAACACATTTAAGAAATGTAAAAGTGACAGAGTTGAAGTATAATCCAGATGGAAGTATTCAAACAATCACTGCCTACAAATAAATGAAGAAAACCCTTTTAACCGTTTTATATACTTGTAGCTCTTTATGCCTTTTCGCTCAAAGCGAAAAGGTCAAGGGACTCAAAGATTATTATCAAGCCTATTTCCCTATTGGTGTTGCAGTAAACCCTCGTATGGTAAATGCGGGTGCAGAATCTTCCTTTATTATAAAGCAATTCAATAGCCTTACGCCTGAGAATTCTATGAAGATGGGCCCTATCCATCCTCAAGAGAATGTGTATAATTGGGAAGCCTCAGACAAGATGGTAGCCTTTGCTCAGCAAAATGGCTTGAAAGTACGTGGGCATAATTTGTGCTGGCACAACCAAACACCTGCATGGTTCTTTAAAAAGGATAATAGAGTTGTTACGAAAGAGGAACTATTAGCTCGTTTGAAAACACATATTTTTGAGGTAGTAAAACGTTATCAAGGCAAAATTTATGTTTGGGATGTAGTCAATGAAGCTGTGCCTGACACTGGACTTTCAATGTATAGAAAATCTAAATTTTATGAGATTATAGGAGAAGAATACATCGCCAAAGCTTTTGAATATGCTCATGAAGCTGACCCCAATGCCTTACTTTTTTATAATGATTATAACACAGAAAGTAAAGCTAAAAGAGAAAAAATCTATCAATTATTAAAAGGACTCAAACAAAAAGGAGTGCCTATTCATGGCGTCGGTTTACAAGCCCATTGGTCTATTGATGAACCTACACAAAGTGAATTAGAAGAATCAATTACCAAATTTGCGAGTTTGGGTTTGCAAATACAGATTACTGAACTAGATATTTCGGTGTATCCAAAAGAACATGAAAGACGTGAAAGGAGAGAAAACGATGGAGTAGGTATTTTCACGGATGAAATGGAACAGAAGCAGATACAGCAATATAAAATGGTTTTTGATGTTTTCAGAAAGTATAAACAAAACATTACCAGCGTAACATTCTGGAATCTTTCAGACCAATATTCTTGGTTGGATAATTTTCCTGTAACAGGTAGAAAAGACTTCCCGCTTTTATTTGATAAAAACCTTAAGCCCAAAAAAGCATTTTGGGAAGTTGTTAAGTTTTAACCATTCTCTATGAAAAATTCAGGTACTTACCGTTGGACGATTGTAGCTTTATTATTCTTTGCCACAACCATCAATTATCTCGATAGACAAGTAATAGGTCTATTGAAACCAACGCTCGAAAAAGAATTATCTTGGACAGAAAGCGATTATTCAAAAATCGTGATGTCGTTTACAGCCGCTTATGCGATTGGCTTATTGATTTTCGGACGCATTATTGATAAAATTGGTACAAAGCTCGGTTATACCATTTCTATTATTATTTGGAGTATTGCCGCTATTTTTCATGCAGCAGCTAAAACAACTTTAGGTTTTGGCATTGCAAGAGCCTCGTTAGGTTTTGGAGAAGCTGGAAACTTTCCTGCGGCCATTAAATCGGTTGCAGAATGGTTTCCTAAAAAAGAAAGAGCTTTGGCAACGGGTATTTTTAATTCTGGAGCAAACATTGGGGCAGTAGTTGCTCCTATCATGGTGCCTTGGATTTTGGGTGCTTATGGTTGGGAAGAAGCATTTATCATCACGGGAGCCATCGGTTTTATATGGCTACTTTTTTGGTGGTTTATTTATGAAATTCCCACTCGTAAGAAAAACCTTTCAGCTAAAGAGTTTCAGCACATTCATAGCGATAACGAAGAAGAAGAAGGTACTACAGTATCAGTGCCTTGGCTACAACTTTTTAAATATAAGCAAACGTGGGCGTTTGTTACGGGGAAATTTCTGACGGACCCTATCTGGTGGTTTTTCTTATTCTGGTTACCATCTTATTTTTCGTCAACTTTTGCTTTAGATTTAAAAAAGCCAAGCATACACTTAGCCGTTTTATATACTTTCACTACCATAGGCAGTATTGGGGGGGGCTATTTATCAGGATGGTTTATTAAAAAGGGCTGGCCAGTTTTCAAAGCTCGTAAAACAGCCATGTTGATTTTTGCCATATTCGTTATACCTATTGTGTTAGCGCGTTATGCTACTAACATTTGGCAAGCAGTATTTTTGATTAGCTTAGCAGCATCCGCTCATCAGGCTTGGAGTGCTAATATTTTTACTACTGTATCAGATATGTTTCCTAAAAAAGCCATTAGTTCCGTAGTAGGAATCGGAGGAATGGCAGGTTCTTTAGGAGGTGTCTTGTTCCCTTACTTTATTGGAATTATTTTAGATGAATACAAACTGCTTGGAAATCTAAACGGAGGATACAACATTATTTTCTTAGTCTGTGGTTTTGCGTATTTATTAGCTTGGGGCATTATTCATTTACTGACACCCAAAATGCAAAAAGTAGAATTGTAAAAAATTTAAAATCATTTATCCATAACGAAGGACTTAAGTCCCTCGTTATGGATGTGGTGCTTAACAGCCTTGTTTTTACAAGTAAAAACTTATATTTATAAAAGCGTAATTATATTTGTGTCAAAAATACACATTTTAAATGTGGACGATTTTTACCAAAGTCCAATTTTTAATCCATGAACAATACAATGTCTATCAAACACTTTTCTCTATTCTTGTTTTTCATGAGCATTTTAACAACAAGTTATGCTCAACAAGAAACGTCTTCTACTACTCCAAAGCTTCAAAGTTTTCCTTTACAAGCTGTTCGTTTGCAAGCAGGACCATTTTTGAATGCACAGCAGGTAGATATGAAATATATCATTGCCTTAAATCCTGATAGACTGTTAGCTCCATATCGCATAGATGCAGGCTTGCCATTAAAAGCAGAACGATATGGAAACTGGGAAAATTCTGGATTAGATGGACACATCGGAGGACACTATTTATCAGCCTTGGCGTTGATGTACGCTTCCACCAATAACCCTGAAATGCAAAAAAGACTAAACTACATGGTTTCTGAATTGGCTTTATGTCAAGAAAAAAATGGAGATGGTTATGTTGGAGGTATTCCACAGGGAAAAGTATTTTGGTCGAGGATTGCCAAAGGAGATTTAGATGGTAGCGGATTTGGGTTGAACAATACTTGGGTGCCTTTGTATAATATCCATAAATTATTTGCAGGATTATACGATGCCTATACGATAGGAGGTAATAAACAAGCCTTAACGGTTTTGGTAAAATTAGGCGATTGGTTTGCTGGTACGATTCAAAACTTGAATGAAGTTCAAATCCAAAAGATGCTTCAAACAGAACATGGTGGAATGAATGAAGTGTATGCAGAGTTGTATGAAATTACGAAAGAAAAAAAATATTTAGAGATAGCCCAGAAGATTTCTCATCGTGCTATTTTAAATCCCCTCTTAGCACAAAAAGATGCGCTGACAGGCTTGCATGCTAATACGCAAATCCCGAAAGTGATTGGTTTTCAGCGTATAGCAAGTTTGACGAATAACCAAGATTGGGCTAATGCCGCTAATTTTTTCTGGGAAAATGTTAGCTCAAAACGCAGTGTTTCTTTTGGCGGAAATAGTTTCAGAGAACATTTTAATCCTGTTAATGATTTTACGCCAATGTTAGAATCTAATCAAGGACCAGAAACTTGTAATTCCTATAATATGCTCAAACTGACTAAATCTTTGTTTTTGTCAGAACCTAAAGCCAGTTATATGGATTTCTTTGAACGTACTTTATACAACCATATTTTGTCTTCTCAACATCCTACTAAAGGAGGTTTTGTATATTTTACGCCTATTCGTCCTCGTCACTACCGTGTTTATTCACAACCTCAAGAAGGCTTTTGGTGTTGTGTCGGCTCAGGATTAGAAAATCATGGGAAGTATGGTGAAATGATTTATGCCCATACCGACAAAGATTTATATGTAAACCTCTTTATGGCTTCAACGTTGAATTGGAAAGAAAAAGGAATAGTACTTACCCAAAATACCCAGTTCCCTAATACTTCAAATTCAGAGATTAGCTTAAAACTTACAAAGCCACAGACCTTTACGCTTTTTGTTCGTTATCCCAAATGGGTAAAAGAGAATGCTTTTCAAGTAAAAGTTAATGGCAAAGCCTTTGTGGTGAATGAAAAGCCTTCTTCGTTTATTGCCATCAATAGAACTTGGAAATCAGGGGATAAAGTATCGCTAACTTTCCCGATGGAAACTACTGCTGAAACACTTCCAGATGGTTCATCTTGGGTTTCTTTTCTACATGGCCCGATTGTATTAGCAGCCAAAACAGATACCACAGACCTAAAAGGGCTTTTTGCGGATGCCAGTCGTATGGGACATGAAGCATCAGGGAAGTTATATCCTTTAGACGAAGCACCGATTTTGGTAAGTAATTCAAATGAATACTTATCTAAAATACAGCCTATCAAAAATACAGCTTTACAGTTTTCAATGGGTGATGCACTTTATCCAAGCAAATACCAATTACTCACCTTAATTCCTTTTTATCAATTGCACGATGCCCGTTATATGATGTATTTTCCAGTAATGAATCAAGAACAATTGGCTGGTAAAATTCAGGAAATAAAGGAAAAAGAAGAATTGAAATTAGCATTGGAACAGAAAACCATAGACCAAATAGCTTTAGGAGAACAACAACCCGAAGCCGACCATCATTTTCAAGGAAATCAATCAAACACAGGAGGAGAATTAGGTGCTTTTTGGAGAAGCACTACCGATTGGATTAGCTATGATTTAAGAAATACTGAGCAGACTGCTAAGAAATTAAGAGTTACTGTAGGGAATGAAAATAAAGTAAGAGAATTCGATATTGTTATCAATGGTGAGTTGTTTAAAACGATTCAACTAGAAGCAAAAAAGTCGAGAAAGCCATCTGATATTGATTATGAATTGCCACAAGCATTGAATACAAAAGCTATCAATATCAAGTTTGTAGCTAAAAATAAACAGAGTACTGGGGCAATTTATAGTATTAGATTACTGAAGGAATAATGTATTTTCTTCAAAATCTCTGATTTGAATCGGCTTGAGAAAATAATATTTTGGATAAATGTAGCGGTAACCCTTGCGGTTACCGCTACATTTTGCTCTTGGTAGTTTTACTAACGATTTGTGCTTATTTCTTTCGTTTTTCTTCATTCATATTTTTCCATATTTCAATATCACTGTCAAATTCTTCTTCATCATCTGAAGGGGGATATTCAACTTGTATGGACGTTTTTGTTGCGTTTGTCAATTCGATAATTAGTTTTTCCACTTCAAAAGCTTTATCATAATTGTCAATTAAGCTACCATTCTTTAATAGCTTTTTTTCTTCAACAGATATTCCAAAAATAATTTTTTCATCGAATGTAAATTTTAATATTATGTGATTTACTTCTTTTTTTAAATTATCTCCAATATAAAAAGCAAATCCATAGTTTCTATGGATAAGACCATAATCAATTACTTCTGTTAAAGTCCTAATTGATGTCCAAGTTTCTTCTACATCATACTGCTCATTTTTGTATACAAAAATTTCTTGCTTTTCTCTGTTTTCAATTTTATCTCTGTAAGAAAAATAGTCTAAAAACTTTTCAACGGTTACTTTGTCTCTCTGTTTTGAAAGCCCGTAAATATCATAATAGGGTGGCATAACTTTTCCTTCTCTTTTTTTAGTGATTTTTACATTGTTAGAATAACAATCTATTCAACTCTCTAAAGTATCATTTTAATTTTTAATATAAAACTCAGAGATAAGAAACCTCAAACAGAATATCTTTATACTATTTTTTACAAATTACATTTACGATATTGTAAGAAAATACTTCAACAAATAATTCTTACAAACATGCTTCTAAAAATTCTATCAATCATTTTATTGTGTTCGGGCTTGACTTATGCTCAAGAACGTTTAATTATTATCGGAGGGGGAAAACGTCCTGCCGATGTATTGACAAAATTCATTGAATTAAGTGGTAAAGACCAAGGCGAGATATTAATCATTACTTGGGCAAGTGGCGAACAAGAGGCCAGTTTTGAATCTATCAAAAAAGATATTTCAGCATTATCTCCTATTAAAGTCGTTCATGCCCCAGTTTCTCCGTTGACAGTAGAGTCTAAAGAGGTGTTGTTAAGTCAATTAAAAACGGCTAAAGGCGTTTTCTTTACAGGAGGCGACCAAGTTAGGATTATGAAGGTGTTGGAAGACGAAAGTTTATTCAAGGCTATGCACGAACGTTATCACAAACAAATCGTTTTTGCTGGTACTAGTGCAGGAACAGCCATCATGTCTGAAAAGATGATTACGGGCGAAGGTAAACTGGATGTAATTGACGGTTCGCAGGTTGAAACTAAAAAAGGCTTAGGATTATTACCCAATGTAATTGTAGATCAACATTTTGTAAAGAGACAACGAGAGAATCGCTTAATGGGCTTGATTCTTCAAAATCCAACTTTATTGGGAATTGGTATAGATGAAAACACAGCTGTATACGTACAAGACAATAAATTAGCTGAAGTACTAGGCGAAAGTCAGGTGTTGATTTTTGATACCCAACAAAAGAAGAATGAAATGAAAATGTACTTTTTGAAAAAGGGAGATAAATTTGATTTAGTAAAGAAGAGTAAGCTTAAAATATAGCTGACTATAATTTAAATATTATTGAGGAATTGACCCTTGAACATGAAGGTTTTAACTTTGATGTTCAAGGGTTTTTAATTTTCAGACTATCAGAACTAAAGAGTTTTTTCAATAAATCAGCCATCTTTGTATCACCAAATAAGATTAATTAGAAATAGTAATATGGGAAAAGCTGCTGAAACACGAATGACAATCCTACAAAAAGCCTTTGAGTTGATTTATATCAATGGCTATCAGGCTACAAGTATTGACGATATTATTGCTACTACTAAAGTAACAAAGGGGGCTTTTTTTTATCACTTTAAAAATAAAGAAGAAATGGGGCTTGCTGTCATTAACGAAATGATGCAGCAAACGATGGGAAAAATGTTATTAGAGCCACTTTTGACGGCTGAAAACCCATTAATGGCTATTTATCACATGATGGAATATTTATTAATGCAAGAACCTTATTTACAAATTAAGTATGGTTGTCCTACTAACAACCTGATTCAAGAAATGGCTCCTTTGAATGAAAACTTTGGCAAAGCACTTACTAAAATTATGGATGATGTTTTGCAAAGTATTGAGAAAGCTGTTGAAAGAGCAAAATCTTTGGACTTGGTAAGGGCAGATGTTAATAGTAAACAAGTCGCAATCTTCGTTTCTGCTAGCTATGGAGGTATCAGAAATTTAGGAAAATTATATGAGAACGCTGATTATTATCGAGCCTATTTAAATGAGTTAAAAAACTATTTGAATCGACTAGAATAATTTTTACCCAAAAACATACCATTTGGTATGTTTTTGGGTATCTTTGCAGTATTAAAACTGAAAATATCAATGCATATACTCTTATTTATTCATTCTCTGTTAAGGTGGCTAGTCTTAATCAGCATCATTTATGCGATATTGAGGGCTTACCTTGGTTTAAAAAATCAAACTACTTTTTCTAAAACAGATAATTCAGTCCGACATTGGACAGCTACTATTGCTCATATCCAATTGGTTGTTGGGATTAATCTTTATATTAAAAGCCCAACAGTTAAATATTTTTTAAGTAATTTTAAGCAGGCTATTCAGCACTTAGAATTTACTTTTTTCGGTTTAATACATATCCTTTTAATGTCGATTGCCATCATAGTTTTAACCATTGGCTCGGCATTAGCAAAACGTAGAAAAAACGATGAAGTTAAATATAAGACAATGTTAGTTTGGTTTTCATTAGCTTTATTCATCATTTTCATAGCCATTCCTTGGCCATTTTCTCCTTTAGCACATAGACCATTTTTTAGACAATTTTAAGATGAAAACATTATTATCGACCAATATTGGGCGTTTGCGCATCATTGCTTTTCTTGAAGGAGTATCATTTTTATTATTACTTTTTATCGCTACGCCGATGAAATATTATTTTGATAGTCCAGCAGGAACAAAAATACTTGGACCTATTCATGGGGCATTATTTATCCTTTTCATTTTAAATGCTTTAAGTGTGGGTGTAGAAGAAAACTGGAAGTTTTCGACCACAACTTGGAAGGTCTTAGTAGCCAGTATTTTACCGTTTGGTACTTTTTATATTGACCATAAAATTTTAAAAGATATTCAAAAAAGTAAAGAAGGTTAAGTATGGTTTTTATCGAACAAATCAACAAATTTACAGTACAATTTACCTAAATGGCATCGAATTGAACAATTCTTTACTTATATATGAAAATATTATCATATATTTGTATTGTGATTAACAAGACAGCAATGGAAATATTAGAAAACACCCCTAAAGAAAGATTTCAAGCTAGTAAACAGAAAATGGAGAAGGCTGCCTATATCTTAAAGACTGTGGCACACCCTGTTCGTTTAGCCATTATAGAGTTGCTCAATCAGCAAGGCGAAATGGGAGTAAATGATATTTGTAAAGCCTTAGATTGTGAACAATCGCTTATTTCTCATCACCTGATTAATATGAAACTCCGTGGAATACTTCAATCTCATAAAGATGGACTGAATGTATATTATGATTTGAAGGAGAAGGAAATCGTAAAACTATTGCAATGCATTGAGAATTGTGATTGTAATATGTAAGATTTTTGACATTTATATATGATAGAAACAACATATATTAATTTTTAATACCACCATTAATGATTAGTCGAAGAACATATATATCCTCATTTTCATTTTCGTTTGTTTCGGGAATTATTAATATTTTGGGCATACAATTTTTAGGATTAGTAGTAACAAATATCACGGGGCATTATAGCACAAGTATTTTATTAAATAAAACAGAAACTAATAAAGATATTCTTATTACGTGTTCGTATGTTTTTATGTATTGGTTAGGGTCCTTTTGGACTTCCTCATGTTTTTATTATGGTAAAAAGACCAATAAAACGTATGTGAAAATATTCCCAATTTTTCTAAATCTGACTATTCTGTTATATGCACTTTGGTCACAGCACTTAATTATTTGGCTACTTTTTTTAGTGTCCAGCACACAAAATGCATTAGGGGCTAATCATAGCGACAATCAGATTCGAGCTTCACAGATTACAGGTGTTGTAATGGCTTCAGGGCTTGATATGGCCAAGTATTTTTTTGGAGGGTTTTCAGCAGATTGTAGAAAAGATTTTTTGAAAGCTTTCAGTGTTAAAATGCTGAATATTATAGGATTCATAGTCGGGGGAATCGCTTCCTTTTTTTATAGTTCACTCTCCATTTTGTGGTTGCCAGTTGCATTCTATTGTATCGTTTCAGTGCTAATTCTAAAGAAAAAACTTTAAGTATTTAATATTATTTATCAATAATCAATAAACTAATACATTTCATTGATGTATTCATTAACAATGATAGTAGAACAAATTTATACAGGCTGTTTAGCACAAGGTGCTTATTATATTCAATCAGAAGGTGAAGTTGCCATTATTGATCCTCTTCGTGAAGTACAACCTTATATTGCGAAGGCTGCTAGAAATAATGCAAAAATTAAATATATTTTTGAAACCCATTTTCATGCAGATTTTGTATCAGGGCATTTAGATTTATCTCGCCAAACGGGTGCTTCTATTGTTTATGGCCCAAATGCCAATCCTAGTTTCGATTGTATTGTCGCAGAAGATGGTCAGGTATTTCAAATTGGAAAAGTAAGTATCAAAGTTCTGCATACGCCAGGACATACGATGGAGTCTGCATGTTTTTTACTAACAGATGAGAACGATCATCAACATTGTCTGTTTTCTGGAGATACCCTTTTTATTGGGGATGTTGGTCGTCCAGATTTAGCTCAGAAATTGGGAAGTATCACGACAAACGATTTAGCAGGTTTTTTATATGATTCGTTAAGAAATAAAATAATGACATTGCCAGATGATTTAATTATTTTTCCTGCGCATGGTGCTGGCTCGGCTTGTGGTAAAAATATGAGCAAAGAAACTTTTGACACACTGGGTAATCAGAAAGCGACTAACTATGCTTTGAAAGAACAAACCAAAGAAGAATTTATTGCAGCAGTAACGGATGGCTTGTTGCCTCCCCCATATTATTTCCCTAAAAACGTAATGATGAACAAAACAGGTATCAAAACGATGAAGGAAATTGTCAATAATGTACAGGCTTTATCGGTAGAAGCCTTTGAGGCGGCTGCCAATGAAACTGGAGCTGTTGTGTTGGATACTCGTTCAGCACAAGTATTCAAAGATGCGTTTATTCCTAATTCAATTAATATTGGTATCAAAGGGGATTTTGCTCCGTGGATTGGCACTTTGATTACTGACATCGAACAAGAAATTCTGTTTATTGCAGATGAAGAAAATATCGATGATGTTGTTACACGTCTTTCACGAGTTGGTTACGACAATGTGATTGGTTATTTGGAAGGTGGTATCGAGGCTTGGATAAAGGCAGGTAAAGAAACAGATAGTATAGAATCTATATCAGCGACTGAATTTGCTAAAAGATTTGAAGAAGCTAACGGGCAATTAATTGTGAAGGATGTTCGTAAGCAAACAGAGTATACAGCCGAGCATATTGACGAAGCTATGAATATTCCTTTAGCGGTATTAAGTGATAACATGGCTGAATTTTCAAAAACAAAGACCAATTACATTCATTGTGCGGGGGGATATCGTTCTATGATGGCAAGCTCTATTTTAAAAGCCCGAGGTTTTGATAATGTAGTAGATGTGGCTGGAGGTTTTAATGAGATTGCTAAAACAGCTGTTCCTACAACAGATTTTGTATGTCCTTCTAAATTAAAATAATATTTAACATCGAGAAAAATGATAGAATTAATTCGTCAGCCTTGGCATTGGGCAGTTGCCGGAGTACTAATTGGTCTAACCGTACCCACTTTGCTCATCATTGGGAATAAATCTTTTGGGATTTCATCGTCTCTACGTCATATCTGTGCAGCTTGTTTTCCTGCTAATATTTCTTTCTTCAAATATGATTGGAAGAAAGAAATATGGAATTTGTTTTTTGTAGCAGGCGTATTAATTGGAGGTTTTATCGCTACCAATTTTTTATCCAATCCCAATACAATTGTTATCAGTGAACAAACGGTTACGGATTTGAAAGCTTTGGGTATTACAGATTTTTCAAACTTAATGCCTGCTGATTTATTTAACGTTGACAATATTTTTACTTTGAAAGGCTTCTTCTTTTTTATATTGGGTGGTTTTATGGTTGGTTTTGGAACAAGATATGCAGGCGGTTGTACTTCTGGACATGCTATCATGGGTTTATCAACCCTACAGCTTCCGTCATTAATTGCTACTATTTCATTTATGATTGGGGGCTTTTTGATGACATTCCTGCTGTTACCTCTTATCTTTAACCTTTTCTAAGACCATGCAAAAACAAGATGTTTTAATGAATGAAGAGTTTGTGTGTGATGCACCAAACGAACAAATTAAAAAAGAATCCTTCGCTAGCAACTTTAAATATATGCTAGTAGGTATCATCTTTGGGATAGTATTCGTGAAAGCTGAAATAGTTTCATGGTTCAGAATACAAGAGATGTTTCGGTTACAATCATTTTTTATGTATGGTGTGATTGGTATGGCTGTGATAGTAGGAATGACTTCTGTATTTCTAATTAAGAAATTTAAGATAAAAACACTTTCTGGCGAAAAAATCATTTTCCATGATAAGGTATTCAATAAAGGGCAAATCTATGGAGGCTTAATTTTTGGCTTGGGTTGGGCTATTACTGGTGCTTGTCCAGGGCCATTGTTCGCTCAAATCGGTAGCGGTTTTGCGGTAGTAAGTGTCACTTTAATAAGTGCTATTGCTGGTACGTGGGTGTACGGATATTTAAGAGATAAATTACCGCATTAAGTTTCATTATATGACTAAAGGATTTTTAGACTTGAGGACTAAAAGTGCTTAAAGTGATACAGCTATAAAATCCTTTAGTCCTCAAGTCCTTCATCTTAAAGTCCCCCAAAATCATTCATGAAAAAACCAATTCCAATCATCACCATCGAGCAACTAAATAGTTGTGGTACACATATCATGATGAATATGGATATTAGAAGATTGGAGGTTCATGCTAAAACATTGACTCCTGCTGATTTTCCGCATAGACATGATTTTTATAATTTGATTTATATAAAAAGAGGGTCGGGTACTCATGATATTGATTTCAGGCATTACGAGGTAGTACCGCACCAACTTTTTTTAATGAATGAAGGGCAGGTACATGAATGGAACCTTAGTGATGATATTGAAGGGTATTCCTTTTTCTTTAAGAAAGAATTCTATGAAGTAGATGAAAATAATCTTTCCTTGAATGGATTACCCTTTTTCAACAATAGTCCGAATGATGAACCAATGGTTATTTTTGATGAGTCAACAGGCAAAGTAATTGAAGCTCTTTTTGAAGAAATTATTCAAGAATATTCCGATAAAAAAGCACATTATGAATCTTACATCAAAACGATTCTTAAGCAAATTCTAATACAGGCACTGAGGGTATATCAACCCAATTACAAAGACGATACTTCTACATTAAGCATTTCAAAATTCAAAACTTTTGAAATCTTAATAGAAGGATATTACCTAAAATACAAATCTGTGAAAGACTATGCCAGTCAACTGAACATCACCGCTAATTACCTGAATGCTATTTGTAATAAAATAGTAGGGAGAACTGCTGGAGAGCTAATCCGCGACCGTATTATTTTGGAAGCCAAAAGGCTTTTATTGCATTCAAGTATGTCTATTTGCGAAATCGCCTATCACCTTGGTTATGACGATTGCTCATATTTTATAAGGGTGTTCAAAAAAGATGTTCATCAAACGCCCGAGCAATTCAGGCTGTTGAATCGTTAATTAGTTAAAATCATCTCCTTGAAAATCTTCTCGGCTTTCCACATCGAAACCTCAGTAAACCATTTGTTTTGTGGTTGAAAGCATATAACTGGTGCTTGTTTACATCTGTCAGTACATTCTATTTTAAAAATCTCAACAGTATCTTTTAAGTCATTCTCTTTAATGGCTTCTTTAAAAATCTTACGCACTTCTTTGTGTTTTCCGCACTTGCTTCCATCACAAATAAAGATTGATTTCTCTGGGAATTTCGAGTCACTCATGGTTTTAAATATTAAGATTGTTTGTCATCTCTATATGATTATAAAATATAACTTTATTTATAAAAAATAAGTATAAATTAATAACAGTAGGCTTTATGAATTAAGCCTTTCGCTATGATAGAGCTTGTATTGAAGGGTAAATTAACTATAATAATGGTGATTGTTTCTAATTGGTTCATTAAAAATAAAGTTAAAATATGAATATTTACTTAAAAGTTACAGCAGTAGTGGTGTTTCAAACATTCTTTGTGGTAGGCTCAAATGCTCAGAAAATAATACAGCCCGAACTTGGCAATAGAAGTGTTAGCCTTTTGAAAGTAAAAAATCTGACATTTAAAGATTTAAACAAGAATGCTAAACTCGATAAATATGAAGACTGGCGATTGCCCATTGACTTGAGAGTAAAAGACTTGGTTGCTCAAATGACTTTAGAAGAGAAAATAGGGTTTATGATTATTAGTAGCACCCGTTTGGCTGGTGATTATTCTTTTCAACCTAATGCACCCAAAGCTGAAATTTCGAGTGGTTTTAATGAAGAAGATTTGATGCAACCCATCAATATGTTTACCCGTAAGCCTTTGCCAGTTCCTACTATGTCAGCCGCTGGAACAACAAAAGGCGTAATGAATTATCATCTACGTCATTTTATTTTAAGAGCGAATACCACTGCCAAAATCATGGCAGAATGGTCAAATAATCTGCAAGCATTATGCGAAACATCACGCCTTGGCATTCCTGCTATCGTTGCTTCCAATCCTCGTAATCATGTTACGATTGATGCCTCAATAGGACTGAGTGTAGGTACAACTGTTTTTTCAAAATGGCCCGGAGAATTAGGCTTGGCTGCTATGCGAGATTTAAAACTTACTCATGAATTTGCTGAAATAGCTAGTAAAGAATGGTCGTCTGTAGGCTTACGAAAAGGCTATATGTATATGGCAGATTTGTCTACCGAACCTCGTTGGCAACGGATTGAAGGCACTTTTGGTGAAAATGCTGATTTTACATCAAGCATGATTCGCGAAATTGTATTGGGTTTTCAAGGCAATAAATTGAATAAAAACTCAGTAGCTATGACTACCAAACATTTCCCAGGAGGTGGACCACAAGTTAGTGGGCAAGATTCCCATTTTGATTGGGGGAAAAATGCACATTATCCTGGCGGAATGTTTGAATACCATTTAAAGCCTTTTATAGCAGCCATTGCAGCAGGGACTTCGGCTATTATGCCTTATTATTCTGCCCCTAAAGGAGATGGATTTGAAGAAGTTGGATTTTCGTACAACAAAGCAATTATCCAAGATTTGCTAAGAAAAAAACTTGGGTTTAAAGGAATTATTAATTCAGATACAGGCCCTATTGATATGATGCCTTGGGGGGTAGAAAACTTGTCGATTCTACAGCGTTATCAAAAAGCGATTGATGCTGGGGTTGATATTTTCTCAGGAAGTGCAGACCCGTCTTTATTACTAGAAACAGTTAGAAAAGGCTTGGTTTCCGAAGAAAGAATCAATGAGTCGATTACTAGACTTTTGAAAGAAAAATTTGAATTAGGTCTTTTTGAAAACCCTTACGTTGATGTAGAAACAGCTGTAAAAACAGTTGGAAATACAGCTTTTCAGAAAAAAGCAGATTTAGCCCTGAGAAAATCTATCGTTTTATTGCGTAATGACACAAAGGTTTTGCCTATTACTAAAAAGACAAAAGTATATTTTGAGACATATTATGACAATGGTAGAAATCCCAATCCCATTACTGTTAATAAACCTAGTATTTCGAACCCTAATATTGAATTTGTAGGAAGCAAAGAAGAAGCAGATGTTGTTTTATTATGGCTAATTCCTAATGGTGGGAGTTTGTTTAGTTCGCAAGGAAAACCGATTGAATTGAGTTTATCCAAAAATAAAATAGATGTAGCCCATGTAAATGAAATTAGCAAGGCTAAGCCTACAGTGGTTGCCATTAACTTTACTAATCCTTGGGTAATTGATGAAATCGATGGTATAAACTTAAAAACAGTAATAGCGACATTTGGTACTACAACTGATGCACTTTTAGATGTAGTAAGTGGAGCATTTAACCCAACAGGTAAAATGCCTTTTACTACACCTGTTTCACAAAAAGCCGTTTCAGAAAATCAATCCGATGTGCCGGGATATTTAAAACCGAAAGGCTATGCGCTGTTTAAGTTTGGAGATGGAATTAGTTATAAATAATAAGGGATAGAAAATACGATATGTAGATATGTAAGAATAAATGTCGATTTGGCTTAAAGTGATGTTTTTATCTCCAAAAACATGAGTCATCCCGAATTTTAAAATCATAAAAAAGCGGTCGAAAAACTAATTTAGACCGCTTTTTTATGATTGACGGGCAACGAATTCCTACTGTTTGAGCGGAGCGAGTTTAGGAATTCTTGATTTTCTTTTGTTACTTTTCTTTCATCAAGGAAAGAAAAGTAAGGACTAGACGATAATCAAGTAGAAAACCTTACAAATTGTCTCCAAAACGCACAATTTTAGGAAAAATTCAGGATGACTTATGTAATAAAATATATGTTAATCTTATTTTGAAAACAAAGCTTCCCAAATTACATCATATACGTCGGTTGCTTGAATTTCGCCATCGCTTATTTTTTTATCAGAAATCAATACAGGATAATACTCTTTACCAATATTAATTCCTCCATGAGAGCCTTTTACAAGCGTCGCATCTAGTGGAATAACATCCATCAAATACCTGAATCCTAATAATTTACGGGCTAATTTATAGCCAGCTCTTAATTTGATAAATGGATTAGCAGGATTCATAAACATCTCTACAGGATCGTAGCCAGGTTTTCTATGAATATCTACTAAACGAGCATAATCAGGAGCTTTAGCATCATCTAACCAGTAATAGTAAGTAAACCAACTGTCGGCATCTGCCATTACAACTAAATCCCCAGCACGTTCGTGATTAAGGTGATGAGCCTTTTTACCTTCTTCGTCCAACACTAGAGCAATGCCTTTGGTATTTTCTAAAATACTTTTTACACGTGCTTCCTCAGTTTTATCATTGATATAAATATGAGCAATCTGATGGTCGGCAATAGCAAAAGCCTTTGAAACACCAGCATCTAATAATTCATAATCACGTTCTACTCTTACCGAAATCAAACCATTTTCTCGGAATATTCTATTGATATGGATAGGATTGTTCACACTATTGATACCATATTCAGATAGAATGATGATGTTAGTATCTTTTGCTTGGTAATGCGTTACCAAATCTTCCACTAGTTTATCTACCTCTCCCAATTCTTTATGGATTTTAGAAAAATCTACTCCATATTTTTGTAAGCAATAATCTAAATGAGGTAAGTAAATTAAACTTAAGGTTGGGTCATGCGCTTTGTCAACCCAGATAGACGCATCAGCAATCCACTTTGAAGATTTTATATTAGCATTCGGTCCCCAAAAACTAAATAATGGGAAAGTGCCTAAATCAGCTTGAAGTTTATCACGCAAATCTGCTGGTTGTGTATAACAATCGGGGGCTTTCACGCCATCAGCATGGTATTGTGGTCTTGGCGTTACAGAATAATCAGCCGAAGAATACATATTATACCACCAAAACATTTTAGAACAAGTAAAATTCGGGTCTTGACGCTTAGCAGCTTCCCAAATTTTTTCTGCCTTTACTATTTTGTTAGATTGCTTCCAGAATTTATGCTCATTGTCTTCACGGTCGTACCAGCCATTCCCAACAATGCCGTGGGTATCAGGGAATTTTCCTGTTACATAACAGCTTTGTGAAGTGGTAGTAACGGCAGGTAATACAGGTTTTATATGTGTAAGGTGATGCTCAGAAAGATATTTTTTAATGAATGGAGTATGTTCTCCAATGACACTAGTACTCAATCCGACTACATCAATGACTACTGTTTTTTGCATATTATTTTTTAGCTATCTGCTGTCAGTCGTCAGCTTTCAGCATTTTTGTTAGAAGTCAACTACTCATGGCATGACTTCAAGTCATGCCATGAGTAAATCTCCATTATATTATTAAGAAATAAAAAGCTCAAAGCTCACTTCTAATAGCTTACAATAAACTTTTCACCCAGCTAATCTCTCTAGCAATTGATTCATTCAGAGGGACTTGCACTTCAGGAGGTAGAACACCCCAAGTATAAGTTTCAATTTCTAAATGATTAGTAAAAGGTTTTTGTTTATGAATGGCTATGGTATCTACAATGTCTGATTGTGTTGAAGAAAGCTCTCCGTATTGTTCAATAAATAAAGGCACATGAAAATGTACTCGCCATTCTACGTATTTCTCTGGTGCAAATGCTTGAATAGCAAGGTTTAAATCTTGGTATTTTTCAAAAGTACCATCAGCTTTCTTAGCAACTACTTGGTGTAAATAGCTGACTTCATCGTACTGAGCAATGGCTTTTAATTTTGCCTCGGCATCTTTCGTAAAATCTACTTTAATAGCTGAGCTTATTTGAATTTTGCCAACAGCAATATTTGCTTTTGATAATTGCTTAACTACGATGGCAGGCTTTTCATAACTTACCGCAAAATGACAAACATCATAACATAATTGGATATGAGTATGTAAAATGTGTAATGTTTCGTCAGAAGAAATCCCTTTCTTTGCGAAAAATTCTATAGCGAGAGGTCTTAGATAGTCTTCATACCAAGTGATAAATTCGGTAGAATTTTCCAAGATACCATCTGGTTCTGGCTCAATATCTAAATGTAATGTTTTTCCTGTTGATTCTTTAAGCGCAATTAATTCATCAACTACCAAAAGCATATTTTGGGTAGCTAATGTAGTAGCATAATGAAGGCTTTCAGATGGAGTATGACTTTCAACTTTCCACCAAAAACGGTAGGAAAGTGGTGATGTCGAAATTCCTCCTTCGTTCATCTCAGCAGGTAAAAGTTTAGCCAACAACTTAAACATCCTGATAGTATATTGTACTCTGTCAACGGTTGTCCAGTCAGGGGCATGTACTTGGTCTTTTACTACTACGTCATGAAACCCACCATACGGAAAACCATTCATGGTAAATACATAGCAATCGTTTTCAGTCAACCATTGTTGAAAAGCCTTAAAGTTCTCTGCTTCGGATAAATCTATGCTCGCTTGATTAGCCAAACGCAAGCCTATACCCATCGAAGCATCTTTACTGACTGAATTTTTAATTTCAGGAATGCTACTTTGGAGTACTGAAAAATGGTGATTCCAGTCTACACCAGGATGAATATTACTACAATATGTTAAAAGTCCAAAGGCAGTTTGCATAATTTTTTATGAGCGTTTTTCGAGAAAATCTACTGCTTGTTTTACCAATTCGAAATCTATTTCGTGTACTTCTACTCCTTTTCCAAGACCTTCTAATAAAGTAATGGTTAGGCGACCGCCCAAATGTTCACGGAATTCATTAAGACCTTTCCAAAGATTAATTTTGTCATTTTCTGCTAAGGCAGGATGATATAAATCAAAGCCCAGATTTTCTAAAACCAACAAAATTCTATCCAAAGCATCTTCGCTAATCATGCCTTTTAAATAAGAATATACACAGTCGAGGGCAATGCCAATAGCTACGGCTTCGCCATGACGTATTTCAAAATTGGTAAGATATTCTAATTTATGAGCCGCCCAGTGACCAAAATCTAAAGGACGTGCAGAACCGCTTTCAAAAGGGTCACCACTAGAAATATGCTGTACATGGAGTTCAGCACAACGGAAAATATGCTCGTTCATAGACTCCTCATCTCTATGAGCCAACAAAACAGATTTGTTTTCTAGCCATTCAAAGAAGGTTATATCCTTGATAAGAGCCACTTTTACCGCTTCTGAAATACCCGAACGCCAGTCACGCTCGTCTAATGTTTTCAAAAAAGTACTATCATTAAATACGAGGTTCTCATAACATTTGTGCGAAAATTTACGGTTTTCAACTATTTCATTAGTTACAATACACCTTCTTTTGCTTTATTATAAACCTGAAAAGG
>NZ_JAVDUE010000004.1:0-345779 GCF_031456255.1 Arcicella sp. BE140 | reverse complement strand
GAAAAACCCCGAAAATTGCCAGTATTGACACTTTTTCGGGGTTGTTTTTTTGTAATATATTGATAATTAAATATTTACAACATTAAAGGAAAGCCTATCTATGCTTGAGGGACATTCTCTTCCTCAGTAACAAATTGAATCCCTTCGTATATATCACCTAAAGTAATTGATGTTTCTAAGGCTGGTAATTGAATTACGTCTGCCAATTTATCAAAAAAGTTAAATTCAAACGTTTGAGAATTTTCTTTTCGCTGATAAAATTCTACCAAAGCTGTATTTTGATGCACCATCAAATAATATTGTAGCGAAGGTAAAGCAGTATATTGCCTAAATTTTTTATTTCTATCTACCTCCTGTGTACTTTCAGAAAGTACTTCAACAATCAGTACAGGTTCTGTTACATGTCGAATATCTTTGATAGTATCAGAAGCTGAAACAACAACATCCGGATACCGATAAATTCTTCTTTCTCGAACAATAGTACGAACATCGTGTCCAAACATTCTGAATCCTTTTTTTCTCAAAGTTTTTTGCAAGGCTACAACGAAATTTTGGGCAATTTCATTGGCATCTAACGTTTCTCCAGGCATAGGTATTAATATCCCGTCTTCATACTCATGACGGATTTCTGAGTGATTCTCAATTTCGAAATACTCCTCAACGCTATATATTCGTGCTGAAACTTCTATTAAATCGCTCATTGTAGATGTTAATTAATGTTTTTAAAAACATAAAAAGTTTATGAATAATAAGAATGAGAGACATTACCTCAAAAACTTATCGCTCATAAACTAAATTAATACTTTTTATCTATAAAGTCAATATCAACCTAAAACCACTGGACCAGCTTGATTGATACCAGACACATAACATTCAGAGCCAATACCTACTTTAGCAAATCCGTCTTGCATGGCTTTTCCAACTCTGTTTGCCGTAAATAAATCCTTCGACAATGCAAACATTGATGGCCCTGAACCAGAAATAGAACAGCCTAAAGCTCCATTATCTAAAGCAGCATTCTTCACGTCGTCAAACTGAGGAATCAAGATAGAACGAATTGGTTCAATGATAACATCCACCAAACTTCTCGAAATCAAATCATAATCTGGCAGCATAAAACCTGCAACCAAACCCGCTACATTTCCCATTTGAGTAATCGTATTTTTCAAAGAAATTTCACGCTTCAAAATATTACGGGCATCCTTAGTATTAACTTCTATATGTGGATGAACAATGGTCGCATACAATTCTTTTGGAGTACGCAACTGAATAATATCAAGTGGGTCATACGAGCGAATGACAACAAAACCACCCATCAAACTTGGGCCGACATTATCAGCATGAGCAGAGCCACAGGCAATGAATTCGCCTTCCATCGCAAAAGGAAGTAAATCTTTTTGAGCTAAAGGCTTACCAAGTAATTCGTTTGCTGCAAAAACGCCAGCTACAGCCGAAGCCGCCGAAGAGCCTAAGCCAGAACCAAGAGGCATTAACTTTTTAAGCTCCATTTCAAACCCTTGCCCTTCTTCACCAATCGCTTCTAAAAATTTAATAATAGCAATACCAGCCGTATTTTTTTCAGCCGCCAAAGGCAAACGCCCTTCATCGCCTTCAATCTTTAAAATTTTGACACCCTTTGTATCAGATTTTCTTAATATGATTTCGTCGCCCGGGTTATCTACGGCAAAACCGAAAATATCAAAACCACAAGCCACATTCGCCACCGTAGCAGGGGCAAAAACTTTTATTGAATTTGTCATATAATCAAAGACCTACTTGTGTTAAAAGTTGATCTAATTCTTTTTCATGAATATTCTCTTGCTCACTTTTGTCATAAATCGTCAAGAGATAAATCGTTTCATTTACAATTTTCACACAAGTAATTACTCTTGCGCCACCTGATTTGCCTTTTCCTTTAACTGTAATTGCCATTCTTACTTTATGGCAATCTTTACCTATTGAAACACCTTGAAAAGCATTCTCTTCTAAAGAGTCTAACAGTTTTTCAAAGTCCATATCAATTGATTTGTACTTTTTGAAAAGAGGCTTAAATGCTTTTTTAAACGAGGGTAGAATAACAACTTTCATTAGGCCTCATTTCTAATTTCAGTTAAAAAATCTCGCGCAGACTGCAACTCAATCTTACCCTGCTGATGCAAATCAACTTGTACTAACGCTTCTTTTAAGTCCTTAACAAATTCTCTTTGTTCAGAAGTAAGTCGCTTTTTAGTCTTCTTAGTACTGCTGTCTTCCTTTACTTGGAAGTGCAAAGTCTTCGCTAATTCCTGAATTAACGTAATATGTTTGGGCTGAACATTTTCTAAAATAAGGTTCATAATCGTAAGATTTTAACTGTAATTAAGCCAAATAACTCCCAATCGCAACAATATCTGCAAATACGCCTGATGCCGTTACTTCTGCTCCTGCTCCTGGCCCTTTAATCACCAAGGGGCGGTCATGATAACGTTTTGTGGTGAATGAAATCACATTGTCAGCACCATCCATCATATAAAATGGATGTGTTTTTCCAATACTTCTTACACCTATCGTAATCTTATTGTTTTCCAACGTAGCAATGAATCTCAATACTTCTCCTTTTGCTTCGGCTTCGTTTACCATTCCTTCAAAATAACTATTAGATACTTCTAACTCCTTGAAGAAATCTTCTACCGTAGGTGCTGTTTCACAATTCTCTGGCAATAATTTCAAGATTTCTACATCTTCTGGTTCAAGACGTAAACCAATTTCTCTGCCTAAAATCAAAATCTTACGAGCTACGTCCATACCACTTAAATCTTCACGTGGGTCTGGTTCTGTATAGCCTTTAACTTTCGCTTCACGAACGATGTCGGCAAATTTTACGCCTGCTTTGAAATTATTGAAGATATAAGATAAAGTACCAGATAATACACCTTCTATCTTTTCAAACCTATCTCCCGACGCAATCAACCCTTGTAAAGTATTAATAACAGGTAAGCCTGCTCCTACGTTGGTTTCATACAAGAACTTCACTCCTTTTTTCAAGGCTGTTCTATGCAATAGAGCATAGTCGTCATAACGACCAGAATTGGCTACTTTATTAGGTGTTACTACCGAAATATTGGCTTCGAATAAGCCTAAGTAGTAATTATGAATCTCTTTATTGGCTGTACAATCTGCAAAGATTGAATTAGGTAAATTTAATCTTTTTGCTTCTTCTACAAATGCCCATATCTCAGCAGGTTTTCCTTTTCCATCACGTTCTTCTTCCCAATTTTCCATCGGAATTCCTTGTGCATCAATCAGCATTTTCTTAGAGTTCATTACTCCTACTAAATTAACCTTCAAGGCTTTGTATTTAGAAAGATAATTTTCTTGTCCTTGTATTTGTTCCAAGAGTGCTTTTCCTATCAAACCTGTTCCTACTAAGAAAAGGTTCAATGTTTTTGCTTGCGAGAAGAAGAAAGAATCATGGATAACATTCAATGCTTTTGAAATGTCTTTCTTCTCAATTACTACTGAAATATTTAATTCTGAAGACCCTTGGGCTGTCGCCACGATATTAATACCGTTCTTTCCTAATACCGAAAACAATTTACCACTGACACCCGTATGACGACGCATTCCCTCTCCTACTACGGCTATTACCGAAAGGTTTTCTTGAATGTCAATACCTTCTACATCTCCATCAGCAATTTCAGTTTTGAACTCATTTTCTAATAACGCCTTTACTGCTACTGATGCAGAAGGTTCTATAGCAAAACAAATAGAGTGTTCAGAAGATGCTTGAGAAATCAGGATAACCGAAATTTTGTGTTTTGCTAATACTGTAAATAGTTTAGCAGAGACACCTGCAACACCAATCATTCCCGAGCCTTGTAAGTTGACCAAAGCCAGATTATCAATCGAGCTGATACCTGTAATGATGTATTCAGACGATTCGGCAGTACGGTTAACAACCGTTCCGATAAAGTCTGTATTAAATGTATTTAAAACCCTGATTGGGATATTTTTTGTAAAAGCAGGTTGTAATGATGGTGGATAAATCACCTTTGCCCCAAAGTGGGTCAATTCCATTGCCTCCGCATAAGTAATCGTTGGAATGGTAAAGGCATTTTTCACCTTTCTAGGGTCAGCAGTCATCATTCCATCTACATCCGTCCAAATTTCAATTTCTGAAGCATTCAAAGCCGCCCCGAAGATAGAACCTGTATAATCAGAACCTCCACGCCCCAATGTTGTTGTTTCTCCTTTTTCGGTTGAACCAATAAAGCCTGTAATCAACTGAAGAGACCTTGTTTTTGAAAAATGTTCCTGAATCAGGCGATTGGTCACTTCAAAATTCACTGCTGCCATGCCAAAATTGGCATCAGTTCTTATTACCTTACGGGCATCTAAAAACTGACAGTCAACACCTTGAGCATGAAGAATTTCATGAATTAATGTGGTTGAAAGTCGCTCTCCAAAACTTACAATCAAGTCGGATGTTCGGGCAGAGATTTCACGAATCAAAGAAACACCTTTCAGTAGGTCTTCTAATTCATTAATAATGGTACGAATATTAGCAAATACTTTCGACTGAGATTTTACGTCAATTAATGCACGTACAACTGTGAAATGACGGTCTTCAATTCCCTTTACAATGTCGAAGTAAGATGTATCATTCGTAGAAGCTAAGTCTCCTGCTTTCAACAATTGGTTGGTTACCCCTCCCATTGCCGAAAATACGGCTGCAATTCTTTCCTCTTTAGCTTGCTTGCTTTTAATAATCCCTAATACTGCTTTGATACTTTCAGTAGTACCACAAGAAGTTCCTCCAAATTTTAAAACTTTCATAATGATTTAATTGATTGAGTGGTATGGGATGAATATTTTCCTCCTATATTCACTCCGACTGCTTTACAACAGCAGGTTTTTTATTTGATAATTTTATGAGCGACAAATATACCAATACTCTACTAGTTTTAAAGAATAAAGGGCAGAATCTTACTTAGATTTATCGCGATTCTTGATAAAATTCATTCAAAGTCATTGTTGACTTGAATATTGTTTTGGTGTAATCTTAGAAAATTTCTAACCAATTGATTCCTTCTGATCATTTTCCAAAGCCATTTTCATTTATTAGGAGGTTGTAATGGTTATAAAAAAGAAAAAAGCTCCACATTGAATGTGAAGCTTTTCTGAAAATTTTATTTTTACACATTACTACCACTTATACGCTACAGTAAGTGATAACATTCTTGGTGCTATCGGATTCACAGAGTTATCGTCATGAATATTATAGCTCATTTCATTTAGAATATTGGATACTTTCCCTCTCACTGAATACTTTTTGAAATTGTATCCGATACTTGCATCTATTTGTGTATAAGCATTTACTGCAATCAATTTAAAAGCATCGTTCGCAACAGTTAATCTTGTTGAGCGACCAGCAACTCTTTCTCCAAAATACATTGCTGTTAATCCAAGATTCAATCCTTTTAATTTAGTGCCCGAG
The DNA here is from genome assembly GCF_031456255.1 of Arcicella sp. BE140. Taxonomy (NCBI): domain Bacteria; kingdom Pseudomonadati; phylum Bacteroidota; class Cytophagia; order Cytophagales; family Flectobacillaceae; genus Arcicella; species Arcicella sp. BE140. The sequence continues at coordinate 340,303 of NZ_JAVDUE010000004.1, read as the reverse complement.
AAGGTATAATAGATACTCGAATTGGCTGTATGATTTGGATTGTATCTTAATAAACTGCCTACGATGTAAATATTACTTTTAGTATATTTTGTTTCGTTATAACTGTAACCAGCCATTAATGAAAACCCTAAAAATGGCTTACTTTTCAAATCAACTTCAACTCCTTGGCTAGTTACTTCACCTGCTAGCTCTTTGATATTAGTATTGCTATTAGCTTTACCGTCTTTATCAAACAATGCTGTTTGAGCCAAATTACTGTTTTTGATTTGATAAACCGTAACGTTTGCAGAAACTAAACCATTGAACAATTCATTTTTCATACCCAATTCTACTTGGTCAATCAATGATGGTTTCAAAGCTGTTCCATAAATATCAACACCAGTATTCAAGGTAAACGAATTTGAGTAACTACTGAAGAAAGCCATACGCTTGTTCGGTTGATAAACCAAACCTAAACGTGGAGAAAGGGCATCATCATAAGCAGAAGACTCTACCGTTGCATTTGTTTTTACAGTTAGTACAGAACTTTTTGTTTCTTGATAGCTATAACGTAACCCAGCTAAGAATTTGAATTTATCTGAAAAACTTATCAAATCTTGAGCATAAACACCAGCACGATTCACAGGTGCAGTAGTAATTGTAGTAGTTGCCAAGTTTGGTCTATCGCTACGTTTGTCGATAATTTCAGCACTAAATACATTGATGGTGTCATAAACTGCTGAAGTAAATGATGTAGTTTTAGTATTATAGCTATCAACATCAGTACCTATCAAAACATTATGTTCAATTTTCCCTGTTTTGAACTGCCCTGTTAAATCAACTTGCCCCATGAAATATTTTTCATCAACTTCTGAGCGTTGGATACTTCTTACCAAGTTACCATTTGCTGCAATGGTAGTTGGGCGAGTTGTAGCAAATAATTCACTTTGATAAGCTCTATAAGCACCAGTTCCTGAAATTTTCCAGTTATTATTAATTTGATGATTGATGGTAACGTTAGCAGATTGTTGTTTAATGTCGAAATAAGACCATTTTACACCGATGAATTTTTCACGAGGTAAATCTGTAATAACATAATTAATAGCCCCAACACCAAAATCAGCAGTTCTACGGTCTTTCATATAGTCTCCCTCTACGATAATTTCAGTTTTATCACTCAATTTGAACAATAAAGAAGGATTAACATATACTCTTTCTGAATTTACATTTTCACGGAAACTATTCCCTTTTTCATAAGTACCATTGATACGATAAGCTACATTTTTACTTCCAAGTATAGAACCGTATAAGTCGACAGTGGGTTTATAAAATTCATAAGAACCTAAACGCATTGAAACCGACCCACCCGATTCAAATTTTGGTTTTTTAGTTACTAAGTTTAAAATACCACCTGCTGCAACGTTTCCGAACAAGATGGCAGTACTTCCTTTCATGATTTCAATTTTTTCTATTGAAGACATTTCAGGTAAAGTTCCATTAAAATATCTAGCTCCATTTTTAAAAGTATTTGAACTTCCAAAAGCAAAACCACGTCCTGCAATTTCTTCTTGATAACCACCCGTATTCCCCATGATATACACGCCGTTGGCATTCATTAAGGCGTCACTTAAACGTAATACTTGTTGGCGTTCCAATACAGTTCTATCAATTGTGGCCACTGCTTGCGGTAAATCCATTGGTTTAATAGCAATTTTACCAATAGTTACGACTTTCTCATTTGCCGATTGGACACCCATTACAGTTACCTCAGATAGTTCATTTGACCCTTCTTCTAAAGAGAAATTGGTTTCACTTACTGCACCGGCTTTAACATTTACTTTACTTTCTAGGGTTTTAAGCCCTACAAATTGCATCACTAATGTTACTTGTCCAGCATTTATATTTTTAATGAGAAACTCGCCATCTTCGTTAGAGACGGCTCCTTGTTTTGTTTCCTTAATACTAATATTTACAAATTGAATGGGTTCGCCGCTTTTATCAGTTACTTTTCCTTTAATACTTCCAGTCTGAGCAAAAGAAACAGCACTTCCAGCAACTAAAAAAAGAATTACTAAGTAGAAAGATTTAATAGAGTTTTTCATGTTTATTATTTTATTTGGACTAATTCTAAGCATTTAATCAAAAAATATATTTGTGATAAGGGGTTTTGGCCAACAAAAAAAATTGACTAAGAAAATCCTTTTTTATCGGTTATGAATTATAAGAGTAGGTTTAGAGGCTATTTAAGATATTTTCTTCTAATGAGCATATCGCTTTCTTCAGCGCTCAATTGATTTGTGATTATTTACTGACGCAAAATTATAGCCTATTTAGACTAAATACAAACAAACGAAATAATTTATTTAGACTTAATTTAAACAATAAGCAATAACGTACTTTAAATCAATCATTTAATATCAAAATGAATTATAAATAATGATATAATCCTTACAATTTTAGTGTTGTCGGGAGATTAATTAACCCAAAATTAACCTACAGTTAACAAGCTTATTTTTTGTCGAACCTAGTTTTGCAGAAAAAAAAGAAATGAAAAGAACATTCCTATCCCTTTCCCTCTTACTAACAACCCTATTAATAAGTTGCAATAAAGATGAAGCAGAGTTTTTTGTAAATGAAGATGCTGCTACTTTTGCAGAAATAGGAAGCATTGATATTGGTGATGTTGGTGCAGCAGAGATTTCGGCCTATGACCCTCAAACCAAACGTTTATTTGTGGTGAATAATGGCACAGTCAATAAAATCGATGTAATTGATTTTGCTGACCCAACCAACATGAAAGTCATCAGTTCGATTAGCATGGCACCGTATGGTGGAGCAGTAAATAGTGTTGCGGTTTCAAACGGTAAATTAGCAGCAGCGATTGAATCACTGAATAAGCAAGAAAATGGTAAAGTAGCAGTATTTAATACAGCTGACTACAAGGAAGTAAAAGTAATTACGGTAGGTGCTTTGCCTGATATGATTACTTATTCACCAGATGGGAACTTGATTCTGACGGCCAACGAAGGAGAACCAGATGCTACTTATAAAAATGACCCTGTTGGTTCTATTTCAATTATTTCAGTAAATGATAATTATTCGGTAACAACGTTAGATTTTTCTGGTTTTGCAAGTCAGCAAACAGCTTTAATGGCTAAAGGACTTAGAATATTTGGCTTAAATGCTACTTTTGCGAAAGACATCGAACCTGAATATATCGCAGTAGCTGATGATTCAAAAACTGCGTGGGTGACGCTTCAAGAAAATAATGCTATCGCAAAATTGAATCTTGAAACTAAAACGATTACGGCTATTCTTCCTTTAGGTTTCAAAGATTATGGTGTGGATGCGAATGCTGTTGATATTAGTGATAAAGATAATGTTATCGCACTTAGCAAATGGACTAACATTAAAGGAATGTATCAACCTGATGCTATCGCTTTTATGCAACATGCAGGTATTCCTTATTTATTTACTGCTAACGAAGGTGATGCTAGAGAATATGATGCTTTTTCTGAAATCAAAAGAGTAAGTGCTTTGAAATTGGATGCTACTGCTTTCCCAAATGCCGCTGACCTTATTAAGGCTGAAAAAGCAGGTAGATTAAACGTAACAACTACTTTAGGTGATACAGATGGCGATGGCGACTATGATTTTCTTTATTCTTTAGGCGCTCGTTCCTTCAGTGTTTGGAATGGTAATGACGGAGCATTGGTATTTGATAGCAAAAATGAGCTTGATACCAAAGTAATTGCTGTCCCTAATCTTTATGATGATACAAGAAGTGACGATAAATCTGTAGAACCAGAGGGCATTACAGTAGGCACTGTTGGTAACAAAAAAGTAGCCTTTATTGGCATGGAACGTGTTGATGCGGTAGCAGTTTATGATGTAACAATCCCGACAAGCCCTATATTTTTACAAATTTTGAAATGCGGAGATGCTCCAGAGGGCGTATTATTTATTCCTGCGAAAAATAGCCCTACCCAAAAAAGTTTGCTAGTAGTTAGTAGCGAAAACGATGGTGTAATCAAGGTTTATAAGCCAAATACCCTATAATTTTACTGAGTCTCTAAATATTTTTTATTAAAACCATACGTTTAGTTAAGGCTAAAAGTATGGTTTTTTTTATTTATTGTAATTAATATCGCCCATAATTAAACCCATTCGATAAAGTTTTTGTTTTATATTTATACTGTGCAAAAAAAATAGCACTCAATTTTCATCAATTCCAACTTAAATATGATTGGCTATCGTTTTTCAGAATATATTCCTCAGGAAGCCGAAGACGGCAAAAAAGCCAAATTCGACCAGCTCTTAGACATTTTTAATCAACTAGTTACCATGACTGCCGGCAATGTTTCAGAGGCTTTAACATGGTTGACTTCGTTAGATAAACAATATAACCTTACTGATAATTCATACGGAATAGCCGATTTTATTGATGACTTGAAATCAAAGGGCTATATCAAAGAAGAAAAAAATGAAGAAGGTGAGGAAGAACCAATCCTTACTTCAAAAGGTGAGCAAAGTATCAGAAAGCAGTCGTTGGATGAAATTTTTGGTAAATTAAAGAAAACAGGCTCAAACGGGAACCATAGAACGCCCTATCAAGGCACTGGAGACGAAAACAATACCGACCGCCGAGAGTTTCAATTTGGAGATGCGATGGACCAAATCGCAATGACGGAATCTATCAGAAATGCACAAATCAATAATGGTGTAGAAAATTTTATGTTGACTGAAAACGACCTAGAAATCGTTGATAAGGAATATAAAGCCCAGACTTCTACCGTTTTGATGATTGACATTTCACACTCGATGATTTTGTATGGCGAAGATAGAATTACTCCTGCTAAAAAAGTTGCGATGGCAATGGCGGAGTTGATTATGACAAAATATCCAAAAGACACTTTGGATGTTATTGTTTTTGGGAACGATGCTTGGCAGATTCAAGTAAGAGATTTACCTTATTTAGAAGTTGGTCCATATCATACTAATACTGTGGCAGGGTTAGAACTAGCCATGGATTTATTGAGAAGAAGAAAGAATAAAAACAAACAAATTTTTATGATAACCGACGGCAAACCTACTTGCTTAAAAGAAGGGATTCGTTATTATAAAAATTCATTTGGCTTAGATAAAAAAATACTAAACAAAACGTTAACCTTAGCGGCGCAGTGTCGTCGTTTAAAAATTCCAGTAACAACTTTTATGATTGCTCGTGACCAATATCTAAAGGAATTTGTACAAGAATTCACTAAGATTAATAACGGACGAGCATATTATTCTTCATTAAAAGGACTCGGAGAGTTTATTTTTGAAGATTATGAAAAAAACAGAAAGAAAGATGTGAGGTAATTTAGCTATTAGCTTTGAGCGGTAAGCTTTGAGATTTGTTGTTAATTAGTTTGGAAGAGAAATGTTTTCAAATTAACACATCTTCAAATTTTCAAATCACTAACACGTCCTTAAACCCCAAAATTTCAGAAATCATGAATTTAAAACCAATTTATATAGCCGCTGAAAAGCACGAATCGTATCTTCAATGCATAGACCATGAGGCAAAAGCTAAAATTTTGCCATATAGAGCACAAGGAGAGGCATTTTCAAGAGAATCGTCTGTAGTAAAATCCTATGATGACGAGACTTATGCAGAAGCATATTCGGAAGTAATTAAATTGAAATTGAAAGGACAAAATATACAAAATAGAGATGTTCTAGGTTTTATTGCTAATCGCAGTTATGGTTCAGCAATTTTAAATAAAAAGAACCTCTCTCACTTAAAATAAATCTCATTTTTCATAAGATACAACAGCATAATGTCATACAAAACAATCGATTCAACAGAACTGTTAAATATTCACACACTCGGTCAATTAAAAGCATCAGGCTACCAACCAAAATCAATAAAGGATGAATTAAGGGATAACTTAATCGTTAAAATTAAAAATAAAGAGAATGTTTTTGAAGGAATTTGGGGCTATGAAGACACCGTGATTCCTGATATTGAAAGAGCAATACTTTCGCAACACCATATTAATTTGTTGGGTTTACGTGGACAAGCCAAAACACGTATTGCCAGATTGATGGTAAATTTATTAGACGAATACATTCCTGTAGTAAAAGGTTCAGAACTGAATGACGACCCTTTACAGCCTCTTTCGCGTTTTGCGAAAGATTTAATCGAAGAACACGGTGATTTAACGCCTGTTACTTGGATGCACAGAAGTGACCGTTATACTGAAAAATTAGCTACGCCAGATGTATCGGTGGCCGATTTGATTGGAGATGCCGACCCAATTAAGGCTGCAACATTGCGTTTGCCTTATTCGGATGAAAGAGTAGTTCATTTTGGGCTAATTCCACGCTCGCACCGTTGTATTTTTGTAATTAACGAATTGCCTGATTTACAAGCGCGTATTCAGGTATCACTTTTCAATATTTTACAAGAAGGCGATATTCAAATTCGTGGTTTCAAGATTCGTTTACCGCTTGATTTGCAATTTGTATTCACGGCCAATCCAGAAGACTATACTAATCGTGGTTCAATTGTAACGCCACTGAAAGACCGTATTGACTCTCAGATTGTTACCCATTATCCAAAAACATTGGAAATTGGGAAAAAGATTACGTTACAAGAAGCAAAATTAAAAGGCGAGCAAGAAGAATTAGTAACGACCAACCATATCATGGACGATTTGATTGAGCAAATTGCTATTGAAGCGCGTTCATCTGAATTTGTTGATGCTAAATCTGGGGTTTCAGCACGTATGACTATTTCTGCTTATGAAAACTTGATTTCTGCTGCTGAAAGACGTGCATTATTGAATGATGAAGACAAAACGTATGTACGTGTAGCCGATTTGGTTGGTGTTATTCCAGCAGTTTGTGGCAAAGTAGAATTGGTATATGAAGGCGAAGTAGAAGGCCCAGTAATTGTAGCACAAAACCTGATTGGGAAAGCCATTAGAGCACAATTTTTGAATTTCTTCCCAGACCCTGAGAAAATCAAGAAAGCTGCTAAGGATAAAGCTGGCAAAAACCCTTATAAACCAATTATTGATTGGTTTATGGATGGCAATGTCATGGATATTTTAAATGATTGTTCTGACAAAGACTATTCAGCACGTTTGCGCACGATAGAGGGCTTGGATGAACTCATCGAAAAAGTTTATCCAGCCATGCAAGGCAGAGAAAAGCTGTTCATGATGGAATTTGTACTACACGGACTATCTGAATTTTCTATTATCTCTAAAAAGAATCTTGAAAAAGGGCTTCAATTTAAAGATTTGACAGATTCACTGTTCGATTTGGACAAATTCAAATTTGATGATGACGAAGAAGATTATAAGTAAGTAACGTTAAAAAGACTTGGCAAAATTGCCAAGTCTTTTTATCTTGCATTAGCTAAACAAATTGCTATTTATGGTCATAGCAGATAAAATACCTCAGAAAATAGCGCGCGTACGCAAGCCCAAAGAGATTCCAGACGCTCTCGTTTATGAAATTATAGACGGACGAAAGCTGTATTATAAAGGTTATAAAGAAGTTCTATCCAAAAAGAAAAAAATTGAAGATATTATGGGAACGAGTGGTTTACAATCATTTATAATCCAATATTTACTGGGAATCCTTTACAGAAATATCAGTTTAAATCAATATTATTTTCTTACAAATGAGATTGGTACTCATATAGAACACAAGACTAATTTATCGGGTGATATTTATATCATTGAAAAGAAAAACCTTCCTCCTACTAAAATCAATAATCATTATATTGATGTTCCTCCTAAAATTGCGATTGAAGTTGACATCAGAATTGATCTTTCTGATGAGAAAGATTTTGATTATACTTTTACCAAAACCAATAAACTCTTAGCATTCGGAACAGAAAAAGTAATTTGGATTTTTACCAAAACCCAGAAAGTAGTTATTGCTACCAAAGATGAAGATTGGATTGTTAGAGACTGGAATAAAGATGTTGAATTATTGGATGGACACCTTTTTAATATCGGAAATTACCTTAAAGAACAAGGGGTAACAGTATAAAAGATTGATTTTTACTAATCACTTATTATCTAATCCCTCCATTATGCCTTTGGATGTGCCTGTTCATAAATCTTCTTGATTTTCTCCATTGAATTATGTGTATAAACTTGTGTAGCTGAAAGCGATGAATGACCCAATAAATCCTTGATTGCATTCAAATCGGCACCATTATTCAACAGGTGTGTAGCATAAGAATGTCGTAAAATGTGTGGTGATTTCTTAGCAAGTGTTGTTACTAATGATAAATACTTTTTAGTAATCCGTTGAATCATCACGGGATAACTCTGTTCCCCCTTGTCGGTCACAATCAAAAAATCATTGCCTAAACATTCCGAATTTTTATACGATTGATAAGCTTGTATTAATGATACCAATTGCTGATTAATCGGTATTATCCTTTGCTTATTCCGTTTTCCCAATACTGTTAGGGTTCGGTTATAGAAATCAATATCTCGCTCTTTTAAATCTATCATTTCTGACAAACGCATTCCTGTTCCATACAGTAGCTCTAAAACGAGTTTATCACGTACACCAGCAAAATCTTCTGTAAATTCCACATCATCCAATAGCGTATCTAATTCTGTTTCACGGACAAAAGAAGGAATTGTTTTCTGGGTTTTCATAGCTGAAACCTTAAACATCGGGTCTTTTTCAATGATTTTCTTCTGCAAAAGAAATTTGTAGAAGGTTCTGAGCGTAGCTATCTTTCTATTGATTGAACGATTCTCTACTTTAGCCTCCGCCAATGAAACTATCCACGAACGAATCATCTGAAAATCTGCCAATTGAGGATGTTGAAAATCATAAGATTTACTTAAATATTCAGTAAACTGCTTCATATCTGTTCGGTAAGCCGTAACTGTATGTTCGCTACTGCGTTTTTCAAACTGAATGTATTTAATGAAAAAATCTATAATTTCTGGCATCGATTTTCTTGGAGGTTAATAGATTTAACAACAATCCTTTGTTAGTAATCGCTTTGAGTGAATAATTTACAACAAAGCTAGTCTAAAAACAAAAGCGTCTGAACAAACATTGTTTATTCAGACGCTTTTTTATAATGCTGACGGTTATCGGCTTAATTCACGATTAAATTGATAACAAAATACTTCTGTTATTTGGAAATAAATCAATCTATGAACTATGCTTCTTCGTTACCGTACATTCTTTGTTTGTATGAAGCACGAATGATTTCGGTACGACGACCAACTGATGGTTTTTCGAATGCCGCACGTTTACGAAGTTGCTTTACAACGCCAGTTTTTTCAAATTTTTTCTTGAATCTTTTTAACGCTTTGTCGATTGACTCGTTTTCTTTAATATTGATAATCAGCATATTATTTGTTTGTTTAAAATCTTTTTTTGTAATAGAGGTGCAAAGATAAAACTTACTTCTTTAAATGTCAAGTTATTTAAGCAATAATTGCCTGATTGACGAATAGTTGAATACTCATTTTGTACTCAAAATACTACTCAATCTTCAAATTTTCACAATTGATTATTTTGTTTTAATTATATTTACCTGATTCATAAAGGTTATATCTTTAAAATACTAAGTATAGAAAACCATAAATATCCTTTTGATGAAAATGTTTTAGCCTACTTACATAGGGCGTTTAAGGAAAAAAGAGTCTTAGTTTTAATTTTCTAAGTGAGAATATAACCAAATACTGATTTTAAAAAATTTATCTCAAAAAAGGATAAACCATACATGGCAAATGGTTAGGTTTATCTTATTATTTATCTTATCCAATTAATCAAACTATGACATTATTTATTATTTTCTTGTGTATCGGTCTTTTGGTACTTCTCATTACTTGGGGAAAACTCAATCCCTTTCTCGCTTTCTTAATTGTTTCTATCGTTGCAGGTATCACAACTGGCATTCCACTAAGCAGTATCGGGAAATCTTTGCAAAAAGGTGTGGGCGATATGCTAGGCTCTTTGATTATCGTCATTGCTTTAGGGGCAATGTTAGGAAAAATTGTTGCTGAAAGTGGCGCAGCCCAGAAAATTGCTTCTGTAATGATGAAAATTTTCGGCAGAAAATATATTCAATGGGGGTTGGTGTGTACTGGTTTCATTATCGGGATTCCATTATTTTATAATGTAGGTTTCGTATTGATGATACCATTAATTTTTTCAGTAGTTAATCAATATAAGTTACCTGCCGTATATATTGGTTTACCAATGCTGGCTTCTTTATCGGTTGCTCATGGTTTTTTACCTCCCCACCCCTCTCCTGCTGCCTTGGTTGCTCAGTTTAATGCTGATATGGGACTTACATTGGTTTACGGTATCATCATCGCTATTCCAACGATTATCATTGCGGGGCCTATTTTCTCTTTGACATTGAAAAAAATCCCTTCAACACCTTTAGAGACTTTCCAAAGCAAAACCCTTCCGGAAGACCAATTACCTAGTACTTTAAATAGCTTTTTAACGTCACTTTTACCTGTAATCTTATTAGCCTCTACAACATTGTTGTCTACCTTCTGGAAAGGAAGTGAATCAATGAAATCATTCGGCGTATTCATTGCCGACCCTTCTATCGTCATGCTTATTTCGGTAATTGTAGCCACTTTTACTTTGGGTAGAAACATGGGGACTTCTATGAAGACTATTATGTCTATCTACACCGAAGCTGTAAAAGATGTATCGATGATTGTCTTGATTATTGGTGGGGCTGGTGCTTTAAAGCAAATTTTGATAGATGGCGGGGTAAGTAATGAAATTGCCATTATTCTAAAAACATTACCTTTAAACCCATTGATTTTAGGTTGGTTAGTAGCAGCTATCATTAGGGTTTGTTTGGGTTCCGCAACTGTAGCGGGACTAACAACTGCTGGGATTATGGCACCATTGGTGGCTCAATCTGGTGTAAACCCTAATCTAATGGTATTATCAATTGGTGTTGGTAGTTTAATGTTCTCGCACGTAAATGACCCAGGCTTCTGGTTATTTAAAGAATATTTTAATTTGAGTATCAAAAATACAATTAAGTCTTGGTCGATGATGGAAAGTATTGTTGCCGTTGTAGGCTTGGCTGGTGTATTAATTCTGAATGCTGTTATCTAATAATTTCCATACTGGTATTAGCAATAAAACATTGCTAATACCAGTAAAATTAAAATTCTAATTCTTTAATTGAAGCATCTGCCATCAACCTCTTTACCAACTTAGCATGCTTAGTGGAACGCCCTCTAACAGACCAATTACTAACTAAAATATTGTTTCGGATAATTTGTTTTTCTCTTTTAGCAATCAGGTCACAGTCTTCAAAAATAGCTTCTAATTTAATAAAAGCATCAGGGGTATAATCGCAAATGATTCGATAAGCATGCGTGCGACCATATCTTTCCATGATAACTTCTAACTTCACGAAAAGTCCAAGTACTACATATACCACACTCGTTCCTAAGAAAGACAACAGGATATGTCCGTCGCCAATAGCCATTCCTAAAGAGGCTGTCACCCAAATAATTGTCGCGGTAGTAAGCCCTTTTACTCGGTCATCCATTTTGAAAATCACGCCCGCTCCCAAAAAACCTATACCAGTTACCACATTGGCAGCAATACGGTCTGGAGAAGTATTGACACCCATTTTCTCTGATAAAATTGTATAAATGGTACAACCTACCGAAATCAAGGTAAAAGTTCGTAAACCCGCTGATTTACTTCTATATTCTCGTTCAAGACCAATCAAAGCCCCTACACCTGTAGATGCTAATATTTTGATGAAATCATCATTATAAAAAATATGTTGGAATAGAATTTCTATATCATCCATTTTTAGATAACATTTTATGTGCTTTTCTCTTTTTAGAAGTACGGTGTTTATAGTCGTTTGATAACACACTAATATTACCATCTACTTCTAAAATCGCTAAATCTACTTTTTCTACTTTTTCAACGCCGTGTTCACGAATAGCGGCATGAAGTTCGTCCAAAGTTAATCCAGATTTTTCTAAGGCTTTCTCTTTTATTTCCCCTTGATAAACCAACATGAGGGGTTCACCTTGAATTAATTTGCTAATAGACTCGTGTTTGAACATTACCTTTTTCAAGACAAAGTTCATGACAAACAAACTGCCTGCGGCGGCAAAGCCTCCTAAAAGCGAGGTATCGTCTCCGACCATCGCATTTTGAACGGCATTAGAAATTAGCAAGATAAAGACTAAATCAATTACAGATAATTGAGAAAGTTCTTTTTTGCCAAACAAACGAATAGCCGCTACGATAAATACGTAAACGGCTATTGATTTTAAAGAAATAATAAGAAAATTCATTGTGAAATACGGCAAGCCATCAGCTTTGAGCCTTTAATTAATATCATCTAGTACAATAAATGTCCTTTAATAAACTGGCTTATTTATAACTTATCGGTTGCCATTACCATTCCAAGGTTTAATCGAGCTACAATATCATGAATTTTTGTCAAATCCTGAACTGTTCTATCTTTGGCTATTCTCAAAATTACGGTTTCAGAGCCTTTCTTTTTGGCTTCATCACCAAGGTATGTTTCCAATTCTTCAAAAGGAACTGGATTATCATCTACAAAATAATTGTTGTTTTCATCAACTGTCAATCTGATATTTTCTTTCGTTGCCGTTTGTTGGGCTGTTGACGATTCTGGTAATAACAACTTGATGGCATCTGGACTAGCCAAGGTTGAAATCATCAAGAAGAACATCATCAAGAAAAAAAGTATATCTGCTAATGCGCCAGTTTCTACTTCAGATTGTTCACGAGTACGTTTTCTTATATTCATATATTTTCAACAATGAAGAATGAATGCTTAATTTTTGCAATCAGCCATTAAAAATTATTTAGTTGATGCTGGTTTATGCAAAATGTCTAAGAAATCAATCGCAGTAACTTCCATTTTATTCACAGCACGATCAATCATCGTAGTAAGAATGGTATAGAAAAAGTAAGCAATAATACCCACCATCAAACCTGTAGCCGAAGTAACCATTTTCTCGTAAATACCACTTGCAATCGTGCTAATATCAATTTTGTTGGCTACTGAAATATTATGGAAAGTACGAATCATCCCTGAAACAGTACCCAAGAAACCAAACATAGGAGCAATTTTAGCAATGGCTGAAAGAAAACCAAGGTTTTTTTCCATGTTATAAATCTCTACTCTTGCCGTATTTTCGATGGCTGTTTCTATATCACGAATAGGCGACCCTAAACGGTTCAATCCTTTTTCTAATAGTCTTGCAATCGGGAATTGTGAGTTTTTACAATAAGCAATAGCCCCTTGTACATTGCCTACATACAACATTTCACGGATTGAAAACAAAAAGTTATTATCAAGTTTGGCAGTTTTACGGATATAAAAATATCTTTCCAAGAATAAAAATAAGGCAATAGCAAACAATATAAAAATTGGAATCATTACCCAACCTCCTTTTTCCAAGAGGTTCAAAATATTCATTTCTTGGTCAGCTTTTGTCGCTCCATTAGCAAGCGAAGTAGTTACAGAGTCTGGAGAAATAACGTTAGTTTGTAATAGGATACTTAGAAAGATCTGCATAGCTTTTACGGATTACGAAGAGTCAAGTTTAAAATTTGAGCTTGAATCGTTGAAAAAAAATGTTGGAGATTAATTAATTTTTAACAAGTTTAACGAAAAAAAATGACTTATGTGATATGCCTTATCTGAAAATTATTGGTTATTCAATAGCTTATAAAACCTTAAAATTCTGAGTATTAAAACATTATACAACTGTATTTTAGCAGGTATATAGGTCTGTTTTTTTCTTTAAAATGAGTGAAGTGCAAGCTGTTTGCTCAGTATTCCCTCCTTTAACGCAAAGTTCGATACTTTTATTTGATGAATATCATAACGTTTTAATACAAACTCTATCAAACAAACTGCTACTACAATCATATCTACCCGAAGTTCTATCATTCCAGCCAGCGCCATTCTTTCATCATGATTAGCCGAAACTATTTTCAAAAATGAATCATAAAATTCGGCAATGGGCAAGTCAAAAGAAACCTGTTCTGTGGGTGGCAAATATCCAAAGTTCTTCATGAAATATAAATCAACGAGGGTTTCGAACGAACCAGCTGAACCAATGACACAAATTGGTGCGTATTGATGCACAGCATTAGTTAATGGTAGCAATTTTTCTTCTAAATATTGCTTCAATAATTGTACTGAACGCGGTGTGATAGGGTCTGAATGAAAAAACTTATCCATCAATCTTTGTCCGCCTATTTCAAAACTTTGTTTCCAAAAAACTCTATCATGATTACAGATGATAAATTCAACCGAACCTCCACCAATATCAATAATCAACGACGTTTCTTTTCCAATCTGTGTCCCTAACTTTACGCCTTCATAAATCAATGCGGCCTCTTCTTCACCAGAAATCACATTGATGCTGATGCCAGTTTCTGTAAATATTTCATTACAAAATTCTTCTCCATTCCTTGCATTACGAACAGCGCTAGTGGCAGTAGCAAAAATATTTTCAGTAGCTACTTCTTCATGAGTTAGTTTTTCTTGAAAGTACTTTAATGCTACAATGGCTCTTTGTATACCTTCTGGCGTAATTACTCCCGATGAAATCCCTCCTAATCCAATTTTGGCGGCATAACTATCCTCATGTATCTTTTGGTATGAACTGCCTTCTTGGGCTACAATCAGTAGCTGAAAAGTATTTGTCCCTAAATCTATAAACGCTTTCTTTATCACTTTGTAATTGATTCTGATGATTTGGATTTACCTTTGTAACACAAATGTACATGAATGTTTTTATGTTAAAATTATTGTGATTCAAGAACCTAAAAATATCCTAATCACTGGCATTACTGGCTTGGTGGGTAGTTTTGTAGCTAAGCGATTCTTAAAGGCTGGCTATCAAGTAATTGGCTTAAAAAGAAGTACAAGCGACTTATCACTCATCAAAGAAATAGCTTCTGAAATCACTTGGAAAGATGGTGATATTTTGGATGTAATGTTTTTAGATGAATTAATGAGGGAGGTTGATTTGGTTGTACATGCTGCGGCAATTGTATCTTTTGCACCCAAAGACCGCGACATTATGTTTAAAACCAACATTGAAGGTACAGCCAATATTGTGAATAGTTGTATTTCGCATGGTGTAGAAAAAATATGTTTCGTTAGTTCAGTAGCGGCTATAGGCAGAAAAATTCCTATTGAAGCCAAGCATGAGTCTATCATTACGATTGATGAAAAAGCAACTTGGGAAGAAAGTCCGTTGAATTCTAATTATGCTAAATCTAAATACTTGGCTGAAATGGAAGTCTGGCGAGGCTTTTCGGAAGGTTTGGCATCAGTGATTGTAAATCCTTCATTGATTTTAGGAGAAGCCGACTGGGGTAAGAGTAGTACTCAATTATTCAAATATGCGAATGAAGAACACTCTTTCTATCCTAAAGGCACCCTAAATTACGTAGATATCGTAGATGTAACCGAGAGTATTTTTCAGTTAATGACTTCAGATGTTTCTGGAGAAAGGTTTATTTTAAATAGTGGTTATGTTTCTTACAAAGATTTCTTTGAAAAAGTAGCCACCTTACTCAATAAAAAGCCTCCTAGAAAGTTAATAAGTAAATTTTTAACTGCTATTATTTGGCGGGTAGAAGCAGTAAGAAGTTATTTCACAGGAAAGGCTCCGTTAATTACCAAAGAAACGGTTTTGACATCAAGTCATCACTTTTATTATGCCAATGATAAAGTAAAAAACCAATTAGGTTTGAAATTCAAGGACTTGGATGAAACCTTAAACCGTATTTGTTTTGTTTTAAAAGCTAAATACATAGATAATACTAAATAGTTTTTAAATTAATAGTGTAGTAACAATGCTAGAAAGTATCGTAAAAATGTTTCATAAAAAGCTAAAATTATCCTATGATATATGTTAGTTAAATATAGAAACTAAGATGAATGTTACTATTCCAATTTTGGTAAATTAAAAGTTTTTTTATTATCTTAGCAATAAAGAGAGTTTGGCATAACCTAAAACATTTATCAATAATGTTGATAAATATTTTTCCAGCCACTGATAAACATCACCTCACCCCCTGCAATCAAATGATGGAACAAGATTTTGAAGACCGCCAAGAAGAGACACTGCATTCAGTGAGGCGTTTTGAGTCTATGCTCAAACGTAGGGAGAATTCTTTCTTTGACCTTGATACTTACGAGCAAATCGTTGAGCATTATATGGAAGAAGGTAAGATAGAAGATGCCATGCAAGCCTGTGACATTGCCCTTGAACAATATCCATATTCTTTAGAATTGATGCTCTGTAAGGCAGAACTACTAGCCAACCAAGGCAAGCATGATGAGGCCTTGGAAGTAGTAACGCAAGCTGAGATTTTCAATCCTTCGGATAGCGATACCATTTACCTGAAGAGTACTATTTATAACCTGAAAGGTGATTACCAAACTGCCATAGAACTCTTAACAGAGATTTTGGACATTGCCGAAGAGCGTGACGAAGTATATTTCCATATCGGTTTGGCTTATCAAAGCTGGGGTAAACACCACAATGCTGTGGCCGCTTTTAAACAAGCGATTGAAGCCAACATCAAGAATGAAAATGCGCTATATGAACTAGCCAACAGTTTGGACGAGATTGGTAAATTGGAAGAATCTCTGCCTTACTATCAGCAGTTTATTGATACTGACCCATTCTCTGAAAATGCTTGGTACAATATCGGAATCGCTTATTCTAAACTTGCAAAGTTTGAAGAGGCTGCCGATGCTTATGAATATGCTATTGCCATTAATGACAAATTTTCATCTGCTTATTTCAATCTAGGAAATTCGTACATGAATTTGAGCAATTGGCAAAAAGCGGAAGAGAATTATCGTTATTGTTTGGAACACGAAGACATCAGTCCCGAAGTGTATTGTTGTTTAGGGGCTAGTATCGAACGTCAGGAACGATTTTCAGAAGCCATCCACTATTACAAATATGCTATTCAACTTGATGCTGAATGGGATGACGGTTATTTTGGCGTAGGCATTTGTTTGTGCGAAATGAAAAGATGGATAGAGGCTATTCATTTTATCAAAAAAGCATTGAGCCTTGATGATCAAAATGCTTATTACTGGTTAGCTTTGGCTGATGCTGAAACAAACTTAGGGAATATAACTTCTGGCATGGAAGCCTATCAAAAATCAGCTGAATTAGAGCCTATTAATCCAGAAGCATGGATTAAATGGTCGGCACTCGTTCATGAACAAGGTGATTTTGATTTAGCGGCTGAATTAATGGTATCTGCTATTGATATTATGCCCGAAGAAGCTGAATTGTATTATAGAGCATCCATTTATTTAATTAAAGCAGGAAAATATCAAGAAGCCTTTAATTATTTAGAAACAGCTTTGGTGCTTAGCTATGAAGGACATGAATTAATGTTTGAATATTTCAAAAGCTTAGAAACGCAAAAAACAATATTCAGGATTATTGAACAGTACAAAAAATAAAAGGCTAATTACAAAAAAGCAGGCTTTCAATAATTGAAAGCCTGCTTTTTTGTTGGAAAGTATTTGATACTATGCACAGAATTCGTCAAAAACCATTTCCAAATGTCCTGCAATCATTTCAGCCGAACGACCTTCGATGTGGTGACGTTCTACAAAATGAACCAATTCACCATCTTTAAACAATGCTACTGATGGAGAAGATGGTGGATAAGGTAAATGATATTCACGAACTTTTTGAGTCGCTTCTTGGTCAACACCTGCAAAAACTGTCACTAAATGTTCTGGTTTTTTAGCAGAGTTCCAAACAGCTTCTTTTACACCTGGACGAGCAGTACGAGCTGAACAACCACAAACAGAGTTGATAAATACCAACGTTGTTCCTTTTTCAGCCAATACTTGATCAACTTCTGTAGCTGATTTTAATTCTGTAAATCCTCCTTCTACGATGTCAGCACGCATTGGAGCTACTAAATGTTCTGGGTACATAATATAAAGTTTGAAAATTTGAAAAATAGTCAATTTGAAAATTGTCCTTCAAAGAAACACTTCAAATATGATTTTGTCTTGTAATAAAAAATATACCTAATGACACGCAATCATTAGTGCGGCAATCTGATTAAAAACACAATTACATAAAACCGAGTTCCAATTTGGCCGACTCAGACATCATGTCTTGTGAATACGGTGGATCAAAAGTTAATTCAACACTTACATCTGTTACACCTTCAATCTCACGAATTTTCTGCTCGATTTCAACAGGAATAGCCTCAGCCGATGGGCATGAAGGTGATGTTAAAGTCATCAAAATGTAAATATTGTTTACTGGAAAAATTTTAATATCGTAAATCAATCCTAGTTCATATACATCCACAGGAATTTCTGGGTCATATACGCCCTTTAATGCTCTGATTACCTCTTCTTTTAAATCTACTTCCGACATGATTTCTATCAATGATTATGAATTCTTACTATTTATTTTCTGAAAAACTAAGCCTTCAACCCGTAAGCAATAGCATAATTTTTCATTTGCTTTACCATTGAAGCCAACCCATTTGAACGGGTTTGAGCTAAATGCGAAGTCATTCCAATTTTATCAATAAAATACAAGTCAGCAGCAGTAATTTCTTCGGGAGTATGACCAGATAATACTCTGATTAACATATTCACCAAACCTTTTACGATGATTGCTTCAGAATCTGCTTCAAACAATAATTTATTATCTTCAAATTTAGCATTCAGCCAAACTCTACTTTGGCAACCCTTGATGATATTATCTTCTGTTTTTTGCTCTTCTGGTAAACCTTTTAACTTTTTACCCAAATCAATGATGTATTCGTATTTATCTGCCCAATCGTCAAAAAGTGCAAACTCATCAATGATTTCGTCTTGTGTTTCGTTGATAGTCATAAATTATTTTGAATAATTTGTAAACAAGTTGATGCCCATTTACAAATTATAATAACATTTTCTTTACTCGATGAATACCTGCCACTAATCTATCAATCTCCTCTATCGTGTTATAAACCGCAAAAGAGGCTCTTGAAGTTCCAAGTAAATTAAATCTTTGCATCAAAGGCTGTGTACAGTGATGCCCCGTTCTTACGGCTATTCCTTGGTTATCAAGCAATACGCCAATATCTTGGTGATGTATTCCATCAATCACAAAGCTCAATACAGACACTTTTTTCTTAGCTTGACCGATAATTCTCAATCCTTCAATCTCAGATAATTGCTCAGTTGCATAGCTCAACAGCATATCTTCATGTGCTGCGATATTCTCTCTTCCAAGTGCATCAGCATATTCTAACGCTGTTTTTAGCGCTACTACATCCGCAATATTAGGCGTACCAGCTTCAAACTTATAAGGCAATTCGTTATAAGTGGTTTTCTCGAAGGTAACATCCTTAATCATTTCACCACCACCCATGTATGGAGGCATAGCATTCAAGAGTTCTTTTTTGCCATACAAAGCACCCATACCTGTTGGACCGTATAATTTATGCGCAGAAAACGCATAAAAATCAGCATCCAAATCCTGCACATCTATGTTAAAGTGTGAGGTAGCCTGAGCGCCATCAATTAATACTTTAGCACCATATTCGTGGGCTAAAGCAATAATTTCTTTTACAGGATTGATTGTTCCCAATGAATTAGACACATGGTTTACCGCTACTAATTTTACTTTCTCAGAAAGTAAGTTTTCATACGCTTCCATATCCAATTCTCCTTGTTCAGTGACAGGAATCACTTTTAGTGTTATTCCTTTTTCTTCACAAAGCATTTGCCAAGGCACAATATTGGAATGGTGTTCCATGCCCGACACAATAATTTCATCGCCTTCTTTGATAAATTTCCTACCGAAAGTGCTTGCTACCAAGTTAATTCCTTGGGTAGTTCCTGAAGTAAAGATAATTTCTTCCGTAGAAGACGCACCCAAAAATTCACGAACGGCTTCTCTTGAAGCTTCAAAGTCACGCGTGGCTCTTTCCGCTAATGTGTGAATCCCTCTGTGAATATTGGCATTATCAAAATTATAATAATGAGCAATGGCATCAATAACGGCTGTTGGCTTTTGCGTAGTAGCGGCGTTATCAAAATAAACCAATTTCTTTCCATTAATTTCTTGTTCAAGAATAGGGAAATCAGCTCTTATTTTTTGTATATCTAAAATATCGGTCGTTATCATGGTTTCAATGGTGCTTTTTTTGCTTTAGCAAATCATCTTTCCAGCATTTTACCTCAACAAAGGTTATGGTAAAACACTACTCTCCTGCGTATATTATCCCTGATAAATCTTATCAATAATCAATTCCTGTAAATATTCTTTAATCGCAGGAATTTGCATTTTATCAATCACTTCCTGAGCAAAAGCTAACATCAATAATGCTCTTGCTGAATCTTTTGAAATACCACGTGCTTGCATATAAAACAAAGCATCTTCATTCAATTGACCAGTAGTAGTACCATGTGAACATTTTACATCATCTGCCCAGATTTCCAATTGTGGCTTAGTATTCATCGAAGCATTTTCAGACATCAAAACGTTTTTGCAAGATTGAAAAGCGTTTGTTTTCTGAGCGTCCTGACGAACAAAAATTTTACCATTGAAAACTCCCACTGAATTGTCTTTCAAAATTCCTTTATACAACTCGTGCGATTCTGAATTTGGCTTAGCGTG
This sequence comes from Arcicella sp. BE140, assembly GCF_031456255.1. Taxonomy (NCBI): domain Bacteria; kingdom Pseudomonadati; phylum Bacteroidota; class Cytophagia; order Cytophagales; family Flectobacillaceae; genus Arcicella; species Arcicella sp. BE140. The sequence continues at coordinate 319,613 of NZ_JAVDUE010000004.1, read as the reverse complement.
GTCTACAACAGTATGATTATCAATATGCTGTTTTTTGTTTGGAATGTATAAGCCAAACATATTTGCTTCAGCGTATTCACCATCAATTTTGATATTCAAATTGTTACGTACAAAACCACCATTGGCAGTTACTGTATTGGCAGTAAAAACTGATTTACCAGCTTGAAGTACCGATGTTGTACCAATGTGATAAGCTTTATCAGATTCGTTCTGAACTTTGTAGTAGTGAACGTTTGCTTCTTCTTCTACCACAAATTCAGTTACAGCATTGGTAAACGAAGAATTATCACCCAATGAACGATAAGCTTCTGCAATTTGTACTTGTGAACGTTTGCCTACAACAATCAAATTTCTTGGTTGTGATGCTACATTTACATTACGGGCATCAGCGATGAATCTTAAAATAACTGGTTGTTCTACTATTTTATTAGCAGGAACATGCACAAAAATTCCGTTGTGAGCAAAGGCAGTATTCAATGCCGTGAAAGCATTGCTTGCTGAATCAGAATATTTATTAAAATACTGTTCAACTAATGCAGGCTCTTGTTTAACAGCATCTGCAAAAGTTAAAATTTGTAATTCTGAACTTGGACTTACAATAGAAGAAAGCTCGGCATTGTAAACACCATTTACAAAGTAAAGTATATTACCTTCAAGATTAGGAATAGAAGAATCCGCTACATCTTGTGCTGAAAAATCAGAAGGAGCATTAAATTCAAATGCTTGATTAATCAAGTTTTTGACATTAGAATACTTCCATTCTTCGTGTTTTATCGTCGGAAAACCCAAGGTTTCAAACGTTTTCAAGGCTTCTTTACGAACTTGATGAACAGGAGATTTTGCTTCTCCGTTCATGCGTCCTTCAATGGCTTGAAAGTCTGAAATCAATTGAGCCTTTAATGAATCTTTATTATCCATGTTAATAATTGATATTGATGCAGTATCAGTTGCCCAATACGCAATAAAAATCTCTATTCAATTAAGCGATTGTTTCACCCAATTCTTCAGCATCTACTTCTGCCTTAATCCAGTCGTAACCTCTTTCTTCTAATTCTAAAGCTAATTCTTTAGTACCAGATTTTACGATACGTCCTTTGTATAATACGTGAACAAAATCAGGAACGATATAATCTAACAAACGCTGATAGTGAGTCACTACAATCACAGCATTGTCCGGAGATTTCAATTTGTTTACTCCCTCAGCTACGATACGAAGTGCATCAATATCAAGACCTGAATCTGTTTCATCCAAAATGGCTAATTTAGGTTCAAGTACCGCCATTTGGAAAATTTCATTTTTCTTTTTCTCACCACCAGAAAAACCTTCGTTCAAAGCACGGTTCAACAAAGATTGGTCAATATTTACATAAGCCATTTTCTGTTTGAACATCTTTAAAAACTGCACAGCATCCATTGGTTCTTCACCACGATATTTACGAATCTCGTTAACAGCCGTTTTCAAAAAGTTGGTTGTTGAAACCCCAGGGATTTCAACTGGATATTGGAAAGCTAAGAAAACACCTTCTGCTGCACGTTCTTCAGCTGCTAATTCTAATAAATCTGTTCCGTTAAAATCTACACTTCCAGCAGTTACTTCGTAATCTTCGCGTCCTGCTAATACTGAAGCTAAAGTACTTTTACCAGAACCATTTGGTCCCATGATTGCGTGTACTTCACCCGCTTTAACTTCAAGATTAATTCCTCTGAGGATTTGCTTCTCCCCAATTTTTGCCTGTAAATTGTCTATTTTGAGCATTTTATCTATTAATTTCTAAACCTTGATTTATGGGGTACAATTGTTTAGTTAGTTTAATAATTCCCAAATGGAGAAATCAAACACAATTTTCCCAATCATGATACAAAATTAAATATTGTATTTTTTAAATACTACACTTTATTTAGAACAACTCTAAGTAATTGAAAAAAGTTTGCTTATTACTATATTTTTAGCCCTTTATTAAGAATAAAATCTCAAGATGAAGTTTAAAATCAAGATGAACTGTTCAAAACTCATATTATTTTCTAAAAAAATTATTCATTAAAAACAGGGTTTAAATTCAATAGGGTATGTTTTCAAAATTACCTTTCAAAACAGGCTTGACATTGCTAAAAAATTATGAGTACTTGCGAGAAATCAGATTTTATTAATCATTGTTTATGGAAAATCTCATCCAAGTTTCTTCTGAAGTAGGCACACTTAGGCGATTGCTCATTCATAGTCCAGATAGCGGTTTAGGGAAAGTAGTGCCTTCAAAAGCACAAGACTGGCTTTTTGAGGACATTGTGCATTTAGATACGATGCGCCGCCAAGAGTATGATTTTTATGTAAAAACCTTGCTCTATTTTCTTGACCCTGATAAAATTAAAGGTAAATTAGCTGCTATTGATGCTGATAAAGACCGTAACTTCTTTAAACCCGACCATCCTGAATATTTCAATTCAGATAAAGTAATAGAACTTCAAAAATTATTATCTGATATTTTAGAGGATAATTTAGTGAGGATGAAGCTAGTAGCGGCGGCCTGTGCGATAGAGAAAGAATGGTATAGTACGCATGATGAGCTATACAACCTTCCTCCTATAGAACTAGCAAAAACCTTGATTTCGGGTAGTACGCCTTCCGGAGAAATGCTTTTCCCGCCTATTCCTAATTTTATTTTTACGCGTGATATTGGCATTACGATTAACAACCATATTTTACTGAATCGTCCCAAAAAACAAGCCCGTACACGTGAGGCTTTATTGGTTCAGTATATCTTCTTCAATCATCCCATTTTTGAAGATGTTCGCAAAAATCTTATCGAAATACCTGATAACGAAACGCTTTTCTTGTTACCAGAATACGAAGCTAACGAAGCACAAACGACGTTGGAAGGGGGCGATGTAATGATGGTAGCCAAAAACCATTTATTGATTGGCATTTCTGAAAGAACCACCGTAAATGCGGCTAAGCAAGTCATTAAGATTCTGTTTGAAAAGAAGATAGTAGATAAAATTACATTGGTCAAAATCCCGAACAAACGTGATTATATGCATATTGATACCGTTTTTACGCAAGTAAAACGTAATATGTGGGTATTGTTGGGTTCGTTGGCTAAACCACAACTACAAGCAGAAGATGAGGTGTTGATTAAAGCTGGCTTGTTACCTTCCAAAAAAGCAGAACAAGTACATATCGTTCAGTTCCGTCGTGGAGAGGCACATGAGCCTCGTGAAATAGCTAGCTTAGAGGAATTATTAACCGAAATTTCTATTTATGACCTTGGCGTTCAACCATTAGATGTGAAATTTATCTATTCTGGTAATAACGAATTTCCTTTTGGTGCCCGAGAACAATGGACAGACTCTTGTAATTTACTGGCTGTAAAAGAAGGGGTTGTGATTGGCTATGATAGGAATGATAAAACCCTTGAGGCTTTTAGAGAAATGGGGTTTGAAACCATCAAAATGGAAGATTTATTAAATGATTTTGAATCAGGAAGGCGTTTGCCTGAAACGGTTCAAAATACATTTATTATGCTTCCATCTGCTGAGCTATCCAGAGCAAGAGGTGGCTCGCATTGTATGTCGATGCCCATTTTAAGAAGTGAACTATCATCGTAAATTGATTAAGCCATGCAAAATCAGACTACTGCTCATATTTTAATGATTCGTCCTGTTCGTTTTGGTTTTAATGAACAAACTGCCACTTCCAATGCTTTTCAAAACCAAGCTTTTGGCAAAGAAACACAAGCAACTTCACAAGAAATTGCCTTGAAAGAATTTGATGAAATGGTGGCACAGCTTCGAAAAGCTGGTGTAGATATCATTGTTGTGGAGGATACCCCAAACCCACACACACCTGATTCTATTTTCCCTAATAATTGGATTTCATTTCATAGTGATGGAACAGTTATCCTCTATCCAATGCAGGCTGAAAACAGACGCTTAGAACGTAGACAGGATATTATCAATAGCCTTCAAGAGAGATTTTATGTGAACAAAAGAATCGATTTATCTTCTTTTGAAGAGGATGATAAATTCTTGGAAGGAACAGGTTCAATGGTACTTGACCGCAAGAATAAGATTGCTTATGCCTGTATTTCGCCTAGAACTAATCAGGATGTATTGTCAGAATTTAGTGCTAAAACGAATTATACAATAGTGTCTTTTGAAGCGGTAGATGGCAATGGAAAGCAGATTTATCATACCAATGTATTGATGTGTGTAGGGGATATGTTTTCGGTGGTATGTTTAGATGCTATCAAAAATTTAGATGAGCGACTTACCTTACGAAATGCCTTAGAACAACATGGTAAAAGAATCATAGAAATATCGTTGGAGCAGATGAACAACTTTGCTGGTAATATGTTAGAAATAAGGAGTTTGCAAGGTGATAAAATTTTAGTAATGTCTGATGCAGCTTATTATTCATTAACGCCTAAGCAAATTGCTACGCTTGAAGATTATACCACTATTCACCATTTTGACTTATCGATGATAGAAGGAAATGGCGGAGGGTCTGCTCGTTGTATGATGGCAGAAGTGCATTTGCCTTTGAAATAAATTGTATTTTATCTCAATATTGGATTCAATACAGCGTGCTTTCTATGAACTTTCCGATTAACTTTGCCGTTATAAAGATTAAAATAGGAAATAATTTTCATAAAGATATGGTAACCATCACAGAAATAGCAGCTAACAAAATCATAGAATTGCGTCAGAAAGAAGGACTTACGAGCGACTTTAACGTTAGAGTTGCTGTGGAAGGCGGAGGATGTTCTGGATTAATGTATAATCTTGATTTTGCTTCTCAACCGCAAACTACTGATATGGTGTTTGAAGACAAAGGAGTAAAAATCATGGTTGATAAAAAATCGATTTTATACTTAGCAGGGACAGAACTTGACTTTTCAGATGGCTTGAACGGTAAAGGTTTTCAATTCAAAAACCCTAATGCTACCCGTACTTGCGGATGTGGCGAAAGCTTTTCAGTTTAATTCTTGTTTAGACTTTTATAACAGAGTGTCATTTAAGCAAAACTTAGGTGACACTTTTTTATTGGGCATCATATTTGCTTTTATTAAAACATCAATTCATTTTCTGGAAATAATCTAATATTTTCACGAAAATTCATAATTTTGTTTTGTATTTAAAAATTTCTTTATGCTTTACTCGAGAATCGTAGGTATCGGACATTACGTACCTGAAAATATTATCAGCAATCAATATTTAGAAACTTTAATGGACACCTCCGACGCTTGGATTACCGAACGAACTGGTATTAAAGAACGTAGATATTTTACAGCTGGCAAAGATACCAATGCTTCAATGGCCACCGAAGCAGCCAAAATAGCGATAGAACGCGCTGGTATTACACCACAAGAGATTGACTTTATTGTATATGCGACCATCACACCCGATTATTATTTCCCAGGTCCTGGGTTTGTGATGCAAAGAGAATTAGGGATACAAAGTGTGGGGGTATTAGACATCCGTGACCAATGTTCTGGTTTTATTTATGCGTTATCGACTGCTGACCAATTCATTCGCTCGGGAATGTATAAAAATATCTTGGTGATTGGTGCTGAGGTGCAATCTACTTTCCTAAATCCTACTAACGAAGGCCGAGGCGTTGCCGTAATTTTTGGTGATGGTGCGGGTGCGGTAGTATTACAAGCCACTGAGGATGAAAACCATAGAATACTTTCAACGCATTTGCACGCTGATGGCAGATATGCAGAGGATTTATATGTTAAAGAACCAAGTAGTAGTAGCAGTGGGGGCAGATTCTTTGATAATCTAGTGAAAGACAAAAATTCTGGTGATGTTATCATGAATGGTAATGCCGTTTTCAAGCATGCTATTGTGCGTTTTCCAGAAGTAATACGCGAGGCACTAGATAAAAATGGACTTCAACCAAACGAGATAGATTTATTAGTACCACATCAAGCTAATCTAAGAATTTCAGAATATGTTCGTCAACAGATGGGGCTTTCGGAAGATAAAGTAATGAACAATATTCAAAAATATGGCAATACTACCGCTGCTTCTATTCCAATAGCCCTTTGCGAAGCATGGGAAACTGGGCGAGTAAAGGATGGAGATTTAATTTGTCTGGCTGCTTTTGGTAGTGGCTTTACTTGGGGTTCAGCTTTAATTAGATGGTAATAAAAAAGCCTCAAACTAACATTTGAGGCTTTTTTGTGTTTATTTCTTTTCAAACTCTCTATGATTTGCCATTTTGAATAAATCATCTTTTGATAAAGATTTGAAATATTCATAGGTAATCTTCAAGCCTTCTGAACGACTCACTTTCGGTTCCCAACCTAAAATAGCCTTCGCTTTTGTAATATCTGGTTTACGTTGCTTAGGGTCATCTGTTGGTAATGGTAATGAGATTAGCTTTTGCTCTGTTCCTGTCAATTTGATGATTTCTTCTCCGAATTCTTTGATAGTGATTTCATCTGGATTACCAATATTTACTGGTTGTGCATAATCACTCAATAACAAACGATAGATACCTTCAACCAAGTCATCTACATAACAGAATGCTCTTGTCTGTGAACCATCTCCAAACATCGTTAAATCTTCGCCTCTTAAAGCTTGACCGATGAATGCAGGCAATACACGACCATCATTCAGACGCATTCTTGGGCCATAAGTATTGAATATACGTACAATTCTTGTCTCTAAACCGTGGAAAGTATGATATGCCATCGTCATTGCTTCTTGGAAACGTTTGGCTTCGTCATAAACACCACGAGGGCCAACTGGATTCACATTACCCCAGTATTCTTCCGGTTGTGGGTGAACTGTTGGGTCACCGTATACTTCAGAAGTTGAAGCAATCAATACTCTTGCATTCTTTACTCTGGCTAATCCTAAACAATTATGAATTCCCAATGAACCTACCTTTAAGGTTTGAATTGGAATTTTCAAATAGTCAATCGGAGAGGCTGGTGAGGCAAAGTGAAGGATATAATCTAATTCACCCGGAACGTGGATAAATTTAGAAACATCATGATGATAAAATTCAAAATTAGGTAGTTTGAATAAGTGTTCGATATTCTTCAAATCACCTGTAATCAAATTATCCATGGCTATAACATGGAATCCTTCTTTGATAAATCTATCACAAAGGTGAGACCCCAAAAATCCTGCTCCACCTGTTATTAATACTCGTTTCATATTTTTATATAGTTAGTGATTTGTGAATTAGTGATTGAGTGATTTTTTAGAAAATTAATGCTTTGTATAAAATCACTCAATCACAACTCACTCAATCACAATTATTTGACTGTATCTCTACCAATTGAATAATAAGTATATCCTAGTTCTTTCATTTGATCTAATTCGTATAAATTACGACCATCGAAGATTACTTTATTCTTCAACAACACTTCCATTACCTCAAATTCTGGTGTACGGAACTGTGGCCACTCTGTCATAATCAATAACGCATCCACATCTTTGATAGCTTCATAAGGACCTTTTGTGTAAGTAATCGTATCACCAATTACTCCCTTCACGTTCTCCATTGCTTCTGGGTCAAAGGCTTTGATGATGGCTCCTTCTGCTAGCAATTCTTTGATATTATACAACGCTGGTGCTTCACGAATATCATCAGTATATGGTTTAAAGGCTAAGCCCCACATCCCAAATACTTTCCCTTTCAAATCTCCACCAAAATGTGCTTTGATATGCGGTATTAATCTCGTCTTTTGGTCTTCATTTACTGTCATTACGGCTTTCAATATTTGGAAGTCATAACCAGAGTCTTTTGAAGTTTTCTCTAAAGCCTGAACGTCTTTAGGAAAACAGCTTCCGCCATAACCAATTCCTGCGAATAAGAAACGCTTACCAATTCTTGAATCCGTACCGATTCCTCTACGGATATCATCTACGTTTGCTCCTACCATTTCGCATAGGTTAGCAATTTCGTTCATAAACGTAATCTTAGTTGCCAAGAATGCATTGGCTGCATATTTAGTCATCTCTGCCGAACGTTCGTCCATGAAAATAACAGGGTTACCTTGACGTACTAACGGAGCATATAATTTTGTCATTACTCCTTTTGCCTTTTCTGAACTCGTTCCGATTACCACACGGTCGGGTTTCATAAAGTCTTCTACAGCAACACCTTCTCGTAAGAATTCTGGATTTGATACTACATCAAACAAATCTGTTGAAGCATTTTTAGCAATAGCTGCATGTACTTTCTCTGCTGTTCCTACTGGTACTGTACTTTTATCAATTACTACTACATATTGGTCTAAAATAGGACCTAAATCATTAGCAACCTTTAAAATATACTTTAAATCAGCTGAACCATCTTCACCTGGAGGTGTTGGTAATGCTAAGAAAATCACTTTGGCATCTTTGATTCCTTCGGCTAAATCTGTCGTGAATTTCAAACGCCCTTCTGCTGTATTTCTATTAAATAAAACATCAAGACCTGGCTCATAAATAGGAATGATGCCATTTTTCATCTTTTCAACTTTCTTTGCATCGATGTCTACGCAAACTACCTGATTTCCTGTCTCTGCAAAACAAGTACCTGTTACTAAGCCTACATATCCAGTTCCGACTACTGCTATCTTCATACGTTTTTGTATTTTTTATTTAGATTGGTAATTTAGTTTATTTTAATCAAATTCTACAAAATAAACTAACTAAAAGTATGCCATTTTGTTATTTCAAAAACCTTTTTCATTGTTTTACCCCTGCAATTACTCCTCCAACACTGCCGTTAGGCTCGAGGATACTTAATATATCTGCAACGGTTGGTGCAATATCGGAAATATTAGTTCTTGTAGTGGTTTCTCCAGCTTTCACGCCCCAACCAAAAAACAATAATGGTACGTGCGTATCATATCTATAGGGAGTACCATGCGTTGTCCCAGTTTTATATCCACTAAACCAACTTGGGTTTAACACCACAGAAATATCACCACTACGTTTAGTATTATAGCCATTTTTGAGAAATTTCAACTGATAATCTGGTAAAGTACTATTCCCGATATTATGAAAGTCAACAACGTCGGCTACTTCATCATGTTTCAACAAAGTTTCTCTAACTACCTCATATACTTGTGAAAATGACAATTTCTTTTCACTTAACAAAGCATAATTCAAATATAATTGAGAATTGTCCTCTGCTTTTATAAAATCACCTTCGCCAAAAGCTGCTTTCAACGCCGCTTTTATTTCAGCAGTTGCTTTTGAACGTTCATATATCCCAGCAGGTAATTTATTTGCTTGCCAGAATCCTGGAATATCCGCTACGCCATGATCTGCACTTAAAAATACTAAATAATTGTTCTTGCCGAGTGTTTTATCTAAAGTCGTTAAGATTTCAGCAATATCCTTGTCTAATCTCAAATAGGTATCTTCTGCTTCTATTGAATTTGGTCCAAATGAATGCCCTACGTAATCTGTTGATGAAAAACTAACTGTTAAGAAGTCGGTTTTAGGACCTTTCCCTAGATTCTCATTTGCTAAAGCTGCCAAAGCAAAATCTTTCGTCAAGGTATTTCCAAAAGGCGTTGTTCTTAGTACTTCTAGTAAATTTACGCCTGCTCTACCTACTAATTCATGCGGAAAAACTGGACTAGTTTCACCCGCCAATTTACTTTCAAAGGGTTGATTATCCATTGAACTCTCTGTATACTGCTCAATTGGCAAAAGTGTTTTCCAGCCCTCAGCCATGTATTTCAATGGCATTTTTTTAGCATTAAAATCTTTTACCCATTGTGGTAATTCGTTCATATAGAAGGTTGAGGTAATCCATGAACCGTCTTTAGAATCAAACCAATAAGCAGCATTGGCTGTATGTCCTGCTGGTAAAATCGCCCCTCTGTCTTTCAATGAAATACCTATCGTTTTTGATTGGTATGCATTCGCAATCTTTAGTTGGTCAGTAATGGTAGAAACTAATAAGTTTTTAGGAGACATCAATCCTGCTTTAGAGTCTGCCCCTACTGTTTTTACAGTAGAGTCCTCCACGCAATATACTGAACGATTATATTTTTGGTCAAACCATTCGTTCCCTACGATACCGTCAATTGCAGGAACAGAACCTGTAAAAATAGCTGCATGCCCAGCCGCTGTAACCGTTGGAGCATAGTCGTAGTGGTTGTTTCGACAGTTAAACCCTTCATTCATTAGTCTTTTGAAACCACCAGCACTATATTTATCATAATAGCGATATAAATAATCATAACGCATCTGGTCTACTACAATACCTACTACTAATTTAGGTTTTGCTAAGGTTGTTGACGTTGTTTGAGTTTTTGGTTTCTGAGCAAAAGAAGCTGTCAGAGCGAAGAAAAGTACAATGGACAAGATATTTTTTGAGACCATGATGAAGGTTTTTTTCACAAAGGTAGTGATGTGAATGATGAATGAAATTATAGAAACATGAAATTTTAGACAAATAAGGGTAAATCTTTTAGAAACTCAAGATTCATATTTTCCCAATCTGTTTTACAACAATGATATACCATTCCGTTGGTAATGGTCAGGAATTCTGCCTTTAATACTTGGTTATACTCCGCTACCTGACTAAAAACCTGTTGACTAAGTGGAATATAGGGAGCCTTACACTCGATAATCATCTTTAATTTACCGTCTCTCCCAAACACTTGGATATCTGTTCGTTTAAGTAGTGTATTATATTTTAAAGAACTTTCTAATTTGATTAAACTTTTAGGATAGTGATAATGGTTGATTAAAAAATGAACGAAGTGCTGGCGAACCCATTCTTCGGGTGTTAGCATAATATATTTGCGTCTGAGGATATCATATATATAGATTTTTTCATCAACTTTCCTTAATTTGTAATCGTATGATGGGATGTTTAGATTTTCCAAGATTGTTGATTGAGTTTTTATTTGAAAAAATTAAGGATAATACAACGCTACAAATAAATTGACTAACCGCTCATTTTTAATCACAAATTAAAACCAAATTTATGAAAACAAAACAAGAAATAGTAGAAAATTGGCTTCCTCGGTATACGGGAATGAAACTGAATGAATTTGGTCAGTATATTTTATTGACTAATTTCAGTAATTATGTAACGATGTTTTCGGAGCAATTCTCTGTAGAAATCAAAGGGAAAGATAGACCAATGTTAACTGCTACTGCCAACAACATTACAATTATCAATTTTGGAATGGGTTCACCGATGGCCGCTACCGTAATGGATTTACTGTCAGCTATTGAGCCTAAAGCCGTTTTGTTTTTAGGCAAATGTGGCGGTTTAAAGAAAAACCTTGGCTTAGGAGATTTGATTTTACCGATTGCTGCCGTACGTGGAGAAGGAACCTCTGACGAATACATGCCTAAAGAAGTACCTGCTTTACCATCTTTCCGTTTGCAACGTTCAGTTTCATCCATGATTAAAAAACATGAATTAGATTACTGGACTGGCTTAGTGTATACTACCAACAGACGAGTATGGGAACATGATGAGGCTTTCAAACAGTACCTCACTGATATTCGTGCTATGGCGATTGATATGGAAACGGCTACTATTTTTACAGCTGGTTTTGCCAACAAAATTCCTCATGGAGCTTTACTATTGGTTTCTGATAATCCAATGACACCCGAAGGTGTAAAAACAGAAGAAAGCGATAAAAAAGTAACTACCAATTTTGTAGAAAAACACTTACAAATTGGCATAGATTCTTTGGTAGAATTAGCAGTCTCTGGCGAATCAGTAAAACATTTAAGGTTTGAGTAAAGGTTTGTGTTTTTGCTGTTGATACAGGAAAATTACCTCCACAAGCGTTTAAAACGCTTGCGGAGATTCTTGAATCATCTAGCAACTCACAAACAAACAGTTATTGATTTAACAGCTATACCTTTACCACCCACCATAATTTTTGTAATCTTATCGTGTAGTATTGATACATCTGCTATAATTAAGCTTCTTGAGGGTTCATTCATAAACCACCCTTGTTCAATCAACATGTATGTTTTTTTAATTCCTATTACGTCGTATAAATAACACGCTAATGGCCCTGCTGCCATTCCTGTTCCTGCCTCCTCCTCTATCCCATATCTTGGTGCAAACATTCTTGTAGTGGCATCTCTTTCAGTATTGCTGGCTTCTGTACAAAAAACATAAAATCCTATTAAGTCAAGCTCATCACTTATCTGGCTGATTAAATCAAAGTTTGGTTGAATGTTTTTTAGAATGGTCTGATTGGCCACAGGTACGATGATAAAAGAATTGCCCGTATTAACTTTTAAGATGGAAGCATTCGTTAATAAATCATTTTCATTTAAACCCAAGGATTTTAATATATCGACTTTAAGGTACTCGACGTCAGTATATATCGGCGAGCGTTGTTCCATAAATGCCAAATCGCCTTGTATAAGAATTTCTCTTTTACCATCAATCGTTTCTTTAGATGAATGGGGGTTATTAATCTTGCCTAATTGAGATAAATAAGAAAAAGTAGCGATGGTAGCATGCCCACAATGAGCAATTTGTCGAGTAGGGGTAAAGAAGTCAAGTTTAAAATCAGCTGAATTTGAGTTTGAAACGAAGGCTGTTTCTGATAACCCAACTTTGCTAGCAATCTTTAGCTTTTGTTCATTGTTAAGGTTATCTGCCTCTAATACTACTCCCGCAGGGTTCCCTCCTTTTTCATTATCCACAAAGGCGTTTAGGATTTTTACGGTGATGTTTTGAAAATTGTCCATGTTGAAATTTATTATGATTGTTACGTTTTACAATCAATGGACGAGGAGGTCATTTAAAAGACGCAAAAAATTATAATTATTTTCGCGGAGATTGATAGGATAGAATATTCCCTTTGCTATCAAGCTCTACATTACTACAATCTAAAATTTGTTCTTTCAATTTCTCTTTGGCTCTTTGCACACGCGTTTTTGCACCAGAATAAGAGATGCCTAATTCATCTGCAAGGGCGATTTGGGAATAATCTTGAAAAGCTGTTAGTAAGATTACTTGCTTATATTTCTCGGGTAATTTACTTATTTTAAGGTTAATGCAATTGCTTAATGATGCATATAGCGGTTCGTCATAGTCCTGTTCGGCTAAATCAATATCATTTATTTCAACGGCTGCATGATGTTTTCGGAAATGGTCTGTAATAGTATTCCTCGTTATTTGATATACCCAAGAAGTAAGTTTAGAAGTATCTACAAGCGTATGTATATTAACGTGTATTTTCAAAAAAACATCCTGAAGAATATCGTTGCTGGTATCAAGGTCTTTTACTTTGCCTTGAATAAAACGTTTTAATTCTTGATGGAAGTCTATCCAAATCTCCTGAATTTGATTCTCCATTGTTATAAACTTTATATAGTTTTACTGAAAGTATCCTACTCATTAATCATCACTAATTTCTTTCCTCTAGTTTTATTCCTCTCCATCATTTGGTGTCCTTTTTGAACAGTTTCTACACTCAAATTGCCTATGATATTAATATCTATGGGGGAAATAATGCTATCGTTTATTTTATTAAAAATTTCATTTAATGCGCTACCATAAAATGCCGTATCATTGCTATTCCCTGTTAAGCTATACGCAAAATTAGCAACATTAATGATGGTGGTGGCTTTGTCGAATAGTGTTTCTCTGGCTTGTTCAGTAGCTAAAAATGTCACATCAACGTATACTCCATGAACTTGCAAAAGGTTAGCACATACTTCCGACATTTTGCCTCCTACTAAATCAATACAATACTCAAATTTACCATTAACACCCTTTGATTGTATCTTTTCAAAAAAGTCTGGTTCATGATAATTGATAATATTATCAGGGTTCAGTCCTAATAAGATTAATTGGTTTTTACTATCTTCATTTCCTGCGGTTGTAATCAATTCATTATTCCCATTTGCTAAAAGAAGTTTTATCAATAGCGTACCTACTCCACCCGCACCTCCACTGATGAAAATAGGTTTTTCTTTGGGAATATTTGCTCGCTGAAAACATTGCAGGGCTGTCATACCTACCATTGGTAAGGCAGTCGCTTGTGCAAATGACAATGAAGCAGGAGTTTTAGCAACCAACTGTTGAGGAATACTAATAAACTCGGCATAAGTACCATTTGAGGCTAAACTTCCAACATAAGCAGTTATATTATCCCCAACAGCAAATCCAGTAACTTGCTCTCCTATTTGACTAACAATTCCCGATAATTCACGACCAAGAATAGGTGATTTTAACAATTTACTTTCAGTAGACCCTTGACGCATCTGATAATCAATTGGATTAAACGCTGTAGCCTTAATCTTTACTAGGATATCATTTGAAGTAACTATTGGTGTATCAACCTCAGCCAATTCAAAATTATCAACACTTCCAAAACCTTTTAAAATAACTGCTTTCATCATGTAAGACTAATATTTTCAGTATAATAAATTTTATCCGCTCTATTATTCAATCCAACATACTCCTATTGAATAGGTTTTTGCTTTGCCACTAATCAATACTCTATCGCCTTTATCTTCGCAATACAAGGTGCCTTGTCTTTCAGAAAGCTGTAGTGCTTTCATCTCTTTTTTATTAAGTTGCTCGCTCCAATAGGGTATTAATGAACAATGTGCTGATCCTGTAACAGGGTCTTCTAAAATAGAAGATTGCGATGTAAAATATCTTGATACAAAATCGGCATTAGTGCCTTTAGCCGTAACAATTACCCCGCCAGGGTCTAAGTTAATCGTATCAAAAGTTTGTCTATCAATCACCATATCTTTGATTGCTTGTTCTGTTTCATAAACCAATACATAGTCTCTTGCTTTAAGTACGTAAAGGGGCTGAATACTGATAGATTTTTGAATAATTTCAGGTAAAACAGCAGGTATGGGCTTTCTAGAGGGGAAATCTAAGGTATAAATATCATCATGGGTTGTAACTATTAATGCTCCGCTTAGTGTATCAAAGACAATGTTTTCTTTGCGGTAATTAAGTATTGTTTTCAAAACATGAGCAGTGGCTAAAGTAGCATGTCCGCATAAATCCATTTCAATTTCGGGTGTGAACCAACGTAAATGAATCCTGTCTCCCATATCAACAAAAAAAGCTGTTTCTGCTACAGCATTTTCTTTAGCTATTTTCAGCAGAACTTCATCCGCTAACCAAGTATTTAGAGGAACAACACAAGCTGGATTTCCCCCAAAAATACGGTCTGTAAATGCATCTATTTGATATAATTCAAGTTTCATTTTGTAGTTAATTTAATAAATTGTGATTTGTGATTGAGTGAATTAGTGATTTTAATCTAGCGCATTAATTTAAAAAATCACTCAATCACTAATTCACTCAATCAGTCAATCACTCTTCACCTATCCACTTAACAAAAAAAGCTATTACTCAATTAATATGAGTAACAGCTCAGAGATAATCATCGTTCATAAAGTTTATTCAATACGCTCGCAGTGATGCCCCATATTGCTTAATATTTCTATGATACTGGTTGAACAAAAACTATGTCCTTGAATCCTTAAAATCTTGTCACAATCGTCAAGGTCAAAATTAATTTTCAGATGAGGAAATGATATTTTCAATAAGTTTAATATCTCCTCTGATGCTCGCTTATTGCTCACACTGGTTTTGAATATTTCTATTGAAACGTAGGTCATCCTTAATAAAAGTTTATTAATCAATCTGGTTTAGCCACGCTTTTATTACTGTTTTCAAAGCGTTTTCTTTTGTTTTTACTTCCTCTATTGTTGTGAATTTAGCAATTTTTCTAGTATCAGCAAACTTCCCTTCCAGCAATCCTGATGAGTCGTTAATCATCGAACCCGTCGGAAATACTAATAATACGCTATCATTTTTATGCAGATTAAACACCACGATATCTCTCTTATATTCCTTAGGGTCAAATGGTTGCATCTTTCCAGAATAGTAAAAGCTTGGTGAGTTCCATTTTATTTGTTCAGCAATTTCCTTGTCAGTCGACAAAACGATTGTTCTCAATAGTTGAACAACTTCTTTTAAAGGATGCTCAAGTGCTTCAAAATATGCTATTACCAGTTCAGCCTCTGAAGGTTTAGGTCTTTTTGCCATTGTCTTGGTTAAAGTTTAGTCCTTGTTTATATAAGGCATTTCGTAGTAGATTGTTTTCTCTATGACAAACCTTTGAGGTCATTTCTTAGCCGCTTTTTCCAGATTCTCTTGTACTCTGAACTGAACGATTTTAGTAATCAAGTCATTAGGCAAAGGTTGGTCGAGTGGAAACTGCACTGCTCCTTTAGAGCTTTTATATCCAGCAATTTCTTCTTGAAAATTGCTAATGCCAGAAGATGCTGGATAAAACCCTATGTGGTTTTTATAGCCTGCAAAATGTACCACGTTTCCTTTTAAATAAAAAGTAGGCATGGCATAACTAATTTTTTCTGTCGCTTCAGGAGCAGCCATGCTGATTGTTTGGCGAATTTCCCTCAAAAGTACTTGCGTTTCTTCAGGGAAATCCGCAATGTATTCATCAATGTTGTTTACGGCTTTCATGGATGTTTTATTTCCTTTCAAGAATCCTTTTTAAGTTCCCAAGACTTATGTCAATATCTTTCTCTAGGTTCTTTTCGATGCCTATTAATAAAAAAATATTCATAGGATATTTCATTGCGCTACTCGCTCCCCATGTTACTTTTGTTTCATTATCAGATATAGCTTCTGTAACAAAGGGCGTATTAGCAATTGCTTCAAATGGCTTTTTAAAGCGTACCTCTAAATCCAAACTTTTGTTTTCCTCAATACTCGTTATTTCCTGCTCACCCATGCCAGCTTTTTTATTGCCTTCCCAAGCATAAATAAAACCTACGGTTCCATCTGTGCCTGTAAAAGTTTTTTTCATATTAGGGTCTGTCATTACCCATTTACTAAAATAGTCTTGGTTTTTGATATGTCTTAAGTAATAAAATACTTCATCGACAGGCCTATTAATAACAATGGTTCTACTTATAGCATAACCCTTTTTAGTAAATAAGCCAATAATCAGCAATAAAGCGATTAATCCAAAAATGATATACAGAATAATAAACAATATGCTCATAGGACTATCTATTAAAGTTGTGGACTTTGTAATTTATGGTAGCTGAAATATGACACTAATAATACGGCTAATACTACTACTGGCATCAAAAGCATGGCACTAAAGCCATCAACAGCCCATAAGCTAATAGTAGCAAAAATAATATCGAACACAAAACCTGCATAAGCCCATTCTTTAAGCGTTTTTGGCACTTGAGGGATAACTAATGCTAATGAACCCACTATTTTAAAGATATTCAAGGCCACTCCGAAGTATTGTGGATACCCTAAATGCTTTATGCCTTCTTTTGCCATTTCAGTGTGGCCAGTCAAAGCAGGCATGACACCAAAAAATAAGAATATTACTGCTGTACTAATCCAAAAGGTAATTTTTGTGCTTTTCATAATGTTAGTATGTTTAATTGTTAGTTCTTTTTGTAATGTAGTAACCATTGGTTACCAAACTTATCTGTTAAATCTCCAAATAATGTACCCCAAAAACTTTGGGCAATAGGGTAAGTTTGTGCGCCTCCAAGAGAGAGTTTTTGATAACATTCTTTCATTTCTGTTTCACTATCACAATGCAACATTAATGACACGGCATTGCCTTTTTTTAATCCATCCTCACCTAACATATCAGACCCCATAATAACTAATCCATTTCTGGTAAGCGTGCCATGTAGAATACAAGCCTTCATGCGGTCAGGCATTTTTTCAGCGTTGGGGTGTTCTCCTAATGTTTGAAAAAAAAGTTCTCCACCCAAACATCGCTGATAAAAAGTCATTGCTTCCCTACAATTACCGTTAAAACTTAAATAAACACTAATCGTTGACATTTAAGATACTTCATTTAAAAAATGGAAGGTGTGCTAATATAATAACAAACAGTCCAAAACACAACATAATCAACTACATATCAAGCATTTAATAACACATCAATATCAAGTTTTCGCATTTTGAACACTTCTTGCATTACTCTTTGTCCTTTTTCGGGGTCACTCACCAATTTCCCAATCATTGAAGGCACTACTTGCCACGAGACCCCGAACTGGTCTTTCAACCAACCACACATGCTTTCTTCTCCTCCTCTGGTAAGGCTATTCCAATAGTAATCAATTTCACTTTGTGTGTCGCAGTTAATCACAAAAGACACTCCTTCATTAAAGGTATATTGATGATCGCCCGGACCATCCATCGCAATCATTGGGCTTTTTCCGAGTGTAAATTCTGAATACAACACTTTTCCTGCATTTGCATCTTCCTGTCCATAAGGCAAGAGTAGATCAATCGTACCACCTTCAAAAACTGATGTATAAAACTTAATAGCTTCTTCGGCTTTACCAAATTGTTTATTAGTAAATAAAAACGAGGGTCTTATTATTTGCTCAGTTTGTCCTTCATTACCTATGCTCACTTGCCATGTTACGCCGTATTGGTCTTGTAACCACCCATATCGTTTACTCCAAGGATAAGTATCGATAGGCATTAAGGCTTTACCACCTTCAATCAATTGAGTCCATACTTCATCCACTTCTTCGATAGTAGTACACGTAACAAAAAATGAAATAGAAGGATTAATCTTAAACATTGGGCCACCATTCAATCCCATGAATTTTGTTCCATTCAATTCAAAAGTTACCACCATCGGATTTTCAGCCGTGATTTTGCTACTTTTAAAAATTGAACTATAAAAGGTAGCAGCGGCTTTAGCTTGTCCGTCAAACCATAAGCATGAAATAAGAGCGTCTGTGTACATTATAATGTTGTTTAGTTTTGTTCAACATACTTTTTAAAGTTATCAAGAATCGCTTGCCATCCACCTTTTTGCATTTCTACAGGATTTTCATTTTCAGGGTCAAACGTCTCAGTTACTTTTACGCCTTCTCCTGTTTCTTCAAATTTTACACTTACTTCTCTGCCATCTCCCATAGCATATTCTATGGTTTCCAAGTCTTTTATTTTGGTATAAATCCATTCAAAGTCAAACGAAAAGCTACCATCTTTTGCAGCCATCACGGTTTTGCTTTTCCCACCTTCTCTAAAATCACTTTCAGCAGCTGGCGCATGCCAATCGTCTGAAGCAAAACACCAATTGACTACATGTTTGGGGTCATTAAATGCTCCCCACACTTTTTCTAATGGAGCATTTACGGTAACTTCTACGGTAATTTTTGCTTTTGTTGTACTTTCCATGTTATGAGGTTTTTATGTGAAAAATTGATGATACAAATGTGCAAAAGCTTTTTCTAAATTAAGTATACAAAAACGACAAATGAAGGGTAATTTACGACAAACTATTTTTCTATATTTGTGTTATGAAAAAAGTAGCCATTTTAGTTCCTGATCATGCCGCTATTCATGTGATAGCTATCTCACGCTTTATGTTTGAAACTGTAAATCAGTTTCTTATCGGTTCGGGCAAAGACAAACTGTTTGACGTTAAGCTAGTAGGACAACGCAAACAAATGAAATTAATTGATGGACCTTTTATGGTTGATCCTGACTTGCTCATGAAAGATGTCAGTGAGACAGACTTAATCATTATTCCACCCCTATCAGGGAGCATACACGAAGGTATTTCGGCTAACAAAAACACGATAAATTGGATTATTGCACAACATCAAAAAGGCTCGGAGGTAGCCTCGCTTTGTGTGGGTGCTTTTTTATTAGCTGCTACTGGTTTGGTCGATGGTAAAAAGTGTTCTACGCATTGGGGCTTTACAGAGGAATTTAGGAATATGTTTCCGTCAGTCATTTTGCAAGATGGCAAAATTGTGACGGACGAAGACGGTATTTATTCAAGCGGGGGCGCAAATTCTTGTTGGAATTTATTACTGTACCTTATTGAAAAATATACTGACCGTGAAACAGCTATCCTTACCTCTAAGTTTTTTGCGATAGACATAGACCGCACTAGTCAATCATCCTTCGCAATGTTCAAAGGACAAAAAGGACATAACGATGATGCCATCAGAACGGTACAAGAGTATATCGAACAGAATATCGAAGAAAAACTTACGGTAGAAGAATTAGCCGAGAAAGTATCCATGGGACGAAGGAGCTTTGAACGGAGATTTAAATTGGCTACTAATAATTCTGTACTGGAATACATCCAACGGGTTAAGATTGAGGCGGCCAAAAGAAGCATAGAAAGTAGCCGTAAGAATATTAATGAAGTAATGTTTGACGTTGGCTATACTGATACAAAAGCTTTTAGAACTACCTTTAAAAAAATAACGGGTCTTAGTCCTGTTGAATACAAGAATAAATACAATAAAATTGGGGTAGAGTAAACCTTTAACCGAGAAGCAATGAAAAGATTCAAAAAAATAGTACCAATTGCTACTATTCTCACTGGCGCATTATTTACCTTACAAAGTTGTAATTATGCGAAATCTAACCAACAAGTAGTAGTTTCTGATGACTGCGGTATGAATTGGAAACTCATTAAAGCAGGCGACGCTGTGCCAAAAGGCGGATTGAATGCTTGTTACATGAAAGTAGTTATTCCGAATTATCCCATGCAGGGCGAGAGCAAATTCATCAGTAATTTAAAAGACAGGGTGCGTGCTTCTATCCACATTGATTATGATTACTCTATTATTAACCCGCTTGCATTTATCAAACAAGCAAAATACTTAGGGAAAGCCAATTCGGATGCTGACGACGATGAAGCCTTGAATAATTCAGCATTTGAAGGTGCCGAAAATATGGTCATTGACAAGAGAATAAAGGATGTAGCAAAGGATATTTTTTTAGACCAAGATATTGTAGAGCTTGACCAAGCTGAAATAGAAAATCAACTATTGATTGCGAGTAATAAAGTACTAGAACCTTTAGGCGTTCATTTGAATTTTATCACATTGACATTTGATTTGGACGAGCAGACACGCCAAGCCATCGACGTATCAACAGCCATGAAAATTTACGAGAGCAAGTCTTTACAAGAACTTGGCAAGCAAGTAATGATTCAAAGAGCGGGAGCAACAAAAATAGTGGTTGAAAGTAAACCTGATACTCCTCCAGTAAAAGAATAAATAGTCTTTCAAACTTTCCTTAGATGTTATTATCAAACATATCTGAGGAGAGTTTGAAAGAGTTAATTCTTAAGCTGCTTGATAAGTTAGTGACATTAAGTAACTTTGTCCTGATGAAAATACTTTGTTTTATATTATCTATCTATATTCTTGTACTGTCGGCCATGCCGTGTTGTACGGATGATAATTGTGTTGACGAGGTAACATCAGAGCAAGTGGCTAACAATTCTCAGGATAATCAGGATGATTGTGATAATTGTTGTTCTCCTTTTCTTACTTGTGGCGCTTGTGTTGGATTTACTTTTTCCACGCAGGTTTTTAGTTTCGAACCTACTACAAAATTTATAGAAAACAATAACTTAACTCCTTCTTTCAAAGTCCTTTTTGTAGACTATTTCTTCTCTACCATTTGGCAACCGCCAAAAATAAGTTAATGTATCGTTAAGACGAATTCCTTACTAAAACAAGGAATCAATCCTTCTTTTACCATTCATTCACTTAAAATTCATCAAAATGCAAAAATTAATTTTGCCTTTCTTGGCAATCTTATGCCCCTATATAGCCTTTAGTCAAAATACTTTCAAAGCCACGATAAAAGATGCTGACACCAAAGAACCTTTATTTGGAGCAACAGCCACATTGCAAGGCACTACAAACGGTGCACGTTCAGACGAAAACGGGCTTATTACCATCAAAAATATCCCCAACGGCAAGCAAGTAGTTAGGTTTTACTTTGTAGGTTATCAGGAAAGAATAGACACGTTAAATTTTCCTTATTCTCTGACCGAGCCTTTAGAAATCTTGTTAATGACAGAAAATGAAGAAATGGAAGAAGTAATCGTTACTTCAACACGTTCTAATAAAAATATTGAAGATATTCCCACTAGAATAGAGACTATTTCGGGAGAAGAATTGGAGGAAAAAGGCAATATGAAGCCTGGTGACATTAGGATGATGCTCAATGAAACGACAGGTATCCAAACACAACAGACCTCCGCTACTTCTTATAATTCTAGTATCAGGATTCAAGGACTTGACGGAAAATACACACAGATTTTAAGAGATGGCTTCCCTTTGTACGCAGGTTTTTCTGGAGGATTGGGCTTATTACAGATAGCCCCACTCGACTTATCGCAAGTGGAGGTTATCAAAGGGGCCTCCTCAACACTTTATGGTGGCGGAGCAATTGCAGGCTTAGTAAATTTGATTGCTAAAAAACCACAAGAGAAAAGAGAATTGAGCTTTTTGCTAAATGGAACATCAGCATTAGGACTTGATGCAAGTGGATTTTATAGTCAAAAGTTTAAAAAAGTAGGAACAACGGTGTTTATTTCCTACAATGCAGGAACACCTTACGACCCTGCCAATATTGGATTAACAGCGATTCCAAAGTTTAAAAGATATACTGTGAACCCTAAACTGTTTGTGTATTTTAACGATAAAACAACCTTAAACATTGGCGTAAATACTACCATTGAAGACCGTATCGGTGGAGATATAGTCTATATCAAGAACAACAGCAATAAAGCAAACAGCTTTTTTGAAATCAATAAAACCAATCGTTATAGTACTCAACTTGGAGTTGACCATCAATTAAATGAAAAATCAAAAATTTCATTCAAAAATAGCATAAGCTACTACGATAGAAGTATAGAAATTCCAACGTTTAAATTTTCAGGTGTGCAGGTTGCTTCATTTAGTGAACTAACGTATAGTCATAGAGAAGAAAAACAAGAATGGATTACGGGGCTAAACCTTTGGACGGACAAGTTTAATCAACATAAATTTGACACCCAACAATTAGTTGATTATCAGCACACAACCTTAGGAGCATTTGTGCAAAATACTTGGAATACTACTGAAAAATTGACCCTAGAAACTGGTCTAAGAGGTGATTATCAAACTGAATATGGCTTTTTCCTGTTACCAAGAATTTCAGCACTTTTAAAAGTCAATCCAACGTTTACTATGCGCTTAGGCGGAGGAATGGGTTATAAAACGCCTACTGTTTTTACAGAAGATGCTGAACGGATACAATTTAAAAATGTGTTGCCGATTGATATTTCTAAAACAAAAGCAGAGGAATCTATCGGAGGTAATTTTGATTTTAATTACAAAACTCCACTTACAGAAGACCTGTCCTTATCAATCAATACGTTGTTTTTTTACACACAAGTAAAAAATCCGTTAGTACTTGAATCAACTGCTACTGGCTTTTATGAATTTCAACAGCCCAATGGTTTTATCGATACGAAAGGGATAGAAACAAATGTAAAATTGACGTATAATGATTTTAAGCTTTTTATAGGCTATACGTTAGCAGATGTAAAACAACATTACAACGGGAATACTACTCAATTTCCATTGGTGGCTCAACATCGTTTAAACAATGTATTGATGTATGAGATAGAAGATAAATTGAAAATCGGGTTGGAAGGATATTATTTTAGTCCCCAAAAACTGAATGATGGAACGACTGGGAAAGCCTATTGGATTACTGGCTTAATGGTTGAAAAGCTTTGGGAAAATTTCTCTGTTTTCGTGAATTTTGAAAACTTTTTAGATACTCGCCAAACGAAGTTTGATACTATTTATACAGGTTCCATTAGCAATCCTACGTTTAGAGATATTTATGCACCTGTAGATGGATTTGTAATCAATGGAGGATTAAAAATAAGATTCTAAAATTTCTATTAGCCAGTGACTTAAGTCACTGGCTAATAGAAAAAAATAGTATTTAACAATCCTATCTCATTCAGCGAAAATCTTAAGTGCCTCATCATCTTTCAATTGGACAATCTGGTCTTTCAGATTTTTCTTTAAATCTATTATTACTTTAGCATATTGCTTATCGTTATACAGATTTTTTAGATTCTTAGGGTCATTTTTGATGTCATATAGTTCCCAGAAGTTTTTCTCGCCATAGAATCTAGCCAATGTATAGCGTTCTGTACGGAGACCAAAATGGGGATACACATGATGTGGCTGTGGATATTCATAATAATGGTAATAAGACTCGCTTTTCCAACCACTGGTTTTACCTGTAAGAAGTGGTAAAAACGAATGCCCTTGAAATTCATCAGGAATCTTCGTCTTCATAATATTCAACAAAGTTGGTGCCCAATCTACATTTGAAACCACTTGATTTACTTTCGTTCCTGCTTTCACTACCCCAGGATAGCGTATGACAAAAGGCGTCTTGAGGGATTCTTCATAAATAAAACGTTTATCAAACCAGCCATGTTCGCCTAAATAAAAACCTTGGTCTGACGTATAAATCACTACTGTATTTTTAGATAACCCAGTTTTATCAAGGTAATCGAGTAATTCACCAATATTACGGTCTAGTGATTTGCCAGTTGAAAGATAATCACGCATATAACGTTGGTACTTCCATTCGGTCAACGCCTTGCCTGTCAATTTTTTGGCTGCAAATTCAGCTCCAATTTTATCATAGTATGCCTTGAACTGACTTTTTTGTTCAGGTGTAAAACGATTGTACGACGACCACGCACCCTTACTATCATAATCAGCATCTACTTTTAAATCTTCTTTAAGCAACATTGTTTTCTCGATACTCATATCTTGGTCTTGTGCAGCAATACGTCCTTTATATGTATCATAAAAAGTACTTGGCACTGGGAAAGTCACGTTATCAAAAGCTCCTAAATCTTGTAAAGAAGGTAACCACGAACGATGCGTAGCTTTATGCCCCACTACCATAAAAATGGTTTATTCTTATCTCTACCCTCAAGCCATTGTTTTGAAAGTTGGGTTATTACATCCGTCACATAACCCTCATGTCTATGTGTTTCGTTTTTTGAATTAACAAAATCTGAATTGTAATAACTGCCATGCCCCGGTAAAATATTCAGATAATCAAATCCATGCGGAAGTGTTCCAAGGTGCATTTTACCAATCCAAGCAGTCTGATAGCCATTTTTCTGTAGTTCTTCTGGAAAAACATGCTGACTAATATCAAATTGTTTTTCATTGAACTTATAGCCGTTAATATGGCTATATTTACCTGTCAACAAAGTAGCTCTACTAGGCCCACAGATTGAATTTGATACCACATTATTGTACAAAATTGCCCCTTCGCGAGCAATGCGGTCGATATTGGGTGTTTTGGCTAATTTACTCCCATACGCACTGATTGCCTGAGATGTATGGTCATCTGAAATAATAAATATTACATTGGGTTGATTTTGTGCCAATACTACATTGGAAAAAAAACATATTATAACGAACAAAACAATTTTCATAGTGCGATGATACAATATTGAACATACATTAGATTTATGACGAATATACTATTTTTGTTTAGCACAATAATTATATCGTTGTTTTTTCATAACCAATTCAGTATTATAGGGACATATTATAGTACCCAGATGATTAGTTGTCCATGCTTTATTCTGATTATCTAGCCTATTGAACTTTTAAATCAATTTAATTTTTATACAACTGCAAGTAGGCAATTGTTGAACTTTTCAGCAAAGTAACTTTGGACTTTTCAACAAAACAATCATGGTATTTTATTGAGAAATTTGCATTAGAAATTTTAAATACCATGACAAATCAACACAATAATAAATTAGTATTAGTAACGGGTGGAACAGGTTTTGTAGGAATACACTGTATCCATCAGCTTTTAGCACAAGGCTATCAAGTTAGAACTACCCTTCGTTCAATCAATCGCCAAAATGAGGTAATCGAAATGCTTAAAAATGCAGGACTTAATTCATTTGAGCATTTAACTTTTATTGAAGCAGAATTATCAGATGACAAAAATTGGGATAAAGCAGTAAAGGATTGCGATTATGTATTGCATGTAGCCTCTCCTATTTCTTTAAGCATTACTACAACCGAAGACGAAACCATAAAACCTGCTGTAGAAGGAACACTACGAGTATTAAAAGCAGCTAAAAATGCCCATGTAAAAAGAGTGGTGCTTACTTCATCTTTTGGAGCAGTAGGCTATAGTCACAATGACGATAGCAAAATGATTACCGAAGAAGATTGGACTAATCCTAAGGACAAGCACCTTTCAGCCTATTTAAAATCAAAAGTATTGGCAGAAAAAGCGGCGTGGGATTACATCAATAATGAAGGAAAGGGCTTAGAACTAGCAGTGATAAACCCAATGGCTATTTTTGGGCCATTGTTAAGCAATAAATTATCTAGCGGACATGAATTATTAAGAAAATTATTTGATGGTTCAATGAAAGCAATTCCTCAAATTACATTGGGGATTGTAGATGTAAGAGATGTAGCCGACTTACATTTACGAGCGATGACAAGCCCAGAAGCCAAAGGACAACGCTTTTTAGCATTATCTGGCGGTGTGCTTACTTTTCCAGAAGTTGCCCAATTGCTCAAACAACAATTGAGTACTTCTCACAAAAATGTAACTACTAAAGTTGCTCCGAATTGGTTGATTAGAGTCCTTGCACTATTTAACCCTTTAGCAAAAAATATATTACCTCAGTTGGGCAGAAGAAAAAATGCCAGTAACCAAAAGGCAATAGCCATGTTAAACTGGAAACCTAGAAGCAACGAAGAAGCTGTATTATCGGCAGCAGAAAGTCTAATAAAATTTAATATCATATAATATGAAAATTATCATAACAGGTGCCACAGGCATGGTAGGCGAAGGTGTATTACTAGAATGTCTGCAAAACTCTCTTGTAGAAAAAGTGCTAATCGTCAATCGTAAGCACTATGAATTGAGTCACCCTAAACTTACAGAATTAATCGTTCCTGATTTTTTAAAACTAGATGACTTTACTGACGAGTTGAAAGGTTATGATGCCTGTTTTTATTGTGCAGGAATCAGTTCTGTAGGAATGAGCGAAGAAAAGTACACCGTCATTACCTACGACACTACTTTGTATTTTGCCAAAGCATTGCTTACACAAAACCCTCAAATGGTTTTTAATTTTGTGTCGGGTAGCCATACCGATAGCTCTGAAAAAGGAAAGGTAATGTGGGCAAGGGTAAAAGGCAAAACTGAAAATGCCTTGATACAACTACCTTTTAAGGCAGTGTACAATTTCCGCCCAGGTGGAATGAAAGAAATGGTGGGACAAAAAAATGGGAAAGCTATTTATAAATATATTGTAACTATCCTAGATTGGTTTATACCTAAACAGATCATAACACTTCAAGAACTTGGTGAAGCCATGATTAAAACGGTAACAAAAGGTTATGAAAAATCAATCTTAGAAATATCAGACATCAAGAAATTAGCGAAATTATAGCCGTGGAAGTAAATTCAATTATTACTTGTTATGTAGGTCCTGAAATATCTCCTGAACAATTTATTTCAGAACATTTCTTTTTATATCTCATTAAAGGAAAAATTGAGGGTTATGATGGTTACAAACATTATACCTTGAAAGCAGGAGAATATTGTTTAGTCAGAAAAAATAACTTAGCAAGGTATAATAAACAAAAAGAGGATAATCAGTTTGAAAAGGTAGTGTTTGCCTTTGATGAAGTTTTTCTAAGAAGCTTTTATCAAAAATATCCTTTTCCTACCGTAGACTTTAATTCAGACGATGTATTTTTTACGATTAAAAAAAATGACCTCGTTCCAAGTTTCCTGCGGTCTATTTCTGCTTATTATGACCATGATGGAAAAATAGATAAAACTTTTGAAGATATTAAACGAGAAGAGTTATTACTGATTCTGCTTAAAATTAATCCAGAATTGTCCAATATTTTGTTTGATTTCCGTAGTCCAGGCAAAGTAGATTTAGAAGCATTTATGAATAAGAATTTTAAGTTCAATGTCGCTTTGAATAGGTTTGCTTTCCTGACTGGTCGTAGCTTGTCGGGCTTCAAACGTGATTTTGAAAAAATATTTAGAGAAACACCCAGCCGTTGGCTTATACAAAAGAGACTTAAAGAAGCTTACTTTTTGATTGAAAAGAAAAACAAAAAACCTTCTGATATTTACCTTGAATTAGGTTTTGAAGACCTCTCTCATTTTTCATTTGCCTTCAAAAAATTATTTGGCAAAGCACCGAGCGAGCTTTACGAGAGAACCGCTAATTTTGGACAGACCCATCAACAAAAATAACCTTGAAAAATGCCTCTTTGTTAGTACTTTTAAAGACTTTACTTTATTCTATTATATTTTTTAAGCAATTCAATAACTGACTTATGCGGCAAAGCATAGGCTTTATTACCATTTATTCCTTCGGTGGTTTCTGCGGCTATCATCGCGTTAATAATGGCTTCTTCTACACCTTGAACGGTAGCCTCAAATAATGGATTGATTAAATCATTAGGCAATTCATCTAACTTTGTGAAGTTCTCTCGCTGGAAAGCAGATTGATTCGCTGTGGAAAAGGCAATAAAAATATCTCCAGAGCCATTTTCCCCGCGTCCCCCAACTTTGCCAACACCAATTGGTACTCTAGCCGCTATTCGTTTTAATTGATGAGGTAGCAAAGGAGCATCTGTAGCAATCACAACAATGATAGACCCATCTCCTTCTTGTCTGTAAGAAGTCGGCGGAGATTTTAATTCATAATTTAAAGTATCTTTAAGTTCTTTACCAATAGGTACCCCTGCGATAGTTAGATTGCGTTTTGCCCCAAAATTAGATTGTACTAATACGCCTAGCGTGTAGGTAGAATCCTTGATTTTAAATATTCTAGATGAACTTCCAGTGCCACCTTTAAAACCCAAGCACATCATCCCTGTTCCGCCCCCTACGTTTCCCTCCTTAATAAATCCAGATTTTGCAGTATTCAAGGCTTCATAAGCATTACTTTCTTTTACATGAAAACCATAAATATCATTCAAAAATCCATCATACGTTTCTGCTACTACAGGATAAGTGTACCAAAAATCTTCTTTATACCAATGTTTTTCAACAAACCATTTTAATACAGCATCTCTTACCACACCAACACTATTAGTATTGGTTATCATAATGGGTGTTTCTAAAAAGCCTGATTCAGTAATCCAAGTAGTCCCCGTCATTTCACCATTTCCGTTTAATGAATACCAATTGGCAAAAACGGGATTATTAGTTTTACCTCTTGGCAACACTGCCGTAACGCCAGTCCGTACAGGGCCTTTTCCTAAAATATTTTTCCCTTGCCCAGAAATGATAGTACTATAACCAACCTCAACACCCTTTACATCTGTGATAGCATTAAACTTACCAGTAGTACCCTCAAAAGGAATCCCAAGGTCTCTCGCCCTTGGTTTTTGTCCATAAACTGATAATTGAAAAAGAAGAATACCGATAATTTTCAAAAGTTTCATAGTATATTACTTACGCAATAGTTGTGAGTTAAGAACACTGATATATAATACGTTAAAACAAAATACATCTTTTTAATAAACCCAAGTACTTATCATCTCATTTACTCTTGTTTAAATAGATTACTTTCACAAGTGTAATTTACTATTCTATGTATCACTTGGTCTAATTCTTCCGTAGATTGAAAAAGTAAATCTATGTATTGTTCTTTTTCTTCTGGAGTAATATCTTTATCTGTCTTAAGTAAATGGCATATTCCTAAAATATTAGCCACTGGCCTTCTCACACCGTGCGACTGTTGCCAAGCGATGGCTTTTAAGCGACTTAATTGATCCAGAATTTGCTTTTCGTTATTCACTCTTTGGGTTACGTCTTGAATAATAATCAGTACATGCTTTTTATCATCCAATTCAAAACTGTTCAAGCTAGTATCTACAATAATTTCACTTCCATCTTTCTTAATTGCAGGA
This sequence comes from Arcicella sp. BE140, assembly GCF_031456255.1. NCBI lineage: Bacteria > Pseudomonadati > Bacteroidota > Cytophagia > Cytophagales > Flectobacillaceae > Arcicella > Arcicella sp. BE140. The sequence continues at coordinate 289,826 of NZ_JAVDUE010000004.1, read as the reverse complement.
GTAAATTTATTGGCTACTATTTTTGAATAATCTTTCTGGGTATCATCTTTCCCAAAGATTTCGGGTATCAACATCTGAATATTTTGCTTTTTCAACTCATCAAAGGTGTAGCCAAAAACTTTCTCTACCTCAGGATTTGAAAGAATAATATTCATGTTTTCATCCACTATCAACATGGAAGTAGGTGCTGCTTCAACAATACTTCTAAATTTTGCTTCACTGTCTTTTAACGAGACTTCTGCCTTTTTTCTATCTGTGATATTCAAGGCAAATAGCGACACTCCTAGTAATTCACCATTGCGCTTATAAACTGGAAACATCCTAGATTGAAACCAATATTTCTCGTTGTTGTAATTTGTGATAACTACTTCTATTTCATAACTTTTACCTTTAATAGCACTTTCAAAGGAGTTAAAAAATATTTGCTCTTGGTCTGGATAAAGAAAGTCTCTAAAATCTTCTCCTATCTTCAACTCTTTGTCCATATTCATTAACATCCTTTCTCTGGCAGGCTTGTTGAACTGGATTATTTTATAATCAAGCCCCAATAGTAAGACAGATTCTGTATTGTTCTCGATAATGGCCTGAAAGGTTTCTGCCATATTTTCAAGTTCTAATTCAATTCTTTTTTGTTTATCTATATTTTTAGCAATGAGTACAATACCTAGAAAACTATTAGCAACATCATAAACAGGTTTCATCGTATATTCAAACCATATAGAAGCATCTTGGGATACTGTTTCTTTTTGTACGACTACCGTTTCACCGTTGATAGCTTTCTCAAAAGTATCGACATATAAATCCATGATACTATCAAGTACAAATATCCTATAATCGTCACCAACTTTTACTTCACTTTTAAAGTACAGCATCAAAAGCTCTTTCATTCCTTTGTTAAAAGCTAATATTTTATGTTGTGGTGACAATAATATTATACTATCTGGAACATTATCCAAAATGGTACTTAAAGCGTCAATAATGTTAAAAGGTTTTTCAAATTCATTCATCGAAAGCATTATTGTAAATTCAAGAGATTCCACAATTTTACAAAGTTAAATCTAAGTGTTATTTACTTTAAATTTATCTTTAAACTAACTATTTTTTGCACATTTTCAACAATATTCTTCACTGATTTTTCTATTCATTCACTGAAATTAATAATTCGTATTTTTTCAATATCTGCATAAAAAAAAGATTCAAGATTAAAACTTTGTAACCAAAGCTCACATCCTGAATCTTTTTATAGCTTAAAATCTAAAGTTTAAAGTACAAAGTACTATATCCTAAAGTCTTCGAGTTTAAAGTACAAAGTCTAAAGTACAAAGTCTTATATCCTAAAGTCTTCGAGTTTAAAGTTTAAAGTACAAAGTCTAAAGTACAAAGTCCTATATCCTAAAGTCTTCGAGTTTAAAGTTTAAAGTACAAAGTCTAAAGTACAAAGTCCTATATCCTAAAGTCTTCGAGTCATCCTAAAGTCCTCTAGTCTAACGTCTTAAATCTAATATCTAAAGTCTTAATTACAATAATCACGAATAGCTGCATATGCTGCCGTAAAACCTAATTCTCCTGCCTTACTTAAATCGTTACAGCCATCAGTATCACCTAATGAATGACGAATGATACCTCTAACGTAGTAAGCCTCAGAATATTTAGGATTTAAAATAATAGCATTGTTACAATCTTGAATTGCACCTCTTTGGTCACCCATTTGAGATTTAACCATACCACGCGTAAAGTATGCTTCCGAGTAAGTAGGGTTCAAGGCAATAGCCTTATTATAATCTTCAATAGCCGCTCTACTATCGCCCGAACGAGCTTTTGCCAAACCTCTGTTATAATATACTTCAGAACGTTGTGCTGTAATTTCAGACATTTTCAAACGCTCTTGAACATTATTACGAAGCTCATCTAAAATAGTTTTAGTAATTGCCCCTACATGAACAACTTTCGTTCCTTCTGTATTACCAATTGAGATTGCTTTGTTATAATCTTCAATGGCACTTTTTGTATTTCCTAATCTGCTTTTTGCAAAACCTCTTCCATAATAAGCACTTGCACTTTCAGGGTCTTGGGTAAGGGCTTGGTCAAAATCAACTAAAGCACCTTGAAAATCTTCTAGCTGACATTTGCTAAAACCTCTGTAGTATAAAGATTCAGCATCCTCTGGCACTAATTCTAATGCTTTTCCATAGTCAGCAATGGCTCCTTTAAAGTCGCCCATCTTCATTTTACTGTAAGCTCTTCCAGAATAAGAGTTTGCTCTTTTAGGGCTAATTTCAATGGCTCTGGTAAAATCTTCTAAACTTCCTTTATAGTCCTCTAATCTTTGTTTGATGGTTCCGCGCGAAGCAAGTCCTTGTGCATTATCAGGCGTTAAATCAAGGGTTTTATTAAAGTCAGAAAGTGCTCCTTTGTAGTTTTCTAATTTCGCTTTACTAATACCACGGATAAAATACGCATTAGCATCTACTGGATTTAAATCGATGCTTCTGTTATAATCTTGCAATGCTCCTTTGTGGTCGTCTTGGCGCGCTTTGCTTTGCCCTCTGCCACTGTAAGCCTCCGCATATTTTGGATTTAATTCAATTGCTTTATCAAAATCATTAATAGCTCCTCTGTTATCTTTTAGATTTGCCTTCGTTACGCCACGGTCATAATAGGCAATAGCGTCATCTGGCTTAATAGCAATCGCTTGTGAAAAATAGCTTTGAGCCGCAGCATGATTACCAAGGCGACTTTGAGTAACCCCTAAATCCATCAATTCTTGGAAACTCTGACTCTGAGAATAACTAAAGTGGCTGTTTAGCAAAAAAGCTAAGGATAAAAAAAGTAGAATCTTCTTCATAAGTAAGAATGTATTATTTTGTGATAGTGATTTAAGCATACAATATTACAAATTTAACGGCATGTTTTTAAAGCTTATTGCCTATTCCTTCAAATTTGCAAAACAGCAATTATAAATTCACATAAAGGTAAAGAGATTATTAAAGCAATTGACCGATACCAAAAGTAATGACAAATAAAAGGGTAGTTAATGCCATAACTTTTAAGAAAGGGTCTATTTGTGCAGGCGTTTTTCCTCTGGATACTCCTCTACAAATTCTGATTAAAAGCGGAATCGTCACTACAAAAAGCCAATTTAGCCATAGCAAATTAAAGTTCTGTTCGCCCGTACCCAGATTTAGGTGAAGATCAGTATTTTTATAGCTTAAGTTGATATTAAATTCCGAGTGTTCTTTTAAGGTAATAATCGTTGCATAAATTACTGCACACAAAAAGCCAGTACCTAATAAAAACCAATGGTAGATAACGGCTTTGGCTTTGCCTAAACGTACTGGGATTGAATTCTTTCCCGTTTTGGTATCCGATTCTATGTCACGGATATTATTGATGTTCAATACTCCCACTGCAAACAATCCGCAAGAAGTAGCTGGTAATACATTTAACCAAACGAATTCATGGGCAAACAAATAATAAGTACCTAACACACCTACCCAACCAAAGAAAATCAATACAGAAATATCTCCAAGCCCCATATAACCATAGGGACGTTTCCCAACAGTATAAGTAATGGAGGCAATAATAGCTAAAATTCCTAAGCCAAAAAAAGTAAGAATTGCTTGCGTAGAAGTATCTTTTAGGCCTTCATAGATTAACCATGTCCCTGTAATGAAGGATAATACCGACATGATAATCATGGCCTTTGTCATCTGTTCACGGGTAATAGCACCTGTTTGTACGGCACGAGTAGCGACTGTCCTTTCTACTGTATCAACTCCACTAACGGTATCACCATAGTCGTTTGCAAAATTTGAAAGTACTTGCAAAAAAATAGTCGTCAGAACGGCTAAGATAAAGGTAGTCCAAGAGAAAGCATGAGCTCCCGCAGCTAGGAAACTTCCCATAAAGATGCTGGAAAGGGCAAGGGGTAAAGTACGAGGTCTGGCAGCAGAAATCCAGTGTTTCATGGTGGATATAAATAATGATGAGGCTGTATAAATGAAACCTCACCCCTAGCCCGACTACGCGTCTCGCTCTCCTTCAGAGAGGGAAGCTTTAAGCCCCAAGGTTTGCTCCCCTTCTCTGAAGGAGAGCGAGACGCGTAGTCGGGTTGGGGATGAGGTTCTTTACTAAAATCTTTTATAATTTAATAGCTTCTAAAAACTCTGGACTATCAGGTTTAATTTTTGAAGCAAAGAAATGAGTCAATTCTCCTTTTTCGTTGATAACGTATTTACAGAAGTTCCAAGATGGTTCTTTATCATTCCAACCGTTCAACGACTTAGTAGTTAACCATTGATACAATGGACATTTACCTTCTCCTTTTACTACTACTTTAGAAAACATTGGGAAAGAAACACCGTAGTTCTTCTTACAAAAAGTAGAGATTTCTTCATCTGAACCCGGCTCTTGACCACCAAATTCGTTAGCAGGAAAACCTAATACTACTACTTTACCTTTGTTTTCAGTATAAAATTTCTCCCAGTCTGCATATTGTGGTGTAAATCCACATTTTGAAGCTGTATTTAAAATAATTACTTTTTTGCCTTTATACATAGATAAGTCAACATTCTTTCCATCTAAAGACTTCACTTTGAAATCATATAGACTTTGTTTAGCAGGAGCTTCCATATTTTCTGGGCGACTAGCAACGTCATTTTGAGTAAAAGGTAAGGCCAATGCACCTACCAAAGAGCCAATTTTCAATAGTTTGAGTAACATAATTGTTATGAAGATTAAGATGAAAGTTAAAATAATTTTCTTTTTCATGGAATTGAAAATGTTACATTCTGCTTGGAACATTTATTCCTAATAACGCCATTGCCTTCTTAATTGTTTCTCCTACCACACTAGAAAATGCAATTCTAAATTGTTGGGCATCCAAATCTGTTTCATTAAAGATACTTACTTCATTATAAAAGCGATTATAAGCCTTTGCTAAATCATAAGCATATTGCGCAATTAATGATGGTGCAAGCTCTCTGCCAGCATCAGCAACTTTTTTTGGATACTCACTTAATAAATATATTACTTCTTGTTCAGATTCCTGTAAGGCTTTATAATTACCCGCTACACCAATAATTCCTTGTTCATGTGCTTTTCTTAAAATTGAGCAAATACGTGCATGGGTATATTGAATAAACGGACCTGTGTTTCCTTGAAAATCAATTGATTCCTCTGGATTGAACAACATTCTTTTCTTAGGGTCAACTTTTAGCAAAAAGTATTTCAACGCTCCCATTGCTAAGGTATGATAAAGCTCTTCTGCCTCTTCTTTCGAGAAACCATCGATTTTACCCAATTCTAAAGTACGTTCGCGAGCCGTATCCGTCATTTCTTGCATCAAGTCGTCGGCATCAACTACAGTTCCTTCACGAGACTTCATTTTGCCCGAAGGTAAATCTACCATTCCATAGCTTAAATGGTAAGTACCATCTGCATAAGGGCGACCTAATTTTTTAAGAATTTTAAACAATACTTCAAAATGATAGTCTTGTTCATTCCCAACTACATACACCGATTTCGACATTTTAAAGTCATTGTACTTTAAATCTGCCGTACCTATATCTTGGGTAATATATACCGAAGTACCGTCTTTACGCAAAACCAATTTTTGGTCAAGTCCTTCTTCTGTTAAATCAATCCAAACAGATGAATCTTCTTTTTGGAAGAATACGCCTGATTTTAATCCTTCTTCAACTGATTTTTTACCTAACAAATAAGTATTTGATTCGCGATAAATTTTATCAAAACTTACACCCATTTTTTGGTAAGTCTGGTTAAATCCAGCAAATACCCAATCGTTCATTTTGTTCCAAAGGGCTAGTGTTTCAGCATCGCCTTCTTCCCACTTTAGTAACATTGCTTGAGCTTCTTGTAAAACCTCTGTTTTTCCTTTAAGCATATCAAGTAATGTATCCATTTCATTATTTTTTTTCTCTTCGAAAAAAAGGACATCTTTTAGTAAGGCTTGTAGCTTTTTATTGTCATTTTGGTTATCAATAAGCTTTAAAAGTGGTTTCCATTTTATATTATTCTCAACTCCAGATTCAAATTTTATTTCAAATTCAGGTCCAAATTTTGCCAAAGCTTTATAATCTAAATTCGATTCAGCTTTTTTCAAAGAATTTTCATAGTCTGCAATCTTCACGAGTGATTCATTAATCTTATCCTTTTCTAAAATAGAAAAATCACTAAAGTCACTATGGATTTTTACCTTATCTAAAATCTCTTTTAATTGTTTTTTAAAAACTTTATCAAATTCAACGTAATATTTACCCACTAAATGGTCACCTTTTAAGCCTGATGACTCTGGAGTTTCCCCATTCCCAAATTTTTGGTAAGCCAGCATCGACTTACAAATATGAATACCACGGTCGTTTACCAAATTAGCTTTTACTACCTCATAGCCATTAGCTGATAAGATCTGTGAAACCGAAAACCCAAGGAAATTATTACGAAGGTGTCCTAAATGCAAAGGTTTGTTGGTATTAGGCGAAGAGTATTCTACCATCACCACTTCGTTTTTATCTGCTAATTGTCCGAATTTTTTATCTTTAAAAATTCCTCCAAACATCGTAAGCCATGCTGTATCAGCAATGGAAAGATTCAAGAATCCTTGCACCACATTAAAGCCACTCACAACACCAGCGTTATTTACTAAATAATTCCCGATAGCATTTCCAAGTTCTACAGGTGATTTACGCAAAGCTTTTACATAAGGGAACACCACAAAGGTAAAAGAACCTTCAAAGTCTTTACGAGTAGGTTGAAGGGCGATATTGGTTTCTTCTATGTCAAATTCAGCCTTTAATGCTGCTACGATGTGGTCTTGTAATATTTTTTCTAAATTCATTTTATATATTCTGTAACTTAATTCCCCTAAAATTTATTTTATAAAGTTTTTCACATAGGTGTTGTTAGCATTTATTGCTAAAGTCTTTTTAACATACAATGAAGTTAATTCTTCATTGTGTAGTTCAAAAGCACATTCAGCTAAGTAAGCCATTGCTTGTTCTAATACTGCTTTATTCTCATTATTATCAGTACATAAATGCAAAAAACGGCCAATTTCAATCATTGCTTTTTCCCAATTCATTTCATCCATATATAAAGTTCCTAATTTCCAATAAGCTTCTGGAAACCAGGCATCTATTAAAAGAATTTCGTCATTACTTTGAGGTATTAATTGCCCTTCTTTTTTTACAATTAATAAACTATCCCTTCCTATATTTATCTTATCAGATTTTTCAATTAAGCTTTTATAAACTTCAAAACTTTTAGCTTTTAATTTATCTATTTTATAAAGTGCTTTTGCATAATTTTCTAATACAAATAAATTATTGGGTTCTTCTTTGTAAGCTTTTTCTAATATTTTATATGCATTAACGAAATCTCTCCTCTTATAAAATACTTGAGATTGCTTGATAGTCTTATCAAATTTTTTTGATAAAACATTTGGGAAAGGTGCTGTTTTACCAAATATTACCCCAACTTCAACATTTTTATTTTCAAGTGAATCGTTCAAAATAATATTATTATATCTTGTAAACTTGATATTTGCACTCACAGGCACGTATCCAAGTCTAAGCATAATCTTAGATTGAGACTTTACATTAAAAATAGTTGCGAAAAGTATGAACAATAACAAACGATTTCTTTTCATATAAAAAAATGTAAAACTTGTAATAAATTAATAGAATTGCTTATTAACTGTAAATTGCTTTTGTATTCTAATTGTTTTTGATTCTTTAATTAAAAATCAAATTTCATTCACATAATTTTCTACAAAGTTAGCCAATTTTATCTTGAGTAAACATCGGATTTTGTAACTTGTTATTCTAAATGTATTTAAGCTATGGAATATCTACTAACTAAACTTTTGATACTGTTGAGTTTTAGAACAAAGCATCCTTTTTGTCCAGTCCATAAAAACATTGCTTTGGCAATAATTTTGCCTTTACTATTGCTTTCTCAAAACATTTTATGGGCGCAGTTAAAACAAGTTGCAGCCATCGAAATTCCTAAAAATAATAAATCAGAAGAATCTGTTTCGGTTTTGCCTCTTGGAAAGGACGGACTATTATTTACCATTGAAAAATATGGTATGTTCAATCGTGATGGTATGCAATGGACATTCCAGAAATACGATACTGACCTCCATTTAGAGTGGAATACCAATCTCACTATATCGCATGACTACGAACTACAGATGAGTTTCCAGAACAAGGAATATTTATTTTGGCTTTTTATTGTTCCTGAGTCGCCCAAAATAAACATCGTTCGTTTGGATATTGTCAGAGGGGAAATTGATGAATTCAAAGGCGAACTACCAAGCATTATCGATATCTCTTTTTTCAAGGTATTAAGCAATACAGCATTTGTAGGAGGTAATTATTTTGACAAACCTGTTGTAGCTTCATTCACTTTTTTCAACCAAAAAGCTAAGGTTTTACATGGTTTGTATGACGACCGATTAGAAATTAGTGCCTTGGAAATAGACGAAAAAAGAACCGAACTGAATGTTATCGTAAAAGAAAGACGAAAAGGGAAATGTGGCTTGGTTATTCAAACGTATTCTTACGAAGGAAAATCTTTACGCACCATCCACGTCCCTGATAAGGAAGGCAATAGCCTAAGTTTTATCAGCGGGAAAATGTTGTCACTGAATGACAAAGAATCGCTTTTAGTAGGTAATTTTTCAAATAATTGTAATGAATTTTCAAAAGGGTTATACCTCACACGCTTAGAAGAAGGCATAGAGAAAAATACTAATATTATCAAATTTGCCGATTTTAAAAACTTTTTCAGCTTTATGTCTCCTAAGCGACAAGAGAAATTGAAAGAAAAAATAGAGCAAAAAAAGAAAGAAGGAAAAGACCCTAATTTTAGCTATAAACTACTGGTTCATAATTTATTAGAAACAGACAAAGGGGCGGTATTAGTCGCAGAAATATATTATACCTTACCTAAGAATTATAATGCTTTTAATTCTGCATTAAGAAGTAGGTTCAAGAATGGTGAAAACAAGGATGATTACCGTTTTACTCATGCTGTAATTTGTGAATTTGACAAAGAGGGTAATCTGTTATGGGATAACGCCTTGGTAATGGATAATATAGAAAGTGGCGAATTGGTAGAACAAGTTCAGGTATCTACTTTACAAGACCGCTGGCTGATGGCATATTTCAAAAAAGGCGAAGTGCATTTACAGCAAATAAAGGGCAATCAGACAATTAGCGAAATAGAAATTTTTGAAATCAAGAGTGATAGTACGTCTAAACCCGACGAAGATGCGAGTGTAGCTGCATGGTATAATCAGAATTTCTTGGTCTGGGGAAAACGAAGACTAGAAACTGATGCTCGTTTTGAAGATGCTCCTCGAGAAGTTTTTTACCTCCGCAAACTTAGTTATTCCTCTCAAAAAGACGAAAAAGGTCAGTAAAAAACAACTTCAAAGTTACATTCATGAGGCTTGTGAAGGCAGAGCGAAGCTTTTTTCTTACCTTTGCAAAAAATATTTAAAATGTACCACGACGCCCTTCAACATTTACGAAAAGGAGACTCGCTTCTTTATCCATCTGATACCATTTGGGGTTTAGGATGCGATGCCCGCAACGAAAAAGCCGTTGAAAAACTATATCAATTGAAACAACGGCCTGATAATAAAGCATTTATCATATTGATTTCAAAAATAGAACAGCTTTCTGAATATGTGTTAGAAGTGCCTGAAATTGCTTGGAATCTGGTAGAATTTGCAGAGAAACCCCTTACCGTAATTTACCCACAAGGTAAAAATATTGCGCCTAATCTTTTAGGAGAGGATGGTTCTATTGCTATCAGATTGGTCAAAGATGAGTTTTGCAAAGGACTAGTTTACAAGTTTGAAAGAGCCATTGTTTCTACTTCTGCTAATATCTCAGGAGAACCTTCTCCACAAAAATTTGAGGATATTTCTCCAAAAATTATCGAAAATGTAGATTTCATTTTGAAGAATCCTCAAGGGGAAAATAAAAATATTCAGCCTTCACAAATTGTGAAATTAGGGCTAGGTGGTGACTTTAAATTCATCAGAAAATAAATTACTTTTTGATTAGTAAATAGGGATGTTATAAGCTATAGGCATTAGGCAAAATATTTAATTGAAAAAAGATAGTTTTTGCTTATTGCATACAGCTTAAAGCCCATAGCCCAAGCAAGTAAAATCAAACAACATAAAATAAAGAGTAATTTGTGTGCGGTCAGCCGCTGCGGTTTAAATGTAGTAATCACTAAATCACTCATTCATTAAATCGCTCAATTACTTAACAATATGAATTTCGCAGAAACTTTACATACAAATCCAATTTTTAAAATTGTGGCAGATGCCGCAAAAACCTTAAATGTACCAGCTTATGTAGTAGGTGGATTTGTACGTGATCTTATTTTAAACCGACCTTCTAAAGACATTGATATTGTTTGTGTAGGCTCGGGCATTGAATTAGCTGAATTAGTTGCCAAAAATTCTGGCAGAGAAGATACTTATCTCTCGGTTTTCAAGAATTTTGGCACTGCCATGATTAAATTAGACGATTGGGAAGTAGAATTTGTAGGAGCCAGAAGGGAATCGTACCAACGCGATTCACGCAAGCCTATCGTAGAAGATGGCACGCTAGAGGACGACCAAAATCGCAGAGACTTCACGATTAATGCCATGGCGATTTCGTTGAATGAAAACAATTTCGGAGAATTAATCGACCCTTTTGATGGCTTGGCAGACATTCGCAGGAAAATCATCAAAACCCCTTTAGAACCAAGCATTACTTTTTCAGATGACCCGCTTAGGATGATGCGTGCCATTCGTTTTGCTACCCAGCTAAATTTTGATATTCATCCCGATACCTTTGATGCCCTTATCAAAGAAAAAGATAGGATAGATATTATTTCAAAAGAGCGTATTACGGATGAATTAAATAAAATTATTCTGGCTAAAAAACCATCTTATGGCTTTTTACTATTAGATTCTTGTGGACTATTAGAGAAAATTTTTCCTGAGTTTGTCAAACTAAAAGGTGTAGAAACCGAAGAAGGAAAAGGACATAAAGATAATTTTTATCATACGCTCCAAGTGTTAGATAATGCTTCCACTAAAACGGATGATTTGTGGATTCGTTGGGCAGCTATTCTGCACGACATAGCCAAACCCGCTACCAAACGTTTTGACAAGAAAAGAGGTTGGACATTCCATGGTCATGAAGAGATGGGGGCAAAATGGGTAAAAGGTATTTTCACCGAAATGCGTTTACCGTTGAATGAGAAGATGCGTTATGTAAAAAAATTGGTGCGTTTACATTTACGCCCGATTGCTCTTTCAAAAGAAGCCATCACTGATTCTGCCCTCAGACGTTTACTATATGAAGCAGGTGAAGATTTAGAAGGCTTGATGATATTGTGTAGAGCAGATATTACATCTAAAAATGGCGAGAAAGTAAAAAAATACCTCCGCAATTTCGACATCGTTGAACAGAAACTAAAAGAGGTAGAGGAAAGCGACAAACTTCGTCAGTTTCAACCCGTAGTAACAGGGGAAATCATCATGGATTTGTTTGGCATTAAGCCCTCTAAAGAAGTAGGCATTATCAAAATAGCCGTTCGTGAAGCCATTTTAGAAGGACAAATTGAGAATACATTAGCATCGGGCATTCCATTTGTGTTGGAAGAAGGTGCTAAATTGGGATTGGTGGCTGTTAAGAAAGAACAATAGCCACATAACACCTTATAAACAAAGATAGCACTGATTACAAATTAAGATATATTGTTGAAAAAAAATCAGCAATGAATCAATCACACTCTCGACGCAAATTTCTCCAAACAACTGCTGCTTTGGCTGGAACAGCTTTATTAGTGCCAGATACACTTTGGGCTAGTAAACCTGCTAAAAAAAATATTGGCTTACAATTGTATTCTCTTCGTGATGACATGAAGAAAGACCCTCTTTCTACGCTTGAAGCGGTGAAAGAAATGGGTTATAAAAATGTAGAACATGCCAATTATGTTGACCATAAGTTTTATGGATTTGAAGCCAAAGAATTTCGTAAAATTCTTGATGAATTAGATTTATCCATGCGAAGTGGTCACGTAGTGATGAAGGGTGAAGATTGGGATGCTTCAAAGCAAGATTTTACTGATTCTTGGAAACAAACGGTAGAAGATGCGGCTATTTTGGGACAAAAATATTTAATCAGCCCTTGGCTAGATATTAGCTTACGCCGAAACTTTGAAGATTGTAAACGCTTTATGGAAGTATTTAATAAAGCTGGAGAGCTTTGTCAGAAATCAGGTGTGAAGTTCGGCTATCATAATCATGACTTTGAATTTAGTCTGCGTTTAACAAGCGTAAAAGTATATGACATTATTATGCAATACACTGACCCTAAATTAGTAGCACAACAACTAGACATTGGTAATATGTACGGCGGAGGTGGCAGACCCATGGAATTATTAAAACAATATCCTGGACGTTTTGAACTGATGCACGTAAAAGATGAAGTAAAAGGCGAAAAAGAACCTTGGGAAAGCTCGATGCTAGGTAAAGGGATTATGAATGTAGCTGAAGTTTTAAAATTATCGGCTAAAATAGCGGGAACTACTGAATATATCATCGAACAAGAATCCTATCAAGGACATACTCCAATGGAATCTATGAAGTATGATTTGGAGTGGATTAAGAAAGTGCAGTTTTAAGAGAGCTTATGAGTTAAATGTTTATGAGTTTAGTGTTTATGAGTTGAAACAGTATCTGTGTCCTCATAAATGCTAAACTCATATTTTTTTGGTATTATCAAAAATATGAAATGTTAAGTATTTTTATACCCGTTGTTGGTCTCCCTAACAGTCCACATTCTATCTCACTCTTAATGACATTCTGACCCCAATGGAAACACGAGCAAGGGCAGAAGCAAAGTAATGCGGACTGGTCAGGAGACCAGCCGCGGAAACAGAAAAATACAGTTTTGACTCATAAGCTCATAAACCTTTCAACTCATAAACTCTATTATTTTTTCCCTCGAACAGCCTTCGCAATCGCTTCCCATTTTTCCTCAGATACCTCATTTAAATCTGAAAATTCGCCTGCTCCCATTAACCATTCTCCACCATCAATCGTGATTACTTCGCCATTGATATAAGCCGAAAATTCTGACATTAGGTATGCCGCCAAATTGGCTAGTTCTTGGTGTTCTCCTACTCTTTTTAATGGAATTCTATTTTCTGGTGCTAACTTGCTTGCCAGTTCTTCGCCCATTGCTTCAGCAGGAAAAAGTCGTTCCCAAGCTCCTTGGGTAGGAAATGGTCCCGGAGCAATCGCATTAAAACGAATGCCATACTTTGCTCCCCACTCTACTGCCAACGAGCGTGTCAATGCTAAGACACCTGCTTTTGCTGTTGCTGATGGCACTACGTAAGCCGAGCCAGTCCAAGCATAAGTAGTTACGATAGACATTACTGTACCTTTTATCTTTTGCTCTATCCAATATTTTCCTACTGCTAAACTAAAATTATAAGAACCTTTTAGCACAATATCTACTACAATATCAAATGCTTTATGTGATAGCTTTTCGGTAGGACTAATAAAATTGCCAGCCGCATTATTCACCAAGCCATGTACTGCTCCAAAATATTCTACGGAGGTTTTTAGCACATTCTCTACTTCTTCATAATTGCGTGCATCACAGGTTATGGCTAATACTTTACCTCCAGTTTCAGCCATCAACTCCGCTGCCGTTTCATCCAACACAGCTTTCTTGCGTGAAGCAATTACCACATTGGCGCCAAGTTCTAAAAAATATTTTGACATCGAACGCCCCAGACCTGTTCCTCCGCCTGTCACAATAATTGTTTTTCCTGCTAGAGCTCCATCTCTTAGCATTGGTTCATTAAAATTCATAACAATAGATTTTATACAATTTCAAGATAAAATATAATGCAATATGTATTAAATAATATTATTATGCAAGCATACCATTTTAATTTAGCATGATAAATAAAAAAAGCTTCCCAAGCATTCCTGAATGGAATACTTGGGAAGTTTTTAATAGTCCTTTAGAAAAATTATTTTCCAGCTACTAAAGTAACATCTAAATTGAATACATCGTCGATAGCTTTGTCACCGATTGATTCAAAGAATTTTTTAGAACCATATTTCACGTTGAAATCTGTTCTGTCAACTGGAATAGAAGCAGTTGCAGTAACTTTTCCAGCAGCAGTAGTGATTTTTGCAGGGAAAGTGATAGATTTTGTTACACCGTGTAATGTTAAGTCACCTGTGATGTTAGCACCAGATACTTTAGTGATTTTGAAAGTAGATGTTGGGAATTTTTCTACTTCGAAGAAATCACCAGTTGTAATGTGACCAATGAATTTTTTGTTGTATTCAGCATCTGTAATATCAGTACATACGATTGATTTCATATCGATTACAAAAGTACCACCAGTTACTTTAGCACCTGAAGTTACTAATGAACCAGAAGAGATACCTACAGTTCCTTCGTGCTGACCTGTTACTTTTTTAGCTAACCAGTGAATTTTACTAGCTTTAGTATCTACTGGTAAAGCTGTTTCTTTTTTACCGTTGTTTGGAGTACCTGCAACTGCTACATTTACTAATAAAGCTGCTGCGAAAATGCTAAGAATAGATTTGATAGATTTCATTACTTTGATTTTTATTTAATTATTTATTACTTTTTTTGTTGTTCTGATTCTGGTGGCGATTGTCTTAATTTATCCAACAAATCGCTTAATTGTAGGGCTTCGCTTTCGGTTAAACCATACATTTGTTTTTCCCACTGCTTTTGCAAAACATCTAATTCTGCTAATAGGTCTAAACCTTTTTGTGTGATAAGAATATCAACAGCACGGCGGTCATTCGGGCATTCTCTCCTTACCACCATCTCTTTTAATAAAAGCTTATCTACTAACCTAGAAGCATTAGACATCTTATCAAGCATTCTTTCAATAATACCTATTACCGTGATAGGCTCTGGATAATGCCCTCTCAAAATTCTAAGCACATTATACTGCTGAAGTGTTAAATCAAAAGGTTTAAAAACTTCCATTTGCAACGTTGTCAACCAATTGTTCGTATAAACAATATTGACCATTGCTTTGGCATGGGCTGATTTAAAGCTTGCTTGTTTTATGTCTTTTTCGATGCTCATAATTTTAATACGCTACAAATTTAATGTAAAAACATTTAATGTTAATACATTTATTTGTTAATTTTTTGTTAATATATCTAAATCGCTGAATTTCAAGTAATTAAAAATACAATTATACTGATTTTCTCATTTTATTAAGCAAATCATGTAAGATGTCAATCTCTTCTTTGCTTAGTCTGGAATAATTCCCCTCCCATTCAGCCACTTTTTGATCTAATTCTTCTATCAATAATAATCCTTTATCCGTAATCGCTACATCCATCGACCGTTTATCAGTTTTTGAACGTACTTTTAAAACCAATCCTTTTTCGATTAATTTATCCACCAAACGAGAACCATTCGACATTTTATTTAGCATTCGCTCGATGATGAAATTTACTGAAACAGGATTGGGCGAACTTTCAAGAAGGATTTTTAATACAAAATATTGTTTGTCTGATAATTTATATGACTTTAAAATTTGTGAATAGTGATTAAGCAACCAATTATCAGTGTACATCAAATTCACAGCAACTTTTTCATAAACATTCTTAAACGACTTCTGTTTAATGTCTTTTTCAATGGACATAGGCAAATGTATTATTTTAATTTATAGGATATTTTTTCATTGACTAAAAAAACGTAAGCTTACTTGATAATGTTTCAACAATGCATTACAAAGTTAGTTAACGGTCATTTTATTACTTAAATGGGACTATTTCGGGTGCAGAAATATCGAAATCTTTTAATCTGAGATTATAGGTTGTATTGAATGAAGCATCCAACAATTTAACATCGGGCAAATTGGGGAAGTATGAAAACTTTATTTGGAAGGTATTGAATGTTAGATTTTCGTTTCTCAAACGTATCCCGATTCCAATACTGGTATAAGGTGTTTTATTAAGCAAAAACTGATTTTTAGGATTAATAAAGGCAAAATCTGTTTGGAAAAAAGGAGCAATCCTAAATCCAACAAAATTTAGCCTTGAAAAAAACACTATCTGATAGCCTATCCCCAGTTTTTTAGTTCCCCACAGGTTGTCGCTGTTTACATCTAAAATACCATTTTCACGGTTAATATTGACGAACTCACCTGTATAGCGTTGTGTACCAAAGGCATATTTGATGTTGACAAAATGCCTAATCTGAGTACGTCTTCTAAAGGCATGAAGTGTACTAAAATAGTTAGATTCTATACTCAACCCTGTTGTGCCATTAGAATATCCACCAAAATTCACTAACCCATAAAGATAACCTGCCTTTCCGATGTATTCTCCTTTGGCTAATTTCAAGCCAGCATACATTCGGCTCCCGTATGCGTCTGAGTTTTCTAAACCAGTTACAAAAGTAGCTAAGTATCCATAAGGAACGTCTTCTGTGAGTCCAAAGCCATAAATCAAAATATCTCTTTTATATTTTCTGTTTGAAAAACCTATACCAATTAAATAATCAGTATGATTTCTAAATAACTGATTGGTATCGGCGGTTACTATGGGGCGTTTGTCAAACTTGACATCACTAAATCTAAGTCCGACTACAAACCTAGAACGGTTATCTCTTCCTTTATTCAAAAAATTCACTTTGAAAGCTCTGGCTAACCAAAAATCTATAAAGTTCTTTTGGATAGGAAAAGTGTAATAGGTGGTATCGTTAAGTTTATAAGTTGTACCATCATATCCTCTGAAGGTGGTTAAATTATTGTCATCTTTACTCACTACAAAACCACCTGCCACTTTCATTTCGGGGGTAAGAAAAGGCCGGTAAAATCGGAGGGCATAATGAGCGACATCCCTTTTTAGTTCGAGTTCGGCCTGACCTGTAATAAATGAACGACCTATATATGGAATAGTATAGGTACTGGCATATTCCAAAGCTGGACGCCGAAGGGTATTCAAGAAAAAGGTATTGCTCCACGAATGCCCTACGCCTCTGAAATTAACCTGACGCACTCTGAGTGAATAATTTTGCAAACCATTTATCTCTCCGTCTGCCAAAAAAGACCAAACATCTTGTGTAAGCACCAATAAATCTACTAAATTGGGGAATTCAGGGTCGGGTAAAATCAATATTCTGGCATCATGCAGAATAGCACTTTGACGCATCACCCGTTCGTTATCTCGTAGTCTATCTGCATCAATAATATCCCCCACATTAAACATTAAAAAGGATTTCCTGATAACACTCTCCTGTGTGTTCACATGGAATGAACTCAGAAATTTATCTAACCCTTGGGCTTTTTTGGCAGTATCGGCGATACTTTCTCCAAAAACTTTCAAACGCTTAACATAAATTTTGCGAATTACCCTTCCTTCATATTGTGTATAAGGGTCTTCTTCTATTTTTACAACTTCTTGTCCTTGGTTGTTTACGTTATAAACATCCCTAAACAAAAAGCCATGAATTTCTCTGAGTATTTTATTTTTTGAAAATCTTTTTTTCAGATTGGCATACGTAATGCTATCTTTAGCAGACTTCATACTGACAGAAACTGGTACTATTTTAGCCGGTACGGGTATCTCTGGGGGAGCTACTTTAAGAAGAGAATCTAGGTTTTGTGCAATTAGATTGATAGAAGTAATAAAAAGCAACAGCATCATGAAGAAAATAAACTTCATGAATTGATTCACTGAATTTAAGTAAATTTGTCGAGCTTTATTCATTACTTTTTAATTTCCCAAAACAAAAAAATGCTTCAATTAACTAAACCACTTATGCTGGCATCCAACTCGCCACGTCGCCAACAATTATTACGTGACGCTGGTTTTGAGTTTACTGTAAAGGTAAAAGATACCAACGAGGATTTTCCAGCTACTATGCCTCCTACTGAAGTTCCTGCTTTTTTAGCCTTAAAAAAAGCGGAGGCTTTCAGACAAGAACTCGATAATCAGATTATCCTTACGGCCGATACCATCGTTGTGGTGGATAATGAAATCCTAAATAAACCCCAAGATGCTACTGAAGCACGCTTGATGCTTAAAAAATTATCTGGTCGCCAGCACCAAGTAATTACTGGCGTTTGTGTAATGACAAAGGAAAGTACACAAAATTTCATTGATGTTGCTAATGTTTTCTTCCGTGAGTTAACGAACCAAGAAATTGAATATTACATTAAAACCTGTAAGCCTTTCGACAAAGCAGGGGCTTATGGTGTTCAAGATTTTATTGGTATGGTTGGTATTCCCCGCATGGAAGGCTCATATTTTACCGTAATGGGCTTACCTGTCCATCGTGTTTATGATGCCCTGAAACCTTTCTTTGTAATTGACTAAAATTTCATACCAGCATTTACCTAGTTTCTGATTCTATAAAACGCTTTTTGATAGAATCAGAAGCTAAACCATTCTTAAATAGCACATTCCCTTGCTAACCTTCACAACATAATACTATTAATCAAAAAAATATTTCTACAATATACCTGTATAGCACTCTTCCCGACTACTCATCTATTTCTATTACCTTAGCATTTCCATTAACCAATCTTTTGTAAATATCATGAAAAAAATAATTTTACTATTCACCTTATGCTGGGTGACTAGCCTTTGCTCGTTGGCACAGGTCGTCACCACAACGCCAGCATTACCTAATGGAGACCAAGACGTTACACTCATCTTCGACCTCAAACTAGCTAAAGATTCACGTGCCAAAGCATTACTAGGAAAAACATCTGATGTTTATTTGTGGTCGGGTGCAGGCACAACCGATACGGGCGATGCCTTCCAGTATCAACCCAGTGGGCAAACCAATTTTGCTCTTCCTTTTGACAAAGGCAAAATGACATCGCTAGGGAATGATGTGTGGAGTATCAAGCTAAAACCCAGAGATTATTTTGCCGTCCCTCCTGCTTTAACCATCAAAAGGCTAGGGGTACTTTTAAAAAGTGGTGACGGTAAAGCCCAAACAGAGGACATTATCGTAACTATGTATGACACTAAGCTAAATGTGGCTTTTATTAAACCTCAAGAAAAATCATTTTTTGTTACTGCTGGAAGTACTATCCCGATTTTAGCGGTCGCTTCTAAAAAAGCCACTTTGAATTTAAGTATTAATAATACGAATGTTTTAACAATGATTGACAAAGATTCTTTAACGTATTCGCTTAATGTTGGGAATGCTGCTGGGGAAACCCAATCAGTAAAATTTACGGCTACTACCACGAGCGAAACATCTACTACAGAATTTAACATTACGGTAAAACCAACTCCTAAGACTGAGGCTTTACCAATAGGATTGAAAAATGGCATTAATTATATTTCCGATACAAAGGTTGCGTTAGTACTTTTTGCGCCTAAAAAAGATTTTGTTTATCTCATCGGCGATTTTAACCAATGGAAAACTGATGCTAAATACCTAATGAAACGTACTCCTGATGGGAATACTTATTGGCTAGAAGTTGAAGGTTTAAACAAAGGCGAAGAATATGCTTTTCAGTATTTGGTAAATGGTACGCTAGCAGTAGGCGACCCTTATGCTGAAAAAATACTTGACCCAAACAACGACCAATATATTTCAAGTACTACTTATCCTAATCTGAAAAAACTTCCAGATGCAGTAAAAAGTATTGCCTCTGTGTTTCAGACTGGGCAAAGTGCCTATCCTTGGAAAACTACTACTTTCAAACGTCCCGCACAAGATAATTTGATTGTGTATGAATTGCATATTCGTGATTTTGATACGGATGGTTCCTACAAAAATGCTATTAATAGAATTCCTTATCTTAAAACATTAGGCATCAATTGCATTGAATTAATGCCTATCAACGAGTTTTCGGGGAATGACTCTTGGGGGTATAATCCAATTTACTATTTTGCCCCCGATAAAGCATACGGTACTAAAGAGGATTTAAAGAAATTCATTGATACTTGTCACGAAAATGGCATTGCCGTCGTGCTTGACATTGTTTTCAATCAGGCTGATTATGAATTTCCGTATGTAAAAATGTATTGGGATGGTACACAACCATCGACGGATTCGCCTTTTTTCAATCAGCAAGCTACGCATCCATTCAGCGTGTTTTTTGACTTTAATCATGAAAGCAACAGTACCAAAGAATATGTGAATCGTGCCAATGAATTTTGGTTGAAAGAATATAAAATTGATGGATATAGGGTTGACTTAGCCAAAGGCTTTACTCAAAAAAGTTCTTCAAATGATAGTCAGTTTAGGCTTTATGACCAAAGTAGGGTTGATATTATCAAGGGCTATTATGATAATATCAGAAGTTTTGATAAAGATGCCTATTTCATCCTAGAATTATTTTCAGAAGACAAAGAAGAACAAACCTTTACCGATTTGGGTATGATGGTTTGGACAAACTTGAATGGCGATTTCAGAAATGCCGTAAAGGGCAATGCTAGTGATTTTACCCGCCTTTCATACAAAGCTCATGGTTTCAAAAATGCTGGTGCTATCGGTTATATGGAAAGTCATGACGAAGAAAGAGTAGCTTATGATGCTTTGAAAAATAGCAAAGCCATCTTTAGTGTGGCTACTGTGATGGAAAGAACGAAAGCAGCAGCAGCTATGTTTTTTGCCATACCGGGGCCAAAAATGATTTGGCAATTTGGAGAATTAGGCTACGATGTTTCAATCGACCAAAATGGTAGAACAGGCAAAAAGCCTATTCACTGGGAATATAAAGACGATGCGGATAGGTTAAAACTTTACAAAGTATTTTCTGAACTGATTAAATTAAAGACCACTCAGGCAATATTTAAAACTACGGATACGCAAACAGACCTTGCTAACACGGTGAAGAAAATCATCTTGAATTCAACTAATCAGCAAGTAATTATTGTGGGCAATTTTGATTTAGAACAGAAAACAATTACGGATATTTTCCCCAATACTGGTAAATGGTACGATTTCTTTACCAATACTGAAATTAATGTAAGCGACCTAAAAGCAAAATATCCGTTTGCACCTGGTCAATTTCATGTATTGAGTACCACTGCCTTTCCTCAACCAGAGGCGAATTTGGTACCTTGGAAATTAGAACAAGAAAGAGTATTGGCGAGTGAACAAGAATTGGAAGCGGATATAAAAATTTATCCTAATCCAAGTGACGAAATCATCAATATTGAAGTAAGTGGAAATCAAAAGGGAAATCTAGTGTTCAAGATTCATGATTTGATGGGAAGAACAGTTTTTGAAATAGAACAAAGTGATGCAAACAAGCCGCATACAATAGATATTCGTAAGTTTCAACAGGGCATTTATCTATTGAATGTAACACAGGGACAAAAACAATTTAATCAGAAATTTATTAAAAAATAGGCTTCTGGTTACTTCCTTGGTAGTTTATAAAAAACTGGCTTCCTATCAAGCAAATATGCTGATTAGGAAGCCAGTTTTTGTAAAAGCTATATTATCAAATTTCTTTCTTCTGAACCATATTCTGAATAATAGACAGCACGATATACATTAAAATAATGATGGGAACGGCTACAAACTTCAGTAGGATGATAAGTAAGATAGAGAGAATCAAAAAGACATATTTGATTTGGTTTGATTTCCATCCAAAATCCTTGAATTTCAAGGCAAACAATGGTAATTCAGCAACCAATAAATAAGACATCACGATTGAATAAATAATCAAAACATTGTAATTGATAAAAATCAATTTGTATTCGGGCTGATAGATAGCGATTAATGGTAAAGCGGCTACAACCAATCCATTAGCAGGCGTTGGTACACCAATAAAAGAATCACTTTGACGAGTATCAACATTAAATCTGGCCAAACGCAAAGCCGAGAATACAGCCAGAGATAATGCTATATAAGGTTTATGAAAACCAAAAAGACCAGTAGTACAGAAACCATCACAACTCCCCTCTATCAAATGTAGCATAATAAATGCAGGCAAGACACCGAAAGTAACCATATCTGCTAGTGAATCTAATTCTTTTCCAATAGGTGAAGTTACGTGTAATAGCCTAGCGACAAAACCATCGAGCCAATCGCACACCAATGCGATACACATTAAATAAGAAGCAATCTCTAAATTACTTTCAAAAACATTTAAAATGCCAAAGCATCCACAAAGTAAATTGGCACAAGTTAGTGTGTTAGGAATGTGTTTTTTAATTTCAATCATAAGCTATTTGAATGAGGAGTGGTTTTTACAGTCTGATAAATGGGTTATTTACTTTTTCATATCCAATAGTGGTGGTTTCTCCATGTCCTGGGTAAATAACCATATCATCATCAAGGGTGTAAAGTTTAGTTCTAACACTATTTTCTAACGCCTCAAAACTAGATAAAGGGAAGTCGGTTCTACCGATACTTCCTTTGAATAGCACATCTCCACTTACACAAATTTTCTGAGCTTTGTTCAAAAATGCTACATGACCCGGAGCATGACCAGGCACAAAAATTACTTCTAAAGTAGATTTCCCAAAAGTAATAATATCTCCTTCTTCAATAAAAACATCTACTGTTGAAGCCTCATAGTTGGGAAAACCATAATATTCAGCTCTACTTTCAACATTTGATAAGACAGGTAAATCTTCTTTATGCAAATGCAATTTCACACCGTAGGTTCTTTTGATAAACTCATTCCCAAGCACATGGTCAATATGGGCATGTGTATTGAGCAGATGAACCACCTTCAAACCTTGGTCTTCGATATAGTTTTTTAAAGCACTACGTTCTTCATAAACATGACAGCCTGGGTCAATAATGACACATTCTTTGCTTTCGTCAAAAAGAACATAAGTATTTTCGCCAAAAGGGTTAAATCTGAATGTCTGTACCTGAATCATTTTATATTGTAATTAGTAAAGTTAAAGAGTGCACAAAGATGAAGATAAATACTTGATTTTTTAAATTGACAGTAAAAACATCGTTGGTTTTTTGTGCAAATCAGGTTTTTGTTTCTTCCAGTCAGCAATTGATTTTGTATGAATAAATTCATCAGAACCAGTTACATTACAGGCAATACATAAGAATGTGCTTGGGGCCAGACTACTCAGTAAATCATCTAAAAGTTGATTATTCCGAAAGGGTGTTTCCATAAAAATCTGGGTTTGTCCTTTCTTAGCATCGTTCTCTAATACTTTTATTTTTTTACTTCTTTCTACCTTATCAATGGGCAAATAGCCATGAAAAACAAACGATTGCCCTGAAAAACCAGAGGCCATTAGTCCCAATAAAATAGACGAAGGACCTACTAAAGGTACAACTTTCATGCCTAACTGATGGGCTATTTGTACTGCCAAAGCACCAGGGTCGGCCACGCCAGGGCAACCAGCTTCTGAAACAACCCCAATAGATTTACCCGCTGGAATTGCTTTAAAATATTGCTTTATGGTAGCAAGCGGCGTATCCTTGTCTAATTCAAAAAAATGAAGCTGATCAATTATTTTTCCCACTTTCAACTCGCTGATAAAGCGGCGAGTTGTACGAATATTTTCAACAAAATAATAATCTGTCTCTTTGATTACCTCCTTTATTTGAGGCGAAAGCACAGATTCGGAAGTCTCAGGCGCAAGTATTGAAGGAATTAAAAAAAGCATTTTAAGTACGATTTGTGTGTTAAAATTATGAATTTACAAATCGAGAAACGATTTCAATAAATTCCTGTGGCTTATCGGCTTGTACCCAATGCCCTGCTCCTTCAATGCTTTGTATTTCATAATTTGGGAACAATTCCCAGATTTTACGTTCATCCTCAGGCTGAATATAGTGAGATTCCGCACCACGTAAAAACAAGACTGGTTGGTTTACACTATGCTCATTTTCAAGCTCATGCCCTACTACATCAATATTTTTGGCAATCACAGGCACATTAATGCGCCAGTCAAATTCGTTATTTTTTTCAGGATTTCTCCAAAGATTTTTCAATAAAAACTGACGTACTCCCTCACTTTCTTCAAATCGTTTTAGCGTTTCATTAGCCTCCGTTCTACTTTTAAGAGTTTTCAAATCTACAGCAGCCAACCCTTGCAAAATCATAGAATGGTGTACAGGATAAAATTTAGGAGCAATATCTACCACTACCATTTTAGCAAATGCTTCAGGGTAGTTCATAGCAAACTGCATGACGGTCTTCCCACCCATCGAATGCCCGATTAAGATTGGGTTTTCGATGCCGTTTTCGGCTATAAATTCTTTTAAATCATCAGCCATTACTTTATAATTGAACTCTTCACTTCTAGGCGACTGACCATGATTTCGTTGGTCTAGCATATAAACCGTAAATTGCTCTCCGAGTACCTTTCCTATCGTAAGCCAATTATCAGACGAACCAAAAATACCATGTAAAATAATGATTGTTGTAGGGCTATCTCCTGTTTTTCTAAAAAATAATTTCATTTAAATTGTTTAATTTCCAAAAATCGTAAAAGTATTATTTATTACACTTGATATATGTAAACCTTTCAATTTGGTAATTAATTTTATAGTTTTTGATAATTATAATTTCTATTTATTTGAGACTAAAACATTTTTTTGATAATTTTAGTTGTCTCAAATAAAGTAGTGATAAATTGCTTTTTCAAAGTTCCTCTTTCTTTTCCAATATTACAAATCGCTCTTTCAGTCATTTTAGGGCAAATTTATCCCTTTAATATCCTTTTAGAAGGTCTCCAAAAACAACATTTAACATATAAATAATAATATTACTTATATTGTATAATCTTAAAAAAATACTAAACTAATAGAGTTTTGAATCACTTGCATTGTATTTAAAACAATATCATATATAAAACAAAACACAAATAAACTTTTCAAATATTTAATTGCACTATATCTATAAATCAAGCAATTAGGGCAATCTTCTTTACAGTTTCTTAATAGTAGTATATTGTTCATACTAAAAAAAAGTTGTTATTTTGCATTCAAATTCACCAATTCAAATTCTAACTAAATTCCAAATTTTCAACATGAAAAAATTCTTTACAACAAAGGTAGTTTTAGCAATTTTCCTTGCGTTGCTTACTACTATTTCGAGTGTCAAGGTTTTCGCTCAAGGATCCACTACATCCGCAATATCAGGTACTGTTGTTGATGAAAAGGGTGATCCTTTGCCTGGTGCAAACGTTATTGCAATCCATGAACCAACTGGTTCACGTTATGGTGCTTCAACGCGTGCTGACGGACGTTTCAACATTGTCAATATGAAAGTGGGTGGTCCATACAAAGTAACTATTTCATTTGTAGGATTCAAAGACAATGTAAAAACAGGCATTATTCTTACGCTTTCTCAAGATTTGCGAATCAACACTAAAATGGAGTCTGCATCATCACAGATTGAGGAAGTTAAGGTTGTTGCTGCAAAAGGTTCAGTTTTCAACGCTGGTCGTACTGGTGCTGCTACAACTGTTGGAAACAGACAAGTAACAACATTACCAACTTTGAATCGTTCATTAACAGATTTTGCCAGACTTGACCCACGTTCAAATGGCGGTTTAAGCTTTGCAGGTCGTAACAGTTCTTATAACAACATTACTGTTGACGGTGCTTTTTTTAATAATGTATTTGGTTTAAATAGTACTATTGGTGGCCAAGCTTCAGCACAACCTATTTCAGTTGACGCTATCGACCAATTTCAAGTGAATATTGCTCCTTTTGATGTTCGTCAAGGTATGTCAACAGGTGCTAATATCAACGTAGTTACTAAAAGTGGTACAAATGAATGGTCCGGTTCCGCATATACTTTCAACAGAAGTCAAAATTTGTTAGGCACAAAAATTGGCGATTTAGAAAGTCCCGTTTTGAACTTTGGGGTTACTCAAATTGGTGGCCGTGTTGGTGGTCCTATTATCAAGGATAAGTTATTCATTTTTGCATCTTTTGAAAGAGAAAAAAGGACAGATCCTGGTACTACTTTCAAAGCTACTCGTTCAGGTGTTGCCTCTGATGCTACTACTTCGGCTGTAAAAGCTGAGGATTTAGATAAATTGAAAGCATTTTTAATTTCCAAATTTAATTACAATCCAGGTGAATATGAGAACTATGACAAGCTAAGTCAAAGTACTAAATTCAATGCAAGACTTGATTGGAATATTTCTGATAAACATAAATTAAACATTAAGTTTAATACTTTAAGATCTTTTGCTGATATTACAGCGTCTAACTCAGGTGCTATAACCAACGGGCGTGGACCAACCAATACAAACTTACCTTTCCAAGGTGGTCTTTACAGAATCAATAACAATTTAGATTCTTATATCGCTGAATTAAACTCTACTTTAAGCGGGAATATATCTAACAATTTAACTGTAGGTTACACTCAAATGCGTGATTTCAGAGAATCACCAGTAAATAATACGCCTTTCCCGACTGTTGATATTGGTAATGGAAGTGGGCAATCAGCAACATCATTCGGATATGAGCCATTCTCTGCTAACAATTTATTAAATTCGGACATTTTCCAAATCTCTGATAACGTTACATTATATT
The DNA here is from genome assembly GCF_031456255.1 of Arcicella sp. BE140. Taxonomy (NCBI): domain Bacteria; kingdom Pseudomonadati; phylum Bacteroidota; class Cytophagia; order Cytophagales; family Flectobacillaceae; genus Arcicella; species Arcicella sp. BE140. The sequence goes on along the minus strand of NZ_JAVDUE010000004.1, from coordinate 263,253 downwards.
CAGGTAAAAATATTTATACATTTGGTTTGGCTTATGAAGCAAATTCATTTACAAATGGTTTTGCCCCTAATTATTATGGAGGTTATCAGTTCAATTCTTTTGATGATTTTTATGCTAGTGTAAATAATGGTACTTCTAATGCACTAGTTTATCGTCAACAATGGGCAAATACTTCTCCATTTCCATTTGCATACATGAAAGGTAATACTTTGAGTTTGTATGCACAGGATGAATTAAATCTTGGAAAAGGTTTGAAAGTAACTGTTGGTTTACGTGCAGATGGAACATCTTTCCCGATTGATAAAAATGCTACAACAACTAATAAGTTTGTTCCAAATTTAACATTCCGTGATGGTGTAAAATTAGCTACGGATCGCTTCCCAGACTTTACTGTATTGTGGTCTCCAAGAGTTGGATTCAATTGGGATGTAAATGAAGAAAAACAAACTCAAATTCGTGGTGGTTTTGGTATTTTCTCAGGACGTGTACCATATGTATGGTTGTCAAATCAGTTATCGAACAATGGTGTTTTATTTGGTTCAGAGTCAATAACAAAACCTACTAATCGTCCATTTAATCCAAATGTAGATGCGTATCGTCCAACGGTAGATATTAATAATCTGCAACCTACTACTTACAATTTAGCAGTAACGCAGGATAACTTCAAATTCCCTCAAATCTTTAGAGCTAATTTAGCAATTGATAAAAGTCTTGGGAACGGATGGATAGCGACATTTGAAGGTATTTATACAAAAGATATCAATGCTGTTTACCTAGACAATGTAAACCTTCCAACTGCTCCTAGAACAGCTATTGGAGCAGACAATAGACCTATTTATTACAATGCAAATGCTCTTGGATATCCATCTACTAAATATAACCGCATTTATGGTTTAGTTGCTAATGGGGGTACTACAACTCCTGCTAATTTATCAGCTACTAGTCCAGATATTTCTGACGCGATTTTGATGCGAAACACAAACAATGGTTATAGCTACTCACTAACAGGAACTGTCACAAAAACATTTGAAAGTGGTTTATTCGCAAGTCTTTCCTACACTTACACTGATTCTCGTTCAGTTAACGATGGTGGTTCAATAGCTCAATCTATGTGGCGTGACCGTGTTATTTCTGGGGATCCAAATTCTGATGTAACCTCTTATTCTAATTACTTGCAACGTCATAGAATTGTTGCTTTTGGTAGTTACAAATTAAATTATTTGAAAAACAAAATGGCAACAACATTTGGATTTACTTATGCTGTTGGACCTGCTGGTCGTTACTCATATACATATACTGGAGATATGAATGGCGATGCTCAAACTACTAATGATTTAATTTATATTCCAAGAAACGAGAGTGAAATTTTATTGAGAAACTTGACAGTTACTGCTAACGGTACAACAACTACTTACACTGCGGCTCAACAATGGGCTGACCTAGATAAATTCATTAATCAAGATCCTTATTTGAGTTCTCGTCGTGGACAGTATGCTGAAAGAAACGGTGCTGAATTGCCTTGGGCATCATCTTTCGACTTTAAAATTATTCAAGATTTTAACATCAAAGTTGGTGGTAAAACGAATACCTTACAAGTTACTTTTGATATGTTTAACTTAGGTAACTATGTAAACGCAAACTGGGGATTAAATCAATCATCTACTAGAGCCGGTTTATTGAACTTTATTGGGTATGACAATGCTGTAGGTGCAGTTAGTACAGGTTCTGTACCAACAGGTAAACCTATCTTTACTTTCCCATATTTTTCTGGAACTAACCCACTTACTGATTCATTCCAAAAATCAACTGGATTAGGTTCAAGATGGCAAGGACAAGTTGGTATCCGTTATATCTTCAATTAATACTAGACAGATACAATAAGCAAAAAAGCTTAGAGAAATTCTCTAAGCTTTTTTGCTTATTATCAATATTGTTTAATGGATAGCAACACTAATGTACAGGCTTCTTCTACAATTACTCCTTGTTTTTTCGCCTTCTCTTCAAAAGCATCATTTTCAGTACCTGGATTAAAAATAATTCTTCTTGGTTTTAGCCCTAATAAATAATCATATAAATTTGATTGATTTTGGGGTGCTACATACATGGTAATGGTGTCAATATCTTCAAGAGGTAATTGATCCGTTTTTATGGTGTATCCAGCAATCTGCCCCTTTTCCTTTCCTAATAACTCTACTTCATGACCATTTGCCAATAACATTTGGGTGGCTTTAAATGAATATCTTCCAGGGTTGCTCGATGCTCCGACTACTAATGTTTTCATAACTGTATCAATTTTTCAATAATTTATTTTACTTTTAAACATTTTTCGGAAGGCTTTTAGTTCTTTAGAAAATTCAAGACCATTTTTATAAATATATAATCTATGCACATTCCTGATTCTTATGATGAATTTAGTCAATTCTGGACGAATCATCAACAAGAGGCTATCTTGGCATACACAAGCCAAAAAGACTCTTTTATAGTAGGTTTATTGCCTGAACATTCAATAGCAATGCCTGCCATTCAATTATTTTACATTTTAGAGAAACGTTTTGGGCAGGCAGCATTATATCAAGCGCTCAATACGTCGTTCACTGTTCAAAGCCCCATTGCTCATCACACAGATACTACTTGGATAAAAACCGTAAATATGGTGGGCATCAATGTCCGTACAATTAGTAGTTTCTTTAACGTAGTAAAATATGCACTAACCTTACCTTCGTCTCAGTCTTCTATTCATTTATTGCCTATCTGGGAATGTGGCGTGGTAGCTAGTTTGTATGGAATGGCAAGCTGGAACATCAATCCAGAGTTTTTTGATGAAGATTTAGCCAGAACATTTCCTCATCTGGATACCGTAGAAAAACAGTTGAAGGTGGTAACTAATCTTTTACACCTGATGGGTAAAACCGTTGGGATGGATGTGATTCCCCATACAGATAGGTATTCAGAAATAGCATTAGCCAATCCTCAGTTTTTTGAATGGTTACAAAGAAAAGACTTTGAAATTATCAACCATGAGGCTGACTTACACAAAAAAATACAAAAGCATATTTTAGCTTTTATAAATCAGCATGGGCCAGCTACAGAAACACAGTACCCTCAAGAAGTGGAAGTTTTTTTTAATAACGCTTACTTTCCAGAAGAACAACGATTAAAAGTACTTTTTGGTGAAAAAGATAATCTTTGGGATAGGAATAAAAAACGTAACCAATTAATCAGTTATTTATATAGTGAAGGGTTTGAGCCAGTTCCAGCTACGATGGCACCGCCATACAGAGGTTTGGAGGTTGATAAACGTGATGAAGCTAAAACGATTGATGAAGATGGGCGAGTATGGAGGGATTATTGTATAACAAATCCTGAAGAAATGTCTAGGGTATTTGGACCGCTTGCCAGATTTAAATTATATGAGAGTTTGAATAACAACCAACATTGGGAAATTGATTTTTCGAAACCAAGAAAAGAAGTTTGGGAATATTCAGCTCAAAAATACTTAGGCTTCGCCCAACATTATAATTTTGATTTCATGCGTGGTGATATGTCGCATGTACAGTTAAGAAAAGAAGGCACGCCTGCTAACCCAGACCAATATTATGATATTCATAAATATATCAAAAAGATTATTTGTGAAATAAAACCAACTTTTTCGTATTTTGCAGAGAGTTTTTTAGCTCCGCCGAATACAATGGCTTATGGTGTGGAAGAAGAACACCTAGAAGGGTCTGATGCAGACAGTACTTTAGGCGATTTACAATCGATGGTACTGGGTTCTGAAAAATTTGTTACTGCTTTTGCTCGTTATTATTCATTATTAGAACGCTGTACTTTTGCTCCCAACTTTACAATTATTACAGCAGACAAAGACGATCCGAGATTTGATGAATTTTATTTGCAAGGAAATGAAATTAGAATTTTCATGGCATTATTTTTGAGTGATATGCCTTCATATATGAGTTTGGGTTTTGAACAAAGAGATTTACATAATACTCCTGCCCCAAATGAGTATTATACTAAATTATATGTATTTCAACTTACAGAAGGACCCAAAGCAACACATTCAAAATATCAGTGGGGTAAAAATGGAGAATTCTTTAAGGCATTGACTATTTTAAGGAAAATTTCGGAAGAAATAACTTCATTAATAGAAAATCAAAGAACCAAATGGCTTATTCCACCAGATTTAGAAGGGAAAAATAAGGTAATCATTTGGACTCAGTTCGAAAATCCGCTTTATCTATTTGTCGTGAATTTAGATACAGAGAATAAAGGCACTGAAATATCATGTGAAAGCATATCGGGTGCAAAACAATTAGAACTTATTTTCAGTAATAATCAACAAGCAAATTTATCTTATAATACAGGCACTATCAGGATTAACTCATTAGAAAAAGGAGAATATAGTATTTACCGTTATCTTTTTTAAAACATTGTGAGTAATCTCATAGTTTTAACATAGAAAATAACCACAAAAATCTTTAAACAAAACAAATGATAGACAAAAAAACCAATTTAGGACCCAAAAAAAGCGCTAGTTTTTGGAATGAAAAATGGGTAGATATTCCTTTTCAAGAAGTAGAGAATCCTCCTGTTTATAAAGTTTCTAACTATGGACGCTTGAAAAGTTTTCAGAATGACCCAGTTCAAGGTGATATCATCAATGGCTCAAAAATTCAAGGATACAAATCGCTTAATATCAGAGCCAAAGGCAATAAATCCCTTAATAGGTATGTTCATAAACTTGTTGCAGAATTCTTTGTAGAAAAGCAAAACGAAGAACAAAAATTTGTTATTCATCTTGATCACGACAAGCTAAATAACTATTGGGAGAATTTAAAATGGGTAACTCGCGATGAGATGACAATCCATAATCGCGAAAACCCAGCAGTGAAAGACAGAGTTATACCAAAGCGTACTAAAAATTACAAGTTGACTGAAAGCAAGGTAATTATGATTAAAAAAATGCTAAGGTCAGATAAAAACAGATTAAAAATGATTGCCAAGCAATTTGGCATTACTCATACTCAGCTTAATAGAATTCGTTCTGGGGAAAACTGGGGACATGTTAAATTAGAAGATTAAATCCTGAAAGGGTTCAGCAACAACATTGCTGAACCCTTTTTAGCTCTTTTTGATAAAGGCTTGTAATAAAACTATTTTACTACCGCCAAACGACTCACTAAGGTCTCCTCCCCCTTTGCATTGGCAGAAAAAATTAGGTAAACGCCTGTTTCGGCTCTTTTACCATCAAGTGTTTTCCCATTCCAAACAGCAGTGCCTCCGTTTGCTTTTGTTTCATACACCAAATTGCCCACAATATCCGTAATCTTTACAAAAGCGTTTTCCACTAACCCTTCAATACCGATTTGTCCTTCAAAATCTGGACGAACAGGATTAGGAAATACTTTTACTGTATTGTCTAATTGGCTGTTAGTGCTTTCAGTTGCTGTTCCTCTATAAGAAACCAAGCCTTTTGAGGTACGAATAAATACATTCCCAGACTGTGGCTCGACCGTGATATAATTGATGCTATTAGAAGGCAAAGGAGCATTAATTTCGGTAAAGTTGGTAACCAGTTCTGTACCGTCTGAATTAAATAAGAAGATTCCGTTCAATGTACCCATCCACTTTCTATTTCCGCCATCTATTGCGATAGAGGTTACTGTCTCATTACCAAGCAAACGTCTTCTTTCAAATACAGGCGTGTAAGCGTCAAAATTTTTACCTGAAAATACCGAAGCAGGGCTATCAAATACTACTACTCCTTTATCAGTACCTACCCACATTTGTCCGTCTTTATCCAATGCCATCGTTTTTACATTCGTACTAGGCAAATTTCCAAAGCCAGTGCCTGTAGTAATAAATTTTTGCTGATTGGCGGGGTTCTTCACCATAATTCCACCAAAGCCACTTCCACGAATCCAAGTATTCCCTTCGTCATCTACTACGACAGAATCTTTTCGTGTTTGATACAAAGTATCTAAACTGGGAGGGCTATAGCTTTTATAGTTTCCCTCTAAATTACTTAAAAGTCCATTCTGATAATCTGCCAACCAATACTTCCCTTGGGTATCTGCCCTTAAAACTTTAGGCTGTTTGATTTTAGAATCTGCTACTTTACTAAAGGTGAGCAAATCCATATCTAAAATATTCAATGTTCCATTGGTGATAACAAAATACTTGTTGCCTACAATCTTATCGATTACTTCAATTTTATTTGGAAGTATTAAAATACCTGAGAATTTGCCATTTAGATAGGACGAAACATTGCCTGTTTCAGAAGCGATGATAAGACCATTTTGGAAACTAACGAATGTACTGCGCTCTGTGTTTAATGTGAACCAATTGCCAAAAAACTGTAAGTTCACATTTATGGCAAACTTTGCTTTACGAATGCCAACAGAGGTAGATAAAAATATAGAATCGTTTGAAAATTCAGTTTTATATATTTTTATGGATGCTCCGTTTACGCCTAAATTTTGATAGGTTTCCTTAATTTCTTCTTTATCAATGTCAAGTATAACCAAGCCAAAATCATACGCTAAATAGGCCGTATTATCATTAATAGCGATATGATTTACAATTTTGCTATCCTGAATAGAACTTGATTCTTTCAGTAATGAAATATTCGAAATCTTAGCGGGCTCAAACTGCTCATTCAATTTGATTAAGTCGATATTCCCAGATTGGTAGGCAGCAATTAAGGTATTTTGATTGGCTGAATAAGCAATTTTTACAATGCCTGTTTCGGATAATCCATCAATTTTGGATAATTTAATAGATTCATTATTGCTTTTATCATAATAGAAAAAGCCATTTTCGGTCACACAATAAATCTTATCTTTAATGATAAGGACATCTTTGGCAGTAGAATAGTTAAAATATGTTTGCCAAGTACCAATAGGCACTTGGGCTAACACTGAAGTCTGAAAACTGAAAATAATGCTTATTAAAGCAGCGATACCAAAAAGGTTGAAGCCAACCCTTTTTGAATTGTTTAGTGTAAAAGTAGCTGTACTATAGCTGGGAACGGACATACATCATTAAATTATGAATGAAAACACTTTCTACATCTTGCTTCATAGCTATCGGTTTCTCCTAACATTACCTGCTCTTGTGCCGCAGTTTTGCGATATGAATAATTAGCGACATCACCACAAACCATACACACTGCATGAACTTTTGTAATGTATTCTGCAATAGCCATCAAGGCGGGCATTGGGCCAAAGGGTATTCCTTGGAAATCCATATCCAGACCCGCCACAATTACTCTTTTACCATTAAAAGCCAAGGTATTTACTACTTCAACGATTCCATTATCAAAAAATTGAGCTTCGTCTACTCCAACGACATCACAGTCTCCAGCCAGCAAAAGCATTATCTCTGACGAATGAATGGGTGTTGAACGAATGGAAGAAGCATTGTGTGAAACAATATCTTCGTTGTGATAACGAGTATCAATACTTGGCTTAAAAATTTCTACTTTTTGTTTAGCAATCCTTGCACGATTTAATCGACGAATTAACTCCTCTGTTTTTCCAGAAAACATTGATCCACAGACTACTTCAATCCAGCCTGCCTTTTTCCCATTTAGTTGATGTTGGTGATGATACGGTTCAATAAACACTTTGTTAAAAAATTTTAGCGTTAAAAATTATCCTTTTTACGAAGATAAAGAATTTAAAATGGATGAAATGAAATTATCTTTTATATGTCAAAAAATTGTAAATTAGATTATAGAAGAATAATACAAAAAAGTAAATATAAAATTGTCTTATTTGGAGAATATTTAGTATTATTGCAATCAACTAACCTTAAATCACTAATACACATATGAAGACAATTAACCAATGGCTCGACGAATACGGAGAGAGCCATAAAAACCCCACAAACAAAACCGTCCATTGGATTTGTGTACCCCTTATTTTTTTTAGTTTATTAGGACTACTCTATAGCATAAAACTTTCATTTTTTAGTATTGGCGACATTGAAGGAAATGTTGCTCTTATTGTATTAACACTTACGATGATTTACTACTTCAACTTGTCGAAATCCTTATCGGCTGGTTTATTTTTATTTGCTACTACCTGTGTATTCTTTTGTTACCTTATTGAAAACTCCGCTATCGTTCCTTTATGGCAAGTATGCCTAACTATTTTTGTGTTGGCTTGGCTAGGGCAATTCTGGGGGCATAAAATAGAGGGCAAAAAACCTTCTTTTTTTAAAGATTTATTATTTTTGATGATTGGCCCTGCTTGGCTAATGAGTTTCATTTATCAACGTTTGGGTATACATTACTAACAATTCTATGTTCAATTATTTTACAGCACCTCAATTATACACTCTGTCCTTCAAGCTTACCATCCATACTATTTCAGGATAAAACAGTATCAAGTAGTTAATATTTGATACTGTTTTTGTTTTCAGGCATTTAAGTCATTGACTGATTTAATGAATGTGTGATTTTGTGATTAGTCCGTTTTAAACTGAAGCGATAAACTGCTTACAAATTACACCTCTCATAATGTCATTTATACTTACCTAGAAAACAACTCGAAAAATTAAACTTAAATCAACCAAAACCATGTTTTTAATTATTTTAGGTGCTATTACTTTAGTGGTAGGCTTTGCCATTAATACACCATCGTTAGCGAGTGCTCGTTTTTCGCGTCCTGTAAAAGTTATTGGTGGCGTAATCATTGTTATTGGGATGCTTAGTTCAGGGATTAAACAAGTTGATGCAGGCGAAGTTGGCGTACAGTCGATATTCGGAAATGTAAATCCAAATACGTTATCCAGTGGACTGAATTTTGTGAATCCTTTGGCAGAAGTTCAGACTTTCGATATCAAGACTCAAAACTATACCATGTCGGCAGTGCATGATGAAGGGGGTAAAGAAGGTGACGATGCCATTAGGGTATTAACTGCGGATGGTCTGGAGGTAATTATTGATTTAACCGTTTTATACAGAGTCATTCCGGCCGATGCACCGAAAATTCTAAAAGAAATTGGCTTAGATTATAACGACAAAGTAGTGCGACCAATTACCAGAACAAAAATCCGAGATAATGCAGTTTATTATGATGCTGTAGCACTTTATTCTACCAAAAGAGATGAGTTTCAAACAAGAATATTCAAATCTATCGAAAAAGATTTATCTCAAAGGGGCTTACTACTTGAACAGTTATTAATCAGAAATATCAACTTACCTACTTCTGTAAAACAAACGATTGAATCGAAAATTAATGCAGAACAGGAAGCCCAAAAAATGCAGTTTGTACTTCAGAAAGAGAAACAAGAAGCTGAACGTAAACGTGTTGAGGCACAAGGTATAGCAGATTACCAGAAAATTCTCTCTACAGGCTTAAGTGATAAACAATTACAATACGAGTCTATTAAAGCCCAGAAAGACATTGCACTTTCGCCTAATGCTAAAATTATTATATTGGGTGGAAAAGGTAATACTCCGATTATGCTAAGCGATAAATAAAAAAACAGGCTGTCTTCGATATGAAGACAGCCTGTTTTTTATTTGAAATATTTCAATGGAATGAGGTTAATATTTTACCTCTTTCACATTTTCAACTTATTTAGTTTGACCGTTCGCCAACAATTGGAAGAATTGATCTAATTTCGGCGTTACGATGATTTCAGTTCTACGGTTCAACTTACGACCTGCACTGCTATCATTTGAATCTTTTGGAGCAAATTCAGAACGACCACCAGCAGTCATACGCTCAGGAGATACGCTAAATTTAGTTTGTAATAAACGAACAACAGAAGTAGCACGTTTTGTACTTAAATCCCAGTTATCTTTCAAACAGTCAGTAGCGATAGGTACACTGTCAGTATGACCTTCTACTAAAATGTCTAATTCTTTGTGATCGTTCACAACTTTAGCCACTTTTTCTAACACTGTTTCAGCTTTTTGGTTAATTACAGCACTACCCGATTGGAATAGCATTTTATCAGAAATTGAGATATAAACAACTCCTTTTTTCACTTCAACCGTTACATCATCGTCATTTACATCAGCTAATGAACGTTTCAATGTCATTACTAAAGCCAAATTCAAAGAATCTTTGCGTTGTACTGAAGAGTTCAAATCTTTGATATATTTGCTTTGATCGTTCAAAGTTTCCAAAGATTTTTTAATGCTCTCAGCACCTGCTTTACTAACTACTGATAGGTCAGACATTCTGTCTAATAAATTAGTATTAGTTTTTTTCAAGTAGTCAATTTGGTCTTCAAACCCTTTTAACTGCTTAATTTTAGCTTGCAATTCACTGTCTTTTGATTTTAAGTCAGTTTCTAAGCTTGCTCTTGTCTTATCACAGTCATTTAAGTCAGCTTTTGCTTTAGCAAGAGTACTCTCTGTGCTCGCTTTGTAATTAGCGTATTCCGCTTGAGCAGCTGCGAATTTTTTCTTACTCACGCACGAAGACATGATTACAATTGATGAGGCAAACAAAATTATTTTTTTCATACTTTTAGTTTTTATGCTAATTGCTTATTAAAATTTGAAACGAAAATACTATAAAAAAATTACATAATTGTCATGATTTGTCTTTACTAAAGCCATAAAATGGCTTGTAAGTACTCAAAATTTGTTTATAAAAAACTTAATCTTAAAATAAGTCAACATGAGATTTGATAAGTTCAACTTAAGCGTCTTGAAGTGCGCCTTAAATTAATCCTATGACAATTTTTAGAGTGGAAAATTTTATAATCCGAAACAAAATTAAAGCTAATTAGGCTAATACATATAAAAAAAATGGGTATAAAATCATTCCAACTACATTTTATCGTTTCCTATTTTATCAAATATTCTATACTTTAGGGTAAATAAAACATAGAATATGAAAAAAATTGTATTAACCATTGGCTTATTAGCGCTGTTTGGCCATTTTTCAAATGGTCAGCAACTAAATAAAACCGAGAAAAAAATTGCGGAATATATTGAGGAACAAATGCCCCAAACTGAGGCATTGCTTAAAAAGATTGTCAATATTAATAGCGGAACCCTTAACAAAGAAGGCGTTAAAGAGGTGGGGAATATCCTGAGAAAAGAATTTGACGACCTAGGTTTTAAAACAGAATGGATTTCATTGCCTGATTCATTGAATAGAGCGGGGCATTTAGTAGCCGAACGAAAAGGGAAAACTGGTAAAAAATTATTTTTGATAGGTCATTTAGATACTGTTTTTGAAAAAGCAATGACTTTTACACCCTATACTTATTTAAACGACTCTATTGTGACGGGGCAAGGAGTAAATGATATGAAAGGCGGTGACATTGTTTTGTTGGCAGCCTTGAAAGCCCTTCATCAACATGGATTGCTAGAGAATACTACTTTAACCGCTTACTTTACAGGCGATGAAGAAAGTGCAGGTCGCCCAACTAGCATTAGCAGAAAAGACTTTATAGAAAGAGCCCAAACCAACGATATAGCTTTGGCTTTTGAAACAGCCGTTAATTTAAACACCGTTGCTACTGCCCGTAGAGGGTCTAGTGGATGGAAATTAAATGTAAAAGGAGTAATGGGACATTCATCTACCATATTTAGCCAGCAGTCTGGATACGGAGCCATTTATGAAGCCGCTAGAATATTAAATGAATTCAGGGAGAAATTAAGTACTGAAAAATACCTAACCTTTAATCCCGGTTTAATTATGGGGGGTTCCGAAATCAATGATAATAAAGAAACCATTGGTAAGGATAATATTATTTCGCCTAGAGTAATGGTTTCGGGAGATTTGCGATTCTTATCAGAAAGTCAGAAAGAAAATGCAAGGGTTAAAATGAAAGAAATAGTTTCGCACAGTTTAAATAAAACCAAAGCAGAAATTACTTTCTCAGACGGCATTCCTGCGATGGAGCCTACTCCTGCAAACGAAAACTTGCTTGCTGTTATTAATAAAGTAAGTTTGGATTTAGGTCTAGGAGAAGTGAAGGCTGGAGACCCCGGTTCGAGAGGTGCGGGAGATATTTCATACATTGCCAAATACATGGCCTGCTTAGATGGCCTTGGGGCATCGGGCAAAGGAGCTCATGCACCGGGCGAGACAATGAACATGAAGGAATTTCCGAAATTGGTTCAAAGAACAGCCATCCTGATTTACAGATTAACCCGATAAAAGCAAAGGGGTTGTTTCAAATTTGAAACAACCCCTTTGCTAAATCTATTCAGAACAATTAAGCTACTGTAGAGCTCATTACTTCTGTTTGTTTACGAATTGATTCTAAGTGAACCAATTTGAATAATTCTTCAACAAATTCTGGATACAACCCTAATCCCGTTGCTTGTTTAGCACGGTCAGTATGTAGTTGTTTCCAACGGTCTAATTGTAATACTGCTACGTTGTTATCACGTTTGTATTCGCCTAATTTTTCAACAACAGCCATACGAGCAGCCAACACTTCCATTAATTCACGGTCGATGTTGTCAATTTTAGCACGCAATGCAGCTAATTCGTCTGTAAATTCAGCACCATAGTTTGCTTGACGTACTTCTAATTCACGTAACATTGTTCCTAACGCTTCAGGTGTTAATTGTTGTGAAGCATCAGACCAAGCTGCATCAGGGTCACGGTGAGTTTCAATAATCATCCCGTCGTAATTCAAATCAAGAATTCTTTGAGATAATTCCATCAACAAAGAGCGTTTTCCAGCCATGTGTGATGGGTCACCGATGATTGGTAATTGAGGGAACAAACGTTTCATCTCAACAGCCATTTGCCACATTGGTGAGTTACGGTATTTTACTTCTTGTGCATTAGAAAAACCACGGTGGATAGCACCTAATTTTTTAATACCAGCACCTTGTAGACGTTCAAAAGCACCTACCCAAAGCGCTAAGTCTGGATTAACAGGGTTTTTAACTAATACAGGAATATCAACACCTTGTAGAGCGTCAGCTAAATCTTGTACGTTAAAAGGGTTTACTGTTGTTCTAGCACCAATCCATAATACATCAACACCATACTTCAAAGCAAGTTCGATATGTTCTGGAGTAGCTACTTCAATAGCTAATGGTAATCCAGTTTGTTTTTTTGCTTCAACAAGCCATTTTAAAGCTGGTTCTCCCATTCCTTCAAAACTTCCTGGACGTGTGCGTGGTTTCCACACACCTGCACGCATGATATGGGCATATCCTTCTGCTTTAATTCTATTAGCAGTCTCCAACACTTGTTCTTCCGTCTCGGCTGAACATGGACCTGCGATAATCAAGGGTTTGCCGTCAGTTTTAATCCATTCCTGCATCGGCACTACATCTAAATTTGCGTTCATTTGGCAAACAGTATTAAGTAAAATCAACTGCTATCTATTAATTACTATTTCTTTTCATTCATCAGATTGAAATATCTTCTAAAAAATAACAAATAGTTTTTTAAACAACAATCAACAAATTTTCAAAACATTATTTTGTAACAAATCGTATCTACTTTATCAAAATTTCCCTTAACATTGTAAAAGGTTTATTTTATATAACCCCGACTATGCTATTTAAATTCATCAAAATACAGCATTAAAAAATTTAATCCGATAAAATTTGTTTTTGTATTATTCTAATATGCTATATTTGCACGTTTAAGTAAAACAACTGACGACTCTCTAAATCATATTAAACTGATTATCAATCAATAAATTATCATTCAGTTTTAATTTATATACGATTATTCGTCTGTAACATGACCAAAATGCCAGCCACATCAACCCTTATGGAGTCCACAAAAGTTAGTTTTGAAGACACCTCAATTGCTTTTTCTTCAAAATCTAACTTACAATTGAAGAAGATATATTTACTCTTCGCAAGCATGAACCAGAATTGGCTCGTAAAGTTAGGGACTTTTTTTATCAAACTCTTTATTTTTCTTCATTTTCCCATAAAAAAACTCATAAGAGTTACTGTATTTGAACAGTTTTGTGGTGGAGAAACCCTACAAGAATGTAACAAGACAATAGAAAATTTGGACAAATCTCATATTGGCACAATTTTAGACTATTCTGTAGAGGGAGAAGATAACGAAAAAAGTTTTGACAAAACTACGCAAGAAGTGCTCTTGACGATTGAAAAAGCTTATGAGAACATTGCTATTCCTTTCGCCGTATTTAAAGTAACAGGAATTGCGAGTATGGATTTATTGGAAAAAATCCAAAACGAAGAAGAACTCAATAACGACGAGAAGGCCGCCTTTGAAAGAGTAAGAGAAAGAATGAATATTCTATGCGGAAGAGCACACGCCTTGAATGTTAGAATTTTTGTAGATGCTGAAGAATCTTGGATTCAAGATACCATCGATACCCTTACGTACGGGATGATGGAAAAATACAACCAAGAACAGTGTATCGTTTACAACACTTTTCAAATGTATCGAAAAGATATGTTGCAAAACTTAAAAGAGGCAACTCAACAAGCACGAGACAACCATTTTTCACTTGGTGTAAAATTGGTGCGTGGGGCTTATATGGAAAAAGAACGCCAAAGATCACATGAAGAAAATTATTGTGAGCCTGTTCATGAAACCAAAGCGGCTACCGACCATGATTATAACTTAGGAGTAGTATTCTGCGTAGAAAACCGTGATAATATTTCTCTTTGTGTAGGTACACATAACGAGTTTAGCTGTAAACAATTGGTAGATTTAATGCAAAAAAATCAGATTGACCCTACAGATAAACATTTTTATTTCGCACAGCTTTTAGGAATGTCTGATAACATATCATACAATCTTTCAAAAGCAGGTTATAATGTAGCCAAATATGTGCCTTACGGTCCGATTGAAGCAGTAATGCCTTATTTATTCCGTCGTGCGGCTGAAAACACATCGGTGTCAGGTCAAGCTAGTAGAGAGTTTGTATTAATCAAGCGTGAAATCGTTAGAAGAAAGAGGCTAATGTTCACTAAAAAATAATTTTATTTGACGGTATATATACTTTTAGATTAAATATTTCGTCACAAAGGCAGTAAACCTAAGGGTTTCTGACTTTGTGACTTTTATTTTGTAACTTGCGAAAATTATTACAAACATTAATATCCAACAATCTATTTCCGTTTACTCAACCCAATCGCTCAAATTCAATTATGTTTCGTTCTCCATATAAATACTTCTGGCTTACCTTTTTGCTTATTGTTATTGACCAAGTTATTAAAGTAGCTGTTCACAAATATTTACAATACGAAGGTAATGAAGTACCTATCATTGGTGATTTTTTCAAACTCCATTATGTATTAAATAAGGGAATGGCCTTTGGAATGACCCTCAACTTTTTACCAAAAGGATATGATAAAATTGTTCTAAGTCTTTTTAGGGTTGTTGCCATGTTTGGAATCGGGGCATATCTGGTTTCGTTAGCACGCAAAAAGGCTAATCCGGGCTTACTTTGGTGTATTGCTGCTATCTTAGGAGGCGCTATTGGTAATGTGGTGGATAGTACTTTCTATGGCGTTATTTTCAATAATGCTCCTGTTGATTCGCCTACACCTTGGTTTCATGGCCAAGTAATTGATATGTTTTTCTTTGACCTTTACCAAGGTTGGTTGCCTGAATGGCTTCCTATTTGGGGAGGTACTTGGTATTCAACCCCTATCTTTAATTTTGCAGATGCTTCTATATTCTGTGGCGTTGTGGTAATTTTAATTTTTCAAGGGCAGTTTTTTGAAGAATCAAAGCCAAAAAATGACGCTGAAACAGCAGATAAAGACGAAACAATTCATAGCGACAATATTGAGAACCTCAGCACGGATTTTCAAGAAGAAGCTACAGAAGAATCAGAAAGTAAACCTCAAGAATAACAAATAAAATTTTGTTTGAGTACACAATGAAATCAGAAATTATTTTAATGGCACTGTGGTTAAGTTATGGATTACTCCATACCCTAACAGCGTCTGAAAGCTTTAAAAATCTTCTCAAACCTATTTTGGGAAGATTTTCTATTTATTACCGTCTGGGCTACAATATCGTGTTTGTAGTATTGTTAATACCAATCATCAAGTACCAGCTAAAAGCTCCATCTGAAATACTGTTAGAAAAATCAATCATGAATCAGATTTTGGGTGGTTTAATGATGGGTTCGGGTATATTCCTTGGCTTTTCAGCCTTGAAACAATATGATTTATCCGAATTTTTAGGAACAGATGCTTTGAAAGGTTCATCTAAAAAACCTGTATTGAGGATTGATGAGTTGTCATCAATTGTTCGTCATCCGCTTTATTTGGGTATACTGATATTTGTATGGGGTACTTTTGGCTTTTTTGGTACATCTCTTTACCTCGTTACTGCCATAAGCTTAACTTTTTATATCAGGATTGGAATATACTTTGAAGAGAAAAAGTTAGTAAAGGAATTTGGGAAGAAATACGAAAAATATCAAAAAGAAGTACCGATGTTAATCCCGAGATTGAGTGATGGAAAATAATCCCATCACTTAACTGTTTGTAAGATTTCTGAAGACTTCTTCCATTGATTTTCCAGAAGTTTTTAAAGCCGATAGCTCACTGTCATTCACTATTTTACCGTGATTAATAATTATCACTCTATCACAAATAGCTTCTACTTCTTGCATAATATGGGTTGAAAAAACGACTGTTTTTTCTTTGCCGATATTTCTGATAACACCTCTGATTTCTGCCAATTGATTAGGGTCAAGCCCCGTAGTTGGTTCGTCCAAAATCAATACTTTAGGGTCATGAATAAGGGCCTGAGCCAAGCCAACACGCTGGCGATAGCCTTTTGACAATTGACCAATTTTCTTCTTTTGCTCAAGTTGCAGACCAACCAAATCAATTACCTCCGCTATTCTATTCTGTAATTTTTGCCCTTTAATCTGATAAAGTCCTCCGACAAAAGCCAAAAACTCCTTTACATACATTTCTAAATATAAAGGGTTGTGTTCAGGTAAGTAACCAATATTTTTTCGTACTTCCATGGCATCTTTTTCCACATCATAACCACATACTTCAACCTTCCCACTAGTAGCAGTAAGATAGCATGTAGCAATCTTCATAGTGGTTGATTTGCCAGCACCGTTCGGCCCAAGGAAACCGACTATTTCCCCTTGCTTTACCTCAAAAGAAATATTATCTACAGCATTTTGTGTGCCATAAACTTTTACTAAATTCTGAATTTTTAACGACATAAATTGAAGTTAGGAATATGATTAAAATTTATGGAAACTAGCTAAGCATTCCTAAATTACAAATTATTGTCCAAACATGCTTCCTAAATCCATTCCTGGAATATTAGGCATCAAACCTTGAGTAGCTTTTTGAAGATGTTCTTTTATTTTACCTTCAATATTTTCCAAAGCATTGTTCGTAGCCGCTACGATTAAATCCTGTAGTACTTCGCGGTCAGCAGGTTTAATTAAATCTTCATCAATTTCAATTTTCAAAAGCTGTTTTTTCCCATTCACCGTTGCAACCACCATACCAGCACCAGCATCGCCCGTTTCAATAATTGAACTCAAAGAGTCTTGGGCTTCTTTCATTTTAGCTTGAAGGTCTTTTACCTTGCCAAGCATTCCCATCATATCAAACATAGTCTTTTAAGTTTTGTTAATAAATTTGTCTTGCAAGTTACAATACTATTCATTTAACACAAAAATTAAGCTTGTTTTACCTAGTTAATAGTTAAAATCTGTTACTAGATTACCAACCTATTAATACGTTAAAAAAAGTGTTCCCTCCTTATTAATTACTTGTCCAGTAGTATCTTCCACCTCTAATTTATAAATATACATTCCTTGCAAAGCTTTTTCTCCATTTTTTAAAAAACCATCCCATCCTATTTGACTATTACTTGGGAAACTATTGGTTTCATCATAAAACACTACACTCCCCCATCGGTCATAAATGGTCATTTTTAGTTTCTGGATGAATCTTCCGTAAATAATAAACTTATCATTTACACCATCATTATTAGGCGTAAAAGCATCTGGATTCAATAGTAGCGATGGGCGATAAATACGCACAATGTTTGAATGTGTATTTTGTGAGATACTTCCCGAAACTGGTTTAGCTTCTATCTGCAGAAATATTTCCTGCCCCTCGCTGTCTGGCAAACCAATCGTGTTATAAGAATAAACATTTTTAAGATTATCAGCCAAAGTCTTTAAGGTAATTCCAGTGTTTGGGTTAACTTTATTTACCCTGTAATAATCTGTTGCTAATGAAAATGAAGATTGCGGAGTCCAATCTATCTCTGAAACACTCGAAGAGACCAATATGCTACAAACCTTTTGAGAAGGGTCAGATTCTTTGTTACATAAATCTTTCCAAGTCATGTAATAACAATAAGATTGACTGTCAATAGAAACATTATTATCCCTTATTGAATTTATAGTAGGACTAGTTGACTGCAATAATTGGTATGTTCCATTAAGAGAAGTTGATTTATAATAACGGTATTCTACCATATCAGTCGGAGACGGTTCACCACTTCCTGTTGAGAATGTTCCTTTGATATTAATGGTTTTAGCAGTAGCTTCTACATCAGCAAAAACGTTGGCTATCTTAGTAAGGCTCTTTGTGGAAGTAGCTTGGATATTTAAAAGCTGAGAAGTAGATTTTTGTCCATAATTAGTGATGACACGATAGATGTAATCTTTTCCACAAACCACATCAGGGTCTGTTAAAGTCAGCGTCGAAATGTTGCTGATAGGCGGAAATACTTTATCAATTGTGCCATTAGCATTCACTCGTTCTACACGATAATCTGTAAATACTCCTCCTGTAATATTTGTCAAAGCTCTTAGCCACGAAGCTTGAACTTCATTATTAATGACGGCCACTTTTGCAGGGGTAGTGCATACTTCTTCATTACTTAAATTGGCAGGATTAAAAATAGTAGCAGGACAAACAGCATCTAATGCTTCCGTCCTAAAACAATATTGTCTGTCTTGATTAGGAACAGTTACCGTAACATCGTCAAACAACGTAGTGGCTGTAGATGTATAAGTTAGCAATGGATTGGTATAATCATACGTACTCGTCGTTAATGGGTCACGGATATACACTTTACGCTGAATAGTTGTTTGAGCAAGAACAGTCATTTTGTATTCTTTCGCAATAGCAGTTCCTGCGATAGCAGTAATCAACGGACGATTAATCATTGTTCCGGTCATTGAAATGGGCGGAGAAGTATATACTGGTGCTGGGCAGCTTCCCGTTTTAGATTGTCCTTTTATGGTAATTACTCTATCATATTCATCGGGGAAAGGGCCACTTGAAACAGTATACGGATACGACGTAGGTTTCTCTCTAAAAGTAGGATTAAACAAACTACTCGTTGATGAAAACTTCACTTCATACTCGTCATAATTATTACTAGGGTCAGCTTCTAATTTTAACCTAATCAAAGTAGCATTACACACACTGTAAGTAATTACAGGAGTACTAGGCTTAATAACTTCTATTACTTGACAAGCGTGATGGTAATCGTTGGAAGTTCCATTACCAGAATTATCCCCTTGCGTAATGACATAGATGCCTGGGCCAGTGTACCATGAAGATGAGGTATTGACAGTAATGGAAGCATCCCCGCTGATTGTCATGTAACTGGCATTGGCAGTATTGGGTGTAGAGGGTGGCGCTGTCAAAGCATTATACTGCGTTGCTGGCATTAGCCAATAGTTTACACCAGTCGTACTCGTAGTACTAATTGTATTTTTTAACGTAATCGTTTCTCCTTCACAAATTTTAACTGGAATATTATTAGATGCCGTACTGTTTCCATCGCCATCACCCACCACTTGTACTTTTGTACCATTGATACTGAATTGCCCTGAAACCGTTCCCGGTGGCTCAGCTTTATTTTTACATTGAGCATACGTATTGACAGTCATCTTTGTTAGCAAGATTAAGGCAATCAATATTTTTGCTGATTTATTAAAAATTCGATTCATTTAAAAAGGTTATTTTTATTAAAACTATTTACAAAAATTGTGCTATAAAATTTATGTCTTATAATTTATTTATATCCAGATTGACAAGGCTAAATTTAATAAAAAACGCTAGAACAGTAAATAACAGCGAGACTGACTTATGTCAAAAAGAGTATTTCTTAAGGAAGACAAGAGATATTTTAGCCAATAGTCGCTTTAATGTTTAACGCAAAGGAACAAAAAAACGTACCTTTGAGGTTATAAAAATACAAGTGAATTGTAATGACGAAGCACCCTCTGAGCCTAGATTCAAGATTTTACCAAGAAAACAATGTCAAAGATAAAATTAGATAGTATCGAAGAGGCGATTGAAGCAATTCGCCAAGGAAAAATTATCATCGTAGCCGACGATGAAGACCGTGAAAACGAAGGAGATATGATTTGTGCCTCTGAAGCGATGACTCCAGAATTAGCCAATTTTATGATTCGTGAAGGTCGTGGCTTAATGTGTGTAACTCTTACGGAGGAACGTTGTAAGGAATTGGATTTAACCATGATGGTTGGTTCTAATACTGCTACGCACGAAACGCCCTTTACCGTTTCGGTAGATTTACTAGGGCATGGTTGTACGACAGGTATTTCAGCACACGACCGTTCTAAAACGATTCAGGCTTTGGTCGATGAAAATACCAAACCAGAAGACTTAGGCAGACCGGGGCATATTTTCCCTTTGAAAGCACGTAATGAAGGTGTTCTTCGTAGAACCGGGCATACTGAAGCAGCGATGGATTTCGCAAAGCTTGCGGGTTTTAAACCTTCTGGGGTATTGATTGAAGTATTGAACGAAGACGGAACGATGGCTCGTTTAGCTGATTTAAGAGCGATTGCGGATAAATTCGATTTGAAATTAGTAACCATTAAGGATTTAGTAGAGTATCGTTTAAAACATGAAAGCCTTATCAAACGTGAAATAGGCGTTGATATGCCTACAGAGTTTGGTCATTTTGATTTAATCGCTTTCAAGCAAATCAATACTGGCGAAACACATTTAGCGCTCATTAAAGGTACATGGGAAAAAGATGAGCCTGTTTTAGTAAGGGTACATAGCTCATGTGTTACAGGTGATATTTTTGGCTCTTGCCGTTGCGATTGTGGCGAACAACTACACCGTGCGATGGAAATTGTAGAAAAAGAAGGTAAAGGTGTAATTCTGTATATGTTCCAAGAAGGCAGAGGCATAGGGTTAATTAATAAATTAAAAGCCTATAAACTTCAAGAAATGGGACGCGATACTGTAGAAGCCAATTTGGAGTTAGGTTTCAAAATGGATGAGCGTGATTATGGCGTAGGAGCTTCTATCTTAAGAGATTTAGGATTAAGCAAAATCAGATTAATCTCGAACAATCCAAAGAAAAGAGCAGCCCTATTCGGATATGGTTTAGAAATTGTAGAAACTGTACCAATTGAAATTGCATCAAATCCACATAACGAAAGCTATTTGCTCACAAAAAGAGACAAAATGGGTCATACTATTATGGGGCATAAATAAATAAAAGGGGCTTAGTTATTGAATAACTAAGCCCCTTTTATTTACAGACAAGAATCTGTCGCTAATACTAAACCGCGACAGGAGCTTTAATACCAGGATAAGGATGATAGTTTTCTAACGTGAAATCTTCAAACTTGAAATCAAAAATACTTTTTACGGCTGGGTTGATTTTCATGGTTGGTAAGGCACGTGGCTCACGAGCTAGCTGAGTAGCTACTTGTTCATAGTGATTAGAATAGATATGCGTATCGCCACCTGTCCAAATGAAATCTCCCACCTCCAAATCACACACTTGTGCAATCATCATCGTCAGCAACGCATAAGAAGCAATGTTAAAAGGCACACCCAAGAATACATCTGCCGAACGCTGGTATAATTGACAAGACAATTTATTATCAGCCACATAAAACTGAAATAGTGCATGACAAGGCATTAAAGCCATTTCAGAAAGTTCCCCTACGTTCCAAGCACTCACGATAATTCGTCTTGAATCTGGGCTTTTCTTCAATGTATTGATTACCTCTTTCAACTGGTCAATTACTTTGCCATTAGGAGCCGTCCAGCTTCTCCATTGTTTTCCATATACTGGTCCTAAATCACCATTTTCATTAGCCCATTCGTCCCAAATGCCCACACCATTATCTTTTAAGTATTTGATATTGGTATCACCATTGATAAACCAAAGCAATTCATGGATAATCGACTTTAAGTGTACTTTTTTAGTAGTAACTAACGGAAAACCTTCTTGTAAATTAAAACGCATCTGATAACCAAAAATACTGGTTGTACCCGTACCTGTACGGTCAGTTTTTTCTGCTCCGTTCTCAAGAATATGTTTTAAAAGCGTATGATATTGTTGCATTTTTTTTGCTGTAAGCTATGAGTAATGAGCTTTAGTTTTGTGATAAAAGACAAGATTGAAATGAAAAAATATTCTTGCAAGTTCAAAATTACATAAAAAAATAACTCATCAATAGCTTCTTACACTATTGATGAGCCTTTCAATGAAATACGCTCTTTTATTTAAGCTGTTTTCTTTACAGCCTTTTTATCTGATACCTTTTCAGCTTTTGCTGATTTAGTCATTTCTGCACAGCACTTCGATTTTGACTTACTGTGTGAAGCTGCCATTTTAGTACTACAACATTTTGAACCCTTTTCTTTATCGTGGGCTAAAGAAACATTCGCTACAAGTGCCAATAATGATAAACCTAAAATTACCTTTTTCATGTGGATGAGCTATTAAATGTTTAAAATCGAATAAATGTTAAAAACGAAAAAACGAGCTAAACTGAAAAATGTTTTTACAAATTCGGAAAAGCTGTAAGTAATTGAGTGATTAATTTGCTATGCAATAAGAAAATTAAAAGAATCACTAAATCGCTCATTCAGTAAATCACTCAATTATTTACCAAAACAGGTTCAATCGCGAAAGTATGCGTAATTTCAGCCGAACCACTGAATTGGGCTGTAGCCGAACAATACTTTTCCATTGATAATTCAATCGCCTTTTTGGCTTTATCCTCAGCAATATTACCTTTGAACTGGAAGTGAATATTGATTTTACGGAAAGGAGTCATTTCTGTTCCTTCAATTTTTTCACGCTCACCAGAAACAGAAATCTTTAAATCTTCAATTACTTGGCGTTGCTTTTTCATGATTAGAATGACGTCAATAGCTGTACAACCACCTAAGCCCATCAACAATAATTCCATCGGACGCGAACCCGCATTATGTCCTCCAATATTTTCGGCAGCATCAATATCAACTGGCACACCCGACATCCCATTTGCCTGAAAATGAAAGGCATCATCTATTCTAACTAATTCTACTTGCATGATTTCAAGAATTTAACCTGATTATATACTTTTAATTTTCTGAGCTACTCTTTAAATGTTAACTTTTCTACAAAATATTAAGTTCAAAGTTAAGATTTATTTAAGCTATTGTCAAGGAGGTTGAAAAGTAGGACTAAATAAAAACCTATTTAATAAATTGGACATATACTAATAGTTACATAGCTTTAAAAATATTTCACAAGTATTAGCTAAAACTAAATATGACAACAACAACGCTGAAAATATTAACGTATATTTTAATATTTTTTTTATTTGTTTCATGCACCAATTCTACATCACAAAATACTCATGAAAGCAATGCCAGCTTAACAATACCCAAATCAAATTTTGAAGCTCGTAAATCATCTATAGCTATTAATGATAATAGCAAGATTTCTGTTAAAGTCCTCACAACTGGGACTTTCCATAATAATGAGGTTTGGGAGAATGCTGATAAGGCTAATTGGTTTGGTCTTTTTAAACATCACCAAAGCTATTATCTACAATTGACTAAAATAAAAACGATAAATGTTAACGATCCCTTTGACGAGGATGAAAACATAAAAACAGGTTGGGAAGTAACTGCTGAAAATAAAGACTCATGTTTAATTTTAATTGAAGCTCTTTCTTACTTGACAGATAGAAAAGTTGAAAGTATACCTCTTATAAAAAACTATGTATTTCCGAGCGATACAATTAAATTTACATATCTAGAGGTTGATTATAAAATATTTGCCACTGGTAGAAAGAAGAAAACTCAGGAAGATTCAGAATGGTTTGACGTTTCAGATTATAAACTTTACTTGATTGCAACAATTAATGGTCTAGAAAAGAAAAGCCTTCTAGTTGATGAACCAAATTTTGATGACCAAATGATTGAATTATTATTTACTGGCGATATTGACGGAGATGGTATATTGGATTTGATAATTGATACTTCTAACCATTACAATGTAAGTAGCCCAACAATTTATTTATCAAAATCTGCTAATGAAGGAGAGATTGTTAAAAGAATAGGCGAACATACAATTGTTGGTTGTTAAAAGAATGCTGTATTTGTTATGTCTTGAGCTTATAATATGGAATATATGCTCAAGAGCCTGACAAACAAACGTACTGCCAATTTAGATTTGGCAAAACGAAGTGTTTTCTTCTCTAAACATAACTAAAAATTTTAAAATCAAAGATAAAAGAAGCTCTTTCATGAATTTTGTTTTCAGAAGATAAATTGTAGGAAGTATCTTTGCATTTCTATTTCGTAGAAAAAAACAAAAAGAGAAGTTAAAAGAGTATAAAACCTTCTGATTTCCGCAATCCCAATTTTAAAAATGTCTTATTACCAAATTCAAAACATCAAACTCACTGATTTAGCTAATCAATTCGGTACGCCTTTGTACGTCTATGACGCAGACAAAATTATCGAAAAAATATCCATTCTTCGTGATTCTTTCAAGAATGTTAATCTCAAAATAAAATATGCTTGTAAAGCCAATACCAATTTGGCGATTTTGAAATTAATGCGAAAGCATGGTGTTGAAATAGATGTGGTTTCACCAGAAGAATTGCGTTTGGCCATGATGGCTGGATATGAAGGTTCGCAAATCACATTTACTCCGAGTGGGGTTTCGTTTGATGAAATTGAATTGGCGGCTGAATTGGGAACAAGAATCAATTTGGATAATCTGGATGTGTTGGAAAAATTCGGCCAACGTTATGGTAATACTAAAGGGGCATTGATTCGACTAAAACCTCACGTTTTTGGAGGCGGTAATGAAAAAATCATGACGGCTCACCCTGAATCTAAATTTGGTATTTCGATTCACCAGAAGGCTGAAATTTTAGCGATTGTTGAAAAATACGATATGAAAATTATCGGCTTGCACCAACATACAGGCTCTGATGTAAAAAATGCTGATGCTTTTACACAAGCAGCAAGTGCTATTCTAGAAATGGCTTTTAGTTTTAAAGATTTAGAGATTATCGATTTGGGTGGTGGGTTCAAAGTGGCTTATAAAGACGGCGATATCGTTACGGATATGAAAGAAGTTGGCGAAGTATTAAGCAATGCTTTCTTGGATTTCTCTAAAAAATATGGTCGTGAATTACAGTTATGGTTTGAACCAGGCAAGTTTTTAGTAAGTGAAGCAGGGACGTTTTTGACAACTGCCAATACAGTAAAAGTTGACCCAATCAAAACTTTTGTTTGTGTAAATTCAGGACTCAATCACCTTGGTCGCCCAATGATGTATGGATCTTATCATGATATTTTCAATGCTTCTAACGAAGATGAATCTGAGCAAGACGAATACAGAGTGGTGGGTTATATTTGTGAAACAGATACTTTCTCATGGACGCCAGAAGGAAAACAAGGCGAACGCTTAATGAATAAAGTAAAGGCAGGAGACATCATTGCGATGAAAAATGCAGGAGCTTATTGTTTCTCGATGGCTTCGCAATATAATTCAAGATTATTACCCGCTGAAGTGTTGGTGATTGGTGGTCAAGCAAAGTTGATTCGCAAAAGAGAAACTTTTGATGATATTGTAAGAAATCTGGTGAGTGTGGAGGTATAAATAGGTAGGGACGAATTGCATTCGTCCCTACCTATTAATTATAAAAATGGACGAGGTTAAATCTCGTCCATTTTTATTTTAAGAATCATAACTTAAACCATATTGCTTCAAAACCTCCTCGGGAACACCTTCCCAATTGTTAGGTCTGTTACCTACATAGCCTATATCATGATGCCCCATTTCAGAAGAATAAAAACCCGATGCTGTTAGGTTTCTCATTAAAGAAAAGAAATTTACGCCCTGTGATACTTCAGGTTTTGCTTCGTTAGGATAAGCTATTTCATCTACTAAACTAATCTGCTCCTTCTTAGTACAAAGAATAAATTCTTTCCCAAAACGCTTAATCGACGCAGAGTCCATCCAACGTAAACCACCACGCATAGGCGTTTTAAAAGTTGGTTGGTCTTTTACAATAAATTCTATAAAAGCTGGTACACCCGACTGCGAAGCACTTCCTGAATGTTCATCAGCAGGAATAATAATATCTGACAACACCGTGATTGTTTTCATTTCATGGTCAGTAAAGAATTTTTCAGCCAATAATTTAGCATCACGGGCAATCTCATCTTCTGTTCTACCATAATTATATTTTGGTGCCGCTGGTGTCGTAGCTTTCGCTTTTGGCTTAGGCTTTGGTCCTTGCAATAACTCCATGGCTACCGCTTCTTGGCTCATCACGGCCATACCCAGTGACGAAAGCCCTATATTTTTAAGATAATCTCTTCTTTTCATAAAAATAATTTGATGATTTGATGATTTGAAAATTGCACACTAGATTATAAATTATTGATAATCAACCAATAAAACCTCTTCCCCCACCCCCTTCTCCTTCAGAGAAGGGGAGTAAACTTTGGATTTTAAAGCTCCCTTCTCTGGAGGAGAGGGGTTGGGGGTGAGGTTAGTCTACCCTTACAAATTTCCTTTTTTCTTTTCGTTAATAATAAACTCTGAAGTACGAGCCGATAAAGCTAAGATTGTCCATGTTGCATTTTTATCTCCCTGAGAAACAAAAGGTGCAGCATCGGCCACAAACAAGTTTTTCACATCATGTGCCTGACAATTCGGATTCAATACAGAACTCTTAGGGTCTTTACCCATTCTAGCCGTTCCTACTTCATGAATAATTCTTCCTGGGTCAGCCAAGCCATAATTGGTACTTGCATCTGGTTTTTTGCCAAGCGGTGTACCACCCATTTCAGTAATTATCTGTTCAAAAGTATCCTGCATGTGTCTAGCTTGCTTGATTTCGTAGTCCGACCATTTGTAATGGAAACGTAATACAGGAATACCAAATTTATCTACGACAGTAGGGTCTATTTCACAATAGTTGTTATAATCAGGTATAGGTTCTCCTCGACCAGCCATACCGATATAAGCTCCGTAGAAACGACGATAGTCTTCTTTTAAAGATGCCCCATAACCACCCGCTGCTTTTTTGATACCTTCGCGTGTTGGGAATTTTTCATTGATTCCTTCAATACCCCATCCAAAACCATACGCAGGCATACCCATACCTCCACCATATTCAATGTGGTAACCTCTTGGGAAATCTAATTTTTTGTTATCTCCCCACCAAGGTGTGTACACGTGCATCCCTCCTACTCCGTCTTCATTATAACGTTTTCTATCAAACAATGCTGGGATAATTGCTGAACGAGAAGCACCCGTTGAGTCATTGATATAACGCCCAACGATACCGCTTGAATTAGCCAATCCATTCGGGAAACGAGCAGATTTTGAGTTTAATAACAAACGAGCTGTTTCGCCCGCACTGGCTGCTAATATTACTATTTTACCTTTTACAACTTTTTCAGTCATCGTACGAGTATCCACATACGATACGCCCGTTGCTAAACCCGTCGTTGGGTCTGTCAATACTTCACGAGCCATTGCGTAAGTAATCAACGTACAGTTTCCTGTTTTAATCGCAGGAATCATCAATACCGATGAAGAAGAAAAATCGGCATACGCCTGGCAAGCTCTATTACACTGGCTACAATAAAAACATTGTCCACGGTCTTTATTGATAGGCTTTGTCAAGATTGAAAGACGCGACGGAATTACTGGAATACCAATATTCGTAGCGCTTTTCTTAAGCATTAATTCATGCAAACGTGGTTTCGGAGGAGGTAAAAAATAACCATCTGGGTCATTTCTTCTGCCTTCGTTAGTACCAAACACACCAATTAGTTTATCTACATAATCGTAATATGGCTTTACATCGTCATAACCAATTGGCCAATCTTCTCCTAAACCATCAATAGATTTTCTTTTGAAATCATCAGGACCAAAGCGAAGAGAAATTCTACCCCAGTGATTGGTTCTTCCTCCCAACATCCTAGAACGGAACCAGTCGAATTTAGTACCATCTTTACGAGTATAAGGTTCTCCCTCAATATCCCAGCCACCATAAGCAGCATCAAAATCACCAAAAGCACGCGTAGAAGATGCTCCACGGCGAGGAGATTCCCAAGGACTTTTTAATTGTGTAATATATTTAGGGTCGGCTGGGTCATAATATTGACCTGCTTCTAGTACACAAACTTTTGCTCCTGCTTTTGTCAGTTCATAAGCTGCCATACCTCCGCCCGCACCCGAGCCAATGATAACGACATCATATACTGTTGATTGTTCTTTAATCTGAAAGTCCAGCATTTATTAAATGATTTTTTTGGTTGAAGAGTATTATTGAATCGAGTAGGAAAAATAGTGATTAAATAGATATTTTATATCCTTTTTTATAAGAAATCAATATTAAAACCCTAATTCCCTTAAAAATACCGCAATAAAAGCAGAAAAATAGATAATTTCATCCTAAAAACAGCAAGTATTTGCAAAAATTGCAAATACTTGCTTAAAATCATGCAAGAAGTGTTGAGTTATTATAGAGGAAAGATGAAGAAATAAATGTTATCTAACATAAAAAGGGAAGATTAAAAAGTAAATTTTTAATCTTCCCTTTATTTATTGAAGTTTAGAGGTTTCAGCAATGTCTTTTATTAAAGCTTTGCTATTAATTCATCGAAATAAAACGATCTGCTGAAGCTGGTACTGGTGATACTGTACCTACATTTACAGTCTTAACAATTTTAGTAGCACCGTCGGTAATTTCAAAGCTATATTTACCATCTTCCAATTCGCTTAAATCAAATTTACCACGATAGGTAGTTCCTTTTTTACCAACATACTCGTTAGCTAACACTTCTCCTTTTTCATTTTTCAAAGAGATTGACAAATTTTTACCTTCAAGCTTTTCAATCAATATATTCATTTGTAATGTATTAATTGTTTGATACATCCCTACTGCAAAAGATTTCTGAGTATTAGTAGCTTCGTTTTTGTCTGTTGCATTAGCAAAGAATGACAATACTGAACATAAAGCAATGGCGAAAGTTTTTACTATTGATTTCATTTTTTTTGTTGTTTAGAAATTAAAAGTTCCTGTTTATTTAAATTAAATTTTCTGAGATTAATCTTTCCGATTATGCTAATAGTATTAACAGAACTGTGCCAAAAAACATAAAACACTAATTATCAGGAACTTGCATTTTAATACTCTTTAGAAAGGTGTTCGGTTTTAGTACACAACTGTTCGGTTTGATAACATATTTGTATTCCTGAAAAGGTATTTGAATTTTGTACGATAGTTTTCATAATTGGTTGTTTGTTGGTCAATGCTAAATCATGCAACATTTCAGGAATAATGTGAATCATTTGTTTGTATGCCTAGCAACGCGAATATTTACCTCCCAAACCGACAACTTTAATGAGACATATTTTTATCATCATTTGCTTATTGCTAATAGGTGCTAAATCATCCGCATTCCAAACAAATTTAGTCGACAACGTATATCATATAGAGGACAGTGTGTTGATAAAAACCAGAGATGGTGCTTTTATTTCAGCCATTATTGTCCGCAAAAAAGATAATGATAAACCACAACCAGTTATCCTGCAATTCACTATTTATGCCCGTAGCAGAGATATAAAAAGTGTTAAAGAAGCAGCAGATAAAGGTTATGTGGGTGTAATAGCATATACGAGGGGTAAAAGATTTAGTCCCGATGAAGTAACACCTTATGAATATGACGGTAGGGATGCTTATGATGTAATTGATTGGATTAGTCACCAAGCTTGGTGTAATGGTAAAATCGGAATGTATGGTGGGAGCTATAATGGCTTTAGTCAGTGGGCAGCCACAAAACAAATGCATCCAGCCTTAAAAACCATTGTGCCGTATGTAGCCAACCGACCGGGAATGGGCTTACCTATGGAAAACAATGTATTCCTCAATGCAAATTATGAATGGGCATTTTATGTTTCCAACAACAAATACCTTGATACGCTTGTAGGGAATAACAGGTCTCGTTGGAGAGCCATGCAAAATAAATGGTGGGAAAGCGGTGTGGCATATCGTAAAATAGATAGTTTAGAGGGCACTCCTAATAAATATTTACAACGATGGCTCCAACATCCTGCTTATGATAAATATTGGCAAGATATGGTTCCCTATAAAGACGAATTTACCCATATTAATATCCCAGTTTTATCGATAGATGGCTACTATAACGACTCACAGATTTCAGGATTGTATTATGTGAAAGAACATTATAAATACAATAAAAATGCTAATCATTATTTAATTATTGGTCCGTATAGCCATTTTGGGGCACAAAAAGGCGGTGAAGCTGTTTTGCAAGGTTATCAAGTAGACTCCGTTGCCTTAATCAATACCAAACAAATTACTTATGAATGGTTTGATTACATTCTTAAAGATGGTAAAAAACCAGAAATTTTAAAGGATAAAATAAATTATGAAGTAATGGGTGCTAATGAATGGAAACACGCTCCTTCATTAGAAAAAATGAGTAACAATACGCTACAATTATACCTTACCAACATCAAAGCAGGGAAAGACTATCTTCTAACGCAACAAAAGCCAAAGCAACACAATTATCTTGTTCAAGAAGTAGATTTAGCTGACAGAACTACCAGTAACAACGACTATTATCCCGACCCAATTATTCGCAAAGAGCTTGATACCTCTAATGGTTTTTTCTTTCTGAGCGAGCCATTCAAAGAAACTATTTCAATTGCTGGGGCATTCAGTGGGGAAATAAAAGCTAGTATCAATAAGAAAGACATGGATATTGGGGTAGTCCTATACGAGGTAATGCCTAATGGTGAATATTTTGAATTAAGCTATTTTTTAGGGCGTGCGAGCTATGCCAAAGACATTACAGTAAGAAACCTTTTAATCCCTAACAAAATACAGAGCATTCCATTTTCCAATACTCGTTTGGTAAGTCGTCAGTTAAGTAAAGGTAGTAGATTGCTAGTAGTATTGAACATTGATAAAAACTCCTTTGCTCAAATCAATTATGGAACAGGGAAAGATGTGAGTGATGAAACAATAGCCGATGCCAAAGAACCCCTAAAAATAAAATGGTATAATGATAGCTTTATAAATGTACCTATTTGGAAATAATATATCACAATACTTTAATCAACATCATGAAAAAAACATCCCTAATAATACTGTTGCTAATGGCTTGCCTTACTAGGGTAAATGCCCAATTACCCAAAAATCAATTAGACGCTATCGTCAATAAATATGCAAATGTCTATATGAGTGATTCTAATGCGGTAGGATTATCTGTTGGTATTATTCAGCACGGGAAAAAATATTTTTTTAATTATGGGCTCGTAAGAAAGGGGAAGAATGAATCGCCGACTAACAAAACCATTTATGCAATGGGTTCTATTGCTAAAACATTTGTTGGAATACTACTAGCCCAAGCTGTAAAGGATAACAAGGTACAGTTAACGGATGATATTAGAAAATACCTAAAAGGCGACTATCCTAATCTCCAATTCAATAATAATTCTATAAGGTTGGTACATCTGGCTAACCATACAGCTAGGCTACCTGAATCACTTTGTAAATTCCCAAGTAATTGGCAAAGCATGAATCAAGAAGAAAAATATGTATTCAAGCAGGGATATAATCGTGAGGAATTCTATAAAGATTTACATGCTATTAAACTTGACACTGTACCTGGCTACAAATACAGCTATTCTGGAAGTGGAATGACACTCCTAAAATTAATTCTCGAAAACGTGTATCAAAAGCCTTTCCAAGACCTGATTAACCAATACTTCAGTAAACCTTTAAGTCTTGGTTCTACCAAAGAATTACTGAATACGACGGAATGGGAAAGTTATGCTTTTGGTAAGCAAGATGCTGCAATTGTGAGCCGTACAAAAAGCATTGAAGACATGACTACAGGTCCAGGTCTATGCAGTACTACCGACGATATGGTGAAATATATCCAAGCAAATATCTTAGCAATCAACGAGGCTATAAAACTATCGCACCAGAAAACCTTTGAAGATAACAATAATTCAATGGCATTAGCATGGCGATTGGATGAACAAAACAATACTATCTATCATTTAGGAACAGGCTGGGGCTGTAATAGTATTTGTAAGTTTTCGCCAAAATACAAAACAGGTATTATCATTTTTGTAAACGAAACAATGAATAAAAAGAACATGACGATGATGGCTAACAATATTCTGGAAGAGTTAAATAAAAACAGCGGAATTAAATAGACAGTAGCTTCAAAATATGCTGATTCCTTAGAAAAAATTTAAGAAACAACGTTACACAAAGCGATACCTACAATAAGCAGTGCTAAGGTAGCAATGCCAGTGTGAATAATATCGAGTTGCAGTAGAGACGTACTCATCTGAGTAATGACTAAAGTTTTAATAGGTTAATACAATTTACTATCCATTTATATTATTTGAACACCTTAGCTTAGCATTTATTTCCACCATTCGGCAAACTCCTCATTTTTATATTGCTCATCGTTTGATAGAAAAGCCTTTGCATAACTCAACCATCCTTTATCAAAATATTTTTCGTTGGGACTAAACTCTCCTGCCCCTAAATCAAAGTCACAGGCAATATTAGGTACGCGATAATCTGCCCATTTACAAATTTTAGATTTTTTAGTATTATACATTGTCCAAGTACCTTCAAAAGCATTATTAAAATATCCATCTGAAAGCAAGTTGATATCATCATACTTCACTTGGTTATCTTTATTAATATACCATTTCGTGCGTAATTGTCCTGTAAAAACACCTGTATGGGATTGATTTCTATTTTCAAAAAATTCATATTTAGCGATTAATAGCCCTTGAGTTTTAATGCCTGTATCCTTGGCTTGATTATCCACACCAAATTGCTCTCGCTTTGTCTCATGAATTTTCTCCACGATTATTTTACCAATAAAATCGCAGACATTCCCTTTTACGTTTGATTTACCATAAACAAAATACTCTTCTGGATTATTGGTATTTTTAACAACAGTAATAACCCTTACCTTAATACGTTGAAAATCATCTCCTAGCACACCCAATACGTTATAATTATCTGTCTTGTTCCACAAATCTGAAAAGTCAGATGCAAGAAATACATTTTTTTTGTTTTCTTCATACATCTTCTCTCCACTTAAAATATCGTTATGACAATTTGTTTGGGAAAAAATTGAAAATGAGCTAACAATAAAAAAAAGAGATAATATTGTTTTCATTTTATTGAGATATTGTTTTTGATTGATTGTTAATTGACCTCTAAAAATACTCATTATTTTTATTCAATAGGTATATTAAATAATAGTTGTGAATAGTAAAATAAAACGTAGGGTTGGTATTGAATACGACCTTATTCCCAAACAATAGGACGAATGCAATTCGTCCCTACTGTTCTTTAATCTTTTTTCTGTGCTGTTCTCCCCAAATACTCAATTCATTTAATAAACTTTTTAAAGTATGGCTATATTCAGTTGCTTCATAAATAATAGTCACTGGAGTAGTAGGATACACTTTACGTGTGATAAGGTAATTTAATTCTAAATCTTTCAATTCATTGGATAATACCTTGGGCGATATGCCCGTGATTTCATGCTGAATCTCGCTAAAACGTTTTGGCGATTGGACTAAGCAAAGTATTACAGGAAGTTTCCACTTTCCATTAAGAACATACATCGCATCGATGACGTTTTTGAGCGACCCAGCACATTCTGTCTTGCTCATAAGTATTTCATTTTCAATTGTTTTCATCCCTACAAAGATACAAACTTTCCTAAAAGTAACCGCTTTCCTTTGGGTAACTACTAACTTTTGTATACTTCAAGGCAATACCTTTGTCCTTGACAATTCGAGAGAAAAAACCTTTTAAAAGGACTGACAATCTCGGAATTTTAAATTAATCAATAAAACATTTATGAAACGTATCCTTCATTTAAAATCTAGCCTACTAGGCAAAGAGTCTTGTAGCATTAAGCTAGGCAATGCCATAGTTGAAAAAATTCAGGAAAAGTATCCAGACAATGAACTTGAAGAATTAAACTTGGTCGATATCGAAATGCCGCATCTTACTCCTACTACCCTGCGTACATTTTTTATTCCTAATGATCAACTGAATGAAGAAGAACAAGAAGCAATTAGCTTATCTGATAGATTGGTTAAACAGTTATTCGGGGCAGACATCATTGTAATAGGTGCACCACTTATTAATTTTACTATTCACACATCGCTAAAGGCTTGGATTGACCATGTGACTAGACCTGCAATAACTTTCGGATATGGTGAGGACGGCCGACCTATTGGGATGATAACAGAAAAAAAAGTTTATGTTGCCATGTCTTCTGGTGGTATTTATTCAGAAGGTGCAGGCAAAGCCAACGATTTCGTTGCCCCCTATTTAAAGGCTTTTCTTGGCTTTTTAGGTATGACAGATTTAACCGTTTTCCGAGCCGAAGGATTAAAAGTGCCAAATGTGAAGGAATACGCCATGGCAAAAGCTATTGAGAGTATAAAAATTAATTAATATGTCCAGCAGTCGCTCACTTCCAAGTGAGTGACTACTCTCAAAAGGCTTCCAGCCGTAAAATCAATCATATAACATAAGCCATTAAAAAGTAGCGGTAACCGCAAGGGTTACCGTTTTGTACCTACAAATGCAACCACA
Source organism: Arcicella sp. BE140 (assembly GCF_031456255.1). Taxonomy (NCBI): domain Bacteria; kingdom Pseudomonadati; phylum Bacteroidota; class Cytophagia; order Cytophagales; family Flectobacillaceae; genus Arcicella; species Arcicella sp. BE140. The sequence continues at coordinate 228,366 of NZ_JAVDUE010000004.1, read as the reverse complement.
AGGGATTACCTCTACGTTATTAAAAATAAATGACAGCGAAAGACTTATAATTCATAAACATCCATTAAGGTATCATTGATTTTATCAGTCAGTATCTCTACAAGTTCATCATCCATAAACTCATAATCGTCTGGAATATCGAGATTTTCAATAGTAGGTAATTCCAGAAAACTATAAACCTCCTTGATTTTCGCTTTTTGGTCTGTCTCCATCACAAAAACAAAATCAGCCCAGTTCAAATCGTTTTCAGAAATTTTCCTTACACTCTTGGGGCTCAATCCTACTGACCGAATATTAAAGCGATGATCATTTTTAAAAATATGCTCTGCTGTTCTGCTACGCTTTTTGTTTTTTCCACAAACTACCAATATGTTTGGTCTTTCAGTTGTTATCATTCAATATTTTCATTACTTATACTAAAAACAGTAAGTAGGGACGAATTGCATTCGTCCTATTGGTTTGTACACAAGGACGAATGTAATTCGTCCCTACCATTATTACAAACACGCAATCATTTTCTTAATCTCAGCTTTATCAAATTGTTGCGATTTAGCCTCAATCTCTGCCAAGGTCAATGGTTTATTGTTGCCAGAATTGGGGAAGATTAAATAAACAATTCCTTTGTCAGAATCTGAAGCAATAATTTGCTTCAAATTCTTCTTATAAATCAATTTAATACCTAAATTCTCAGATAGTTTTACAGAGCCTTCTCCTATGTGTTTGTTATTACCCGTATCTGCAACAATTGCAAAACTTCCTTTGTTTGTTTTTTGATTAAATACATAAGCCAAATCACCTTTTTTGACACCTTTCGCTATCAAATTAGGAGGAATAGCGATATAAGGGATTTCTTCGGAATTTACATATCTTCTATAGTCTGTTGCTTTTTTAGTAGCATCTACCAAAGAAGTTTGGGAAAGGTAATATCCAGGGAATGGGTCAGAAGATTTTTGTATATATGGCTTGTTACCCTCAAATACAATGACACTCGGACTTACATTACCAACTCCTCCAGCACTAGAAAGATTGTCCAAGCCTATATTCTGAGGATGATAAGCCCGAGGCGACCCATCAACATCAATTGTCATCTCTGATACATAGCCAATAACTGCATTATTAATCTTCCAAACTTTCGCAGTTGGGTTTTTAGGATAAGAAAGTTTTAAATCAACTTTTTCACAAGTAGTTTGACCAACAATACTATCTTCACTAAAGAAGAGGACTAAAACTAAAGTTAAGATTCTTTTCATCGTAGTAAAGTTTAAGGTAATTTTTTTATTTTTCAGTAGCTTTCATGCCTAAATAAGTAGTAGCGCTAATACCCATCAAGCCTAGGGTTTCAGGACTAAATTCTGGGAAATCTCTGTCTCCATGTGCCATTTTCTTGAAAAAAACTACTAAAAAAACAACACTAAAGATAAGGTTGAAAATTAGGGCTTGATAGCGATATACAGTAACCCCTGTTGAGTCTGAAAGTATTTGAGTGAAAAAATTAATTGGTTTTCTAAGTTTAGGAGGCATTTCACTTTCAGCCTTAGGATTATCTACAACTACTGTTGGAGGAGTAGTACTGCTATCGATGATATTCGCTACAGCAGTAGTACCAACGCCTATACCTAGTAAAACCAAACAGGTTGAATTGAGTGGTATTACTTCGCCTCTGATACCAAAGCCAATCACAAAACAGGCACCTATTATGGTTGTCCACCATAATCCTTGTGTACGGGCAAAACTATAGGTTTCTACAGGACCAGTATCAGAATCAATCACACAGATGTCTTTTAGGATTTTTGTTTTGACCGAAAGGGAAATTGCACTGAAGACTATCAACAGTGCCAAAGCATTACAAATGAAGTTCATGGTTATTTATAAGTTAAATTGGTTATTCAAACCTAATAAAAAAGCCAGCCCTTTAAAAGGCTGGCTTACAATAATTTATCTTATATTTATTATTCGGTGCATTAAGGCTTATTCTACCTCCAATTTCCCTACATTCTCAAACTTAATAGAGCCATCTTCATCTACTTCCATCATCACTACCGAATCTTTATTAATATAATTACCTAAGATTTGTTTAGACAATTCGTTCAAGATTCTTCTTTGCATTACTCGTTTTAGTGGTCTAGCACCCATCGTTGGTTCATAACCTTCTTCTGCAAGTTTCACAAGGGCTTCATCTGTACTTTCCAAAGTGATGCCTTGTTCTCGTAAACGTTCTTGAATGTGTCTGAACTGAATTCTAACAATTTGGCTAAGGTTATCTTTAGACAATGGCTCAAACATCACAATTTCATCTACACGGTTCAAGAATTCTGGTCTTACTACTTGTTTCAATAAAACCATTACCTCTTCTTTGGCTTTCTCCATTACGATATGGTTGTTCCAACCTTCCATTTCTCCCATTTTTTCTTGGATGATATGGCTACCAATGTTAGACGTCATGATGATAATAGTATTCTTGAAATTAGCAATTCTACCTTTGTTATCCGTTAAACGACCATCATCAAGCACCTGCAACAAAATGTTCCAAACATCTGGATGAGCTTTTTCAATTTCGTCTAAAAGAATGACAGAATATGGTTTTCTACGAACAGCTTCAGTCAATTGTCCCCCTTCATCATACCCAACATATCCCGGAGGTGCTCCCACCAAACGGCTTACCGCATGGCGTTCTTGGTATTCCGACATATCAATTCTCACCATCGCATTCTCGTCATTAAATAGGTAATCTGCTAAGGCCTTTGCCAATTCAGTTTTACCTACGCCAGTAGTTCCCAAGAAAATAAACGAACCAATCGGACGTTTAGGGTCTTGCATTCCTGCACGAGAACGACGAACAGCATCGGAAATAGCCTCAATAGCCTCTTCTTGTCCAGCTACTCTTTTACCTAATTCAACTTCCAGATGTAGTAATTTTTCTTGTTCAGCACGCATCATTTTTGATACAGGTACGCCCGTCCATTTAGCTACTACTTCTGCAATGTTCTCAGGGGTTACTTCTTCTTGCAACATCGGCGTTTCGCCATTTTTATCAGCAGTTTTTCCGTTTTGCAATTGTTTCAGCCTATTTTCAGCCTCCACTAATTTACCATAACGTATCTCTGCTACTTTACCGTAATCGCCAGCTCTCTCAGCTTGTTCAGCTTCCAATTTCAAGCGATCAATATTTTCTTTTTCTTTACGAACTTCATCCAAAACAGACTTCTCACCTTCCCATTTCGCCATCAAACCACTTTTCTTATCGGTAAGTTCTGCTAATTCTCGGCTGATAATATTTTCGCGTTCTTTATTATTTTCACGTCTAATCGCCTCACGTTCAATCTCCAATTGCATGATTCTACGTTTCAAAGCATCTATCTCTTCAGGGACAGAATCTATTTCCATCCGCATTTTTGCGGCAGCCTCGTCCATCAAGTCAATGGCTTTATCGGGTAAAAAACGATCTGAAATATAACGGCTCGATAATTCAACAGCTGCAATTACAGCATCATCTTGAATCCTTACACCGTGGTGTAGTTCATATTTATCTTTAATCCCCCTTAGGATAGAAACAGCATCAGTAATATCTGGTTCATCGACTACTACCATCTGGAAACGACGTTCCAAGGCTTTATCTTTCTCGATATATTTCTGGTACTCTTTCAAAGTAGTTGCACCAATAGCATGCAATTCTCCACGTGCCAAGGCTGGTTTCAATAAGTTAGCTGCATCCATCGCCGAATCTCCGCCACCACCTGCACCAATCAAGGTATGAATCTCATCAATAAACATGATGATTTCTCCCTCTGCATCTGTTACTTCTTTGATAACTGCTTTTAGTCTTTCTTCAAACTCACCTTTGTATTTCGCTCCAGCAATCAATAACCCCATATCTAACGTATAAATTTGCTTAGATTTCAGGTTTTCGGGTACATCACCCATTACTATTCTTTGTGCTAATCCTTCTACAATTGCGGTTTTACCAACCCCTGGCTCACCTACCAACATAGGATTATTCTTGGTGCGTCGTGATAATATTTGTAATACCCTGCGTATTTCTTCATCTCTACCAATCACAGGGTCAATTTTCCCAGCTTTGGCTAATTCATTTAGGTTTCGAGCATACCGTTCTAATGAACGATAGGTTGCTTCTGCATTTTGGTCTTTCACGGTTGTGTTTCCTCTTAGTTCTTTTATGGCACTTTTTAATTCTTTTTCCTTATATCCACTCTCTTTCATCAAACTTGCCACAGAATCTTTCCCTAACAGGATTCCCAATATTAATAACTCTATGGATACAAATTCATCTGAAAACTCTTTCAATAAATTCTCTGCTTTGGTAAAAGCCGCAGCAGCATCGTTTGCTAAATAGGGCTGACCTCCACCAGAAACTTTAGGATAGCCATTTACTATATTTTCCAGTTTCGATGAAAAAATTGCTTGATTAACATTTAGTTTTTTCATCAAAAACTCTGAAGTATTGGGCTCCTCGTCAATGATGGCTTTTAACAAATGTCCCGTTTCAATGGCTTGTTGTCCATTGGCAGAAGCAATCGAAGCGGCATGTTGGATTACCTCCTGAGTCTTGGTTGTATATTTATTGAAATTCATTGTATAAATGATTTTTCTATTGTTCAATCGTTGATACACCATTGTTATCAAAATACAAGCCAACCTGTTTTTTCGGAAACAATGGCGGTTTTTTTAACGGATAAATGATTTTTTTAAGCCAAAATGGCGGGATTTTGCGGACTTTGTCTGTGACTTTAGGACTGGAGGACTTTTTAGCCTTCGTTGGTATTTTTTACCAACGAGACGGGCGACAGCAACAAGCCAATGATGAGAATGGAATCAATAAAAAAACACTTAAATTTAAACTGACACAGTTTGATGAACAGACTCCTATTTAAGCATCGTTTTAATACTCACGAGTACCATTTCAAGCCTCACGAGTATCGTTTTAATACTCACGAGAACCATTTTAATACTAATAAGTAAGGTTTTAATTTTCACAAGTATCATTTTAATTCTTGTGAGTATCGTTTGAATGCTCGTGAGTATCATTTTAATGCTCACAAGTACCATTTTAATATTCAAGAGCATCATTTGAATACTCATCAAAAAAAGCGTAGCCAACTTACGAAAGGCTACGCTTTTGGTTTAAATTTTTTGTCATCTTTGGTATTTTAAAGGGTCGCCAAGACGGGGTTGCGTGCAGTTTAAGAAGCATTTATTTGTGAGTCTAAGTGAAAAAACACTTAGACCAGCGGGGGAAAGACAATTCAATAATTTTATGTTTTGATTAATTCTTTTGGATAACCAAATAATCTCAATAGTAATTCTTGTGATTTGTTTTTAATAAAAGGAATTTGATTTCCAATAAACGTAAAACCAGAAGCACCAATAATCGTAAATATGAAATCGTATTCATCAATAAACTTAATTGTTTCAGGTGAGTAAATTGGTAGTTTAGATAAACTGTAAATCAAACCTAGCAAAACACCTGTTTGTAAAATCCAAGATAAAATCTTGATGCGTTTTTTGAATTTTTGATTAAAGGTTTTTAGCGAAGTTATTTCGTTTCCTTCGCTTGCTTCTTTTTGTACAATGATTAAATCGTATGCTCTAAATGCACACAAAATGTGAAAATCGTTTCGATTATCAAGCAGTGTGGTATTTTCTGTTATGTTTTTGAATGCTATGTTAAGTAAATCGTTGTTGATTTTTGACTGATTGCATATGTGCAAAAACATTAAAACAACTTCAGATTGGTTACTTGTACTGGAATAGTTTTCATTCAAAATATTTTCTAGCGTAATGGTTGTAATATTTCTATTTCTAATAGAAAGAATGTTTTTTATCCAAGTCTTATCAATATCAAATTTGGTAATGGCAATAATGAAACAGAATATTAAATAATCATCATTTACAAAAGGTGCAGGTGAATCTTTACTCGGATTACTTTTACTCTTTTTAATATAAATTTCTTCAAACTCAGATTTGTTGTTTGTTTGAATTGCAGAAAGAATTTTAAAAAATTGTTCATCAACATCACTAACGTTATTAGACAAAGTGCTAACGTCCTTACCTAATATAAAATCATGAAATGCCTTTATTTTTGGGCTTTCGTTTACTCTTTCCATATATGAAATTCTATTTTCTATAGAAACCATTTTTTTCGTTTTAAACCATAATTTAAGTTATCTGCGTCCCATCCTTGTACATTCCGCATTTTTCCAAGCAATTTTGAAATAAGGTTTGAATATTTCATTGTTGCAGGTTCTTCGCTCGGTAAGAAACTACGCCATGATAAGTAAGTGAACGAAAAAATTTGCTGGGTAATGTAATTTAAATCATAAAACAACATATCATTCAAATCGCTGTTATGGTAGTTACCTTGTGGGGTTCGAATTTTTATTTGAATAGGCTTACTCATTCCGTGTTTTGATGTTTTTAATTCGTTTGCTCCTAACATTTGTACAATGCAAGTTTCCACATCGAGAAAAACATTGCTAGCTCTGTTGGGAATGTATTCGCCTTTTGGAATATCACTTCCGTAGGACGTTACACCTTGTTGGTTGATGTCAAACAACATAGTAGGATGCACGTTACTAATAGTAACAAAGGCAAATTTGATTTTATATTGAGGAATATCTTTAATCAACTGGCTGATTACATCAAACTCCACATTTTTGATTGGTTTGAAAATATGAAAAATCAAACGCACAGTATCGCCATCACTCCATCCTTGTTCGGAAGATAGGCGTTGAATAGATTGTTTGAGACTTTTTAAAAGTTCTTCAAAGTAATTTTCAAATGATACATCTTTTACCTTATCTCCAAGTAAGTATTGTCCGTCACTCGAAAGAAATGTTGTAATCCCAACAACACGATTGCTTTCAGCACCTGTGTATTGATTTTTTCTAAGCCAGCTATGCCCAATACCAATTACAAACTCTCTGTCAACCGAACGTTGAGTTGGCAAAACCCAAGGTGTACCACCTAATTTGGCGTAAATCTGCAAAGCAATTGAATTTAAAATGTACTCACTGTGATTGTTTACAATTCTTGTAGTAACGAATTGAACAGGTATTTCAAGTGACAGCAGTTTTGCTTTTATTTGATAATACAAATTGTTTTGGACGCTTTGTAATTTAAAACTTTCGGGAATTTCAATAATCGCTAAATGTGGTTTATTGCCGTCATGTTCACGAATTACGTTTAGATATTCGCCTAATGTATTGGTTTGAACTTCTTTTACATCAAATATTACATTGTGTAAGTCGTATTTTTTTTGCAAGCCTTTCTGAAAATACTTTGATTGTGGTAAACCGTCTTTTAAATTAGAAAGAAACCGTGTAAAATTTCCTCTGATTGCTTTATTGCAAATACAAAGTATATTGGGCGATTTTATATCAAAAATACTGCTGTCGTAAGGTCCATAATTATTCAAACCCATGTCGGGATAAGTATTGATTGTTTTGGTAGCTGCAGGGTCAAAAATGAAAGTAGGTGTTTTTAATTCTATAGTGTTGGAAACTGTTAATGGTGTTACATTCACAGTAAAACAAAAACCATCTTTGTTTTGAAACAAGATTGGTGTTCCCTTATTGGTAAATAATGCTTTTGCTGTATTAGAAATTTCGTTGTATAATTTTTTAGGATTGTAAATATCTGAACGTTTGCTTTCGATTATATGCAATACTTCATCGCTTTTTTGTTGTGTGGTTGCAAAGGTTAGATAATTACCAATATTGAATTTTGTTTTGCGAATAAACAATTCGTTTAAATCATATTCTTTTTCGCCTTCGTTGGTTTTTACTTTGGCTTTTGTCCCTGTAATTGTTTTAATCTCGCCCACAAATTCTTCATTGGGTGCAAGTATATTATTAAGTCCTGGTAAGGTTTCTGCAAACAACACTTCTACACCAATTAAGTTGTAATTCTCTTCATGTAACTCTGCACAAGTTTTATCAAAAATCCAGTTGCGTTTTATGTTGATTAAAAAACCAAATTGTTTTTTGCCATTTATTTCGGTTAGTCTTAATTGAACTTCAATTAACTTTTTGTAGGCAATACGATTTTTTAACGTATCGGGCAAAGTATCGTAAATTATATCGTCTTTTTGCTGACCTGAGAAAAAGCGAAAAGGATAAAAATCAACAGGTGTGTGGTTTGGGAAACGGTCTTTAAAAGTGCGAAAAAATAAATGTTTGATTAACGAAGCCGTGATGTTTGAATTACCATAAGTGCTTTGTTCTGCAATTTTTCCGATAGTGACATTTTCGTCAGCATCTTTGTTTGAAATAAAAATAGTATCACCATTTCTAAAAAATGAGTGTGTTGCGTTATACAAATTTCGTAATTCAGCAAGGCGTTCAAGGCTGAATGGTTCAGAAAGAATTTGAAATTTATCAAACTCTATATTTATAGGGAAGTAGTTTAGTTGCATACTTTTTTAGTTTTAATATATTAAGCGTTTTACCCAATTATTCATAGGCTCTACAACAAAAGCAGAATACAATATTTGGCTCTGTTATTTTTTTCGTTTTAATGATTCATAGGCAGAATTAATTTCTTGCATTCTTCGATTCATGATTGAGTCTAAAAAGCTGTCACCTAATGAAAATCTGTCTGAATGATAAATTAAAGCTTTTGAAGTTCTTGCTTCTTTAATTTCATTTTCTGTATAATTGTCGTTTAAAGATAGTATTTCCTCTTCCGATGCATCCATTCTGTAATTATGAATCTCGTCATGCAGTATCTCTTTTTCAAATCTTAAGTCGTGGTCAAATGGATTGTTAGGTGCAGTAATATTAATTGATATTCTTTGTGGGATAGAAAATTTCGTAGCTACAAATTGTCCGCTTGTAGTACGCCAAGTTAATTTACGAGATATTGCATCATATTTTAGGTCTACATCTCCAACAATACAATCTAAAAAGTTATGACCTATGAATTTGTCCAAAGGAATAACATTCATATTGTTAGTTCTTCTACCTCTCGTAGCAATTATACTGTCTAAATCTATTGCTTCAAATTCTGTTGATGTGAAGTTCAAAATAAATGATGCTTCTCGCCAAGTAGTTAGTTTAATTGTTTCATTTATCAACTTAGGGTCATTATTAGTCAAATTAATTTTCGATTGAAACATTAAAGATTTCTTTTCAACTTGTGTGCCTACTATTAACTTTAATTCAAAAATTCCATCTGCACCAAGCTTATTTTCAGTTGCCCCAGGTCCACGTCCTCTAAATTTATGGTAGTCAATACTCCATTTCCAATACCCAGGAAGTTCTTTTTGACCTTTCTCAACAAATACTTTTTGATTTTTAATTCTTAAAGTAGCACCTAAATCACCAGTTAATGTATCCTCTTCTTCATTTGCAGAGTTATATCCATCTAGGGCAATAGGGTATCTCTCAGAAAGGTGTTTTCTAATATCTTCCTTAACTTCCTCAGGAATAAATAGTTTTCTACGTGCCATGTTGTCTTATAATAACGTCAATTGATTGTATTAATACATGTATTTAACTTTTTTCTACACATTGCGTAGAAAACTCCTAAATATACGCATTTTCACGTTTTTTATTCTAATAAAGAGTATTGTCAAAGTTGAGTGAACAATCGCTTCACGACTATCGTTTGAATACTCACGAATATCAATTGAATACCATCAAGCATCATTTTAATCCAAACGAGTATCATTTCAATACTCACAAGTATCGTTTTTGATACTCATGAATATCATTTGGATACTAACAAGCATCGTTTTAATGCTCGTTAGTATCATTTTAATACTCATCAAAAAAAAGCGTAGCCCATCAAACGAAAGGCTACGCTTTTGCTTAAAATTTATACAGGAGCATCCCCTTTGCCCCCTTTTTTAGGGGGCTTACGTTTGTATCGTTGTGCAATTCTGTTTACCAAATCTTTCATCGAACCATCTTCTTTAGAGACTTCCTTGAGTAATCTATAAGCCTTATCAGAAGCATTCATCTCCAGCAGTCTTTATAAAGAGTGAATACTATTACTAGGCTTCAAGCCGAGAATTCAACAAAGACTCATCCCTAAGGAGGGAATTAATTCCCTGTTAGGGATGAAGGAGGCAGAATAATTTAATGCTGGTAGTGGTTTGTTTGCCCTTAGGAACAAACAGAACAGCGATATTATTTATCCACTTGTTGTTTGATTATCCAAGCAACAATTTCCTCATAATTAATTTGTCCCTGTGCTACACTAATCACGAAATCGTATTTGTCGTCTTGGGTAGCTTTTATATCTTTTCCAAACTGCATTAAAATTAAACGCATTAATACATACCCTGTTCGCTTATTTCCATCAACGAAAGGATGATTTTTAACAATGCTTTCCCGCAGTCGCTCGTTTCAAACGAGTGACGACTATTATAAGGCTTCAAGCCGATACTTAGTTCTTTTATTCACTCTATTCGATTTGTGACGAAAAACAACCGACAACAGACGGAACAACCTTAAAGCCTTGAAATCAACACTTTACTTATTTTAGCAATGCACACAAAAGGGCAAAATACTTTAAAAAACATGATGTGGAAAGCCTCTTATTCTTATGGGTTATAGGGATTTTTTTGTAATATTGTGTATCAACTTTATCTATTTTGCTCTATTATGAAAAACCTCTCTGCTTTACTATTAGCACTATTTGTGCTGGGTTTCGTTAGTTGTACTAAAAAAGATGACCCTTCTAACCCGGTTACTCCAACCACACCAGAGGAACCGTATTTTGAATATAAGATTAACAATAACTCCGCTGTGCATGTTGACTGTAGTGCTATTAAGTTCTTAGCTGCAAGTGGGGGTAACACAGTTACACTCGTTGTTGCTACTTCTTCTTCTACAAACTCAACATTCACTTTTGCTTTTTATGGTGCAGCAACAGCCTTAGATACAGTAAAAACTGGTAGTCATCCTTTATTGGCATATTCTAGCTTTATGCCAGTATCATCAGCTATTCCCATGCACTTAAGTTTAAAAGTGCCTCAAACAACTGGTAGTAACGATTATTTCTATAGCTTGGCCCCGTCTGAAGCCACTCATAAGCATACTATAAAATCTATCACTAAAGGTGATGTTGAAAGTGGCAGACGAATATATTGGGTAGAAGGTGAATATAGCTGTAAGGGTCAACAGCTACCAGGAACAACTACTGCTACCATATCGGGGAAGTACAGGTTTAAGTTACTGGCTATACAATAAGATTGACAAAGAAGAAACATACCATTTTCTTTTCCACTTGTATTGAAAGACAAGTGAAAGCCTTGATAAATAGGGTTTTAATCTAAACATTTGTACTTTCAGAAAATTTTGTTGTTATATATAGTTCGATTTGCCTTTCGAAATAGATCGAACAGCTTAAACAGTATAAGTCATTGGCACAATTATTTAACACATTAGGTAAAGTAGTATTTTACCTTTGATGATACATAAAATTCTTTATTGCATCATGTTATTTAATACCCAATAAACATATTACAAGATAATTTTTATCAATATAACAACATAATTTTATGAACATCAAACGAATTTTTGGAGCTTTGCTCACCCTATTAGGTATTATTGGACTTATTTATGCTGCCACGTTATTTGTCAATAAATCAGGTGGACACAATACGAAGGCCCTTATTACTTATGGAATTATTGGCTTTATTTTCTTTTCTTCAGGAATCAGCTTGATACGTTCAACAAATGACCAATCATAAGATTTCGGGACTTTAGGATTTGTGGACTTTAGACGTTAGACTTTGAGACGCCAACAGTCGCTCGTTTTTTAACGAGTGACGACCATTGTTAGGTTTCAAGCCGATAACTTGAAGTAAGACTTTAGGATTATGTGTGGGACTTTAGATTATAGACGTTAAGACCCCGCACACTTAGACCAACGAGGGAATCAACGATTTTTACTAGGTCAAGCCTGTAGCTTGGATTTATTATTCATTTCAGTTTGAAACTGAAATGAATTTATCCTACTCCAAGTGACGGTTTGCTTAACAATGAACTAGCGAAGGTATCATTAGTGGTTGTCTATTCAGAAAAAGTTGCAAATGTTTGTCCATTGTAACGATACAGTCCACAGTTTCGTGTTCCAATCCAAATGTTTCCTTTTCTATCTTCAAGCATACTCCAAACTGAATATTTACCCATTCCGTCTTTGGTAGTAAAATTTTCAAAAGTCTTTCCATCATAACGCCATAATCCACCTATACTTTCTATGGTGCTCTGTTTTTCACCACCATCAAACCAAATGTTTCCAATTTTGTCTTTAAAAATAGCTGAACCTATATTTATTTTTTCAGTAAACATTGTAAATGTTTTACCATCGTAACGGAATACGCCGTTTTGCCTTCCACTAAACCAAATATGTCCGTTTTTATCTTCTAGCATATACCTAATCCATCCATCTCTATTAGGTTTAGCACTCTTTATAGATTTTCCGTCATAACGGATAACGCCTTCTTGTGTAATTGGTCCAGAACCCATCCAAATTGTTCCATTACTATCTTCTAAAAGGCACTGTATCCATTGGAGTTTAAGTTGTTGATTGTTTGCAATACCATTATTATCTAAAAAACGACTAAATGTTTTTCCGTTATAGCAATACAAATCTAGCGAAGTACCAAACCAAATTATCCCCTTTTTATCCTGCATCATACTCCAAACTGCATTTTCACCTAATTGTGGTGTTGCTACACCAAAACCTATCAGACTGGTCAGCATAAACGGAATTTTTGACATTGTTTTTCCATCGTATCTACTAACCCCATCGTCCGTACCAAACCAAATATTACCCGCTTTATCTTCCAGAATAGACCAAACTTTATTATTACTTAAACCATCTTTTTTGGTAAACTGCGTAAATTCTTTTCCATCATATCGATAAACACCTTCGCCTGTTGTTCCAAACCAAAGATTCCCGTCTTTGTCTTGCAGACTACAATGTACGTTTTGATGTACAGTTGTACCTTGCGTTTTGGTAAGCTTTGTATTTCTACTGGTAAATGATTGTTGTTCAACAACCGTTTCATTGGTTCGTTTACTTTTTGTCTGTCCGATACAAGAAGTAAAAAATATGTACACTAACAGTAAAGAGAAGATTGGATATTTAAGTTTAAGCATCGTCATTTGTCAAATTATTTTTGCTAGTTTTTTGCACCAGCAAGATTTTCTCTATTGGCGCGTTGCTGTCGCACAGGTTGTTGGTCTATGCGACCCAGTAAAAAAATACCAACAACAGCAACAATACTTTTCGGACAGCCTCAACAAAGCTATCTTTAATACCCTCTGTACAGGCAAAAAAACTGTAAAAAGAGTGTAAAAAAGTGTAAATGATTGTTTTTGGGGGATTTTAGGACTTTAGGATTGGGGGACTTAGGACTTTAAGATTTTAGACATTAGGAACACCCGAACGCAGTCGCTCGCTTTTTAACTAGTGACGACTATTGTTAGGCTTCCAGCCGATAACAAGAACTAGGACTTTAAGCAGGAAGAAGGGTGGATAAAATAGACTTTAATCCAAAATAGGAACTCTTTTACTAATTCAAGCCTGCGGTTTGAACTAGTGGAACGAAGCAGCCTTATGCTATCTTTTTTTGTATTTGCCAGTAATGCCCGAACGGGTCTTTTATTGTTCCTTGTCGGTAGCCATAATCATAATCTTGGGCAGGACTTATTTCGATGGCACCCGCAATGATTGCTTGGTTCATTACGACATCTACATCTGGTACAAATAATCCTATGCAACAAGTACAGCCATTGTGTTTATCAGGAGGGAAAAAAAGCTTAGAGGTTATTTCATGAACATGAAAAATAGCACCATCTATACAAAGTTCTGCTACATGGATAGTACCATCTTCGTTTCTAAAACATAGATTCTCTGTTGCTCCAAAAGCATTTTTATAGAATGATATGTCCATTACCCCATTATTGATATAAAGCTCTGGGGCAAAAAAAGTATTACCAGCATTCGTTGTCATAGTTTTGGGGTTTTTAATCAAAATATATGTTTAGGTTATTTTCAATGTTGTTTTTAGTTCTTCGCTTGTTTTGGAAGAGGGCTTTACACCACCTAAAATCTATTAAGTGTAGTTATAGATATATGCTGTTGCAATTATATATAATAGTAAATTAAACAAAAGATAAAAAACCTTTAAGCCCTTGAATCTTCTTATAATTATTATCGATAAAATAAAATGTAACAACACAGTTGCACAATAAAGTATCCAAATCTCATCCTGATAGTTCTGACTATTACTTGCGTATCCTAACAAAAAACAAGAAAAATACCAGACTACCATAAGAAAAAACAATACTACCATATCAATAATAATAAATTTAAGTAGCGATTTCATAATATGCTATTGCTTAACAGTTGAATTTTTCTTCATATTTTAGAGTTGCCAAAGACTGTATTTATTTTTGGGTCTAAGTGACAAAACATTTAGATCTGGGGAGAAACCATTTAAAATATAGTCAATTTATTCGTATATTTTAGCCCCTTTAAAAATATCTGCAAATGTCTTCCAGTCTGCTTTGTCAGCATTTATATTTTGATTAGTATTGTCGTAATAACCTTGTATATCTTCTGTATAAGCACTCAAGGCCTCAATAAAGTCAGGCAACGTTTTGTTTTCCCAACTTTCTGGATTTTCCAAAAAATCCTTTTTTAACAAGTCAAGAAACTTAATGAAAGTTTGTCTGTCAGTTACTTTAAAGTCATTGAGTGTATCATTCATAAAATTAGCTTTTACTCAACAATATCCGAAAGCATTATTATTCTTTCTGTATTTAATTTCCTGATTGTCTAAAGTAATGATTTATTCCTAATCTCCAAAAATCAAGCTTATATTATATTTAGTTGCCCAAAAGAACTTACTATTTTATTGAGTTTTCACCAAACCCTCTCCTCCTCTATCATTTCTCCCTTCATAATATACTGTTGAATAGAGGCTTCTATCTCGGCTTTTGGTATATAGTTGGAGGCTACTTTGATAAAGTCTTCTATCGTTAGCAATTGCTTTTTTTGTTCGGCTAAAGCTTTTAGACTTCTTAGAAAATCTTGGTAGCTTTTAGTCCCCTTGCTTTCTTCGGTAATCCTTTTGTTGAGGTAGGCAGCAAACAATGCTCCTCGGTGATAGGGTATTTTTTCGTAATTATGATTTTCCCAGAAATGCTTTAGGATGTCTTCATTGGCTGTATTTTTTACGGGATTGGCGGACAATTGTTGGTAGGTATCTTTTACCATTTTTGCTAATTTATGTTCTGAGAAAATTCCTGCTTTTGCCAGCAAGTACCAAGTGGTGTAATCGGTAAAACCTTCATCAAACCATTGATTATTTTCTCCCATTGATACATAGCCCGCACCAATATAGCGGTGCATGATTTCATGCGAAATCGTGGTGACTACTTCTTCATTCGCTAATATAGTATCGCCAGAATATTTTACATGAAAGCCTGAGTTGAAGGCCGTGCCTGAGATATTATGATATTTAATATCAAGAAAAGGCGAGGCAATTAATGAATAATAAGTCCCGTTGAGATTGCCCCAAAAGTCGGTCATGGCAGGTAGAAATTTATCAAAATAGTCCATAAAACGTTGGAGGTTATACGGATTCTTCTGATTTATGCGTAGCACTACATAGTTTTGGATGCCTGCCAATTTTCGTTTAACAATGTGGAGGTCAGATGCACCCGTTACCAAGGCATTCATTCCTTCTGAGAATTTTATCGTTACTGTTTTGCCTGCTGTTAGTGTTGGGGCAAAGCTAAAGTACATTGGGAAAGTCGGGTTTTTCTCTAAGGTTACCGACATCATCATACTTGCCTGAAGTTTTTCATCTACTTGCGGATTCAAAAAGAGTGAGTGTGAAAGCGAAAAGAAGTAATTGTCGGTAATAATAGGTCGAAACATTTCACCACGAACCTTTTGTTGGGGTGTATGGGTATCAATAATATCGTATTGTATCTGAATCGGGATATTTTGGGGATGATAAAAAGTAAGCTGACTTTTTGCTGAATCAACCTTGAATGTTACAGAAGCCTGAATATTGATTAAGCCTTTTAGCAAGTCTTTCATACCGCCATAATATTCGTTTCCGTATTGAAAAACAGTGCTATCTCGAAGAACAGGGCGATAATTCAACGTTACGTGCATCACTTTTGGCTTTATGTCAAAATGATAATCCAAATCGATACTGGCATAGGCTGTTGTTTGTATGTTGGTTATCAAACCTAATAAAATACAGGCTAAAAAGTTTTTCATCAATGATGTGTTTGTGTTGAAGATTTAAGAACCTAAGATAATGAGTTAAATACAAAAATCATCAAATACTCGTCTTATTGCAGGTAATTTCAACAAAAACATCATCTCTAACGATGGAATTAATTCCCTCGTTAGAGATGATGTTTTTGTATTTTTCGGGGTCTCCAAGACCTAATCTTACTCTATTTTCAAAACCTTCACCATCGCACTTTTATGCTCATTTCCAACCCGTAGAAAGTAAGTTCCTGCGTTTAAGTTTGTCAATGATAATTTGAAAGATAGGCTATTGATAGGCTGATAAAGTAGTGTTTTGCCCGAAATGTCCATTAAACTGGTAAAGTAATTATTGACCTTTGCCTCGTTAAGCTGAATAGTAATTTCTGAAGTTGTTGGATTCGGATATACCTCAAATAGTTGATTATTTTCGTTTTCAGTTGATAATACGGTTGGGGTATTGGCTCTGGTAAAATCAGGAATTCCATAGCCTAATCGTGTATCTGGGTTTTGATACTGACTACCCGATTTCCGCATTCTATCAATCACTGTCATGGCTGTTAGCGTGGGGTTGCCTTGCCAAAAACCTGCTACCATACCGCACAAAATAGGAGATGAAAAAGAAGTACCATCACTGGTTGATACATTACCATTAGGCGTAACCACGGCTGCACTCCTACCCATTACGGCTAAATCAGGTTTTACTCTACCATCAGCCGAAGGACCAATAGAACTAAAACTTACATACGATTTTAGCGCATCAACTGCTCCAACAGTGATAACAGAATCAGCATCAGCAGGGGTAGCAATATAACGCCATGCAGCATTTCCTTCATTGCCTGCACTAATTACACAAACAATTCCTACGGAAGCTGCCCAACTGGCAGCCCTAGCAGCTATGGTGGTCTTGCCATTCATATCTGTGTATTTATGACTGGTGCTAGCATCATCAAATTCCGAATAACCTAAAGATGAATTGATTAAATCTACCCCTACGCTATCAGCGTATTCAGCGGCAAATAGCCAATTGGCTTCTTCTATAAGGTATTCCGAGGCTGCATCTTCTGAACGTAATAATAAGAAAGAAGATTTATAAGCAGTTCCTATTACCTGTCCGTCTAGATAAGCTCCCATACAGGATAAAACAGCCGTTCCATGTGCGTCGTCTTCATAAACACTCTTTTCATTTTTCACAAAGTCGTAAGTACCCACAATTCTATTTTCATCAAAAAGTGGTTTTAATGCGGCAATATTATTAGCATTATTGAACCCTGCATCCAATACGCCTATCATCATTCCTTCGCCATGAAACCCTTGTTCATGCATTTTGTCTGCACCAATCATTTCTATCTGGGTTTTAGATAAACCATAGCTCAATGCTTCGGTACCTAAACTTTCAAACTTAGCTGTTTTTCTGGCTGTTCTAGTACTTGGATTATCAATTGAAGTATTAATTTCTAGCCCTTTTACAAATGATAATTGTAAAACACTTGTCAAAACTGTTGGGGTACATTCAATCAGGGCAGCATTCATCCAACGAGAAGTATAGATTACTTTTGCTCCTTTTTTTTTCACTTCTTCTATATAAGATGGATTTACGGGCAAGTCTTTCGTTGTCAAAGCGATATTTTGTTTCTGACGACGATTGACTGAACGTTGGGACAGGTAGGCTAAAGGCTGAGAAACTGAATAAGGTGAATTGCTTTTATCTTTAAATACCAAAAGATACTTTGCTGATAAAGTTTGAGCATTTACGGATTGATGAACGAGGAAACTCAAAGCGAAGAACACACTCAATATTATAAGTTTCAAAGTAATGTGATTAGTATTCATCTTTCCCATAATCTTAATGATAAAACTTGTTCTTATTCAATCTTATTAGCCAGATATAGTTAGCTAATAATTAGACAAATTTAGGTGTTTTTCAGTTGCATGATAACATTATTTAAAAGCCAGTCAAGAATAATTCCTGACTGGCTTTTAAATTTTATTTGTGATTTATTTTTCGTCTGATGGTACTAACCAAGCTTTGCGAAGAGCAATCTGTGCTTCTGTCGGATTCTCTGCTGGAGAAAGAAGATTTTTCTCAATTACTTCTGGAATAAAGATTTTAGATGAAAGTCTGGTTTCTACTTTCTTATCTCCATCTTTTCTAAGAACAACAAATTCAACGTTATCACCTTCTTTAGTGTTGTTGATAAAATCAGAACGCGTATTTCTAAACGTATTCAGGTCTAATGGTTTTCCATTTAAGGAAACTAGCTCATCACCCGCTTTAAACCCAATTTTTGCACCGAAAGCATCAATGCCTTCATCATCAATGATAAAGATGCCTTTTGTTTCAGGATTGATTCCTAAATTATAGACCGAAAAGCCTAATGTTTTTTCTAGTTTCTTGTTAGTTTTTTGGAAGTTGATACCTACACTATTCAAGGTTTCTATTAAAGGCAAAGGTTGTTTGCCTTCCACATAATTAGCAAAAAACTGACGAATCTCTGGGAATTTAGTTATTTCAGTAATCTTATCGAAAAGCTCATCATCGTTGAATGATTTATCTTTTCCATAATATTTAGATAAGTCTTTCATCAAATTCTGTGTTCCATATTTCCCTCCTGATAATTGACGAAGCTTAATATCTAAACAAAGCCCTATCAACGCTCCTTTTTCATATACGTTTTGGTATTGGTCTTTGTATTTTTCCAATACATCAGCCGACATTACTGTAAAAGGAATATCATCTTTGTAATGGTCATACATATTGCCAATTTTAGAACGAAGCATATTCATATACATTGGCAACTCAATCAAACCATATTTTGCTTGCATGTGTCCCGCTGCATATTCTGTAACTCCTTCATACATCCAAAGGTGTTTAGACATTTTTGGATGATTAAAATCAAACTCACCTATTTCTTTTGAGTGAATACTAAGTGGCGTAACGATATGGAAAAACTCATGCGAACAAACATCTTTCACCGTTTGAGCCAATTCGTCTGACGATGATTCAGGCAAATAATAGAAAGAAGAGTATGAGTGTTCTAAAGCGCCATAGCTTCCATTTTTTAAATTATCTGAAAGCACAATGACAAAAGCGTATTTCTTAATAGGCAAAGTACCTCCTAAATATTCTTTCTGAGCTTCTAATAATGTTTTTACATTCTCAGCAATTTCAGCAGAAGTAGCTTTTTTATTAGGCGAATAAAGCGAAATTAAAATATCTGCACCTCCAACTTTCAAAATAGTTGTATCAGGTTTGCAATACATGATAGGTGCATCTACCAAATCATTGTAATTTGAAACACTGAAAACATCCTTTGTATCATCTGATTTAATGGCTGTTAATGAAGATGCTCCATAAAAACCAGTAGGTTTTGTAAAGGTCACTTCGTAAGTACTGCGTTTTAAATCATCAAAGTATCCAAAAAAGCCATGCGTATTAATGGCAAAAAGTTTGTTTTCTTCAATATCAGTACCGGCAGGTTCAAAAACATATTCACCCTTAATTTCTGGTGAATCCCAAGTATCATCTACTAAATACGTGATTTTACTAAGTTTCTTTGCTCCTTTTATTGTATAGCTGTTAGCATCAATCTTATTGACAGTCAATTCTTTTCCTTTATCATCAAAAGCTTTTAATGCAGAGATATAACGTCCGAAATCATAGTTGGCATAAGTGCCAGGAACAATTTTAGGGAAATTATACACTATTTCATCTTTCAGTATTTTAGGAGTAGTCAGTGTTACTTCTAATTTATCGTTTTGAACTTTTGTTAAATCAATAAAAAACTGGTAATTGGCATTTTGAGTAACTTTCTGTGCGAAAGTTGGAAGGCATATTGTTAATGCCAAAAACATCAGGAATTTAATCTTCATTGGGCTTTATTAGAGTTGTTAAAATAGTATAACTGCATTTCTTAGAGAAATATAACGATTTCTTAGCAAGAAAGTATATTTATCAAAAAGGAGAAATGGTAAAATCCTTTCTTTTTTGAAATTATCGTTTAAAAATCAATGTACCTTGAAGAAAAGTAGCATCATCAAATTCTTTTTGAGAACCTTTTACTCCAATAGCCAAAGAGCCCAATAACATAAAAGGCAAATCACTAAAGTCTCCAGCTTCAATGTTACCACTAGCATTTTTAGTAAATTTTTTTGAACCTAATTTTAAACTATTTGCAGTTAATTCCAACACTGAAAACGTCTGAACTGATTCTTTTCCAGTATTATCTTTAGTAATTAAGTCGATTGTTTTGTTACTATCTTTTGTTTTCCAAGTACCTACAGTTTTACCAGCAGCATAAGTACCATCTTGCTTAAAATCAAATGAAACACCAGTTGCAAGTGCACTAACCATTGTAGTATCAATTTTGGGAGTACTTTTAATTTCTTGCAGTGTTGCCTCATAAGTTTTAATATTTGTAATGGTTCCAAAACCTGAAATTGACCATTTACCTACAATGCTCACGGGTGCTTGAGGAGTAACGTCTGAACCAAATTTTTGTTCGCAGGCAGTAAAAGAAACAATAGTAGCTAGTATGATGATGAATAAGGTGATTTTTTTCATTAGGATAATTTTTTAGCGTTCAAGACCTAAATTTAAGAAATATGTCAAATAATAAAACTCAAAACTTATTAAACGGTACTAAATTAAAGATAGAAAGCCCGAGTACTAATCGAGCTTTCTATTTATACTTGTTTTGTATGCTTATTCCCACTCAATCGTTGCTGGTGGTTTCGAAGAAATATCATAAACAACTCTGTTCACTCCTTTTACTTTATTAATAATTTCGTTTGAAATTTCTGCTAAAAACTCATAAGGTAAATGACACCAATCGGCCGTCATTCCGTCTACAGACGAAACCGCTCTTAATGCTACTACTCTTTCATAGGTACGTTCGTCGCCCATTACCCCTACTGACTGTATCGGTAAAAGCATCGCTCCTGCTTGCCAAACGTTATCGTATAAACCTTTATTTTTTAAGCCATTAATAAAGATGGCATCTACTTCTTGTAAAATCTGTACTTTTTCAGCAGTAATATCTCCTAAAATTCTAATTCCTAAACCTGGTCCTGGGAATGGGTGACGGCCTAGTATAAACTGAGGAATTTCTAGTGTTCTACCTACTAAACGTACTTCATCTTTGAAAAGTGTTTTAAGTGGCTCAACGATTTTCAATTTCATATAATCTGGCAAACCGCCTACATTATGGTGAGATTTAATCGTAGCTGATGGACCTTTAATCGAAACAGATTCAATAATATCTGGATAGATGGTACCTTGTCCCAACCACTTAACGTCTTCTATCAAATGTGACTCTTGGTCAAACACATCAATAAATACTTTACCTATGGCCTTGCGTTTTGCTTCTGGGTCAGTCAAGCCCGCTAATGCTGTATAAAACTGTTCTTTAGCATCTACTCCTTTTACATTTAAGCCAAGGTTTTTATATGACTCAAGTACGTCTTCAAACTCATTCTTTCTCAATAAACCATTATCAACAAAAATACAATAAAGGTTTTTGCCAATTGCTTTATGAATTAATACCGCTGCTACTGAGCTATCTACACCACCCGAAAGTCCTAAAACTACTTTATCATCCCCTAACTGGGCTTTCAATTCAGCCACAGTAGTATCTACAAATGAGTCAGCCGTCCAATCTTGTGAACATCCACAAACGCCAACAACGAAGTTTTTTAACATCGTTTTGCCTTCTAATGAGTGTGTCACTTCTGGGTGAAACTGTATCCCGTAAGTTTGTTCTCCTTTGATATGAAAAGCAGCAATCTTTACAGATTCTGTTGAACCAATGATTTCAAAATCTTCAGGAATCGACATAATCGTATCTCCGTGCGACATCCATACTTGGTTGTTTTCAGAAACATCATTCAATAACGGATTTTCAGCTACTTTTTGCAATTTAGCTCTTCCGTATTCACGATGTCCAGCATTATATACTTCTCCGCCACCCGTATGTGCCAATAGTTGTGCGCCATAGCAAATACCTAATACAGGCAGTTTACCTCTGAAAAGACTCATGTCAACTCTTGGCGAGTCTTCATCACGTACTGAACATGGGCTACCAGACAAAATTATGCCTTTTACATCTTCACCAATTGATGGTATTTTATTGTAAGGATGGATTTCGCAATAAATATTAAGTTCACGAACTCTGCGGGCAATTAATTGAGTGACTTGTGAACCAAAGTCGAGGATAAGAATTTTTTCGGACATTTTTCGATTTCGGATTGCTGAATTCGGATTGCAAAATTGAGCCTTCCGAAAACTATGCTAAAAAATAAACCGCAAATTTCGGGAAAATTTGCGGTTTTGAAGTAATAAATTTTACTTTTTTATAAAATATCTCTTCAGTGTTTTTTAAAACTGAAAATAAATAAACTGTGCTGGTGCGTCGAACATTCCTAAAAAGAGTATCGCTAATACTATTCCGTAATAAAGTGCCCAACGAAACAATATTGGTTTTTGGCTAATAACTGTTCTTAAACGCTGCCCTCTTTGATAAAAATGTACCGTTTCCATGACTAACAAAGAGAAAACAACCATGACAAAATTGGCAAAGCCTTGTCCTAAGAAGATATTTTTATCAATAAAGCTTCTGTTAGTAAGTTGCGAAAGTTGTTCTCCAATACCAGAAAACAAATGCGTAGCTATATGATATGCTGATTTGAAATCAACTGCACGAAAGAAAATCCAAGCGAAGCTAGTCAAACAGAAAACGGTAAGAATCTGGATAATTTTATAAAGGAACGGCAATTTTTTCAAACCTATTATACCTATTACCTTGTTTCTAAAATCAACGGTAAGGTTCGCAAAAATCAAGTAAAAACCGTGCATAGCTCCCCAAATAACAAAGTTCCAACTAGCACCATGCCAAATACCCGAAACCAGAAAAACGATAAAAAGATTGTATTCTCTTCGCCATTTAGACACCCTGTTTCCTCCTAAAGAAATATACAGATAATCTCTGAACCAAGTGGAAAGTGAAATATGCCAACGACGCCAAAATTCAGAAATAGTTTTTGAAAAATAAGGGCGGTCAAAATTTTTCATCAAATCAAAACCCATTACCTGTGCCGAACCTAAGGCAATATCAGAATACCCAGAGAAATCACAGAAAATTTGAATTGAAAATAAAGTAGTAGCGACTATCAAAGGAATTCCTTTTTGTTCAAAGGGGTGGTTATACACTTGATTTACCATCACTGCAAGACGGTCGGCGATGACTACTTTTTTAAACATCCCCCAAGCCATTAGTTTCAAGCCATCCGTTACGCGCTGATAATCAAAATCAAATTTTTCATAGAATTGATGCAATACATTCTGTGGTCTTTCGATAGGACCAGCTACCAATTGTGGATAGAACATTACGTATAACGAGTAAATTCCAAAATGTCGTTCAGCTTTCTGATTACCTCTATATACTTCTATCGTATAAGACATCGCCTGAAAAGTGTGAAAAGACAGCCCTATTGGTAGTAAAATTTTGAGGTAAGGAATAGGGTTTTCAAGGGCAAAACCTTTTAATAGAAAGCCTATATTTTCGTTCAAGAAATTATAGTATTTGAAAATTGCCAGAACGCCAATGTTAGCAATAAGGCTCATCGTCAAGAACAATTTCCTTTTTTTTCCTTCCGACTGTTCTATATAAATACCTGCATAGTAGTCTATTACAATCGTAAATCCCAAAATAAGCATATAAATCGGCACGAAAGCCATATAGAAATAGCAACTCGCTACCAATAATAATAACCAACGAAAACGATAAGGCATTAAAAAATAGAGTATCGTAACGATGGGAAAAAAGATTAGAAATTCTATAGAATTAAATAACATAGTGATAAAAATCAGTCTTGTTCTATTACTTATGGAAGCGTTGAAACAGACAAGATTTATTTTATTTGTTTTTACTATTAATATTGCTCGCTAAAGGCTCTTGCTTTTTCGTCCTGATTGATTGGATACTTTTCTGAAACTTATCACTATTTTCAAATAATGTCAGTATTCTTTTTGTAAATATTTCCCTTCCTTTATCATTTGGATGATAAGCATTATCATAAAACAAAGTATCGTCCATCAAAGCATATTGGGGTGTACCTAATATTGGTATTTTGAGATGCCTCTTTATCTGCGCACTGATTTTTTTAATAATGTTAGCATTTTCTTCAAAACTTTTTTGTGCTAAACAAGGAAAGGTAAAAAACACTTTAGCTCCTTTCTGTTGGGCAAAAGCATAAAAATCGTTTAAATCCTTTATTTGTTGGCTGAAATCTTGGTCAGATGGTATTGTTGGATAGACAATTTTAGTGGGAGGATTATTCAAATGGCAAAGCAAATCTCCTTTGGGTGAAAAACAATTTCGATAGAAAATAGAAGTTGTATCAGCTATGCTTATCGGTTTGCTTCTCGAATGGTTTAGAGCTTCACCAATCATCAATCTACAATCAGTCAATCGATGAGTAGTATAACTGCTTATTTTTTCAGTAATAGATGGAAAGTGTATCCATTTTTGGGAAGGAGGATAAAAATCTGCGGCAATCAATTGCTCTTCATATTTTCCTTCAGACCTAACCATATATTCTAACGTTATCAATACCACATCTCCTTTTTTCAAATAGGTTTTCAATTCTTCCATCATATACTTACTTCCGAAATTAAAATGCAAAGCAGCATTCACTACTGGCAAACCGATTTCATTCTCGAGCATATCGCTATTTATCCCAAATGCCATGCTTGAACCACTCATCAAAACTAATCTCGGACTTGGCACAGTTGCTAGCATTTTTGTTTTATCGATAATTGTAGCTATATAAGCATTTTTTGAGCGTGGGTCGAAAATTAAATCTAATTTTCTAGCACTATCAATGGCTAACAATGGTAAAAAACCAATCAAAAATAGTTTTAGTATAAACTTTAAGAATTTCAAAATATGTGATTTTATAATGTTATTACGTTAGAGTTAATCTTCAAAATACTATTCTGCATACAATAAGTATTTCTTTCTGATGGCTTTATATTGGTCTAGGTCTTTTTTCCAAGACGCTCGAATTTCTGCTTCTGTTTTCCCTTCTATAATTTGCTTTTTTAAAACATCTGACCCTGCCAATAGATTAAAGAAAGCGTTATTACTAAAAAACTTATTTTTATCGACTGATTGCTGATAAAAGTCTAATACATATTTTAAGGTAAAGCCTTGTTTGCTAGCATCAATTTGGCTTAAATCTAACCCATAACACAATTTACCTTTTTGAGGCGGGTTTTTAGCCCCTGGCTTATCTTCAGGTGTGAAAGTAAATGTTCTGTTAGCTTGATTAGGCGAACCTATCACCTGAAACTGTTTGTCGGTTCCTCTACCAACGCTTACGTCTGTTCCTTCAAAGAAACAGATAGAAGGGTATAAAAGGATTGACTGTAAATTAGGTAAATTAGGGGAAGGGGCAATGGGAGGTGCATAAACCATTGAATGCTGATAATTCAAACATTTTACTACAGTTAAGTTAGCCTTCACTCCATCTTTCAACCACCCTTCTTGATTAATCATTTGGGCTAATTCGCCTACTGTACAGCCATGCACTACCGGAATGGGGTTTAAACCTACAAATGATGCAAATTTCTTATCTAACACAGGGCCATCTACATAATGTCCATTAGGGTTTGGTCTATCTAACACTAAGACCGCTTTCCCTGTTTCGGCACAAGCTTCCATCACATAATGCATCGTAGAAGTATAGGTATAAAACCTTGCTCCTACATCCTGAATATCAAAAATCACAACATCTATGCCTTCTAATTGTGTAGGGCTAGGTTTTTTATTGGCACCGTACAAGGATACTATCGGTAAGCCCGTCTTTTTATCAATGCCATTCGCAATATGTTCGCCTGCATCAGCTGTTCCTCTAAAGCCATGTTCTGGGGCAAAAATTGTTTTTATCTTTACTCCCAAGCTAATTAAGGAATCAGCCAAATGTGTTTTGCCTATTACTGAAGTATGATTTACCACCAAAGCTACCGTTTTACCTTTCAAAAGGGGCAGGTATATTTGTGTCTGCTCTGCTCCTGTTTGCAGGGTAGCGATTGTGTTTTTTTTACTGCTTACACAAGAAATAAGCAATAAGCCTGTTAAGATAAAAACGATTTTTGTTGAATGAAGCATAAAGCAAGTTATGAGTTTTGAGTAATGAGTTTTGTTTTTTTGCACCCGTTATTTCATTTTAAAAGATGAAGCTGTTTAAACTTTCCGTTTCTGAGGAGAAAGTATTGTATTTTTGAATTGATTTTTTCAAAATTTACGAAGCATAGCATCGCTACGTTGAGTGAATTTTGGAACAAGCTATTCTAAAAGACTTAGTTTAACCCAAAAGGGAAAATTTAAACAGCTTCGACATAAAAGCAAGTTCTTAACTAAATTCCATCGCACGAAAATCGACTCATTAATCAATTTACCAGTAAAAACTACTTAATTTGTAGTCAAGAAACAAAATTACAAAATACTGCATGAATTTCCCTTATTTCATTTCTCAGCGCATTCAAAATACTAAAACTACCTCTTTTTCGGGTACGGTTACTAAAATCGGTGTGGGAAGTATAGCAATTGGTTTGTCTGTAATGATTATTGCTTTTGCAGTGTTGTTTGGCTTCAAAGATGCCATCCATCAAAAATTATTTAGTCTTACGCCACACATTAAAATTTCTAAGTTTTCTGCCAATGAATCGTATGAAGAGAATCCTATCACACAGCAAAGTGATCTCTTCAGAAACCATAAAAGTATCAAGGAAATTAGTCATTTTCAGACTTCTGCTTTAAAGGCTGGCATTCTAAAGACTCGTCAGGATATTTTAGGTGTGGTTTTAAAAGGTATCAATCGTGATTTTGATTTCAAAAGATTTGAACCAAATATCATTCAAGGCAAACAGATTAGCTTTGATACAAGTGGCTATTCAAAAGAAATACTTGTTAGTAAAGTAATTGCAGATAAATTGAATTTAGGGGTTGGCAATGATGTAATCATGTATTTTTTGAATGCTCCGGACCGCCCTAGAAAATTAGTGGTGAAAGGTATTTATGAAACCCAAATGGAGGAGTTTGACAAGAATTTAATTATTGGCGATATCAGGCTTATTCAAAAAATGAATAATTGGGGCGTGGATTCAGTGGGTAGTTATGAAATTTATATCAGCGACTTTACCCAAATAGATGCTGTTTCAAAAAAAATTCAGCGTAAAATCCAACCTGATATGAAATTAGAAAAAGTAACAACTACTTATATGGGTTTGTTCGATTGGCTGGGTATGTTGGATAGAAACATGGTTATTTTCCTGAGCTTAATTTTGTTTGTTGCTTCCTTCAATATGATTTCAATTCTGTTGGTATTGATGTTGGAACGTACACCAATGATTGGTGTATTAAAAGCATTGGGAGGAAGTAATTGGCAAATCAGGAAAATATTTTTGTGGAGTGGCTTTTCTATGATATTTAGGGGACTTGTTTATGGTAATTTGTTGGGCATCGGCATTTGTTTATTGCAAAAACATTATAAAATTTTTCCGCTCGACCCTGTGAATTATTACATGAATACCGTTCCGATAATGATGAATTGGCCCGTAATTCTTTTACTTAATTTAGCTACTATTTCTTTGGTACTGTTCGTATTAATTATTCCAACTTTTGTCATTACGCGTATCGAACCTGTTAAATCTATTGTGTTTAGGAAATAGGGGTTTCACATATCTTTCTTGAATTAAAACTCATCCCCATGAGTTGATTTAATAATGGCTTTTAAGGCAAATTTGAAGTTTTTCAAACTCAATAAGGCTATTTCAGAAAGCACTTCGTTACCAAATAGTTGTTGGACTGTTCGGCCTACCCAAAGTCTCTGGGCAAAAGTTTTTTTCCATGCTTTTTGGTAATTTTGTTCTAGCAATGTCCTGTCGTCGAAATGTTGTAGGATGTTTTCGGATAAAATTTTAGCACCATGGATAGCCATAGCCATTCCGTTTCCGCATAAAGGTGTAATCAGTCCTGCCGAATCACCTACCATTAAAATATGGTTTTCGATGGTTGTTTTCGGCGTAAAAGAAATTTCGTTGATTACTTCTGGCTTGTCGTATAAGAAAACAGATGTTGTAAATATCTTTCTCAGATGAGGATTTTTCCAAAGAATATTTTTCTCCATTTCAGGAATAGCACCATACTTTTTGAGATTTTCTCTAGTAGTAAGATAACACAGACAGTACTTATCGTTTTCGATGGCAGAGATACCACAATAACCATCTTTAAAATTATGGAGCGCTATTAAATCTTGTGGAAAATCAGTTTTGATATGATATTTCACTCCAATATACGGGCTTCTTTTGCTAAAAAAACTACGGTTTAAAGTGGCATCTAATTTTGTTCTTTTTCCGAATGACCCAATCACATAGCGGGCTTCAAAAGTTTGATTAGAGGTGCTTACCGTAAATTGGTCATGATGAAAATCAATATTTTCGACATTTTTATTTAATAAACAATGAACATTATTTTGTTGAGCTAAGTGATATAAAGCTTCGTCAAAAGTATAGCGACTAATGCCAAAGCCTCCTAAATCGAGCGTTGTTTCTAAAACTTTTCCTGAAGGTGAGGTAAATTGAAATCTAGTAATGTCTTTAGTATCTAATTGATTAAAATCAAGACCTAATTGTTGTAAAAACGGACGTGTTTCATTAGAAATATATTCACCACATACGCGGTGGAAAGGGTAGTGTTTCTTCTCAATCAATAGTACTTTTTTGCCAGCTTTGGAGAGCAAAATACTGCTGACCAAACCAGCCAACCCTCCGCCAACGACGATGATATCATACATAATTTTATTTTTTTACCAATTAGCTCACAACAATGTAGTAAATTTAAACAATGAAACCAACACTTTATCACATCGTGAGTCCAGAATGGTGGGCTGAGTTTTCGGATTTAGATTATTATGAATCAGAAACACTTTCAGTAGAAAAATTTATTCATCTTTCTACTTCAGGACAAGTACAAGGTACCCTAAACAATTATTTTGTAGGTAAAGCCCAGCTATTGTTACTTCATCTTGACATGGACAAATTGAGCGCTGAACTTCGTTTTGAAACTGTTCGTAATGCTGATACGTTTCCACATTTATACGGAAGACTGAACAAAGATGCTATTTTAAAAGTTGAAGAATTATTGCCCAATCCAGACGGCACCTTTACTTTCACGGCTAAATAGTCAGTTATCAATGTATTTAAACCTTAGAACTTTGTGTTGTGTTCAAGGGTTTTATAAATGAGTATATATTTATTTAAATAATTTAGTAATCCTGCTGAATCTACAGTATCAATCGAATAACAATGTGACGACCATTTGTTAACGCTACAATTCGTACTCTAAATTCCGCAATCAATATGACATGTTATACCCACAAAATATAGAGCAAAAATTAGGCTTTGACCGCATCCGAGAACACCTCAATGAATTGTGTGTGAGTTCTCTGGGAAGAGCCTTCGTCAATAAAATCCGTTTTGCCGATAATTACGATTTAATTCAAAAGATGATTCGGCAAGTAGCCGAAATGAAAGATATTTTGCAGTTTGAGCCACAGGCTTTCCCTGCTCAAAATTATCTTGATGTCAATCATCAACTTTCTAAAGCTGCCATTGAAGGAGCATTCCTGACTGAAGAAGAGTTTTTTGACTTAAAACTTTCATTAAGAACGATACAAGAATGCCTTCGTTTTTTTGATAACAAAGAACCTGAGGCTTATCCACAATTAAGAGAATTAGTTGGCACGGCATTCTCGGCTGACTTAAACCTTCGTCAAATTCTGGATTCATTAGATAAGGTAATCGACGACCGTGGTAAATTGAAAGACAATGCCAGTCCAGAATTACAGGCTATTCGTCGTAGAATCCAAAGTCAAGAAATAGAGTTACGTAAAAAGCTAGAAAGTATCTTGAAGATGGCACGTTCAAATGGCTGGATTTCGGATGACTTTTCTTTGACTTTACGTGGAGGTAGAATGGTCATTCCAATCGCTGCCGAACACAAACGTAAGATAAAAGGCTTTGTTCATGACGAATCTGATACTGGTAAAACAGTATTCATGGAACCAACCGAAGTATTGGAAGCCAACAATGAAATCAGGGAATTAGAATCGGCCGAAAGACGTGAAATCATCAGAATTTTGATGGAATTAACGACACGAGTACGTCCGCATGTGCCAGTATTACGCAAAGCTTATACATTTTTAGGGATTATTGACTTTATCCGTGCCAAAGCACGATTAGCCATCGAAATTAATGGAATAGCTCCATTGAGCTTGAACAGTCAAATTGTCGATTGGAAAAATGCGGTGCATCCTCTACTCTTTCTTTCTTTCAAAAAACAAGGAAAAAAAGTACAGCCGCTTAGCATTACATTAGATTCCGACCAAAGGATTTTATTAATATCAGGTCCTAACGCAGGTGGTAAATCAGTTACCTTGAAAACCCTTGGGTTGGTGCAATACATGTATCAATGTGGCTTGTTAGTGCCAATGGCAGAACATTCAACTATCGGCATTTTCAGAAGTGTTTTTATTGATATTGGCGATGAGCAAAGTCTTGAAAATGATTTGAGTACTTATTCGTCACACCTCACCAACATGAAGTATTTCCTGATTAATTCAGATAGAAAAACGTTGTTTTTAATTGACGAATTTGGGACAGGGACAGAGCCAACTTTGGGTGGAGCGATTGCCGAGAGTATCCTAGAAGATTTAAATCGTTCAGGCGCTTATGGTGCTATCAATACGCACTATACTAATCTAAAAACATTTGCTGACCGTACCAAAGGTCTGGTAAATGGTGCTATGCGTTATGACGCCGAACACCTAGAGCCTTTGTATGAGTTAGAAATAGGAAAGCCCGGTAGTTCTTTTGCCATTGAGATTGCCTATAAAATTGGTTTACCAAAAGCGATTATTGATAAATCGAAGCAAAAAATTGGTAATCAACAGGTTAGTTTCGAGAAGTTGATTAAAGAACTAGAAATTGAAAAGAAAGTTTTTGCAGATAAAAATGTAGAGAATGCTCAGAAACAACGCAAGCTCGACCAATTGCTAGAACAGTATAACTCTTTGAAAACGTATCTGGACACAGAAAAGAAAACGATTCTGAATACGGCGAAGGTTCAAGCGAAGGAGTTAATCAAGAATACCAATCAGAAAATTGAAGCGACTATCAAAGAAATTCGTGAACAAGGTGCTGAAAAACTAGCTACGAAAGAAATCAGGCAAGATTTAGTTGATTTTCAAGAAAGCTTAGTCCTTGAAAAAGTAGCGGCTAAAAAGCCAAGTCCAAAAGAAGAAAAAGAGAAAGAAGAACGTGAAGAGATTGAAGTAATTTTAGGCGAAATTTCGGTAGGTTCTTTGGTGAGAATTAAAGGACAGGAAGCCTTGGGCGAAGTATTGAGTTTACGTGGGAAAGATGCTGAAATTGCGATTGGTGATTTGAAAACTACTGTGAAGATAAATCGTTTAGAAAAAATTTCTCGTAAAGAATTCAAACAAAGAACAACATCAGTTACCAAAATTGTGGGCGTGGATATGAATGACAAGTTGATGAATTTCTCATTCAACCTTGATTTACGAGGGAAACGTGGCGAAGAAGCATTGGTAGAAGTTGATAAGTTTATGAACGATGCCATCATGGTAGGTTATAATGAACTAAGGATTGTGCATGGCAAGGGAGATGGTATTCTAAGAAATTTAATTCGTCAACATCTCAGAGGTTATAAACAAGTTGCCAATACGCAAGATGAACATGCTGATAGAGGAGGCGCAGGCGTTACTTTGGTGAGTATGAAATAATTTTGGGGTTATTCCTTATCTTATCCATAGCGAGGTACTTAAGTGCCTCGCTATGGATAGGAAATAGATAAAACTGCTAAAGAACATTAGAAGTCTGTTCTTTGATTTTCTCTAATTCATCTTTCATATTGATGACCATTCTTTGAATCACGACATCGTTTGCTTTTGAACCGATGGTATTGATTTCACGACCAATTTCTTGGCAAAGGAAATTTAATTTTTTTCCGTTTCCTTCTTTCAATACTTCTTTGAAATATACTAAGTGTGTACCTAAACGTACCTTTTCTTCTGAAATATCATATTTCTCTATGTAATAAATTAGCTCTTGCTCAAAGCGATTTTTATCAAAATCATCCGCTTCTAATAAATCAGTTACTGACCTTCTCAATCTTTCACGAACTGCGGGAATACGAAGTTTATCTTGTGCTTCTACCTCCTTTAGTAACTCTCCTATTTTATCAATGTATTCAATAAATTTATTCGTAACGATATCACCTTCACGCAAACGGAATTTAGTACATTCGCTAATTGCCTGATTTACAGCCGACAAAATTATTTTCCATTCCTCTTCTGCTTGTTCTTCCGAAACAGTTTCAGTATTATAAGCATTAGGCAAAGAAAGGGCTATTTTGAACAACTCAGTTGTATCATCTATACCATACCCACTACCAGTATCCTGCAAATCCTTCATATAAGCCTCCACTAAAGGACGGTTGATACTTGTTCCTGAACTAGCAACATTTGTATAGTTTGTACTTAGGTTTAGTTCAATTTTACCTCTTTCTAAATTCTGTGTCAGCAGGTTTCTGATTTCTATTTCTCTGAAAGATAGACTTTTAGGAATTCTACAATAAATATCTGTAAACTTAGAGTTCAAGGTTTTTATTTCGGCAGTGACGGTCAGATGCGGAGCTTCTATCACCGATTTGCCAAAACCAGTCATTGATTTTAACATTATATAATTGTTTAGAAAACGTGATATCATTAATATATAAGGGTGCAATATACAGAAAATAAAAGTGTTATAAAGCAAAAAACTGTAAGTGACATGCTTTCATGTACTTACAGTTTTTGCTTGATACTATCAATAGTATTAAACTATAATTCTTTTATTTTGATATTTCTGAACCAAACTTTATTACCATGGTCTTGGAATACAATATGACCTTTCGTATAAGTTCCCCAGTTTTCCATTCCCTTGAATTTACTCGCGGCAACTAATTTTTTATATTCTTCGCTACCAATAGTATATTCAATCACCATTCTGCCATTCATATACAATTTTACATGACCGTTCTTTTGTTCAATCATTACTTTGTTCCACTCTCCTACTGGCTTCACATTTTCAGGCTCATATTTGATCAAATCATATAAATTACCTGCTCTGTGTTTGTCGATTTTACCATCAGCATGTCCGTCGTTATCCAATACCTGAAATTCAGGGCCAGTATACCAAGAATAAGGGTGTTTAGTAGCATCGTCTTCTTGAGCATTGAAAATAATTCCAGAGTTTCCTCCTTGGGAGATTTTCCAGTCACAAGCCAAGATAAAATTCTCATAAATACCATCAGTAGTCAACTCTCCTCCACCTTTAGTATTCCAACCGTCCATTTCGCTATTGTCCAACATAATGGCATTATCCGAAATTTTCCAAGCAGGACCAAGGTCTTTCTTGTTAAAATTTCTCCAGCCATTCAAGGTTTTACCATCAAAAAGAAGTTTCCATCCTTGTTTTTTTTCTTGAGAAGTCAAGGTATTAGGCTTCTGTGCAATCGTTGATACCGAAGCGCATACCAACGTAATGATTACAAAAAGGTTTTTCATGTTTATGAATTGAAATAATAGTATTGTTTTATATTGGCTCGTAAATTAATCATTTTAGTCAATTATTCAATCCTTGTTTATGCTTACAGCGTTTTATATACTACGCCATCCTTCATCACAAACGATACTTTTCTCATTACTTTAATATCCTGTAGTGGGTTCCCATCAGTAGCAATGATGTCGGCAATCTTACCTGTTTCAATAGAACCTGCTTCTTTCTGCGTTCCCATAATGATAGCAGGAGTCATCGTAGCAGCCTTGATAGCTTCCATCGCTGGCATACCAGCCTCTACCATATATTGAAATTCATAAGCATTGTAGCCGTGAATAGAAACACCAGAGTCGGTACCAAAAGCGATTTTCACGCCTGCTTTATAAGCTTTAGCAAAAGTAGCTTGAATCAGTGGCCCAATTTCTAAAGCTTTTGGTACTACCAAGGGATGATAATAGCCAGGGATTTTTGCTGAATCGGCCACTGTTTTACCTGCAATAATAGTAGGTACAAAATAAGTACCATATTTTTTCATCAATTCTATGGCTTCATCGTCCATATATGTACCATGTTCAATAGTGGTTACGCCTCCTCTGATGGCTCTTTTAATCCCTTCGGCACCATGAGCATGGGCAGCTACATGGAAACCATAGTCTTTTGCGGTCTCTACAATAGCTTTAATTTCTTCCTCTGTAAACTGTGGAGCTTTACCACTTTTTGCTAAACTCAATACTCCCCCTGTTGCGGTAATTTTGATACAATCTGAACCTTCTTTATAACGTTGACGAACAGCCTGACGACATTCGTCTGCACCATTGACCACTCCACTTAAATACTGGGGGTCAAGGCTTAATTTATCTGCCAAAGCATTTGAAGGGTCACCGTGTCCACCAGTAGTAGCAATAGTTTTGCCAGAAGTAAATACTCTTGGGCCAATGGTTGTACCTTTATTAATAGCATTGCGTAGCGCAATATTTACGCCAGAACCACCTAAGTCTCTAACGGTAGTAAAGCCAGCCATCAAGGTAGTCTTGGCATATTTGGCAGCATCAAAGGCTACATCAGCTTGGTTTTGTTGATACCTTTTCAGTTCTCCGCCTTTGCTAGTTTCATTTTCCAAATGCACGTGCATATCAGTAAGCCCCGGCATTACAGTTTGAGTTTTCAGATTAATTACTTTATCTGTTCCAGATGGTGATGTAAAGCCTTTCTGAATAGCGGTTATTTTTTTGCCTTCTACAACAATTGTTACTTGGCTTTGAGCTTCATTCTGAACACCATCGATAAGTGTTCCACAATGGATAAGTGTTTTTTGAGCAAAAGAGGCAGTACTTAACAGGCATAATCCTGCAAGTGTTAGTAATTGTTTTTTCATTTGTTGATATTAATTAAAGGTAGTGATGGTTTTTAGTTTTATTTAAATAATCAAATCCATATAAATATATGAATAATCTGTTTAAAATAGCTGTTTGCAAAACTATTTTAAGTAAACGTGCTAAAGGTTATTGTATAAAAACGATAACTCAAATTTTACTATTAGCTGGCGACTGAAGTCGCCAGCTAATAGTAAAATTTGAGTTAATATTCCAAGATAAAAATTGGTTATTTTACTTATTTGATAAATACATACTAAAATTTTTATAAACCATCTTCAACCAACGACGTAGTAATTTCTATGGGATTTGTTAATATTTTATGTATGGGGCAACTGTTGGCTATCACCAACAATTTTGCTCGCTGCTCCTCATCTAAATTCCCCAAGAGTTCAACTTTTCTGGTGATAAAAGATTTATTTTCTTTCATATCTCTTTCAAGCTGTACTTCTACCTTCACCTCTGCTAAATCCCAACCTTTTCTGTCTGCATACATTCTTAAAGTGGCCGAAGTACAGGCTGATAGTGCAGCAGCTAAAAGTTCTTTAGGATTAAAGCCTAAATTTTTTCCACCTACCTCTTCAGGTTCATCCGAGATGATGGTATTAGTGGCTGTCTGAATAGTAGTTTTATACAGTTCTTTGCCTATGTGTGCGTTTACGATTTCCATTATTTTCTATAAGGTTGTGGAAGGGGTACAAATGTTGTTTCACCTGGTACTTTCGGGAAAGACTGCTCTATCCATCTAGTCTTGGCATCTTCGATTAGTTCTTTCGTTGAGGCTACAAAATTCCAATAAATGAATCTTTCTTCTGGAAAAGGCTCTCCTCCAAAAATATACACTGTTGTATTTTCTGCCATTTCAAAGCTACACAGCTTGCTATCATTAGCTATCAGAATATGTTTAGGCTCATAGGTATGTCCTTCGCTACTAATGCTTCCTTCTAAAATATACAAGGCACTTTCGCCAAATAAATCATTCCCAATATTTACAGTCTGAGGACTAGTGTTTTTGATTTCAATAAAATACAGAGGACTGTATACTGGTACGGCAGATTTTTTGCCAAATGCCTCGCCAGCTATCAATTTAAAGGCGATGCCATCCGTTTCCCATGTAGGAATTTCCTCCTCTGTTACGTGTGCAAAACTAGGTTGCATTTGTTCCAACCCTTTCGGTAATGCTACCCAAATTTGTAATCCATGCAACGTTTTATCTGAATGAAGTAGGTATTCGGGCGTTCTTTCCGAATGCACAATGCCATTGCCAGCAGTCATCCAGTTTACCTGATTAGGCTTTATCTCCATCTCTGTTCCCAGACTATCTTTATGCATTACGCTTCCTTCAAAAAGGTAGGTTAACGTAGAAAGTCCAATATGTGGGTGTGGCCCAACATCTAAATTTTCATGGTCGCTTAATTGTGCAGGCCCCATGTGGTCTATAAAACAAAATGGACCCACCATTCTTTTTTCTCTGAAAGGTAATAATCGACCCACCATAAAATTCCCAATATTACTTGGTCGTTCTTCGATGATTAATTTGA
Organism: Arcicella sp. BE140; assembly: GCF_031456255.1. Taxonomy (NCBI): domain Bacteria; kingdom Pseudomonadati; phylum Bacteroidota; class Cytophagia; order Cytophagales; family Flectobacillaceae; genus Arcicella; species Arcicella sp. BE140. Next base: position 191,506 of record NZ_JAVDUE010000004.1, on the reverse strand, counting down.
TATTAGACATTTCTTTGCTGTTTTAGGTTTTTTGCGCAGGGTGTTTTTATAATGTCAAAGATGCACGTTTTCCTCAATTACTTGCCTTTTTTATGGGTTAATTTTAAACAATACACTTTCAATCAATGTAAAGCAGGCTAAAAAGGATAAGTACCCCTTCCAATTACCTTACTTTTAAGGTAATATTTTACTTGCTAATTATCCAAAATCTTTGGAGATTATACGCTAATATTATCCTCCCTTATAACATGAAAAATAAATATTATCCATCAGTCCTCTTCTTTGTATTATTATCCCTTACAAACCAAGCTATCGGACAAACTACCAACAGAGTGCTAGGGTATTTTCCAGCCAATACTACACTTTATGGAAATGTGCCTTATGCTAAGGATACTTCCAAACATCATCTTTTAGACATTTATCTGCCTGCTAATGCCAAGCCCAATACGCCATTGGTCATTTGGGTACATGGTGGTGCATGGATGCTGAATGATAAGTATGCCGATATGAGCTATATGAAAAATACCATTCGTAACATTGTAGAAAATGGTTATGCTTTGGCATCTATCGATTATCGCTATAGCACTCAGGCAATCTTTCCTGCACAAATACAAGATTGTAATCAGGCGATTGAGTTTTTATATCAAAATGCTGAAAAGTATTCATTAGATAAAAATCGTATTGTGTTAGTCGGGTTTTCGGCGGGTGGACATTTGGCTTCACTGTTGGCATTATCACATAATAACAAGGTGAAGGATTTTTATGCGAAAGACAATAAGGTGTCTTTTAAAATAAAGGGAGTTATTGATTTTTATGGTCCTTCAGACTTTCTGGCTATTCCCAAAAACCTTGAACCAGCAGGGGCAGTTAAAACATCAGAAAGTATTTTATTAGGAGATACCCCATTGCAAAGACCAGATTTAGCCAAATGGGCTAGTCCAGTAACCTATGTCGATAAAAATGACCCTCCTTTCCTTATCATTCATGGCGAAAAAGATCAGTCTGTGCCTTATTCACAATCTGTTTTACTAAGCTCGTGGTTAAAGCTTTCAGGTATAGAGAATCAGGTATTTATCGTAAAAGACGCACCACATTATGGTGAAATGTTTGATGCTGAATATCTTAGAAAGGAAATTATTGACTTTTTAAATAAACATTTAAAGTAAAAGCGTAGTCGCTCGTTTCCAACGAGTGACGACTATCATTAGGCTTCCAGCCTATAAAAATAAAACCTAAAAAAAGTAGCGGCAATCCTTGAGGTTACCGCTTTATGGATGAAAACGGCAACTGCAAAGGATTGCCGCTACTGGGTATAGCTTGATTTTTGGAGTAACTGATAAAGACTTTCTTTTTCTTCTGCATTCATTTCAATAATTCCTTCTAATGTTTCTAAGATATGTTCACGCTCATCTGAGGCTAGTAATAAATTTAAAAGCCGTACAAAAAATTTCTTTTGCTCAACATTAAGCGAAATAAATAACCTTGGTTGTACTTCATAAAGATTTATTAATGTTTCTTCAAGCAAAGCCTTATCAAAATCTCTTTTGTATGCAGGAAAAATACCGTCTTGTTCGTATTTCTCAATTAGCTTAGTTGATGTTTTATGAAGAATATCCTTTCTTTTTTTACGAAGGAATTCATTTAAACTATTATGAAGAAATTTATATTCAGACAAATATTTAGCTTTACTAAAAAGGTTTATTTGCTGGCTATCCTGTTGAGATTGAAAATCAAAATCATTGAAAAAGCTACTTGTAATATACACACTATGATAAAACTCATCACCTTTATTATTTAGCGTAGTATAATCTTTATACACTTCTTCGTGCTTTGCATTGAGATAATAAAATTTTGATAGTTCCTTATGTGGTTTATTATTCCATTGATAGTATTTACAATAAAAACTTGTATTGCTTTCTTCATAAGTAAGCGTAAAGCTCTCCGAATCCTCTATAAACGACTGATAGTCCAGAGGAGTACCATTAATGATAATTGAAAAGCCTTTAGGTTTATTTAATTCTAAAAACCAACAAAATTCACTTTTTAAAAAGGGAATAATTTCTCCTTCTAATTCTTCTTTGCTGATAGTAATATTGTAAAAATTAACACTTGTACCTGTTTTATCCTTTTGGCTTTTCGTTACCTCTGAAGCATTATAATTATTAATGTTCTCTGTATTGACTGTAATCTCTCCGTCTAATAATAACCTATTTTTCTGGAAGGTTGTCTTCCACTGAGCGATTTGAGCAAAAGTAAAAAAGGTCAATCTACCTATGCCATTTTTCCCGTGGATTGTAGAAATATGTTTCTCGTCTCTTGAATTAACCTCTATGGCTTTTTCAGAAGAGTAAAACAAATCAAATTTGGTGCTTAATTGTTCAAAATTAATACCGTAGCCATTATCGGCTACTTCAATTGTTTCAACTGTACCAAGTTCGTTAACTTTAAAATTCAAGTGAACCGTATCTGCTTTTGCATCAAAACCATTCCAGATAAATTCAGCAATGGCAAGTTTTGAATCATAGTTTTTAAGTACTTTTTTTATTCCACTAGGAGTGATATTTACATTCTTTGACATGATAGATGCTTATGTTAATTTTTTATAATATTTAATTGAACGAGAACGAATTTACAAAATATTTTGAGAGACTTATCCTAAACCCTCTAATTTGTCCTATCCTTTAAAGCAGTCGCTCGTTTCCAACGAGTGACGACTATCATTAGGCTTCCAGCCTATAAAACACCAAAGCCCCAGCAAAACTGAGGCTTTGGTAAACTTTAAAAAGATTTTATCCTTAAATATGCTTCTCAGCATGATAACTAGAACGAACTAACGCTCCTGATTCTACATATTTCAATCCACGTCTCAATCCTTCTTCTTTATACATCGCAAAAGTATCTGGATGTACCCATTCTATTACTTCATGGTGCATTTTAGTAGGTTGAAGGTATTGTCCTAATGTCAATACATCCAAACCATTTTCTACTAAATCGTCCATTGCTTTAAATACTTCTTCTTGCGTCTCGCCTAAGCCCAACATAATACCCGACTTGGTTCTTTTTCCAAATTCTTTGGTACGTTTGGTTTGTTCTAAAGAACGAGCATATTTAGCTTGTGGACGCACATTTCTGTAAAGACGTTCTATCGTCTCCATATTATGCGACACTACCTCTTGCCCACCTTCAATCATTCTGTAAAGCGCATCCCAGTTACCTTTAGTATCAGGTATCAAGGTTTCTATCGTAGTTGTTGGTGATGCCTCCTTTACTTGTACTACTGTCTGATACCACACCTCAGCTCCACGGTCTTTTAGTTCATCGCGGTTTACCGAAGTAATTACAGCATGCTTTACGCCCATTAATTTAATGGCTTCAGCTACTCTGCGTGGCTCATCTGCATCATATTCATTCGGGCGACCCGTCGCTACTGCACAAAATGTACAAGAACGAGTACACACATTTCCTAAAATCATAAAGGTTGCCGTACCTGCACCCCAACATTCACCCATATTTGGGCAATTTCCTGACTGACAAATGGTATGTAATTTATATTCATCTACAATATTACGTACCCTTGCATATTCCTGACCAATCGGCAGTTTTACTCTTAACCAACTTGGTTTTTTAGAATGCTTTGAGGCAGTCTCCGCTTTCGGAGCTATTACTGGAAGTTCTATCATTTTCTGTCTATTCCTTGTACAAAACGCTATTACACTACAAAGTTAAATGCTAATAAAATAAAAACGTCAGGAAAATGAAATTGGTTTACATTTTCCTGACGCTATTTTTTAATAACGGGTATTATTTATCAATAATAAGCCTTTATGAAACGCTTATCTTTTCTAAAATCATTGCATTAACTATTTTTTTCCTCCAAAAAAGATGGTTAAATAGCCCGAAGTAAACACACTTTTATTATCTCCTTTTGCCAAAATATTTACTTTTTTAGTATATGCCTCTGCTAAAAAGCCTATCTCTAAGCTAATGTTCGACTGGCGAAAAGCATCTAATTCAAAATTTAAGGCCGCTTTTAAATTCACTCCAGGTACTATCGTCGACTGCCCGATGCCTTCAAAAAAACCTCCGCTTCCATAAATATTATTGATAGTATGTTTGTTCGGGTCATAGGCTTCGTCTCTGATAACTCCTCTGCCATAAAAAACCTGGACATAATAAGGTTTTACTACCCCAATAGTTGGTCCACCCGCGATAATACCATTTACATTTACGCCTCCGTCTGATGATTTATGAAATAAATTTATTTCACGACCATACTGTGGACGAATCGCAAAAAGATAGTTTTGCTTTTCTTCTACATAACTTCCTCCATTTCCTAATAAGCTAAGGGTGTTCTCTCTAGGATGATTTACATTCACGATTTCAAGGTTAAAATAATGAAATTGACGATGCAAAGAGTTGTTCTCAATCAAAACTTCTTTACGAGCCATCAGCCCTCCTAGTAAACCAGAATTGGTATTAGTAGTTAATCCAAATGACAAAATAGAATGATAATTTTCTTCGTCTACTACCTCACGGGGTTGTTGTATAGTCCTACTAGCGGCAGGCTTAGTAGTAGTAGTAGTCGGTGATGAATTTCTACGCTGAGCTTCTATCGAATAAAACGATAACAAAGCAAAAATGAAGAATAAGAATGTATTTAGTAGTTTTTTCACAATGCTTTAATCAAAAATTTTATATGAATGTAATTAACCATACAATGAATATTGATATTGACGCAACAATTCCGATTGAGTGTTTGCCAATTAGGAATCACTTTCGGTTTAAAGTATATAATTACAATAAAAATACGTAATATGGTGCTATTTGTTTAAATTTAGGACAAAAATCATCAAATTTTTAACACATAACAACAACATAATGCCAACTGTAAAAACTACTTATTTAGGCGAACTCCGCACAGAATCAACGCATTTGCAATCTGGTACACAATTACTTACAGATGCACCTACAGACAATATGGGTAAAGGAGAGGCCTTTTCTCCTACAGATTTATTGGCTACGGCTACTGGTACTTGCATGCTTACGACAATGGCAATTGTTGCTCAACGTGATGAAATTGAATTGTCAGGCTCAAGCGTAGAGGTTACAAAAATCATGTCTCAGACACCTCCAAGAAAAGTAGCTCGTTTGGAAATTAACTTAAAAATGAAGACAAATATTGTCCTGACAGCAGAACAAATTCAAAAACTAGAAAACACGGCACATAAATGCCCAGTTTCTCTAAGTCTCCATCCAGACTTAGAACAAGTTGTAAGTTTTGAATGGAAGTAAATTAATTGTGAGTTAGTGAATTGTGATTGAGTGATTTTTATATATTATACTAAATAACTAAAAAAATACAATCACTAACTCACAATTCCCCAACTCACAACTAAAAAATTAGTACCTAATTTAGATGCCATGAGTTATTTTAATTGTGATTGAGTGGGTTAGTGAATATACTTTATATGACATAGAAAAATCACTCAATCACAATTCACTAACTCACTCAATCACAACTACCCTACCGTTTCTGCTAATTCAGCAAATGAAATTTCAAAGTGTGAGGCATTATAGATACATTCACCATTTTGAATGATTAATACCTGCGGAGATTGATGCTCAACTCCGAAAGTTGAAGCAATAGCACTAGAAATCGGGCGATACTTTAATAAATCTAAGTAATAAGGCTTTAACTCTCCCACGCTCTCTTGTTTCCAATTTCTTTCTAAGCGATTTAAAGCAGTTGATGAAATTGAACACGTTGTACTATGTTTCAAAATCAAGATTGGTTGTTGTTTCGATTCCTCTTTTATAACCTCTAATTGAGATAAATCTGTTAATTGATTCCAGTTCATTTTAATTATTTAGCGTCTTTTCGCTTATTCTGATGATGTAAATGGTAGTACGTTGTTTTAATATGAAACTAATTAGCTGTAATTTTGATTCAAAATTAATTCAAATTTCATTTGTCAAAGCTACTTTATCATATTTCAATTTATACTTACCAGTTTTTTGTCTGGTTAGTGAGTCCTTTTAACACGAAAGCCAAACTTTGGATTCAAGGCAGAAAAGACTTTAAAAATCAAGTTTACTCAAGTCCATTTTGGATAAAAAGAAGTACTTCATCAGCACCTCTTGCATGGTTTCACAGTGCTTCGTTAGGTGAATTTGAACAAGCCAGACCAGTAATAGAAAAGTATAAAGAAAACTTTCCGTCACATCTCATCCTACTTACTTTTTTTTCGCCTTCTGGTTACGAGATTCGTAAAAATTATAGTGGAGTAGACTTTATTTGTTATTTACCTATCGATACCTCAAAGAATGCACGCGAGTTTATCGAGATGTTTCAGCCTTCAGTTGCCTTTTTTGTGAAATACGAATTTTGGTATAATTATCTGAGAATACTTTCAGAAAAACAAATTCCTGTGATGTCATTTTCTACTATTTTCAGAGCAAACCAAGTATTTTTTAAAAGCTACGGAGGCTTTTATAGAAACATTCTTGCTTATTTTACTCATATATTTGTACAGAACAAAAACTCGTTTGAATTATTAAAAAGCATTAATATTCAACAAATTAGCATTGGTGGAGATACTCGTTTCGACAGGGTAAAACAAATTGCGGATGCCAAAAAAGAAATTGAAGTAGTCGAAAAGTTCAAAGACAAAAAACCGTTGCTAATTGTAGGTTCGTGCTGGCAACAAGATTTTGAAGTAATAGCACCTATGTTGAATGAGTTTGAACATGATTTAAAAGTAATCATTGCTCCTCACGAAATTCATGAAGAGGAAATCACCGCTTGGCAGAAAGTGTTGAAAAAAAACTCTATCAAATTTTCAGAGATTCAACACTTGACGGATACTGAGATAGCAACAACAAATACGCTTTTTATTGATAATATAGGGATGCTTTCTTCCTTGTATCAATATGCAGATTTTGCTTGGGTTGGAGGCGCCTATCGCAAAGGATTGCATAATACATTAGAGGCTGCCACTTTTGGCTTACCTATCTTTTTTGGCAATAATAATTATCAGAAATTTCAGGAAGCCATGGATTTAATCCGTATTGGTGGTGCTTTTGTGATTGCCGATACCGCTCAATTTAAAAACAAATTTGAGCCATTATATTTTGATGTTGATTTAAGAAAAGAAAAATCAACAATTATTGAAGAGTATGTGAAAGAGAATTTGGGGTGCACGGACAAAATAATAACATTTACCAAGGAATTATCAATATTCTGATACACGAATGAAAGGATTAGTATTACGATCAACAGGCTCATGGTATGAGGTGCTCGACGAAAACAAGCACGTATGGCAGTGTCGTTTAAAGGGCAAGTTTAAGATTCAAGGGTTAAAAACCTCTAACCCGATTGCGGTTGGAGATAGAGTAGAATTTGAGATTGAAGATAAAACAGAAAACATGGCAACCATCTTTAAGATAGATGCCCGTGAAAATTATATCATTCGTAAATCTGTTCATAAAACTGCCCACGGGCATATTTTAGCCGCCAACCTTGATCAGGCTGTTATTATCGTTACCTTAAACTACCCTAGAACATCCTTAGGATTTATCGACCGTTTTTTGGTTTCGGCAGAATCCTTTAGAATTCCTACGACGATTGTTTTTAATAAAATAGATTTACTCTCAGAAGAAGAAAAAGATTATTTAGCCGATTTAGCGGCGATGTACGAAGAAATAGGTTACCCTTGCGTATTTACATCCGCAGTCGCCAATATTGGTATCAAAACATTTAATGATATCCTTAAAGACAAAATTTCATTAGTATCGGGGCATTCAGGTGTTGGCAAATCTACATTAGTAAATCAGATTGCCCCTACCTTAGATTTAAAAACAACAGAAATTTCAACGTTTGCTAATAAGGGTGTGCACACCACTACTTTTGCAACAATGTTTGAACTAGAGGAAAACACTTTTATCATTGATACACCGGGCATCAAAGAATTGGGATTAATCGATATTGACAAACAAGAGCTATCGCATTTCTTTCCAGAGATGCGAGCATTGTTGGGGCAATGCAAATATCATAATTGCAAGCATATCAACGAGCCAAAATGTGCTGTGCTGGAAGCTGTAGCTGAAGGAACAATAGCTGAAAGTCGATACAACAGTTATTTAAGCATGATGAGTGATGATGATAACAGAAGATAATCTTCTATAAAATAGAGGATACTTCTTCTGCTATCGACACCGAAACACGCATATCTGATAAGTAAATACTTCCGAATTGAGTAGCCAAAGCTACATCTGCGGCATCTCGACCATAAGCCAGAACTACTCTATTACCTTTTGGTGAGTCTTGGGTAGCATCAAAAGTATACCATCTTCCACCGACAAAGGCCTCAAACCATGCATGTAAATCCATTGGATCTAGCTCATGTAAATAACCTACTACCATTCTGGCAGGAATACTTAAACTTCTACACAAGGCAATTCCTAAATGAGAGAAATCTCTACAAACGCCCACTTTGGCGGCAGCAGTATCCTTAGCAGAAGTAGAAGCATTACTAAAGCCATATTGGTAAAATATATTTTGGTGAATCCACTTACGGATTGCCTCTACTTGGTCATAACCAGGATAGGCATTTCCAACAATTTGAAAAGCTAGATTTCCTAATTGGTCAGACTCACAGTATCTACTTGGCAATAAATAAATAAGTTCTTCAGGAGGTAAGTCTTCAATTAATACAAAATCAGCACCAGGGGCTACATCAATTTCATCAGCCGTTTGAACGATTGAAGAAGTAAGTACATTAAACTTTCCTACTGGAGTTAATAAACGCTGACATAAATTTCCATACATGTCGGTGTATTCAGTAATAGGAACACTTGGTTCAAGAATATACTCTTCCTTAATAATCCACTGCCCAGCACCACTTCTTGGTCTGAGCATCAGGATTAATGGGGTAGTCGAGTAAGCTTCGTAATCAAGTTGGCAACTTATTTGAAGTCTCATGATTTTAGCTTTTATTCTAATCTAAGTTAAGTTTAGATAGTTGATTAAAATAGTCTGATTGTTGAAAATGTAATAATTATAAAAATTAGAGGTTTCTATCGCCTCTTAGAAAACTGAAAACGGCGAGTATTAATGCTACAAAAAATAATATTTTAGCAAAATAAGCTGCACTAGAGGCAATACCGCCAAAACCAAAAATAGCAGCAACTAAAGCAACAACGAGGAATGTGATTGACCAGCGTATCATAGTTATAAATGTTTAATGTTGAAATAAGATTTTCTTTGTTTTCAACTTAAAAAAATTTATACCATGAATAATGACTCGGAATTCATTTTAATTCCTCAAAAAATCAATAAAAAACATACATTATGAGTAAAAAAATACTCATTTGGGGAAGATTGTTCAGTTCTCAGGGTAAATAAGTGTAAAAGATGATTTCCTTCCAAAAGTAAGAATAAATAGTTAATTTGCAGTGGTTAAAATTAGTAAACTGTAAATTAAATAAATCCAAAAATTTGAAACCATCAATTACAAATCCTACACACCTTTGGGGTATTGATTTAGGGGGTACAAAAATTGAATGTGCCGTATTAGATAAGGAGAATGACTTAGCTGTAATAGTTAGAAAGCGTATCCCAACTGAGGCCGACAAAGGATATGAACATATTATTAGTCAGATTGTTAAGTTGGTATCGTTAGTAATAGATGAAATAGGAGAACAACCCATCCAAATTGGTTTTGCAACACCCGGCGTATTAGACCCCGCCACGCTTACGATGAAAAATAGCAATACCGTTTGCATGAACGGGCAGCCTATGCATCAAGATTTAGAAAAAGCGTTAGGAGTACCTGTAAAACTGGCAAATGATGCTAACTGCTTTGCTTTGGCTGAAGCATTGATGGGTGCTGGCAAAAAATATCCAAATGCCGAATTAGTTTTTGGTGTAATCATGGGCACGGGTGTCGGAGGAGGATTGGTTGTACATGGTAAAGTAATTGCGGGTCATCATGGGATTGGCGGTGAGTGGGGACATAACATTATTGAAGAAGGTGGCGAGCCGTGCTATTGCGGAAAAGCTGGCTGTGTAGAAAAAGTAATTGCAGGACCTGCCCTTGAAAAATATTATCAAAAAATTAGTGGAACAGCCCTAGGATTGAAGGAAATATTAGCACGTTATTTAGCTGATAGCGATGATCATGCGACAGCTACGATTGATAGGCTTCTAGAGTTTTATGGTAAAGGGATTTCTACTTTAATCAATGTACTTGACCCCGATTTAATCATTATTGGCGGTGGCGTAGGCAATATAGATTTGCTTTATACGGAAGGCTATGAGAGAATCAAAAAGTATATTTTTAATAATAAAAAAATATCAACACCCATCGTAAAACCAATATTGGGTGATAGCGCTGGGGTTTTTGGTGCAGCACTTTTGTAAAATAGTTATAAATGATAACAAAAGGTATTTTGAGCATTTTATTCGTGTTCAAAATACCTTTTTTGCTTTTTCATCAATCAAATTGGTAAAACAGTCGTATTCTTAACCTCCGACATGACAAACGAGCTACTGATATGTGCTACACTTTGAAGGGCAGACAACTTCTTTTGGTAAAATTCATTATAAGCCTCCATATCTCGCGCAATGATTTTCACTAAATAATCATAGCTTCCCGATACCACACTACATTCTATCACCTGAGGGAATTCTTTGATAGCTTCTTCAAATTCTTCGAAATGATTTTTCTGTTGCTTATCTAACGTAATGCTACAATACACCACGAGTGGATTACCCAATTTTTTCTTATTCAGAATGGTGACATATTTCTCGATAATCTCTTCCTGTTCCAATCTTTTGATACGGTCGTGGGTGGGAGTCATGGAAAGATTAATCTGCTTAGAGATTTCTTTGATAGTAAGTTGGGCATTCTCCTGCAATAATTGAAGAATCCGCAAATCTGTTGCATCTAAAGTCATAAAGAAAAATTTACTTTACAGAATAATAATATTCGCATAATACAGGAATTTTTCCCTATAATGGCATAAATATACATAATTTTTCCTTATTTATTTCGAAAATATAAAACTATTTCCTGTTTCACTAACTTTGCACATCTTCATTTACAAACCCTATCTGTGGATCTGTTATTGAATAAAGTTTTTCAATAACAGGAAAGCAGGTATTAAACCCCAACAAGCCATGATTATCGGTGTACCCAAAGAAATTAAGAATAACGAAAACCGTGTAGCACTAACTCCTGCGGGCGTAGCAGAATTTAAGAAAAATGGTCATACTGTTTATATACAAACCCAAGCTGGTACGGGCAGTGGCTTTTCGGATGAAGAATATGTAAAAGCTGGCGCTAGCATTTTGGGCACTATTGAAGAAGTATATGCTATTGCAGAGATGATTTGTAAAGTAAAAGAGCCAATCGCTTCTGAATATTCATTGATTAAAGAAAATCAATTGTTATTCACTTATTTCCACTTTGCTTCTTCAGAACCGTTGACTCATGCTATGATTGAGCGTAAAGCAATTTGTTTGGCTTATGAAACAGTAGAAAAAACAGATCGTTCTTTACCTTTATTAGTACCGATGTCGGAAGTAGCGGGTAGAATGGCGATTCAAGAAGGTGCAAAATACTTAGAAAAACCTATGGGTGGAAGAGGTATCTTATTAGGTGGCGTTGCGGGTGTAAAACCAGCTAATGTATTGGTGTTAGGTGGTGGAATTGTAGGAACACAGGCTGCAAAAATGGCAGCAGGTTTGGGTGCAAACGTTACGATAATGGATATTAGCTTGCCTCGTTTACGTTATTTAGAAGATGTAATGCCTGCCAATGTAGATACTGTGATGTCTAATGAATATAACATTCGTGAAGCTATTAAATTATCTGACTTGATTATTGGTGCGGTGTTGATTCCAGGGGCTAAAGCACCTCATTTGATTACCCGTGAAATGTTGAAAGAAATGCGTCAAGGTACAGTGTTAGTAGACGTAGCCGTTGACCAAGGTGGTTGTATTGAAACTTGTCACCCTACTACACACGAAAACCCTACTTTTGAAATCGATGGCGTAGTACATTACTGTGTGGCTAATATGCCGGGTGCAGTACCTTATACTTCAACGTTGGCATTAACCAATGCTACTTTACCTTATGCAATTCAATTAGCAAATAAAGGTTGGAAGAAAGCTTGTGCTGATAATGAAGAATTGAAAAAAGGTTTGAATGTAGTAGCTGGTAAAATCGTTTATAAAGGCGTATCAGATGCTTGGGGCTTAGAGCTTTCACCTCTTGAAAGCGTTTTATAATTTATAGATGTTTTTAAAAGAAATGAGGCTGTCTAAAAAGGAAAATATCACCAAATATTCTTTGGATTTTAACCTCACCCCTAACCCCTCTCCTTCAGAGAGGGGAACTTTTGGGCTCAAAAAGCTCCATCTCTGAAGGAGAGGGGGTTGGGGTGAGGTCTTTCACAGAATAATATTTGGCTATGAAAACTTTTCGGACAGCTTCATTTTCCTTTTAAAGGCATATTCACTAATAAGTTACCGTCGTTACTTTGCTAGAAACTGTAAATGTTCCTTTTTGTGTTCCGCCTGTGTAGCTACCACCCGAATAATAACCTCCTGTATTTGTGCCATTGGCATAAGAACCACCCGTCAGTACTTTATATGTAGCATTAGTAGCAAGACTAGGCGATGAAAATACAAAATATCCTGCTGCACGAGCAGGTGCGTAAGTCACCAAATTATTGCCAGAAGCATCTTGAACGGTAAATAAAGTACCAGAAGCTTGTACACTATTTAACTTAACAAATACTGTATTCTGTGCTGAGGTTGTGCTGGTAGCCTGAGCCATCCTACTAGCACTTGGCCCTGATGCAATCAGTAAACCGCCAGAGATGTTAAACGTTCCATTATAGTCTATCGCTACTTCTGGTTGCGATGGTGGGCCTTGAGCCACTACGATTCCTCCTGTCATGCTGATACTTCCATTACTATCCAAGGGGTCCCCTCCTGTTGAACTTACCGTTACTACTCCTCCTGTAAATGTCATCAAGCTACCATCATTAGATTCTCCGCCATTCCCATTGGTTGAATTAATACAATCGTCGGATGATAATACATTGATAGTACCATTGTTTACCGTAATCTTAGGTGCTTCAATTCCTTCCGTTGATTTTGTGATAGAAATGTTTCCTTTGTTAAAAGTTATCGAAGCATCCGACTTGATACCATCATCCGCTGCCGAAATAGTAATAGTTCCGTCATTGATGACCAAAGCACCATCACTTTTAATGCCTTTTGCCTCACTATCTTGGTTATTACTAGTAAAAGCCGCCCCAGTAGTAGTGATATTGATTGTACCACCATTAATCGTCGAAGTGCCATCAACGGTGATTCCTTTTCCTGCCGTTCCAGTGCTATTGATTGTAACTGTTCCTTGTTGCATGACAAAATTACCATCACAATTAATTCCTGCTGCCGAAGCTATATCTGAATCACTGGTATCATAAAAGGCATTTCCTGAGGTAGTGATACTAGTATTAACATTGGTAAGCGTTAAATTTCCCGTAGTCTTAAAGCCCTTTGATACTCTGCCTGATACTTTGAGGGTAATAGTACTGCTATTGTTTACTGTCGTATATCCTTCGCTTTTTATCGCATTGCCTTTCTCTCCTGTAGTTGTTACATTGATCGTTCCGCCCGTGATAGATACATAAGGCGTTATGCTTGTATCTGTTCCATCATAAGATGCTGTAATTCCATCGTCAACACTGGTTACAGTAATATTTCCTCCTGATAGCGCGACATAGCCTTCTTCACAATCAATTCCATCTCCAGATGAGGTTATTGATAATGTTCCACCTTCCATTTTGAAATAATCATTGGCATGTATGCCATCTGAAACGGCTTGTGTAACAGTGATTGTCCCTTCTTTAATAGCAATATAATCGTCACTACAAATTCCATGTTTGTAATTCGCAATTACCGTTAAAGCACCAGTACCTGCAAAATTCAATTGTCCTTCGCTAAAGAACGCTCCTTTTTGGTCTTCTGTGCTAGTAGCATAAGCAGTACCATCTACCACACGGTTATTGGTTCCGCTTAGTAAATTAACAGATACTTTCTTCCCCGACTGAATATTAATAGCAGGTCCGCTAGAATGAATAATACTAACGCCATTCATGATAAGATTAAATTTATAATCACTGTAAAGTTTTAAGCTTCCTTCGGTAGTCGAGCCTGAAAGCACATAGTTTACCTCGGTAGTAGTGGTGGTAGATGTTACCACTACATTTCCATTCGTCACACTTACTTTTACGCCTGAACTTTCAAATGGATTTGTAACGGTTGCAGTAGTGCCAGAATACTTGATTACCACGGCATTGGCAAAAGTAGTATCCTTAGTTTTGGTATCAAAGTCTCCATCAATTACAACTGGAGTGATAATGACTTCTTCCTCAGAAGCTGTCTTACAAGATAAGATGCTAGTTACAAATCCGATTGTACTAAGCACTAATAGTAGATAGATTAATTTGTATTTGGTCATAATTAATGATTGTTATATTGGTGTTTTAATGGACGTACCATCCAAAATCATTCAACATTATGACCGACAAAAGAAAAGAACCGTTGCAGGAAGCTTTGAAGTAAGTAGATATTAGGTGTAATTTAACATATTTTAAGAAATCGTAATTAATTTAAGGAGACTAAAAAAGATTGGACAACTTTGCCGTTTTGCCGTTGTTGATGTTTTTCACCAACAACATGTGCGAAAGCAACGCACCAAGTAATTAAACGATGCCTCTCCATTTGGAAGGTAAAGAAGTAGGTATTTTCATGTTAAAATTGAAAACTCAACACTCCAAACGCTCAATTCCAAACTCCCTAAAACGCCTCCGCAATAAAAAAATACAAGTTTTGCTGACCATTTCCGAAACCGTAATCTACTCTCACATTTACATTTTCTTTACGGTTTATTTTAAAGCGTAGCCCAGCACCATAACTTGGCAGAATGTTGGTCATATTCATGTCTCCGATTTTATTATTTACCCAACCCAACCCGCCAAAACCCACTAATCCCCAACGCTTTAAGGCTTGCCAACGATACTCTGTCTGGAATGCTAGCAAATCTTTATCTCTGCGTGAGCCAACATAGTATCCACGCATAATCATATCTCCACCTAACAAACCTAATTCATGAAAAGGCACATTGCCATTCGTTAAAAAAGCAAAAGTTTGAAAAGCCAATACATCTTTGCGTTGGGCGAACGGTCTCAAAAACTTTCTAGCATCTAGTTGCCAACGATGGAATGACTGCGTACTGCCTGTCCAATGTTCATGGGCAGAATATTCTATTTGTAAAAAAGAACCTTGTGATGTAGTCAAAACGTTATCTCGATTATCAAACTGTACTGAGACATTTAAACCAGAAACAGTAGAACCCTCGCGACCGACTACATCATTTCCATTCTCTAATATTCCATTGCTTTTGCCTTGTACATTATACATTTTGAAGTATCGCCAACCTAACCCTGCAAAGGTATGATTTGCAATTTTTCGATAGGTCAGATTATCAAATCTGATTAAATCAAAAGTAATAGCTTCTTCATTCTCTGGCTTTGCCTCTGCTCCTACGCCATAAAAAAGCACTGGAAAGCGACTAAAACCATAATACCCAACGATATAATATTTCTCCTTGTTCGTAAAAATCTGATAGTTATGTTCAAACATTATCTGACTATTTAAGGAGTATTGCAAGAAAACAGCAGTATTAGAAACCCTAGTGAGCGAGTCGCCCTCTCCTCCGCCATTAAAAAAGCGTTTCACTCCTCCGCCTAATACCCAACTGGTTTCAGGCATATAAAAAACAAAGGGAGAAACAAGGTATTTGTGGCCAGTAAAGAATTTTACTATTTTGAGATTAGCAAGCTTATTAACAGATGTAGAATCTGTTTCAGCAGCTTTGCTCTGAAAAAAAGAGAATAGGAAGAAGTAACAGAGTAGTTGTTTTTTCATTGAGTTTGAGGCTGACTATTCGTAGTAGTCAGCCTCATATTTTTTACCAAAACTTAATGCCCGTCAAACGATTAAGTTCTAATTGGGCAATGGCCATTTGGTACTGATATTGTAATTGTGTTAACTGACTTTCTCTTAAGGCTGTTTGCGAAGCCTCTATTTCTACATTAGTAATTACGCCATTCTTGAAACGTGCGTTTGCTAATTTCAAGGCATATTGTGCTTGGAAAACATTACGTTCTGATAAATCTAGTTTGTTTTTAGCAGCGTTATAATCATTCTGAGCGGCTTCTAAATCTCTCTTTAAGTTTTGATTCGTCACTTCCGCAGTATATTTCAACATCTCGCGGTTTAGTCTAGCTACTTCGGTCTGATGAGCCGTTTTATTACCAGAATATACAGGAATAGTCAATTTTAACCCTACTGTACTACCAAACTTGAAATCTTCAGAAATGGGAGGAACTTCGCCGTTAATTCTAGGCAAGTATCCATTTTTAAGCCCTAACGAAGCATTCGCTGCAATATAAGGGGCAGAACCCATTTTTGCAATTTTCACTTCACGCTCAGCAATCAAATCTCTATCCTTCAAGGTTTTCAAATCTGTATTACTAGTCTGTGCTTGATTCAATGCCTCCTCTACACTCAAGGCAGTAAGTCCTAAATTAAAATCAGCATTTGGGGAAATAGTCCCGTGTGCATCTTTACCAATTAAAGAAGAAAGGTAAATGTATTGACGTTCTAACTGGCTTTGTAAGTCTGATAATCTAGTTTCAGCATTTTTATATCTTACCTGAATCGACACTTGGTCGTAATCTAATGCATCACCTTGCTTTAGGCGGTCGCTGATAATTTTCCCGTTATCATCTACCAGTTTCAATTGCTCTTTTTGTACTTCTATGGCTTTCTGTGTATATACAATGCCATAATACAAATTAGCTACTTGATAAGCGTATATATTTTTCAATCCTTCAACGCCAGTTCTAGAAAGTTCTGTTTCTAATTTTGACTTTTCAATATTGATATTTTGTTTACCCCAATCGTACAACACATAGTTAGCACCAATGTTGGCATTGTAATTCATGTTGGGTTGAAACTGCAAATTGGTCGTAGCTGAGCCAAAAGCAAAGGAAGCTTTAGCAACAGGGTCGATTCTGGTTACACCAATTTCAGACTGAATCTGTGGTTTCAAAGCTGACTCTTGTATTTTAGTGCGATAATCACCAATGGTAATCATTTGTTGCTGTTCCTTTATTTTAGGAGCGTACTCAATGGCAGCACGTACCAACTGTTTAAGCGACTCATCGGTTTTATCTTGGGCTAATACTTCTTGTCCAACGAAGAGGTCGGCAAGTAATAAAAGCGAAATGATATAATTATATTTTATTTTCATTGTTTCAAAAATTAATCAAGTTTATACACTGAATAATTGTGCTTAAAATTAATGGCTTTCAGCAGCGGCCTTAGCCATTGCTGCGGCTTCTTCTGGCGTTAGTTTTTTGGTTCTTAACAAAAACACGCAAGGAAGTAAGCAGATAAAGAAGATAGAAATTAATCTAAAAGTATCTAAATAAGCCAAATAATAAGCCTGCCGTGACACAGCGGCTTCTAGCTGTTTATAAGCCATTGCGGCAGCATTGAAACTATCACCCGTGCTTGCTATCATACTTCTGGTAGCATTAGCTACTCTTTCATTAAATAGCGGATTATCGGTACTCATATTCGCCATTAAGTCTGAACGGTGCTGAGCAGCACGATTGGTAGCAAAGTTATTGGCCAAGGCAATCCCAAAAGCTCCTCCTAACTGACGAATCATGTTCGACAACGCAATACCTGCTGGATATTCTTTAGGTTTTAACCCTGCTACAGCCTGATTGATAAGTGGTAGTTGCAATAATGAAATACCGATGGTTCTACAAATTTGCATAGGAAAGAAATCCCATTTACCCATATCGGGTGTAGCCGTACCACTATAAAAACCAAAAAAGATAAAAAAGAGAATACCCGCCACCATAAAAGGAATTGGTGATGCTCCACCAGCCATGCGTTTACCAATAATAGGGAAAAGCACTACAGCAGCTAAGGTCGGAGCTACTAGCGAAACCCCTGCTTCAAAAGGAGTAAATCCGTTTACTCGCTGTACCAATACTGGATATACAAAGGCAGAGGTAAATAAACCTAAACCAGAGACCAGATTGAACATGGTAGAAA
The DNA here is from genome assembly GCF_031456255.1 of Arcicella sp. BE140. NCBI lineage: Bacteria > Pseudomonadati > Bacteroidota > Cytophagia > Cytophagales > Flectobacillaceae > Arcicella > Arcicella sp. BE140. Next base: position 173,292 of record NZ_JAVDUE010000004.1, on the reverse strand, counting down.
AAGCAAAGATTCTGTGTTTAAAAATACTGAGGTTTACTACGGGATGTTCGGTAGTGAGTTCATGCCAGACAAACCCAATGATTCCAATGGCTGCCATTATGCTTACCGTAACAATCATTCTTGATTCAAACCAGTCTTCAGACTCTCCTTTTTCTAACACAAATTGTAACGCACCAATACCCACAATCAACAACATAATACCGATATAATCTATCTGTATTTCTTTTTTCCGCTCACCTTCTCCTTCCTTTCTATCAATATAAATTAATGTCAGTACCGTAGCAATCACACAAATCGGGATGTTTACATAGAAAATCTGTGACCAGTTATAAGTTTCTAAAATATAACCACCCAATGCTGGTCCTAATGTTGGTCCAAGTACGATACCCATCCCAAATAGCCCTGAGGCAATACCTCTATCTTTTGGCTCGAAAGCATCAAATAAGATAGCTTGAGAGGTTGAAAGCAACGCTCCTCCGCCTATCCCTTGAATAAAACGCCAGAAAACCAATTCCCATAGCCCCTCAGACGCCCCACAAAAATAGGAGGCTACTCCAAACAGTACCATGGAGGTTAAATAATATGTTTTTCGGCCAAAATATTCTCCTAAAAATCCCGTCATGGGAATGATAATTACGTTCGCAATGGCATAGGAAGTAATTACCCAAGCAACGTCCTCAATCGTAGAGCCCAAAGAACCCGCCATTTGATTGAGTGCAACGTTCACGATGGTGGTATCGAGCAATTCCATAATTGCTGCCGAAACCGTCGTGATAACGATTATATATTTTGCAAATCCTGTTTTAGCAGCCATGTTTAGTTTTTTTAATTGTGAGTGATAGAATGAGTGAGTTAGTGAATTAAAATTATTTGGATAAAATAATTATTCTCTATTATCACAGTTGTAATTGTGAATAATCAATATTCACTCAATCACTAACTCACTAATTCACAACTACTTAACTTGAACACTTACCTCTAATGAAAGTCCGGCTCTTAGAATATCTTTATTTTTCGCTAAATCAAGTATTTCTATTTTCACTGGTACACGTTGTGTAACTTTTACGAAGTTTCCAGAAGCATTGTCAGGAGGCAACAATGATGTTTTAGCACCTGTTGATTCTGAAATAGAAATAACTTTTCCTTTGATAACTCTGTCTGGATAAGCATCTAATTTTAATTCGGCTTCACTCCCAATTTTCAAACGACCTACTTGTGTTTCTTTAAAGTTAGCTACTACCCAGAAAGTAGAATCTTGAACGATTGTCATCAATGGTTGTCCAGCTTGGATAAATTGACCCGGCTCTACACTTTTCTTACCAATTCTTCCAGAAGTTGGTGCGAATACTTTTGAATAAGTAAGTTTTAATTTTTGTTGCTCAATCTTCACTCTTTTTACAGCCAAAGTAGCTTCCGCTTTGTGCAAGGCTGCTTGTAAAATTGGCATTCTTGATTTTGTTGCCGAAATGTCAGCGATACCTGCTTCGTATTGAGCTACCAACACTTCATACGCTGATTTGCTATCATCACCTTGCTTACGAGTAATCGCATTTTCGGCTACTAAAGCGGCATCACGGTCAGCATCTTTTTTCGCTTTATCTCTACGTAAATAAGTAGCTTTCAAATTTGCTTCGTTAGATTTAATACTCATTGACAAGTTTGTTATATTAGCCTTGGCATTTTCTACATCTGTCTGCGCTTGTAATAAATCTGCTTCCATTTCGTCTAAAGCTAATTTAGCTTCGTCACTATCAATCTCAAGGATTAATTCATCCTTCTTTACAACATCATAATCTTTTACTGATACAGATTTTACATAACCTGCCATTCTTGGTAATACTGGCACAAAATACGTTTCTACTTGTGCATTGTCTGTATCTTCATGCGACTGTGCATATTTATATTTTGAATATCCGAAATATAAGCCTAGTACTACAACACATAATAGTATTATTCGGGGAAGATAAGTTTTGATGGAGCTCTGAGTTGCCATACTTTTATAAAAATTTTAGGGTAATAATTAATGTTAATTCGTTGAATAATTTGATTTTAGAGAAAAAACACTTCTGATAATCAAGCAATTTTGCCGTTTGATGCCACAAAGGTAAACTAAGTTTACTAAATTAGTCAAGTTTATTGACAATTATTTTTTTTGTATTATCTTTGTATAAAATTTAGTAGATTTATTTCTACTAGCACACATACAGAAAATACAAAAAATTATAAAAATTAAGCAAAAACACGGTAAATCCGTGTTGAAGGGGAAATCATGGATAATAAATTATTGGAACTCAATGAGTTCAAGGAAGCTAAAAATCGTCATCTTGGGCGATTGATTTCAAAGTCACAAAGAATAGTACGAGCATTAGCCAGTGAGTTTTTACAGGCAAAAGGATATACAAATTTTAGGGTTGGGCACATGGTAGCTTTAATCCATATTGATTTAGAAGGTTCAAATATTAACAATTTGGCTCATTTGGCAGGTGTAACCAAACAGGCAATGAGTAAATTGGTAAAAGAATTACAAGACGAAGGCTTTGTAACGATAGAAAAACATCCTAGTGATGCCAGAACGCTTATTGTAAAATTAAGCGATAGAGGCATCAATACGATGTTGCATTGGAAAGAATGTACTATTAATATTGAAAACAAATTCTCAGAAATCATTGGTACCGAGAAAGTAGAGCAACTAAAAGATATTCTATCAGTTATTGTTAACAATTACGAGAACAATCTTTTATCGACGGCAGATACAAATATGATGAAAATGAATCTAGCCGATACAAAACCAACTACTTATTAATATTATAAGGAAGAAAGGCGTCGATGCTAGTTCCATAGCGATGTAAATCACGAATAATGGTTGAACTAATGGGTGCTAAATGTGGAGAAGTAATGAGGAATACCGTTTCTAGTCCATCTACAAGGTAGCGATTTACCTGAGCAATTGAGTTTTCATACTCAAAGTCAGTTGTATTTCTCAATCCTCTCAACAGGAAATTAGCACCCATTTCAATAGCTACATTGGCCGTTAATCCATTATAGGAAACTACTCTTACAGGGGTTCCTTCAAAAGTCTCCTCAATCCAGCTAATCATTTTTTCAATAGGGAAATAGCGCGCTTTGTTACTATTATGTCCTATTCCAATAATCACTTCATCAAATAACGAGAGTGCTCTTACAACGATATCTTCATGTCCTTTTGTAAAAGGATCAAATGAGCCAGGAAAGAAAGCGATTTTTTTTTGCACAATCTTGTTGGTTTGGTGAGTTATGTTTAGGGATTGGGATACCTCCACAGCTGTATAGTTACCCAATAATGTTTTATTTGTTAATAAGATTCACTCTGAAAAAATTATACCAAAAGCCAAAGATAGCGATGTTTCTCTATCAGCCCTTCCTCTATATTTTCATTTAATGAATCTCCTACCTTTACTTTAGGTAAATATTGATTTAATAACTGAAACTCTTCTGATTCTTTATCAATGTTGCCATAAAGCCTAATAAATATTTCATCGGGTTCTATTTCTAGCTCATTCATCACGAAAAGTACAAAATATACTAAATCTTCAGAGGTTTTATAATGAAAACGATTGCAAAACTTTAAAACGCCATTGATAGAAACCACCATAGTAAAAGCCGTTTCGCCAAAATGTAAGAAAGCTGTTTGTGCTCTACTAGACGTGAGAGCAAAATCAATCAACTGACTTGAAAGGTGTTGATATTGTAAATTCAAGAGTGGGTAAGCATCTTCAAACCAGTTAAATAACTGGCGATTGCTACTATAAATATTGATTAACGCTAAATCTGAATGAATATTAGTCCTTACTTCTTCATCTGCCTCAAGCACTTGTCCTTTGGCTAATTGCAAATATTTATTAATATATTCCTTCTTGTATAATGCGGTTGGCAACAATGTAAACGACTGATTATCAATCGTAATGCTAATCGATTTCCATTTCAAAGATTTTAAGAAATCGTGTTGTCCGAAAATCATTTCTAAATTAGCAATCAATGAATGGCAATGTGGCTCAACGGGAAAGTGATAACTTTCTAAAGCAATTAATGACTTATCAAGTGTATCTTTTACAAAAAAATAAAAATGTGTTTCTGATAATTCGCAACCAAGCTGATATTGATTGATTTTCTTAATATCAAAATGGGGCGAAATAAATTTCACTTGCGGTAAAATATGTAAAGTGTCTGTTTTCAATATAGATTAATTAAAATAAAGTTTACAAAAATACAATTCTATCTTAATTAATTAAAGATAATCGTCAGAAGCCAACAATTTTAGCTTGAAAGAAAAACTCTTTAAGTATTTTTTTATAATTTCTACTTCTCAATTCAGTTATTATCCAAATTGTTCAATCAACAATACTTCAATCCAATTAAACATGAATCGTATTATTTTATTACTCACGTGCTTTTGTGTTTTTAGTAACACAATGGCTCAAGAGTCAATCAACATTATTCCAGCTCCACAGCAAATTACCCAAGGTCAAGGCTTCTTTCAAATCAATAAAGAAACAAAGATTATTGACCTTACAAAAAACACTGAAACTCGATTAGCCTTAAAACCACTCATCGAAAAACTACAAAAATCAGCAGGCATTCAGTTAAGTTTTCAATCAAAAATAAGCAAATCTAATAGCATTGTTGTTCAGTTTGACAAAAGCCTTCAAAATACTGAGGGATATGTATTAACAATCAGTCCTTCGCAAATAAATATCAAAGCCGTTAATGCATCCGGCGTATTTTATGCTGTACAAAGCATCTTGCAATTATTACCTACTGATATTGAACAAAGTGCTTTTGTTCCAACAATCAATTGTAAAGTGCCGTCCTTAACCATCAATGATGCACCGCGATTTCCGTACAGAGGAATTATGCTAGATGTTTCTCGACATTTTATGCCTGTAACTTTTATCAAAAAATACCTTGATGAATTAGCGGCATTAAAGCTCAATCGCTTTCACTGGCACCTTACTGATGGACAAGCTTTCCGTTTTGAAAGCAAGAAATATCCATTGTTACATACTGCTAAGTCGCCCCAATGGCCAACCAATGAAGGTTTTTATTCGCAAGCTGAAATGCGAGACATCGTAAAATATGCTGCTGAACGATTCATTACAATTATTCCAGAAATAGATGTGCCTGCCCATTCAAACGCTGCCTTGGTTGCTTATCCTCAGTTTGCTTGTTTGGATAGCACAGGAAAACAATTGTTATTACAAGGAGAGTTTTGTCCGAAAGAATCTTCTATTGCTTTTGTAAACGATATTTTGGATGAAGTAATGGATATTTTCCCAAGTAAATATATTCATATTGGTGGCGATGAGGCTTCGAAAACAGCTTGGCATAAATGCCCAAATTGTCAGCAAAGAATGAAAGATAAAGGGCTAAAAAGTATTGATGAATTACAAAGTGATTTTATCAAAAGTATCGAACAACACGTTAATCAAAAAGGCAGACAAATTATTGGTTGGGACGAAATATTGGATGGCGGATTGGCACCCAACGCCACTGTAATGGCGTGGAGAAGTATAGAAAGTGGAGGAACGGCTGCTAAATTAAAGCATCATGCGATTATTTCGCCTACGTCTCATTGTTATTTAGATTATTATCAATCCGAAGACCCTAACGAGCCTTTGGCTTTTGGTGGCTTTATTAATCTCCCTAAAATTTACAGCTTTGAACCTATTCCTGAAGGTCTGACGAAGGAAGAAGAAGGCTACATTTTAGGAGGGCAAGCAAACTTATGGACGGAACAAGTTCCTGTGGGGTCTCATGTTGAATACATGACATTTCCAAGAGCCGTGGCTTTAGCAGAGGTAGATTGGTCGCCTAAGGCATCAAGAAATTATGATGACTTTTTAAATCGATTGGGTTCTTATCTCAATCGCATGGATATTCGTCAGGTAAATTACGCCAAGCATTTCTTTGAAATAAAAACAAAAATGCTAAAAGGGCAAGGCAATGGTATTCAGTTGGCTTTGAGTTGTGATAATGGCAACGCTCCCATTTATTATACGTTAGATGGAAGTAGCCCGACATTATCATCCAATATTTACAAAGAACCAATTAACATTACTAATAGCACCACCATGAAGGCCTCGACAGTGATGAAGGGGAAACTGGTTGATGAAATAACCCGAACTATTACCTACAACAAAGCTACTGGCGTGTTGATTAACCTAACAACACCTGCTGATAAACGCTACACTCGTGGAGGTGCTCAGGCATTAACCAATGGAATGTTTGGAGGAGAAAGTCAGTTTGGCGATGAAGAATGGTTAGGTTGGAACGGGCTAGATTTTGGAGGAACGTTAGATTTTTGGGAAAAAACCGCTATCCAAAAAGCTACTTTCCGTTTCTTTCATAAACCATCTAGCTGGATTTGGATTCCTTCACAAGTACAAATATTAGGCTCGTCGGATGGCGTAAATTTTGAGGAGATTTCATCACAAAATATCGCCGTTCCTGCTAAAGAAGGCGTAACGAAGGTAACATTATCTTTCAATCAAAAAACAGTGAGGTATATCAAAGTTATTGCCCGTTCATTTGGTACAATTCCTGCCAACTCAACAGGTGCAGGAGATAAACCTTGGTTGTTTGTAGATGAGATTGTGGTGGAGTAGCAAAGAGCTTTCGTCCTTGGCGCATTTATTATCCACGAGTGCGAAGTTTCAAAAAACATATTGAACAATGCTAACAATCATAGAAAGAAGGGAAATAGATAATGATGCATTAAGATATTTATTCTTAAAAGAACGACAAAACACTTTTACTTGGCTTGACACTTCATCATTCAGGCTATCGGATTTTGAAGAAGAAACCGAAGATGAATACATCTTAGTGGCTTTTGAAGAAAACACCGTAATCGGCTTTATTTCGGTTTGGAAAGAAGATAACTTTATTCATCATTTATATATTGACGAAAAACATCAAAATAATGGTATTGGAAGTAAATTGCTGGAAGCTGTAATTGAAGAACTTGGTTTACCTATCAGATTAAAATGCTTATCAAACAATGTCAATGCCATTGAATTTTATAGAAAGAAAGGCTTTAAAGAAAAAGGGAAAGGTGCAACCGAAAATGGTACTTATATTTTATTTGAGCTTACCTAAGAAAGACATTATGAGTTAACAGTATATTTGTTAACTTATAACATCTTTTCCTTATCATGAACAAACTACTTATTATATTTTTACTACTCGGAATAAATACTTCTAAGCCAGAAGCAATTCGCTCGCTAGCACTCAGCTATCAGACAAGAGGTGTACAAAAGCATTTATTTATCACTGCCGATAGTACAATCGTCAGCATTAATGCTGAAAGGTATAGTTATAAAACCAAGGCTAGTGAGTGGAAAAAAATATTAAAAACGCTAGAAAAAGTTAAATTAAGCCGTATTTCAAGGTTGAAAAGACCCAGTACAAAATCCTATTACGATGGTGCAATGATTGCTCAGTTGAATATACAGACGACTAAGAAAACTTATGAGTCTATTAATTTTGACCATAATAATCCACCTTCGTTGCTAGTCAAACCAATTAATGCCATGAAGGCTACTTTAGTAAAGCCTGAGCTTAAAGGAAGTTTTTGAGATTTTGATATGCTAAAACGCCCTGAGGATAAGATTCTCAGGGCGTTTTGATTTACAATTTAACGGTACCTTCTATGTTTATTTCTTCCAAAAAATAATCATCATGAGATACTACAATCAAAGTTCCCTGATATTCATTAATAGCATTCCTTAGAATCTCTATGTTCTGAATATCTAGGTTATTGGTTGGCTCATCAAGAATAATGATGTCTGGCGACTGATTACTAATTGTTAGGCAACAAAGCATTAAACGCATTTTTTCACCTCCACTCAAGGCACTACAAGGTTTATCCCAATATTCTTTCGTAAAAAGGAATCTATTGAGCCTAATTTTTATTTCGTGTTCCTGTAATCGAGTGAGGTTAAATTGTTGGGTTTGATCGTAAACCTTCAATGCATTATCAATGAGAGAATAATCTTGGTCGATGTAAACTGATTTATTATCAGCCCTGTAAACCTCTCCTACCTGCGGATCTAGTTTGCCCAAGATTATTTTAATCAACGTTGTCTTTCCCGAACCATTTAACCCTTTTAGCGATATTCGTTCACCACTTGAAATTTGAATATTCAGGTTCTCTTTCCAAAGCAATTGACTATTATACTGAAAATTAATGTCGGTTGCTCTGAATAATACTTTGCCTTTATGCAAGGCGGAATTATCAAACCCAAATTTCATTTTATCAATATCTGGCAATGCCGAACGTAACTCATGTAGTTCTTGCGAAATACCACCAATTTTTTCGGCATGAACATTTTTTATTTTAGCCGTACTTCTTTCAGCATTGTTTCTTAGGGTATTCATCATGATGGTGGCAATCCCTGCTTTTTCTTGCTTTTTCTTGCCACGAGCATCTAGCTTTTGTTGCCTTTCTAAGGTCTCACGCTCCTTTTCTTTAGCTTTTCTAAAGGCCTTTTCTTTGCTTTTTACGTCCTGATTCAGGGCATTATTTTCTATTTGCTTTTGCATTGCATAAAAATCGTAATTACCTCCATAAACGGTAATTCCTCGTTTACTCAATTCGCAAACTACATCCAGAAGATTTAATAACTCTCTATCATGACTTACAATCATCAAAGTACTTGAAGTAGAACGGATAAAATTATACAACAATTGTCTGCCTGCTGTATCCAAATGATTACTGGGTTCATCCAACAAAATAAATTCAGGTTGATGAATAGCCACACCCGCAAGGAAAACTTTAGTTTTTTGCCCTCCGCTTAATGTTTCCATTTTCTGGGTCAATTCCAAATCAGTCAATTGCCAGTAGCTTAAAGCCTCACTGCAACGTTCTTCGATAGTCCAGTCGTCGTTCAACAAGCTCAGGTTATTTTCTGTTACATTTCCGTCTAGAATTTCTTTCAGTGCTTCAAGTTTAGCATCAATTCTTAGTGCTTGTGCAATCGTTAAATCATTATACTGTCCGAAAATCTGGGGAACATAATAAGGCTCTGTAGCCACATTAAATTGCCCAGCAGAGGGCATCAACTTACCTGCAATAATACTAAGCAAAGTAGATTTACCAGTGCCATTGTTGCCTATCAAAGCTACCTTATCATGACGGTTTACGGAAAGATTAATATTGTCAAAGAGTAAATCTTTGTTGGGATGGATATATGAAATGTTTTGTAATATAAGCATAATTTCTTCTTAAAAAGTGAATGACTATAGCTCACCACTTGGTGGTTTGCTACCTCTATCGCTCGAAAGAAATTATATCTTACATTAATTTGCCTTTTTGATTTGTGCCTGCAAATATACAAATTTTCTATAAATTGTTTATCAAAAGCTTATTACAGAAGTTGTTATTTTTTAGAAAAAAGGCTAAGTAGCATGAACGGATTATCAAATAGTCCACAAAAATCAGCACTATTTCTAATCAAAATAGTGTATATTATCCTACAAACATCGCAAAACGTTTTTTCTGTAGTGCTTAATACTCATTATTGTAGTTTATGGTACTCATTTCAACAAAAATACACACTTGCACATTTATTTGGTAACTTGTATATAATGAATAAACACACAGATTAAAGAGTATATTAACTCAAATATTATGAATAACACGATAAAAAAACTTACGCCAGAAGGCAAACAACATATTGATTCAATTGCATCACGTTATGACCTTAGTCGGGATACTGTATTATCCGTGTTGCAAGCCGTTGTAAATGGTGGTGGGAATATGGCTCAATTTAATATTAGCGAATTGGGGGGAAGTGCACAATGGATGCGTGGCGGTATGACGATGGTTGGTGATATGTTCAACAACAAATTAAAAAATACTGTACAAAATCTTTGTCAGGATTTAGCAAACTTAATTTTAGACAAAGATATTCCCGTATTTGATTCAGAAACAGCCACTGATGATTCACTAGCAGGAAATAATAGTTTTTCTACTTCAGGTAATTGGTGGCCTGCAGACTTAGGTTCTCCGTCGTCATCAGGTTCGCAAAATAATATCAAATATGCGTTTTTCCCTTCACCTGTTAGTAGATTGGCGATTGAAATTAACGGTGAACTATCGGTTTACGATACCTTAAATCATCAAATATCTGGTGTATCTCAGCAACAAGGCAAAGATTTCTCTGTTGCATTCACGAGTCAGTTAGGCAAGGTTGATATATCGAATCTACCATTGATTTCTGGAGTAGACATTGCTAAAAAAGAAAAAACTTCTGCGGCAACAGAACAATCACAAGAAAAGTTAGCACCACAAAAGAGTGAGACAAAGCATTCAACTACATCAACTCCTGCAATTGCCACATCAGAAGACCATGACATCTTTAATAAGATTGATCGTTTGGCAGAGCTCCTTAAAAAAGGCGTTTTAACAGAAGAAGAATTCTCAGCCAAAAAAGCTGAATTATTAGCTAGATTATAATTTAGTAGAGATTTAAACTTTAAACAAAAAGGGTTGTGAAAATAATATTCACAACCCTTTTTGTTTTGATAACTACCTAATTCGCTAGTTTTATCAAAGTCCTAATTTATCCATTAATGGTTTTTCGTAATCTCCATCCTCAGCAGGATATCTTAATACAGTGTTGAATTTTCCTGATTTTTTGGCTAATGCCCAAATTAAGCTTTCTCCTGCTGGAATATTGTCAACATCAGCTTCAAAAATTGTATCTTTATAGGCCTTGTCTGCATCAATTACGTCCCAACCCTTATCTTTAAAATGTTGAATTAAGTCGCCCAAAAATAATGCCCCTACTAAATTGTGGTGTAATAATATCACATGATTAATGTGCCTATTAGTCATCTGATAAGATAACGAATCATAAAATACGGCTCTGTTGAAGAGATGTTCCTTATAAAACGCTCTAAAGCCAGTAATATCGGCCTTAGGATTTTCTTTAAGTCTTTTAACCAATCGGCTATCAACATACCAATCAGAAGCATCAATTGTCACATGCCCATTTTTATAACCTTTTTCTATCAAGAATTTCCTAAAGCCATTAACCTTTTCGGGCGTATTGCCTTCTTTCAGGTAGGGAAACCTAAAGTAAGGCAAGTAGTTTGAATACTTATTAATGACAGCATCATTTTGGGTAAGCTCAAGCTTAAAACTTTCGAGGCTAACATTTTTACTATTGAAATTGGGATGAGAAATGGTATGATTTGCAATGAAATGTCCAGCATTGTTCCAAGAAGATAATACATATTTACCCTTAGCAGTTGATTTATTCCCTCCTGCCGAAAATAGAATTGCTTTCAACTCATGTTTTTTCAAATTATCAAGGAGCATTTGATTCCAGACCTCTAATTTATATGCTCCTATATCATCAATTGACCCATCATCAAAAGTAAACGAGATTGTTGGCTTTGAATTAACTTGACTAAAAGCATTCTTTTGAGGAAATATTATTAATCCTACTAATATACAGAGCAAATTCAAAGGCATAAGCCTATAGACATTAATCTTAATGTGTTTCATTTTCTTCAACAATTACGCTTTTACCAAGTGTTTTGAATCTATCTCCATTATTTTGGAGAACAGTGATGGTAATATATCCTGTTTTACTGGTATGTATATCATGAACTGTTCCAGTTTTCCCTTTATGTGTACCTGCAATAACTTTACATAATACCCCTTCTTGTAGCTTTTGTATCTGTTCTTCTGTCATTTATTTGATATTTCAAATATTTAAAATCATTTTTGCCCTTATTGGTGTTTGTTCACCAACAAGCCTTGCGTCAGCAACTCGTCAATTAGCAATCCTCAAGATAATGAGTTAGCAAGCCAAACTCATCAATATTCATCTCATAAAAACGATATGATGAAAACCAATATTCCGTAGGACTATTTGTTAGCGACCATTTCCCATTCAACGGATTGGCATGAATATATGATAGCTTTTGTTCCACAACTTTTCGGGAGTATAAATCTACACTTAAAGGATTTCTTTCCAAAAATTGATATTGTCTATCCTTTAGATTTAATTCAAAATGGGGTAAAACAACAGGGTAATTATACATTAAATCAAACTTAATTTGCTGAGCAGTGTATTTCAAAAAATCTCTTTGAACATCTTTCAGTAAATAGTTTTCATCTATTTTCCTCACTAGGTGGATATGGTTCGGCATAATCACAAATCCATATACTTTCACTCGATGGTTTTCAACCAAGAATTTAAGGCTATCAATGATAATTTGTTTGTACTTATCTGGTTTGAGCAAAGGCTTCCACGATAGAATTGTAGCTGTAAAGAACTGGATGTAATGATGATTCATAAGAATAAGTTTTGTAGTACTATTAATTGGTTTGTTGCTGACGCTAATATTCAAGAATTGTATTCTCAAGTTCTATGCATAATTCTCTAATTATTTCTTCGTCATTATTCTTTAAAACATTTGCCCTTTTTTTGTAAAGATTAGGAGAGTCTGCCCAAGATGACTCTATGATTTCCCAAAAAATTTCTTGTGTCATATTCTTTTTTTATAGTTTTCATTTAACTCTTAAGTCACTTATGTTGTTTTAGATGCCCTTCGAAAAATGGAGAAAGTATAGATAATTTATTTTTTTAAAACCTTTTTAGTAATATAATGCTTACCATTATTTACTTTTAATATCAGTACTTGTTCGGGTAATCCCTCTATATTAAACTCCTGACTATGTTTTTGTTGTAATTCATTTTGTTTAAATTCTTGCAAAAGCTTACCAGTATTATCAAAAAGTTGAAAAACAACTTTTGAAGGCAAATTATCAATGACTTCGGCTCTAAATACTTCTGTGGTTGGATTTGGATAAACCTTGAGTTCAATAGCTGGAAACGCTTCATTTTCAGTAGATAAAACCAAAGACCGATTAGTTATTTCATTAATATTTGGCAGTTTTCCAACAGCTTCATAAGGAGGAATAGTAGCTATATTTCCTACTTCATCTTTTACTACAATTTCCATATCCCTTACAGTAATGCTTATTTTAACCCCCTTTCTCCATTCTTCAACTATAAAACAACAAACATAAACACCTATTTGTGTGGGAGCATTCCAAGTTAAATCACCTGTGAGTTCGTTGATTTTAAATGTTCCCTCTTTGTTTACTTCATTGGGTTGTTTAAAACTTTCAATGGGTGCTCCAAAAACCCTACAATCATTGTATGAACAAGCTCTTGCCATTGTTAAACGATAAGTTAAACTATCACCTTCCGAATCAATTGCCTTTGGATTATAAATAAATACTTGCTTAACTTTTGCATATAAAACACCTATATCATTTGTAAGGGTAGGCGTTGAATTAATTACTTTCGTATTAAATAATGTTTCAATATAAAAAGGCTCATTAATAGCATTTTTTATATTAAGGATAGATTGACTTCTATTTAAAAGAGTAACATATACACGATAAGCAGTAAGATTTGAAGCATATTTATGCTGTATTTTATAAATACTTTTACCCAAATTATTAACGAATTGCTCTCCATTTCCATTACCATTGACTCTCGGAGCAATTCCAGTACTACCATCTCCAAAGCAAACCGAAACATCTTTCTGATCCATATAAGCTCTGAAGCCCGTTTCAAAATCACTATAGATTGTTACAGTGATTTCATACGTTAAATCTTGATTATTTACTTGAGTGACTTGAATATTTCCACCTTTGAGGTGAGAAGCAAATATTGGGAAAGTAAAGAGAATACAAATAATAAGGTGGAACGTTTGTTTCATGTTTATGATATTGATAGGGTTTAAAACTTGCTCATTGTGATGTTCTGAAAGGTATCTCAGGGATACCAAGTCGAAGCAAAGATAAGAGGATTTACAATCTGATAAAAAGGAAGGATTAATTTCGAGGCATTCTATGAAAAATATCGAACACTTAGGCTATTAGAAAATCTGTTCTAAACCTTTGTTTTATTGCATTACTTGCCATCAATTTGTTTATTTGTTCAACTGCCTTTTCAAATCTTTTGTCCCAGTCACCTTTTATTTCTACAATATCAATATCATGGTCAATTAAAATCTGTCTATGCGACAGGTCTAATAAATTCCTTTGTGTTTCACACAATCTTGTTCCGTCTTGAAAATATTCAACATCGTTATTAAGATAAAGGTAGAGATGTGCTTTATTGGATTTGTAAATTTTGTCACTTATTAAAAGCTCTTTCCCAAAGGTGAATTTTGAATACGATTTTGTTGTATGAATATCTGTATCAATTATTAAAAGAGGACTACTTCCAACAGAAGCTGTGTCAATTTGTCTTGCATGTTCGTTTGCTACTAAATGTAAATCATCAAAAGTAAAGTCATTGGAATTAGGAATTAAATCTCTTCCAATTTCCAATACAGCACCACACCTGTAATATTTTGCAAGTTTTTGTGTTAATGTTGATTTACCTGTGGATTCTGTTCCAAGAATTACGACCTTAGTTACTAAGTTTAGTTTTACACTTTCAGGCAAGTATTTCCAATTATCAACCATATTGTTACGCACAGCAGTAGCAGAAATAGGGATTTCCTTCCTATTTATATCAAAAGCAATATGTTGAATATTCATAAACTTGGCAACGAAATTACCATATCCTTCTGATGTAATTAGAAGGGAATAATCGGGTAATTGTTTTTTAAAAACCTCTGCCCAAATTCTTGATACTTCTTCAGAGGTTTCAGAGGTATTTGGCAATTCGCTTTCTAAATAGTCCAGTATTTTTACTTCAATATTTGTTTGACTCGTATAAGTTTTTTCAATCCATGATTTTCTAACAGTACCCGTAATGTTTTCTTTATCGCTACAACAAACTAAAACTGTAAGCAAGTCGCACTTACTCAAAGCAAAATTTATCATTGCTTGATGTCCTTTGTGGAAAGGCAAAAACTTTCCAAATACAAATGCCTTAACCATGCTTTAATTGTTTGTTCCAGTGATAAAATCCGAATGATGCTAAACCAAGAAAAATAAAATATTCAAGCGAGAGGAAAAAAATATCCTTTTTATAATAGAGGACAACGCAAACAACATCAACTACAATCCACAAATACCAATTTTCTATTTTCTTATTTGCAAGTAGTATCGTTGCAAAAATACTTGAAACCATGATAAAGGAATCAGTAAAAGGATAGGCTGCCTGAATTTTAAAATATTGTGGCAAATACAAATGAATATTTTTGAAAGCAAACCCAAAAAATACCGACCCGATAATAATTGCTATAGCAATGGCTATTCGGTTTCTAAAATTTATTGCTGAAATTTTGTTTGTATTTGCTTTCGTATTCCACTTATACCAACCATAAAGAGTAACGATAAAAAAATAAACTTGAAGAAACATATCAGCATACAATTGGACTTGAAAAAATAAAATGAAAAGAAAAATTTCATTTACTATTCCTGTTGCCCAAGTAAGAATGTTTGCTATTGATGCAAAATAAACAGAAACCAAGCCAAACAATGTTCCCATCAGCTCAACATAGCTGATGGGATAACCTAAAATTTCAAAAGCTATATTTTCAATCTCAAAGAAATTCATCAAAAACTATATTTTGTACCTTCGTTGGAATTATCTCCAACGAAAGGAGTGTCAGCAACAAACCATCTTGATATTTGGCAAGTTACTAATATTCTTCTATGTTAGAATAATCAACTCTTTGTTAAGTCCAACAAGAGCAAAAATTAAACAATTGCTATAGAGATAATTAATAATTCCTTTTTTATACTTACAAATATGAAAAATCTTTAGATTTATATTTTTGATGTTTCTTGTGGCGTCTTTCTAAAATATCTTTAATTCAAAAGAGAAGTATATTCCAAAAATATTAATCTGGATACAAATGAAACAACTGCTCAATCTCTTTTTTATATTATTTTTAATTAACAGTGTAAAAGGTCAATCAAATAATACCTTATATCATACTTTATTAGCTGAAGCTGGACTATTGCATCTTCAACAAGATTATAAAAAAGCTATTCTTACTTACGAAAAAGCCTTTAAACTAGAACAGCCCGATGCTTTGACAGCATACAAATTAGCAGGCGTATATTCATTAGATAGTAATGCGAATAAAGCTTTTTTTTATTTGGAATTAGCATTGAATACTGGTTGGACAGAAGCTGACTGGCTAGCAGAAGATTATTATTTTGATTATTTAAAAAACACCACACCCGATAAATGGGAAATAATAAAACAGCAAGCTTTACAGAAAGAGAAAGAATATGAAAAAACTTTAAGATTACCTGCTTTGCGTAAACAAATCAATTTAATAGCAATTAATGACCAAAAGCTTAGGTATAAAAGAATACAAACAAAAGATAAAAATGAAAGAAAACTAGTTAATCAAGCAATACATAAAACAGACTCCACCAATTTAGTACAAGCAAAAGCAATTATTAATAAACATGGTTGGCCAAAACTTTCAGAAATAGGTAAGGATGGACAAAATAATTTTTGGCTCATGGTTCAACACGCTGACGGAGATGTTATTTTCCAACAAAATGCACTTAATGCTATGAAAAAGCTTAAAAATTCTAATGAAATCAATTTAGAACATTATGCTTTTCTGTACGACAGGGTTCTATGCAATCTTAATTTCAAGCAACTTTATGGCACGCAGGTCAATTGGATAAATAATGGTAAAGCCTCTAGTTTTAGACCTATCACCCAAGAGAATCTTGTTGATAAAAGAAGAAAAGAAATTGGTTTATTACCGCTTAGCATATATAGTTTGACCTATGGCTTTGAATACAATAACCTAACGGCAGCACAAGCATATAAAAACGATTCTACCGATTTAGCTTATACCAAACAGCTTATAGATAGTGCTAATTACTTTTATACCAAAAGCGATTTTCAAAAAACTTACAATTACTACAACACTGCCTCAACTGTTTTGGGTGGTATGTCTAACAAAGACAACTATAACGCCGCTATTATATTTGCAAAGATAGCCTCACAAAATAATGAACAGCAATACAAAGATATTGCCCTTGATTTTTTGAATTTATTATACCAACGACAAGCACTAAGTAAGTCTCAATTAAAAAAACAACCTGAATTTAAAGTACTTTTTAAGGAACATAGGTGGATTGATTTGTATGAGGATGTCAAGTGAGAAAAATTGATACAAACGTTACTTTAAACCATAAGTTATTAAAGCGATAACTGAAATGCTTAAGGCTATATCTTATTTACAGTCCTAGTCAATAGGCTCCCATAATTCTATCTTATTACCTTCCATGTCTAGAATATGAACAAACTTGCCGTAATCATACGTTTCTATGTTGTCAAGAATTGTTACTCCTTCTTTTTTTAATTCTTCTACCAATGCCTCCAAATCAGCGACTCTATAATTAATCATAAAGTCTTTGGTAGAAGGCTCAAAATATTTTGTTTTCTCAGCAAAAGGACTCCATTGTGTAGACCCATTTTTAGTGGAGTCTGATTCTTCTTTCCACTCAAAGGTTGCTCCATACTCATTGGTGTTTAAACCAAGGTGAGTTTTATACCACTCCCTCATTTGGTTAGGGTCTTTGCATTTGAAAAAAATGCCCCCAATGCCTGTTACTTTTTTCATTTTCTGTTTAATTATCCTGTTGAAAGATTACTCTTTGTGATATTCTGACAGACATCCCTGAATGTCAAGTCGAAGTAAAGATAAAAGGATTTACAATCTGAGGAGAAAAAAGAGGATTAATATTCTTGTTATATTTCGAGATGACCTGCAAAACATTTCAACAAGCCTTAAAACAAAAAAAGCCTCCCCACCAAAAAATCTGATGAGGAGGCTTTAAAATTTTTTGCCCTTGTTGGTGTTTGTTCACCAACAAGCCTTGCGTCAGCAACTCGTCAATTAGCAATCCTCAAGATAATGAGTTAGCAAGCCAAACTCATCAATATTCATCTCATAAAAACGATATGATGAAAACCAATATTCCGTAGGACTATTTGCTAGCGACCATTTCCCATTCAACGGATTGGCATGAATATATGATAGCTTTTGTTCTACAACTTTTCGGGAGTATAAATCTACACTTAAAGGATTTCTTTCCCAAAATTGATATTGTCTATCCTTTAAATTTACTTCAAAATGGGGTAAAACAACAGGGTAATTATACATTAAATCAAACTTAATTTGCTGAGCAGTGTATTTCAAAAAATCTCTTTGAACATCTTTCAGTAAATAGTTTTCATCTATTTTCCACACTTAGTGGATATGGTTCGGCATAATCACAAATCCATATACTTTCACTCGATGGTTTTCAACCAAGAATTTAAGGCTATCAATGATAATTTGTTTGTACTTATCTGGTTTGAGCAAAGGCTTCCACGATAGAATTGTAGCTGTAAAGAACTGGGTGTAATGATGATTCATAAGAATAAGTTTTGTAGTACTATTAGTTGGTTTGTTGCTTACGCTAGGCTTGCTGGTGAACTAACACCAACAAGGGCGGGATCCCCAATTACACAAAACCTTTCATTAGCGGCAGGCAATTTTATATCTGTCCAATTTGATTATGTGTCAATATTATGTTTTTAAAAAACCAATATAAGTCAGATTGAAAATCCACGTAATTAACCAAATCAGAGAATTCTGTTTTCTTATCTCTAATTCCAACATGAAAAGACATCAAGTTATATTGATTTTCATAAACATCAGCTATCAATTTTTTTATAACATCTGTCGCTAAAAGAAACAGTTGAATCGATTCAGGGTTATTATCAGCATAGAGATAAACTTCATTTATACGCCGTTGAGAATAATAATCCGTAGCCAATTCAATGGATATTATCGAATCGTAAAGAACAAGTTCTTTGTTTAAAAAAAAATTATCTGGAAACTTGAGGACTTTTTGTAAGGTATTCGGAAGTAAAAAACTCTTCCTTACTTTAAGGTCTTCAAATTGACTGAATATATGTTTTTCAGGAAATTCAACAACCTTAATATTTGAATCGAATGTCTTTGAAAGAATATATTTTCCATGTGTAAAAAATATTCTTCTCATTAGTACTATAGTTGCAATTGAATATCTGAAAGATTTAAAATCAACGTCATCTACAATTGCTTTTTCAATAATAATATCTACCCCTTGAAGCGATACGTCATGTTGTCTCAAATCGTCAATATATTTGTCAATACCTTCTGAAATAAACTCAATTGCAATTTTTGTATCATCATCTTCGACAAAGTAAACAATAACTTCATCTGATTCATTTTGTTGGACAGTTATACAAAAGTCCACCACGTAACTACCTCCGCTACTTGTTTGTCTATACGAGCAAAATCGTTCACTATATTTTGTGGTGATAGTTATTGTCTTAGAAAGAGACAATTGATTATTGTGAGTTTTGAAATGTTTCATTTTTAGTTGGTTGTCAATTTGCTTGCTGCTAACTCGCTAATATGCGTAAGCCCTGACGTAATTTTACATTTTTAGTACTTTACCAATTTTATACTGTACTTTTCTTGTCGTATTTTTTGTATTGCTGAAAATTATATGTTGATGAATTTAAAAATTGTTTTCTTGATTAGCCTCCGCTAGCACAAGTGTTGAGTGAAGCGTCAAATATACTATTTAAACATTTCAGTTTGAAACTGAAATGTTTGAAAAGTCCAAGCCTAAGGCTTGAACCAGTGAATGACATAGTGTAACACAATACACCAAGCGAGGCGAGTACTATCCGACAATGTAAAAAAACTACGTCTGTATGTAATGCAATGTAACATTGCATTACATACAGACGTAGTGAAACAACACTACGCCAAACGAGGACAGGCAAAACCTGCTCTTCTAAATATCTTCAAGCCGAACGATAACTCCATAAAAGAACCCAACTGCACAGGTTAAGTTCAACATCGCCTTCATGGTTTGGCTTTCAGCCCCCACGAATGCTTACGCTTAGTTATTGGCGGCAGTGATTATTCGTTCCAAATTATATATTCATACTTCAAATTGTCTCTGTCTAAAACTATGCTTAGTTTGGGTTTTTCAATCATCTTTATTACCCTCTCGTTTACATTTGAAACTGTAAGTAGCCCACAACTATTGTCAATGGCTAATTGAGAAAAACTCAAAAATTCATTTGGATAGTCATCATCTTCTTCATTAGTTAAATGTAAATTTTCCTTGTCAAGTTCTAAAAGTCTAAGATTCTCATGTGTGAGCCAATTGATTATTCCACTCCCAAAATAGTCAAAAACGCCACTTGTTTCACTCCTTATGATTTTTTCACAGCATTCTTCTGCAATGCTTCCGTTTTTAGCTGTGAAATAGCCAGAATGTAAAATAAGGTGCGGGTTGTAAACGGCACATTCTGAAAATATAATTAGTGTCAGAATTGCACTTAAATCTTCTATTTCTTGCCCATATTTTCTAATGAAATCTCTATCATCTTTCAACTTTGAATCTACGAAGATAGAATAATCTTCTGTGATTTTTTTTTGTCTTGTCTGAATAGTATATCGTGCCTCATGAAAATTAAAGTGATCATTAAAACCATTACAAAAAGCAATTATTTTATCAATTCTCTGCTTACTATTAGTGTTGTCACCTAAGATATACTGTCCAAGTTTTGAGTTAAAGTAAAAACTCAAAATAACTCCATTTCCTCTTAAATCAGGGATGATTTCTGAATGGAAAATTTTATCGTTAAAGAAATGTATTGTATTCCAGTTGCTCATCTATGTCGCATTTTATCATTTCAGCCAACGAGCGTATAACTGCCATACACCTCTTTATATTTTAGTTTATGGTGGTTAATATCCCCAATTTCTGCACTCTTTGTTCTCTTTCAAGTTAGTTCAGATTTATTCTTAAAAATATACAATCCTTCGTAGACATCAAATAGTTTATTGCTTTTTATTAAAGTAAAGCTATAATAATAAAGAAGTGATTAATAAACAAAAAGCCTCCTCACCAAAAAATCTGATGAGGAGGCTTTAAAATTAAAACAAATCCAAAATCTTAATAACGATAATGTTCCGCTTTGTATGGTCCATCAACAGTTACGCCGATATATTCTGCTTGTTCAGCTTCCAAAGTTTCTAGTCTTACACCGATATGTGATAAGTGTAGGCGAGCTACTTTTTCATCCAAATGCTTAGGAAGGATGTATAATTTCTTCTCGTATTTATCTGTGTTTGTCCACAATTCTAACTGTGCCAATGTTTGGTTACAGAAAGAGTTCGACATTACAAATGATGGGTGTCCCATAGCACAACCTAAGTTTACTAAACGACCTTCAGCCAAAACGATTACGTCTTTACCGTCGATATTATATAAATCTACTTGAGGTTTAATTTGCTCTTTAGTATGTCCATAAGCTGCGTTCAACCAAGCCATATCGATTTCGTTATCGAAGTGACCGATGTTACAAACGATAGCTTTATCTTTCATCGCTTTGAAGTGACGTTCACGGATAATGCGTAAGTTACCAGTAGCTGTTACGAAGATGTTAGCACGCGTAGCAGCTTCATCCATTGGAACAACTTCAAAACCGTCCATTGCCGCTTGTAAAGCACAGATTGGGTCGATTTCAGTCACTAATACACGACAACCTGCACCACGTAAAGATTCAGCAGAACCTTTTCCTACATCACCATAACCTGCTACAACCGCTACTTTACCAGCCAACATTAAGTCGGTAGCGCGACGGATAGCATCTACTAATGATTCTTTACAACCGTATTTGTTATCGAATTTAGATTTAGTAACAGAGTCGTTTACGTTGATAGCTGGTAAATATAAAGTACCATTTTTCAAACGCTCATACAAACGGTGTACACCTGTAGTAGTTTCTTCTGACAAACCTTTGATACCGTCAATCAATTCAGGATATTCATCAAATACCATGTTTGTTAAATCACCACCATCATCCAAAATCATGTTCAATGGCTGACGGTCTTCTCCGAAGAAAAGTGTTTGCTCAATACACCAGTTGAATTCCTCTTCGTTCATGCCTTTCCAAGCATAAACTGGGATTCCAGCAGCAGCAATAGCGGCAGCGGCGTGGTCTTGTGTAGAGAAAATATTACAAGATGACCAAGTAACATCAGCACCCAACGCAGTAAGTGTTTCAATTAATACAGCCGTTTGGATGGTCATGTGAAGACAGCCTGCAATTCTAGCACCTTTCAAAGGTTGAGCTTCACCGTATTCTGCACGAAGTGCCATCAAACCTGGCATTTCTGCTTCGGCCAAACGTATTTCTTTACGACCCCATTCTGCCAAAGCAATGTCTTTTACTTTGTATGGCACGTACTGTTGTGTTCCAGTTGACATTTATTTCTTATGTTTTAAATTTCGTTTTTTGCTCTTTACGAGTCTTTTTCTTAGAATAACACAAAATTAACATCTTTATGCTTGATTCTAAAAATGATTCAGAAGAACTTTTTTGATTTATCTACTTATTCGACAAAATTAGATAATATATCTTTTTAAATTAAATATGAAGAAATATTATCTACATAATCCAACAGGAATAGTTGATTACGTATTTTATAAGAATACGTAAAATCCTTGATTAAAAAGTTTTTATGCAATAAATAATAGGGGAAAAAGTTTTTAGTTTGTCTTGTAAATGAATCATTAAAATAAAGCTATGTTTAAAAAAATCTTAAACCTTTTAGCCATTGCTTGTATTAGCAATGCATCATTAGCACAACAAATTCCGTTGGATTCTATCTTCACTAGTGAAGGATTAATCCTTGCAGAAGTGAAGGAAATCGCCCCTGATTACATCAAATATTCCTTTCCTTCTGAAACTTTAGTGAATGCTATTTACAAAAACAATGTCCAAAAAATCAGATTTAATTCAGGCAGAGTACAGCTTTTTAAAGAATCATTAGCACTCAATGAAGTAAATTATGCACACGATTTTGATAAGGTTAGTTTGACACACCTAGAATCAGAAGTTAAAGGGCTTTATAAACTGGACGAAGTATATGCAAAGGCTGTAGGAACTACTACCCTATCAAACATTACAACCGTGAAAGAAAGAGCCTTTAGAAAGCTAAAAATTCAAGCAGCATTGTTGGGGGGAAATGTAATTTATCTGCTAGACCAAAATACTGTAGGGAACCAGTTTGGTACCGAGTATCAGGCTGGCAGAGCCACCCAAACTACCCTTACAGGTATTGTTTATAGTAATAATATTCCGAAGGTTGAAGATGTAACTACAGCGCTAAAAAATAAGAAAACCTTTGTAGTAAACGCTAATTTCTTTGCAGGAAGAAATAGTACAGATGTAGAAGGGAATCCATCTTTACCTGAAAGTTTTACTGTTGAAGATTTTTATCAGGAAAATGGATTTGTATATGTGACTGGCAAAGCAAAGGGAATCAAAAATGATTTATTCAAAGTAGTTTCATTCAAAAATAACCAGATGACGTTATACTGGAAAGATAAAAAGAAAGCATACAACTTATCTGTTGACCTCTAAAGAACAAAGAGGCTGGAAGAATTTCCAGCCTCTCTATTATTATTTTACTTCAAAACCTCCTGTTCCGATTTTAAAGCCTTCTGTAAAGACTTCAACAGTATATTTGCCCGGACGATAAGGAGCGCCACGATCAAAATAAAATTCAGCATGTAGGTTTTCATTATCAAATGTCATGTCTCTTCTGATGGTAAAAGCCAAGTCTTGCCCGTTGTATTCAAAATTGCCCGAGCCTAAATCTGTATCAAAAAGCGTATATCCATCAGGGTCAAGAATCCTGATTAAAACAGTTTTCTTACCTTTTTCGGTAAGGTCATTTCTATTCAATTGAACAGCAATTTTGATTTTGCCCAATTTTTTAGACTTGTATCGGTCGTCTTCAAACTCCTTACCTTTTTCAGTTATACCAATAATTTTTATAGACTCTGCCCTAAGTGCGGCTGCACGAGTAACCTTTTCGGTAAGAATCTTATTAATAGAAGATACTTCTTTGTTTTGAGCCCTCGCTTCCTCAACGCTCTTCGTCAAGCCATTTTTTTCGTTTTTAAGGGTAGAATTTTCGTTAGTCAGACTCGAATTCTCGTCTCTTAACTGAACTAGTTCTGCTTCTTTAGCAATAAGTATCGACTCATAATTTTTTATCTTATCCGCATAATTTTCTTTGATGTTCTCTAAAGTTGCATAACGTTTCGTTAACTCACTTTTATCTTTTTCTAAAGCGGCTTTGGCTTTCTGTAACTCAGAAACATCCCCTCCTAGTTTCTCAACTTCTTCAATTTGAGCTTCCAATTGCGTCGTAATTGAATCTAGCTTTACACGAGTTTCAGCCAGTTCCATTACTTTAGTATTGATTACCTCTTGTTGATTGGCTGATGTTTCCTTAGACTCAAAAAGCATGTATGCCAAGCAACCCGCAATCAAAACTACCAATACTAATACAGCCCTTAAAATATTATTTGTATTGGGCTTTGGGGTTAATTCTTCGCTTGATAAGTTATTCATGATGAAATGGATAAATTTTTAAAAGAATGTTTTGGTTTTCAAAAATCCGTCAAAGATAATACAACATTTTCACTAAATATTTCATTACCAATATAATCGGTGATTAATAAAGACGAATACTCTGTTTAAAAACCAATGATTATCCTAGAAATTGCAAAACGCTTTCTAAGCCCATTCCTCTTGAACCTTTTACGAGGATATGAGTATCACTAACGGGATAATCCTGTAACCAATTGTGTAAACCAAATTTATCTGGGAAATAATGTACTTTCATAATCGGTAATACTCTTACTGCATTTTCCATTAAGTGCCCTGCCAAAAGGATATAATCGAAGTTACAAGCTAATAATAATTTGCCTATGGCTTCGTGTTCAGCAATTGCTTCTTCCCCAAGCTCGAACATATCACCCAAAATCACCATCTTTTTCCCTACTTTCAGGTCATTAAAATAAGTAATAGCAGCCGACATTGACGAAGGATTAGCATTGTAAGCATCCATCAAAACCATGTTGGTACCTTTTTGAATAAATTGCGAGCGATTATTATTAGGAACATAATCTGCAACGGCTTGGCACGCTATTGAAGTTTCAATATTAAAAAACTGTCCGATTCTAATGGCTGCACAAATATTTTGGAAATTATAAATGCCTGTTAAGTGTGACGTATAGATATTTCCTGATAAATCTTCAAAAACTACAAAAGGACTTTCTTCAAGAATATTTACGACATTTTCAAAAGTTGGGTTTTTATTAGAAGTATAAACGATTGTTTCTTTAAAATTATAGCGCTGAATCATATCATAGGTAGGTTCAGACGCCACATTTACGAAAACCGTTCCATTATTTGCACTCAGCCAATCATACAATTCACCTTTGCCCTTCTTTACGCCTTCCATCCCTCCAAAGCCCTCTAAATGTGCTTTGCCGATGTTTGTAATAAATCCGTGAGTGGGTTCTGCAATTTCTACTAATTCCTTTATATCTCCTTGTTTATTGGCACCCATTTCAATAATGGCAATTTCAATCGTTTCGTCGATTGCCAAAATGGTTAGTGGAACGCCAATGTGATTATTCAAATTCCCTAATGTGGCGTAAGTACAATATTTTTTTGATAAAACGCAATTTATTAACTCTTTAGTTGTCGTTTTCCCGTTTGAGCCCGTCAATCCAATAAAGGGAATAGCTAGCTGTTTGCGATGAAAATTAGCCAATTGTTGTAATGCTTTTAGGCCATCTTCTACTAAAAGATATTGCTCGTTTTTTACATAAAAGGCATCATCCACTACTGCATATTTTGCTCCTTTGGCCAATGCTTGTTCTGCAAAAGCATTAGCATTGAAATTTGGGCCTTTCAAAGCAAAAAACATTGAGCCTTCTCCAATTTTACGAGTATCTGTAGATACACTAGAACATTCTTTATACTTTTGATATAATTCAGTAAGCGAAATCATTATTTTATTCGTTATGTATGTGTCTCAAATTCGAGATTCATGATTTTTCGACAAATATTACATGAAAAAATTAATTTTACTTTTATTCCTGTCAAATCTTGGTAAAAGCTTTGCTCAAAATTTTACCTTTCAATACAATAATAGTTTTAAAGTAGTCCAAAATGGACAAAGTTTACCTAATACCTTTGCGGGTGGATTAAATGCTCCGCAATTCTCAAAATGTAATTTAGATAATGATGGTGTTGAAGACTTAGTTGTTTTCGACAGAACGTCCTCTAAACTCAGCACTTTTCTTGCTAAAAAAGACAACACAGGTAAATATTATTGGCAATATGCCCCTGAATACGAAACGGCATTCCCAGCTATTCAGCATTGGATATTATTGGTAGATTATGATTCAGACGGCAAAAAGGATATTTTTACTTATACACCCGCAGGAATTAAAGTTTATAGAAATGTTTCTACTGACAAAATAGCGTGGGAACTCATCACCGACCCATTGTATAGCACTGGTTATTCGGGTAAAATAAATTTATATACGGCTTCGACTGATATTCCTGCAATTGTTGATATTGATAATGATGGCGATTATGACATCGTAGCGTTTGATTCTTCGGGGAATTTCTTCCTCTTTCACAAAAATTTCAGTCAGGAAAACTACAAAGATAATAATCATTTAGAGTTCAAAAGAATAGGCGATTGTTGGGGAAATTTCTTCAAAGAGCATTTTGATGATGCACGCTTCAATCAAGACTGTGGAGCGAATGTTCCTGTGGGTGGTAGTACAAACAATGGCGCGAATGGTCAAAAGGTTGAACATTCGGGAAATGCATTATTGGTATTGGACTTAGATGGAGATGGTTTAAAAGATGCCCTTTATGGACACATTTCAGCCAACAGAGTAGCTGCTTTGAGTAATAATGGTACTAGCAATCAAACTATCTTTACGAAAGCAGATTACTTCTTCCCTAACCAAAAACCGATTGACTTTGCTATCTTTCCAGCGATATTCTATGAAGATGTAGATTTTGATGGCATCAAAGACATTATTGCCGCACCAAATGGCTATGATAATGCGCTACAAACAGTAGATTATCAAAATGCTGCATGGTTTTATAAAAATAATGGGCAAAACAATAACCTAAACCTTACTTTCCAACAAGCTAATTTCTTGCAAAATACCATGGTGGATTTAGGAGAAAATGCTAGTCCAGTGCTGGCTGACATTGATGGTGACGGGGATAAAGATTTGTTGGTTGGCAATGCAGGGAATCGAGGAGATAATGGCTACAGAGCCAATATTACCCTTTATGAAAACAAAGGAAACAATACTTTTGAACTGAAAACAACGGATTTTCTGGATTTATCAAAATCTCAACAGTTATTTGAAATCAAACCATTTGTTACTGATATGAATGGAGATGGTACGGATGATTTTGGTTTTACTGCCAATACTTTTAATGGCATGACGATTCAATATATCCCAAACAGAGCAGCCAGAAATCAAGCTTTTTCATTAAAACTGTCTGAAATAGTTTCGTTGCCTAAAATCAATAATCTATCCAATGGCGATTCGCCCTTATTTTTTGACTTAGACAACGATGGCAAAAAGGATTTATTAATCGGAAAAGGTAGTGGTAGAATTGAGTTTCATAAAAATACTGGGAGCAGTACAAGTCCAATTTATACTTTGACAAAAGAAGAACTAGGCGGACTTACCTCAGATTATCTTTCTGGAAATGTATCGCTGACTGTAGCAGATTTGAATGGTGATGGCAAAGTTGAACTCATTACAGGAAACAGAGACGGAACATTCAAGGTTTTCAAAAATATCATTGAACAAAACCAAGACCTTTTCAAAGAGGATTCTTCAGGAGTTTTAGATGAATTTACAGGCAAGCATGCCCATTTAAAATTAGGAGGAATGCTTTCGATTACAGTGGGTGATTTAGACGGAGACGTTATTCCCGACTTTATTGTTGGTACCAATGCAGGTGGTTTAAAATTCTTGAAAGGCACTACTAAATTTACGGTTACTGGCAACGAAGAAAGCAAGACAGCGGTTATTTATCCCAACCCAACCAATCATTTTGTTTATATCAAAAATAATTATTTAGCAGAGTATCAGCTCATCGACTTTACAGGCAGAACGCTCTCTCGAAAAAATAGTACTAGTCTGAATGAAGATATATTTTTCGATTTAAGTAATTATAGTAATGGTACTTATTTTATCAGAATAATTGCAGAAGGAAAAGGCATGGTTACCGAAAAAGTATTGCTTAATAAGTAATAAAATCAGCCAAGAGTTACGTGGATAAAAAGCGTTAATCAGGATTTTAAATAACATTTTTAATTTTTTTCGCAAAAAATACCTCAAAATTGCGAACTTTGGAATAATACAGTTACTTGGCATAAGGCTAATGGTTATGAAAATTTGAGCTTCAATAGCGAAACTATCCATCCTCAAATACTTAACCATTTGTAACTCGCCGAGAACCAATTTTAATATGGCAAGAAATATTCCAAAAAATACAGAAAGAACCAAAGAACGAAATCCTTCCCCGCAAATTTCGTTTGACTTTAATATAAAAAAAATAATCCAAAGCGAACAACTACATTTCGTTTTGGGTATCCTGTTTATACTCTTAGGAGTATTTATGTTTTTTTCGTTTTCATCACATCTTTTCACAGGCGATGCTGACCAAAGTGAAGTTGAAGACCCACTTCAATCGTCGATTGAGCCTTTAAAAAAACAACCTAAAAATCCATTTGGCTTATATGGAGCAAAGCTTGCCTATTTGTTGATTTTTAGACTTTTCGGCTGGTCTGCCTTTTTGCTTGTCCCTATTTTATTGACTGCTGGCTATAAACTTGCCTTTAAAAAAGAAATTATTCCGCTAGAGAAATTAACTTGGCAATCATTATTCTACATGATTTGGCTAAGTGCTTTCCTTGGTTTTTTTGTTTTTATGTTAGAAGCAGAAGAAAAATGGAGTAGCCTTTGTGGAGGTATCGGATATTTTGTCAATGAATACATGTATGGGTTCATTGGTTGGGCTTCTTTTTTTGTAATCACTTTTGTGCTAATTGTTTTTGTGGTGTATTACTACAAAGTAGATACCTCTAGTTTGGTAGCAAAACCAACTGATGAAGAACACGACACAGTTGTGAGGAAAGTAGAAGATGATAAAGATAATATTGCAGACGCCAAGAATATCAAAAGAGTTAGAGAAAACTTTGAAACGATAGTAGCTGAAGAAGAACCCGAAGATGATTTACCAATCAATCGTGAAGACAACTTTGATGAGGCCAATATTCGTCCATACCTTCCTCCTATTATCGAGACACCTACTCCCAAAGCAAATGCTGTAAAAGGGCCAGTGGCTTTGACAATTGAGAATATTGAAGACATTCCAGAAATCATAGAAGATACTGATGAAGACGCGCCAGTCTTGGAAGTGAATGATTCGGTGAATGATGAATTATTGAAAAAATTTGGTTTATACGACCCAATGTTAGACTTACCTCATTACAAGTACCCAACACTTGATTTAATGAAAGAGTATGACATGGGTAAGCCTAATGTTTCGCAAGAAGAATTGAAAGCCAATTCAGACAAAATTGTGGAGACATTGGCTAACTATGGGATTGGCATTGCTTCTATCAAAGCTACGATTGGCCCAACAGTTACGTTGTATGAGATTATTCCAGATGCTGGAGTAAGGATTTCTAAAATCAAAAATCTTGAAGATGATATTGCCTTGTCATTGGCAGCACTAGGAATTCGTATTATTGCACCGATTCCGGGAAAAGGAACGATTGGTATTGAAGTACCTAATAAAAATCGTGAGATGGTGCCTGTAAAAATGGTGATTGGCTCTGAAAAATTCCAGAAATCAACTGCAGAATTACCTATTGTTTTAGGGAAAACGATTAGCAATGATATTTTCATTACCGATTTAGCCAAAATGCCTCACTTATTGATGGCTGGTGCTACAGGACAAGGAAAGTCTGTTGGGTTGAATATGATTCTGACTTCGTTACTATACAAAAAGCATCCATCTCAATTAAAATTCGTGTTGGTTGACCCCAAGAAAGTTGAATTAACACTTTTCAATAAAATTGAACGACATTTCTTAGCAATGTTGCCAAACGCTGCCGAAGCCATCATTACAGATACCAAAAAGGTGGTTCATACGCTCAATTCGCTTTGTATAGAAATGGACAATCGCTACAACCTTTTGAAAGATGCAGGTTGTAGAAATTTGAAAGAATACAACGTAAAGTTTGTGAACAGAAGGCTCAATCCAGATAAAGGGCATTATTTCATGCCTTATATCGTCTTGATTATTGATGAGCTAGCCGACTTAATGATGACGGCTGGAAAAGATGTAGAGCAACCTATCGCTCGTCTAGCCCAGTTAGCCCGTGCCATTGGTATTCACTTGGTTGTGGCTACGCAACGACCATCAGTAAACGTAATTACAGGTACTATCAAGGCAAACTTTCCTGCGCGTCTTTCGTTTAAAGTTACGTCAAAAATTGACTCTAGAACGATTTTAGATACGGGTGGAGCCGAACAATTAGTAGGACAAGGAGATATGTTACTTTCGATGGGTTCCGATATTATTCGTTTGCAATGTGCTTTTGTAGATACCCCAGAAGTAGAAGATGTCTGTGAATTTATTGGCAATCAGCAAGGTTATGATTCTGCTTATATGTTACCAGAATTTGAAGGTGATAGTGATGGCGGTGGTAACGAAAAAAGTGATTTTGACCCAAGTAATCGTGATCAATTTTTTGATGAAGCAGCCCGCTTAATTGTTACCCATCAACAAGGCTCAACATCGTTGATTCAGCGTAGGTTAAAATTAGGATACAACCGTGCTGGACGTTTAATTGACCAATTAGAAGCAGCTGGCATTGTAGGGCAATTTGAAGGTTCTAAAGCGAGAGAAGTATTGATAAAAGACTCAGAAACGTTAGAAAGACATTTGAAAAGTTTATGATTTTTTTACCCGCTGATTTACAGAGATTAAAAACGGAGATTCTCGCTGATTAAAAATATCCATAAATCAGCAAATCTTTTCTGCAATAATCTGTGGGAATATTTTTTACCCGCTGATTTACAGAGATTTATAAAACGCTGATGCTCGCTGATTAGAATCTCCGTAAATCTGCGAATCTTTTCTGCAATAATCTGTGAGAATATTTTTTACCCGCTGATTTACAGAGATTTATAAAACGCTGATGCTTGCTGATTAGAATCTCCGTAAATCTGCGAATCTTTTCTGCGATAATCTGCGGGAATATATTTGAAAAGATTTTAAAACTTATTCACCTTTCTGAAAATACTTTTAGAAATATCATCTGTATTAAAATTTATTAGAAGTCCGAGTTTCAAACCAGATAATTTGAGGTAAGTAATTACTTGTTTATGATGTACATCCAATAAATTTTCAATTGATTTTAATTCTATAATTACTTTATTCTCAACCAACAAATCTAATCGATAGCCAACATCTATCTACTTTAATAGTTTCATAAATCATATTTAATAGTTTCATAAATCATAGGCAAAGCTACTTGTGATTTCACCTCTAATCCAGCTTTTTCAAGTTCAAATTTCAAAGCAGCTTCATAAGCAGACTCTAATAAACCAGGACCTAGATTATTATAAACATTAAAAATACATCCTCTAATTTTATAAGAGATTTCATTTATTTCCATATAGTTTTATTATTTAATAGATGCAGATTTGAAATAGATTTTTCAAACAACTCAAAAATAATAAAATCAATGACAGTTTTTGCACAACTAACGAGAATTTTTACCCGCTGATTTACAGAGATTAAAAACGCTGACTCTCGCTGATTAAAATCTCCATAAATCAGCGAACCTTTTCTGCGATAATCTGCGGGAAAATATTCTAATGCTGATTTACACAGATTAAAAAACGCTGACTCTCGCTGATTAAAATCTCCATAAATCAGCGAATCTTTTCTGCAATAATCTGCGGAAAAATATTCTACTTGCTGATTTACACAGATTAAAAAACGCTGACTCTCGCTGATTAAAATCTCCATAAATCAGCGAACCTTTTCTGCGATAATCTGCGGGAAAATATTCTACTGCTGATTTACACAGATTAAAAAACGCTGACTCTCGCTGATTAAAATCTCCATAAATCAGCGAACCTTTTCTGCGATAATCTGCGGGAAAATATTCTACTTGCTGATTAAAATAAAAGAGGTCACCTTTATCAGATGACCTCTTTCACATTTAAGCAATGATTATTAACCAATTGCTACTAATTCAATATCAAAAATCAAATCTTTCCCAGCTAAAGGATGGTTAGCATCTAAAGTAATACTTATATCTGTTACTTCAACTACTGTTACTGGCATTACTTGTCCAGATCCATCTTGGTGCATATTTAATTGCATCCCTACTTCATAAGGAATATCAGCAGGAAGTTCAGCTTTAGGGAATACTGCTAAATAGTCAGCATTCACTGGTCCATAAGCTTGTTCAGCAGGAATATGAACAGTTTTTTTCTCGCCAATAGTCATTCCAGTGATGCCCTCATCAAAGCCTTGGATAACCATGCCAGTACCTAATTCAAACTCTAAAGTTTCACGTCCCGCCGAACTATCAAATACAGTTCCGTCCGTTAATCTTCCTGTGTAATGGACGTTTACTTTATCGCCCGCCTTTGCTTGTGCCATTTTATCAATTATTTTTTAAAATTTCGGTAAAGGTCGTAATTTTTATGGAAAACTTAGTTTTCATCTGGTAATTATTACTAATAATCAAGACAAAAAGCCTAAGATTATATCATCATTATGCATAAAAAACAGTCCTTAATATCAGCGTAACAGCTTGTATCTATAACGTATTTGCATAATTAAGCAGTTATGATATATTATCATTTACTTGCTTTCATAAATCAATGTATCTTTGTAAAAACCTAAAATTGATGTACTTAATCTTTGTTGAAATTATTGGTTGGATTGGGTCAATTCTCATCGTCGGAGCATTTGCTTTAAACGCTTTGAATAAGATTTCGTCTACCTCCATAAATTATCAATTGGCTAATCTTTTTGGAGCTATCTGTTTTATCATTAATACCCTTGAACACAAAGCATACCCTTCCGTTTTTGTAAATGTAGTCTGGGTAATTATTGCAGTTATTGCGATTATAAAAGCTAGAAAGAAATGAAATTTATCGATTTAAGCCATGTTATTGAAGAAGGCGTAGTGACTTACAAAGGTATGCCTGCACCTGTTATTTGTGATTTCTGGACGCGTGAAGAATCTAAAAGTTGGTACGAAGAAGGAACATCTTTTCAGATAGGAAAAATTGAAATGGTAGCCAATACAGGTACTTACCTAGATACGCCCTTCCATCGATATGAAGACGGAAAAGATTTATCTCAAATCCTGATTGAACAAACTGCTTTATTAGACGCTGTACTGATAAGTGTTCCGTACTATAAACAATTAAGCATTGATAAATCATTTTTTGAAGGATTAGATTTAACAGGAAAAGCCGTTTTAGTGCATACTCGTTGGGATGAAAAATGGAAGACTGACGAATATTATAGTGGCAATCCTTTTTTAACGGCCGATGCCGCTGAATATCTGGTGAGTCAACGAGTAAAATTAGTCGGTATCGATTCACATAATATCGACGACGTATCAGGAAAAGCTCGCCCGGTACATAGCATTTTACTCAAAAACGAAATCTTGATTGTAGAACATTTGTGTAATTTAGGCGAAATTCCTACAGATACTTCTTTCAAATTTTCGGCAACACCTCCTAAAGTAAAAGGGATGGGGACTTTTCCTGTCAGGGCCTATGCCGTCATTGAAACCCTTTAGATTTATTCACATTGAGACCAAAATACTTACTTCCAGTAGTCATTTTTGCACAATTTTCGGGAACATCATTATGGTTTGCCCTGAATGCAGTGTTGAAAGATTTACAGCAATTATATCCAGACACATCCAATTTTCTGAGTAGCATGACCTCCTCTGTACAATTGGGATTTGTCATTGGTACGGCTATCTACGCCATTTTAACCATCAGCGACCGCTTTTCGCCTGTAAAGGTATTTGTGTATTCTACGTTGTTAGCAGCTTTTTTTAATTTGCTGATTGTCTGGATACCTGTTAGTTTCAAGGAATTGCTTATCATTCGTTTTGCTGTCGGTTTTTTCTTAGCGGGTATTTATCCCGTCGGCATGAAAATCATGGCAGACTGGTATGACAAAGGTTTGGGAAGAGCCTTGGGATATTTAGTAGGGTCTTTAGTGTTAGGCACTTCATTCCCACATTTTATTGCTTTTTTCTCTCTTAGCATCCATTGGCAATCTGTCATTATTGCCACATCAATTATTGCTTCATCTGGGGCTTTATTAATGCTTTTATTCATTAAAGATGGTCCTTTTCGTAGAAAGGCAGGACGATTTAACCCAAGAAGCATTATAGCATCTTTTAAAAACCCCTCCTTTAAAACCTATTCATTTGGCTATTTCGGGCATATGTTTGAGGTCTATACTTTTTGGGCTTATGTACCTATCATGATTCAACAATACAATCAACATAGTAGCTATTCTTTCAATATTTCATTGTGGTCATTCTTAATTATTGCTTCTGGCTTGATAGCATGTGTATTGACAGGTGAGTTTTCTGCTAAATTCGGGAGTGCCAAATTGGCTTTTGGTTGCTTGTCATTTTCGTTAATATGTTGTCTTTTTTCTGTTTCTTTTTCACAAGTCAGCCCTTTTGTCTTCATTACCATCATGTTGGTTTGGGGAATGAGCGTAGCTGGCGACTCTCCACAATTTTCTGCCTTAATTTCACAAAATACCAATCCTGAATATCGAGCATCATCCATCACCATTGTAAACTGTATTGGTTTCGCTATTACCATTATTAGTTTACAAATTTTACAATTTGCGACCAAATATATTACGGAGGAATACGTTTACTTAATTTTGGCAATAGGCCCTATAGTGGGATTAATAAGTACTTTTAAAAGCACTTTTGAGGTAAGGTATAAGGTTTAAAATGTTGCCCTCAAGCACTACTATATAAGAGATGTCAACTTTATCACTAGCGAGGGACTTGAGTCCCTCGCTAGTGATAAAGTTTTCATTTTCAAACACTTACAAATAATCATTCGTATATTATTGACAAACAATGCTTTTATTAACATCAGATACATTAACAATCGCTAAAGGTCTATTAGGGTATCGCTTAGTGCATGAAAGTGAAGAAGGGGTAACCGCAGGAATTATTGTAGAAACCGAAGCATATCTACAAGATGACCCCGCTTGTCATGCTTATCGAAAAAAGAGTGTTCGCAATGCCCCCATGTTTGGTGTGCCGGGTACGGTATATGTATATCAAATATATGGCATGCACTTTTGTGTGAATATTACCACTAACAAGAAAGATATAGGCGAGGCCGTATTGATAAGAGCTTTAGAGCCTATTGAAGGTATTCCACTGATGGAAACGAGGCGTAATACTACTATTTTGAAGAATTTATGCTCTGGTCCAGGGAAGTTGGTGCAGGCAATGGGCATCCATAAAGGCATGAACGATTGGCATGTTTTGGACGGTGAGTTAAAATTACTTCCTCCAGTCAACGATTATTCCAATGCTGACATTATTACAACTACCAGAATCGGCATTACACAAGGAGCTGAATTGCCTTATCGATTTTATTTAAAGGGTAGTCCTTTTATTAGTAAACCTTAGGTTTTAACGCTTTGAGGTGGTTCTTCATGTTGATATCATATATCAACATGAAGAACCACCTCAAATACATTTTGTAGTTGTTCTGTGAAGGCACTATTCCATCACTTTTGGCACTCTAAAATATTCTCCGTCTTGTTTTGGAGCATTTTTTAATCCTTCTTCTCGGCTAATGCTTTGAACTACTTTATCTTCACGCAAAGCATTGATTTCTAAACTCATGTGGGTCAATGGCTTTACGTTTGATGTATCTATTTCATCTAACTCAGACATCCAGTTTAGTACAGACTCCAACGACTCCTTTATTTCCTTTTCAGCAGATTCGGGCATTTCCAAACGAGCTAAATGAGCAATCTTTTGTAATAATTCTTTATCTATGTTCATCTTTATCATGTATTGAAAGAGAGTTTAAACTTCGTCTCTCCCTCTCAATTTTTTATCGTCCATGTGTTTGTTCAAAAACTCATTGATTTTTTCAATGTCAATACTTCTATTGATTTCACCAAAAGAATTAATTGAAATATCGAATCCATCAAGTTCATTATGAACTTTTGGAAGTTCTTTTTTAGGAGTTTCTTTTTTCTTTGCCATTGTCTGAATTTGAAAATTTGGAAGTTCAAAATTAGTGCATTCAATAGATTAATTACTCATCACTCACCATTCACAACTCATTATTACAAGGTATTCAAAGCCTTCTCTAAACGTGCAATTACAGCTTCTTTTCCGATGATTTCCATCGATAACATCAAGTCGGGGCCTGCTCCTACCCCTGTGATAGCCACACGCAAAGCCTGCATTACTTTTCCCATTTTAATGCCTAGTTTTTCTAATTCTGCATGCAAAACGTGCTTAATATCATTAGCTACAAAATTATCCAATGCAGGTAAAGCATCTTTAAAGGCAGTAATTCCTTTTTTAGCATCATCATTCCATTTAGAAGCTACAACGGCTTCATCATAAGTAACGGGTGCAATGAATAATGCCTCAGCCTCTTTTGTGATTTCTTGTGGAAAAGTAACTCTTTCTTTGAATAAGCTTACAATTTTCAAAGCTTTGTCCGATTCAAAGTTAGGTAAATATTCTTTGGCTAACGTTTCATCAGAACGTAATTTTAAATATTGCTGATTGAACCATTTAGCTTTATTAATATCGAATTTAGCACCTGCTTTATTGATTCTTTCTAAACTAAAGCTTTCAATCAATTCTTCCATTGAAAACAATTCTTGTTCTGTTCCCGGGTTCCAGCCCAAGAAAGCCAAGAAGTTTACGACAGCATCACTCAAATAACCTTCTTCTCTGAATCCTTTGGCAACAGTGCCATCAGGATTTTTCCATTCCAATGGGAAAACTGGGAAACCGCCTAAATCAGCATCACGTTTTGAAAGTTTTCCATTACCTTCTGGTTTCAGCAACAATGGTAAATGGGCAAACAAAGGCATGGTATCTTCCCAACCAAAAGCACGGTATAATAATACGTGTAAAGGTGCTGAAGGCAACCATTCTTCTCCACGAATCACGTGTGAGATTTCCATCAGGTGGTCATCTACTACGTTGGCAAGGTGATACGTTGGCATTCCGTCCGACTTCATCAATACTTTATCATCCATCGTTGATGAATGTACATGTACCCAGTCGCGGATGATATCTTTAAAACGAATTTCTTCTTTGGCTGGTACTTTCAAACGAATAACATAAGGCTCGCCTGCTGCTATTTTAGCCAGTGTTTCTTCTTCTGAAAACGTCAAAGAGTTTTTTAATCGACTACGCGTTGCAGCATTGTACTGAAAAGCCGAACCTTGGCTTTCAAAAGTTTGACGCATTGCATCCAATTCCTCGCTTGAATCAAAAGCATAATAAGCTTTTCCTGAATTGATGAGTTGCATCGCATAATCCATATAAATAGGCTTACGTTCTGACTGTCTGTAAGGGGCATGTGGGCCACCTACGCTTATTCCTTCATCAATCGTAATACCTACCCATTTGAGGGCTTCTATGATATAGTCTTCCGCACCTTCTACAAAACGAGTTTGGTCCGTATCTTCAATACGTAGTAACATTTTACCACCCAGTTTTCTGGCTAGTAAATAATTATATAATGCTGTTCTTACACCACCTACGTGCAAAGCTCCTGTTGGACTTGGTGCAAAACGTACTCTTACTTGATTTGACATTTTTTGAAAATTAAATTACAGCAATACAAGAAATCTCTACATTTACATCTTTTGGCAAACGTGCCACTTCTACAGTTTCACGTGCAGGAGGATTCTCTGAAAAATATTCACCATATACAGCATTGATGGCTGCAAAATTATTCATGTCTTTTACAAAAATAGAAGCCTTTACCACATTAGCGAAAGTCATATCGGCTGCTGCTAAAATAGCTTTTAGGTTTTCCATTACTTGACGTGTTTCATCCTGAATACTTGCTCCAGCTTCTGCCAAAGCAAAAGCAATTTGCCCTGAAATATACAAAGTTCCGTTAGAGAGTACTGCCTGCGAATATGGCCCGATGGCTGCGGGTGCTTTTTCAGTGAAGATGATTTGTTTCATTGTTGATTTGTATCGTTATTGGTTTCCCGAAATTTTGTGCAAGTTACAAAATGATTAGCTGTTTTAAGGCATTTATTCAAATCATGATACTTTTGTAAGGGGCAAATTCGTAGACTATCTGTATATTCCAAGATATTTTCAATAATTTGCCTTTGTTTGCACTAATAAATTAAAACATACAATTCATGGTATTAAAGATTCGTCGTAAATATAATTTTTGGTTATTGTTTATCGTACTATTGGTTATTGTCCTTTTTTGGCAACGAGTTTGGGTTGTTTATCTATACCAACAAGCCAGAGGAGGGTTGGATGTTGCCTTCAATACTCGTCCGCTTGAAGAGGTACTGAAAGATAAAAATGTTCCTGATTCATTAAAAAAACGCATTTTATTGATTGGCGAGATAAAGCGTTTTGCCATTGATTCTTTGGGCTTACAGGATAACCCAAAAGTATACCAAACTTTGTATGACCAACAAGGAAGGCCTTTGGTATATTTGTTGACTGTAGCAGAGCGGTATAAAATGGAAGCAGTGATGTTTAATTTTCCATTTATTGGCAACTTTACTTACAAAGGTTTCTTTGATTCAACGGCTGCTTATCAGGAAGAAAATGTTTGGAAACTACAAGGCTACGATACAGAGATGGGACAAGGGGCAGCATATTCTACCTTGGGCTGGCTACCCGAACCTATCTTAAGCAGTATGCTTTACTACTCTGATGGCAAATTGGCGAGCCTGATTATTCACGAAATGACACATGGAACGATTTTTGTAAAAGATGATCATGAGACGAGTGAGAATCTTGCCAACTTCATTGGCGATTATGGTGCAAAACGTTTTTTAATTTATAAATACGGCAAAGAGTCTCCACAGTTCCAAAAGAAAAATCAATCTAAAGAGGTGCGAGACAAATATATAAAGCACTTAAACAGAGGGACTTTGAAATTGGATAGTCTTTATAAAACTTTTGAAGGCAAAAAAATTTCTGACATACGCAAGGATTCATTAAAGTATGCGTTAATTGAGGAAATTGAAATAAGTCAGGATACTATCTTAAAAAAATCAACGGCTTTACCTAAACCTAAAATTGACAGGAAGGATTTGCCAAACAATGCTTATTTTATAGGGTTTAAAACGTATAATTCTAAACAAAATGAGTTTGAGTCAATCTTTCAAAAACAATATAAAGGGAACTTCGAACATTTTTTGAAGTCCATGCAAAAAAAATATAATCAGTAATCTGCGCATATATGAAAAAAGTATTTTTGATAATAATTCTCTTGGTTACGGCGATGAGTTTCAAGTCATCATTTCAAGAAAGGGTAATCGAACAAGATAGTTTTACTACTGGCGAACATATAGAATATCGTGTGCATTATGGTTTTGTGAATGCTGCGGAGGCCATTGTGGATGTAGATAACAAACTACAAAATGCTAATGGTAAACCTTGTTATAAAGTTGGTATCGTAGCTAGAACTGTGGGGGTTACCGATTGGATTAGTAAAGTACGCGATACTTGGACATCCTACATCGATGCATCTATGATTTTACCTCAGCAGTTCTATATGAACAAGCATGAAGGAAATTATAAAAAAGAACAAAGAGTAATTTTTAACCATAATAACAATACTGCAAAATTGTTTGAAATGGATGATTCGCAAGAGAAGAAAACGTATAATCTGCCTAAGTATATTCAGGATGTGGTAAGTGGTTATTACTTTATCAGAACGATTGACTTTTCAAAAATGAATGTGGGTGATTCTGTACCTGTTACATTCTTTTTTGAAGGAGAAGTGTATAATATGCGATTGAAGTTTCGTGGCAAAGAAACGATCAATACAAAGTTTGGTAAAATTAGCACTTTTAAAATCACCCCTCAATTACCTAAAAACAATTTCTTTCAAGACGAAGAATCTGTAAAAATGTGGGTAACGGATGATGAAAATAAAATTCCAGTAAGAGCAGAGGTTTCTTTAAAAATTGGTGCTTTGGCACTAGACCTTAGGAAGTATTCTGGCTTGAAGCATGAATTGAAGTTTAATTGATTGATAGCTGTCAGATTTAAGCATTGAGTAATCAGCTTTGATTTTTATACCCTAGTCCCCTACTTTGCATAGTGTTGACACTATGCAAAGTAGGGGATTTTGATATTTTATAAGTTTATCTGTAAATTACTTCTATTTAGCAAAGTTCAATATAAATCTCAGATTACAGCCTAAATTGGTCATGACAAAAGTTAATTCGAATAAAAAGGAAATCCAAAAAAGTGTTGAACTTGGAAAAAGAAATAAACTCCTAATTCCAAGAGTTAAAACTTGGTGCAAACATATTCATATTGAAGATAGATCAGCTGGTTTAATTACTGAAATGTATAATGTACCAACCAATCTTTCTATTTCATGCCCCCATACTCATAGAGGATTCACTGCCTTTCATTTCGAGTCAATTGCTAGAGATTTTATTCTAGAAAATTGTCTTCAATGCAAATATCACGAAGAAATTCATGAAAAAAATTTTGGAAGAGAAATTATAGAATTGAAAAAAAAATGGGATGAAGAAATATTAAGAGAAAAAGAGGAAATCGCAAGAACAAAAACACTTTTTAAAGAACAAGTAAAAGCAATTAAGCATGAAGATAGTACAACAATTACTGAGCTATCTATTATTAAAATTATTGATGAAATAGAGTCAAATAAAATTGAAAAATCTCTTGAAATACTAGAAGCAAGTAAACTTTCTCCTTTATTCTTTAATAATATCTCTATTGACTATTTATGTTTATTTTTAGATGAAAATGATATTGACAGACATATAATTGAATCAATATATAATGTTTCAAAAGTTAGAGTCAATTTTTCAAATTTTGCAATAGAAAGATTGCTTGATAGTATCAAAAATAAAATAAATGATGACGTTTCAGCAATACTACTCAATATACTCAGTAATAAATGGCTTGAGGAAAACAAAGACTTTGTTATATCTATCGTTGATAACCTTCAATATGAACGTCAAATGGGAGATTATTATGATAAAAAATACTCATACCCTCATTCTATTGAATTAATTTTTAAAATTTATTCTTTAAACAAAGAAACGCTACAAAAACATATTAAGAATAGATTATTTGTTAATAATAAATTGACGAGAATCAATACAAATGGTTTATTACAAGAACTTATTGAGAGAGACTTTACTATAGTAAAAGAATTCATTGAAGAGTTATTTTTTTCACTCGAATTAGACGATGATGGCTATAATGAATCCGC
Source organism: Arcicella sp. BE140 (assembly GCF_031456255.1). NCBI lineage: Bacteria > Pseudomonadati > Bacteroidota > Cytophagia > Cytophagales > Flectobacillaceae > Arcicella > Arcicella sp. BE140. The sequence goes on along the minus strand of NZ_JAVDUE010000004.1, from coordinate 131,777 downwards.
AGATAATTTTACATGCAAAACTTTATTTTTGCTCTATGAAAAAGATTCTACGTTTGTTAAAAATAATTTAATTAAATGTTTAAATCGATTAAGTAAGGGAGCTATAATAGAGCTTTTAGTCTTATTTGAAAAAATTATTATTAAAGGCAATAAAGAAGATAGTCAGGAACTACTATTAATAGTAATTGGCTTTATATCAAATAAAACTGAAAACACAGACGTAGTAAAAGCCTCAATTAATATCATTAAAGAAGTAACAGAAGAACGCCTAGAACTGATAGATAATGATTTTAATAGCCTTACTGGAATTTTAATTCACTTATTTGAGAGAATAAAATCTTATAATCATTATAAAGAAGAGATTTCTACTAATATCGTTTCTACATTTAACCCTTTGCAAAATTTAGACCCTTATGAGATTGAAACATTAAAATTCACCTTCAACAATAATTTCAGTCAACTTAAGGATATTATTGAGTTTTTTATCTCAAAAGATAAGTCATTGAATAGTCTTAGACATATTATTTCAATTATTAAAGAATTGGATAGTAAAAAGGATGGGCAATTAAAAGGTATTTTTATCTCATTATTGAAAGATGCTTCAAATGACCCTTCTTTTATTGCAGATTTTTTACCTCAAATTCATAGCTATATTCTAGATATCGACTCATTAGATGTTAGATTTGAAGGCATGAATTTTCTAATAAAAATTTTCGACAAATTTCCCCAGCTTATCACACAATCGTTTATAGATATAATCAAAGTATTTTTGAATGATGTAGACCTTGTTATAAGAAAAAAAGCTTTAGAAGTGTATTATTTTATATTAAAGCATTACCCTGAACAAGTAACTAATCAAGATATTGAGACAATATGTAAATGTCAAACCAACAATTACATAATAATACATCAAGAAGCTAACAAGCTATCTTATCGAATATTTACATTCTTGACACCTAAACAGAGAGAGCAGTGGTATATTAATTTAATCTCATGGGAATCTTCATATTTTAAAAATGAGAATTTAGAATATAGCAAAAATTTAGTTAATATAATTCTATTTTATAGTAAAGAAATGAATATACAATTTCATGATAATGTTACAAAACTTTACTATGAAAAATATTGTGACTCTAATTATTACATTGCCATAGAATTTATAAAAAAATTAAATAATATTGCTCAAACTAATACTAATTTGATAGAGTTTTGGTTAGTTCAATCATTAAAGTTTATTGGGAAATTAAAAGTTGATAGTTTTTATAGTCATGAAGACATAATTGCTCCATTTTTCAATACACTTTATTATCAAACAAGCTCTTTGATAATCCAAAATGATAAATTATTCTCTGATTTTATAGTAACTCGAATAAAAGTTAGTGACTATAGAACAATTCTAAAATTATTACGTGTTTTTGCATATTATAGTTTACATGAAGTTTTGAATAGAAATTGCCATTTATTGAAGGAAAATATTCCTGTTGTGAAATCAAATAATTATTTACTGAAACAAATAAATATTTTTCAGAGTATTGCTCAACAAGAATTGAATATTAAACATTGATTAATAAATGAGAGAGTATAAAGAAGACCTTTTAATTGTCCAAAAAGAAATCAGACTTCAGCTATTATCATTTGCAACGAATTTCGATTTTTCTTCTATCAAAGCAGTATTGGAAAAAGAGAAAGAATTTTTAGAAAAAATAGAGCGTTTACAAAATGAATCTAATAACCATCCAGAAGAACATTTCTTCCGAACGTATAGGTATTTATTAGCTTCTATCTTTCACCTCTTGAAATTTGCACAAAAAGAATTGAATGGAGAAATTTCAAATCATCTAAAAGCTGCAAAAACTAATATCAATTTAATTGATTTAGAGACAATATCTTACATTGAAGAATTTAAAGAGAATATTATTAATTTGAGACTAAATATATTAAATGTCGAGGATATTAATGATGTAAAAAATATCATTAATATATTTAGTAAAATTCAGATTCCTTTTATTTCAGACTTTCCAAAACAAAAAACATTTTTGTATGAAGAAGAATACAAAGAGGCACAGATTCCTAACAAAGAATTAATTAATGTTTTATCCTTCAACTTATTTATCGATGATGAACCTTGGCCAAATCCTAAAATCCTAAAACCTAATGTCAGTTATAAAATTTCAGGAAAAGTTAATCTTAATTTTTGGCCTGAAAACTATGATAAACTTATAATTAAACCTCTAAGTACAACTGACAACGATTGGTATGTGTTCTCTGTACCATTTATTCAATTTAAGAAAAATGAAATTGAATATGTAATTGAAGGAAATGTAATATTTAAATACCCTCAAAATAGTATAGACGATAATATTTGCATTAAATTATTTGCATATTTTGAAAATGATTCAAATAAAAAATATCCAACTCTAATAGGCTATGATCAATTGATTTTAAAAGTTTTTGACTTCAATTCACACCAAATTAATACTGGATTTAAGATGATGGATAAAGCTGCTCATGAAATTTTAGAAAAAATAAATGAGGACCTTTATATTGATAAAGAAGAAAAAAGCAATTTTATAAAACTATTACAAGGGGTTTTAAATTATCAAGGATTTTCAATTCAACATGGTATATTTAAAAATGTTGATTCGATGAAAGAGGACGTGTTTAGAGATAAATTAATCCAACACTTAATTGGGTTACAATATTTGGGTGAAAATATAACTAAAGAGGGTCATTTATCTGGTGGCAGAGTTGAAATTTCATATAACGGTATTATTGCAGAATTAAAAGTTGAAAATAATATTTCAGATAGAAAAAAAATGATTGAAAAATATCAGAATCAACCTGTTGCTTATTCATCAGGTAATAGTAAACAACTTTCTATACTGTGCATACTTGATTTAACTGAAAAACTAAACCCTCCTGCAAGTCCTATCAATAATATCTCATTTGTATCGCCTAAACTACATGGATTTCAGAGTGAGGATATTGGATACAAATCGGGAGTTGCTGTAGTAATTATTGATGGGAACACCAAAAAACCAAGTGATTATAGTAAATAAATTACTAACAACGATAGCTATAAAACTACTCTACTTTTTTGCGACACCTCTCGTCGTAGTTATCGTACCAGTACAAATACTAAAAAGTTTCCTACAAGGAATTTAATTTTGAGATAAAAAGTTCCTTTTACTTCAAAGAATGCCTGACATAAGCCGTAACACTACTCCAAGTGATTGTACATTGATAACTATCAGTAAGCGACCTTGAAGCTCTCGGGTATTTTATCAAATTTATTTCAAAAAGAAACCTCTGCAAAGTAATTTTTTGCAGAGGTTTACTTTTTTGAAATGATTATATCAAAACCTCATAGCTCAAGGCTGACAGCTCAAAGCTAAAAAAACTACCAAATAAAACGAGTAGAAAGGAATGTTGATTCTTGGTTTTCTACAATTTGGTTGACGATAGCTTTGTTCTCAGCAGTCTCTTTCGTTGCTACTACTGTTCTAATAGAGAACGAACGCAAAGCAGCCGTTACGGAAAGTGTTCCTTCTGCTGAATCTTTACGACCAGTGAAAGGGAAACCGTCTGGTCCACGCTGACATTGTGAGTTAATATTTACACGCGAAACTTGGTGTACAGCCACATCCATTAATTCAGAAATTTGATGAACATCTTTACTGAAAATAGATACTTGCTGACCGTGCGACGATTCAATTAAGTAATTAATTGGTTCTTGAATATCACTGAAAGCTACTACTGGAACAAGAGGTCCAAATTGTTCTTCATGCCAAACTTTCATTTCTCTGTTTACAGGATATACCAATGCAGGGTAAACAATAGATTTGAAAGATTCTCCACCACCTTCATTTACAACTTTTGCTCCGTGTGCAATGGCATCGTCAATCAATTCTTTCAAGTAAGCTGGTTTGTTAGGCTCAGGAAGTGGCGTAATGTTTACTCCTTTTTCCCACATTAAACCTAATTTCAACTTACCGATTTCTTCAGACATGCGTTTGTTGAAAGCATCAACCAATGATTCGTGTACCCACATTATTTTCAAAGCTGTACAACGCTGACCATTGAACGATAATGAACCTAACATACATTCTTTCACGGCTAATTCTAAATCAGCACTTTCAGTAACGATGGCAGCATTTTTAGCATCTAGTCCTAAAATAGCTCTCAAACGGTTTACTTTCGGGTGCATTTTTTTCAATTTATCCGCTACTTTCGACGAACCAATCAGGGTTAAAGCATCAATTCTGCCTGATTCCATCAATTGAGGAACTACTGAATTTCCACGACCGTAAATTGTATTGATTACCCCAGCAGGGAATGATGTACGGAAAGCCTCCAATAACGGGTAGTGCAATAAAGTACCATGTTTTGGTGGCTTAAACATCACTACATTTCCCATAATCAATGCAGGAATCAACGTAGTGAAAGTTTCATTCAAGGGATAGTTGAATGGCCCCATACACAAAACAACACCAAGTGGAGAACGACGAACCTGTCCGATAATTCCCTCTTCAATCATAAATCTTGAAGAATTACGGTCGATGTCTTTCAATGCACCAATAGTATCATAAATATATTGAACGGTACGGTCAAATTCTTTTTGTGAGTCACCCAAAGATTTACCGATTTCCCACATCAATAATTTCACAACCTCATCACGTTTCGTAATCATCTGTTGCGTAAACTTCTCAACACATTCTATACGGTGAGCAACAGACATGGATGGCCACTCGCCACGACCATGGTCGAAAGCTTTTACGGCAGCATCCAAGATTTCCATCGCATCTTCCGGATTGGTGATAGGATACGAACCTATTCTTTTTTGTTCTAAACCGTTGGCAGTCTGAACATAAACAGGAGACCAAACATCTTGGGTCTTCCCAGCCCACTGACGCATCTCGCCGTTAACTAAATACTCACGTTGCTCAATCGGCTCTGTGAGATTATATTCCGCTGGAATCTGAGCTTCGGTTGGAAAAAAAGTTTCTAAGTTTTTTACAGAAGACATGAATTTTAATTCTTAAAAAAGTACAATGATTTAGATTTTTGTCTTGGCAAAGTTTAAAAGAAAGGAGTTTCAGCAAATGAAGTGAGACTATTTTATTTTAATAATCATAAATATACTACAAATATTCCTATTTATTGATTTGCAGTTAAATTTCATTGATACTAATTTAAGCGAAGTCAGTGTATTTACTTAGAAGGTTTTTAACTGATATTTTCTACGAAGTTTGTTAATTAAAAACTTCTTTTGGGCTGTAAAACTCTCTGGATTTACTTGGTTAAAAACCACTTTCAGGCTTTGAAAATCCTCGGGATTTGCCCAAAGAAATTTTTCTGAATCTATATTTTTCTGCTCGAGATATTGTTCAAAAACCATGGTAAGTAGTGATTAGTAAATAGTGATTGGTAAATGATCTGATGTCTCGGTAGCATTTTTTTGCTAACGCTAGACAAATTAGAATATTTTTAAGAATTTTATTTGATTTTTATCTGAAAAGAAAATTTCCATTCACTATTAATTATCTTTTCTTCGCTATGCGTGCCACACTATGCGTGCCACACTATGCGTGCCACACTATGCGTGCCAGCTCGATATAAGGAAAGTAACTGCAATGGAAGAGCTAAAAGAAATTTATAATCGTAATGGCGACCCATTTCGATTTGCTCAAACAGCGGAATTTCAGAAAAAATTACACCTATTTAATCTAAAATAATATTTTTAAACCCTAGAAAATATTAAAAACTCTAAGTTAAGTAATCAATACAATTAAAGCAATGTTGTCATTTGTAGTAAATAAATGATAACCTAAAATTTGTGTGCTAATCACCAATTACTATTTATTAATCACTGCTTAACTGCTAAGATTCTATCAAAACAGGTCTTTCTTTTTGTTTAAAGTATAAATATACCAAAGAAGCAAATGCAAAAAAAGCGGCAAGAAAATATGGGATGACAATGTTCTCTACTTTGCCTTTATAAATTTGTCCTGCAAATAATGCTCCTAAGCCAATACCAGCCTCTAGGGCAATGTAAGTAGTGGCAACGGCTCTTCCTCTGTAAAGTTCGTCAGATAAATCTACTGTCCACGCCATTAAAGTGGGTGTATTGAATCCCCAAGAAAAGCCAAATAAAATAGAGGATAAAATAAATATCCAAAAAGAGCTAGTTAAAGCACACAATATCATGGAAATTACCAAGATAGTTGATGAAATCATCAAAATAGGAATTCGACCATATTTATCCGATGATTTCGCAAAGAATAGCCTTACTGTTAAAGAAGCAACGGTATAAACAGTAAAAAAAAGCCCTTTATTGCTTATCCCCAATAATTTGGTCTGGTCTGGCACCAAAGTAAGCAATACACCCGAAGAGAATGATACTAAAATCATCACAACGAAGGCTGGAATTACCCTTGGTTCAAACACATCTTGCCACCCTATCTTAAATAATTTAAAAGAAAAAGCCTTTTTTTGTATCGTTGGAAGCGTTTCTCGCATATTCAACAATATTAAGATAGAGAGTAAAGCAAAAGCCGAAGAAGTAAAAAACATTCCATTGATAGATATCCAACTGGTAAGATAACTCCCGATACTTGGGCCGATAGACATCCCCGTTGCCGTAAAAATACCTAGCATTCCCTGTGCTTCACCACGTCGATTTTCGGGAATAATATCTGCTACATAGGCCGACGTAGCCGTTGGCTTGGTACCCGTAGAAAAACCGTGTAAAAAGCGCAATAATAAAAAACCAGCAATGGTATGAACAAAGGGATATAGTCCGCCACAAACAAAACATACCAATGACCCAAAGGCCATCACGGGTACTCTACCGATAGTATCAGTCAATTTACCAGAAAAAGGACGCGCAAAACCTGCTGTAAGCGTAAATAATGCAATGATGTAACCGATGTATTCTTTTCCACCCATTGAACCTAGATAATCGGGTAGTTCAGGAATCATCATTTGAAAACTAGCAGAAAAAAGAAAATTACTAACGCAAAGTAACCAAAACTGAGTAGTGTATATTGAAGTTTGTTTTTCCATCCGCAAAGATAATTAGTAGCTATTAGCATTAAGCTGTAAGGCATAAGCTTTTTTTATTAAAAGGGGTTTTGTGATGTAATATTCCATGACACAAGCCGTAGTGTAGTGCTTCGCAACGTGTGGGAAGATAATCCTCAAAATCATTTACTGTTAGCTGGTGTCTTTAGTGACTAAGCAATCGAGCTTTCAACCCTTATCACTAGCGAGGGACTTAAGTCCCTCGCTAGTGATAAGGATAAGATTATCAGATACTTGTATTCAGAAAAAAACCCCTTATAACTACATAAATAGCTTTTTACTTTCACGCTTATTCAGTGTCATCAAGAATGCTGGTAGTAATATTAAATTGCAAATCATCGCCATCAACAGCGTAATTGAAATTAATATTCCTAACGACTGTGTTCCTTTGAAAGTTGAAGCTGTAAAAATAAAAAAACCTGTAAACAATACGATTGCTGTATAAAACATAGAAACACCCGTATTCAAAATGGTTGCTGTGACAGCTTCTTTTACAGTTCTGTTTTTATTCAACAATTCATCTTTATAGCGTGTCAAGAAATAAATAGTTCCATCTGATGAAATACCGAAGGCTATTGAAAATATCAAAATAGTTGAATATTTCAAGTGAATATCAAAATAGCCCATCAATCCCGCTGTAATCAGAAGGGGAATCAAGCTTGGTAAAGTTGAAATAAAAACCATTTTCCAAGACCTAAACAACAATGCCATAATGATACAAATCAGAAAAATTGCTTGAAGGGTACTCTCTACCAAATTACCTTGCAAATAATCATTTTGCCAAGCATAAATCACACTATTACCAGTTATTTCAGCATCATAGCCTTGCTTATCCCCTTTTTTATAAAACTCGTTGGTTTCGGCATTATAATTAAAGATGCTATCTATTTTAGGTTGTAACGCACTAATTATTTGATTAGTCCGCACCGTTCCGCAGTCTGCAATCTGAAAACTTACACGTGTATAACGCTTTGTAGAATCAATAAAGCCTTTGGCAAAATTTTGTTTACCCGACAAGCTAGCATTGTATTCTTTAAGCTTTGCTAGTTCGTTGATACCTGGCAATACAAAATATTTAGGGTCACCACCACGATACCCCTGATAAATAAATTTAGCGGCCGTCACTAAAGAAACAGGTTTGGTAAATTCTGGATACTTGGCAAATTCCTTCTCCATCCTTTTTATTTTAGTCAAAAGCTCTGGGGAATTCATTACTCTGCCAGGTTCATAAGTGTCTATGGCTACCTCAAAAGGCATAATTCCTTTGAAATTCTTTTCAATAAATTTCAAATCGGTATAGATAGGGTTATCCTTCGTTAAATCATCTACGATATACCCTATTGATTTTATTTTGGTTGTGCCATATACCGATACACCAATAATTAGGATAATTACTAAATAAATAACCGACCTTCGGTGGTTTACCCAATGGTCGATACCAAGTAAAAATTTGGATATTTTACCAGACTCTAAACGGATAGTATGTTTGTTCGCTGGCGGTGCTAAAAAGCTAAATATTACAGGAATCAAAATCAATGAAACAGCATAAGTTAACATTACATTGATAGCTGCCACAATGCCAAACTCTATTAAAAAGATGCTACCCGTAAAAGCAAAAACACCAAACCCAATAGCAGTAGTGAGGTTCGACAACACAAGTGTTTGTCCAATTTTTTCGATGGTTACTTTCAAGGCTAACTCTTGGTTACCATGCAAAGCGTATTCTTCGTAATATTTGTTTACGATAAATATGGCATTGGGTACGCCAATCACAACTACAAGAGGAGGAATCAATCCAGAAATGATAGAAATCTTAAACCCAAACATCACAATAATCCCCAAGGCAGATACGATTCCAATTAAAACAACTACCAATGCTACCAGCATTATTTTGAAGCTCCTGAAAAACGCCAGTAAAATCAAGGAAGTAACTACTATTGCTAAAATCAAGAAAATACCTAATTCGTTAGTAATTTGGGCCGTCATTTCAGTACGAATAAAAGGCATTCCTGAGAGATGCAACTCTGTATTTTGGCTAGTTTCAAATTCTCCAGCAATTTTCTTTATCTTTTGTACAGCCTCTACCCTACTCTTATCATTAATAGCACTTTGGTCAAAAGTAATCATCATCAAATGCACATTGCCCATTTCGTTGATGATAAATCCTTTATAAAAAGGTAGTTTATCTAATTTGGTTTTTACAGAATCTACCTCAACTTGGGAAGTAGCCCTCTGTGCTATCAGACTTTTGGTAATAAAGCGTTTCAGAGAATCATTTTTCTCGACTCTTGGAATATTACCGGCATATACTACATCTTTTATACCCTTTACGGTTTTGATAGCTTTAGCCAAGTCTTGCCAATGTTGGAAAAAAGCCAACTGAAACATTTTGTTGGTTTCAACACCAATTACCATCACTGAACCATCTTCCCCAAATCTTTTTTTGAAAGATTCGTATAACTGAAAGCGTTCATCTGATTGAGGAAGAATCTTAGGCAATTCGCTAGAAACTTGCGTTTTAGAAGCCATCACCGTCATGAAAATTGCAAGGGCAATTACGGCAGATAAGTAGTAAAGTCTGTACTTGAGGATTGATAAGGCTAAATTATGCCAAAAGTTTTTCATTTTTTATTTTGATAAAATAAATTCAGCAATTCCATGGCAGCATTAATGGGCAATTTCTTCCCTTCACTTACCTCCTGCTGAATATCTTTCCTATAAAGGTCAACGCTAGGATGTTCGTAAAATTTCTCTTCTAGCGACTTCTTTATAAAATTATACATCCATTCCAAATTCTGTTGGCTACGCTTCTGTTGAAAATATCCATTTCCCATAAGTAGTTCACGATGCTTTTCAATTGCCTCCCATATTTCCTTAATCCCTTTCTCAGTAATAGCCGAACAGGTGAGTACTTCGGGGTACCAGCCTGTTTGGTTAGGTGGGAACAAATGTAGGGCATTTTGATAAGCTACTTTAGCTAAATCCGCTTGGGTTTCATTGCCCGAATCTGTTTTAGTAATAGCTATCAAATCGGCCATTTCCATAATGCCTTTCTTGATTCCTTGGAGTTCGTCACCAGCACCAGCTAACATGAGTAATAGAAAAAAATCGACCATACTATGCACTATGGTTTCTGATTGCCCCACTCCAACTGTTTCAATAATGATTACTTCAAAGCCTGCGGCTTCACAAAGTAACATTGCTTCACGGGTTTTGTTGGCTACGCCCCCCAAACCTCCACTGGTAGGGGTAGGACGGATATAAGCTAGTGGGTCATTCACGAGCTTTTCCATGCGGGTTTTATCCCCCAGAATACTTCCTTTGCTAATGGGCGAACTTGGGTCAATCGCTAATACAGCTACTTTTTTGGGTAGCTTGGTCAAATACTGTCCGAAGGCCTCTATAAAAGTACTTTTGCCCACGCCAGGTACACCTGTAATACCAATCCTGATTGAATTTCCCGTATGGGGTAACACAGCTTCTAGTACTTCTTGAGCCAATATTTTATCTGTAGGCAAATTGCTTTCTGTCAGCGTGATTGCTCTGCTGAGAATCATTCTGTTTCCAGCCAAAATGCCGTCAGTATATTCTTTTATGGATAAGCGTTTAAGCATTTCGCTTCAAAATAATTTCTGCCCACTCTAAATCTTCGGGGGTGGTGATTTTGATATTTTCGTACGACCCTTCGATGAGATTAATATCAAAGCCTGCAAATTCTACGACACTCGCATCGTCAGTAAAGGTACTCAACTCTTCGGTTTCAAAAGCCTTTTTGATAATAGCTACTTGAAACGTTTGTGGTGTCTGTATCAATCGAACAGTCTGTCGGTCTATCGCTTGCCCATTTACCCGAACAGAATCTTTAGATGCTACACTGACTACGGCTGTTCTTTTGGCTTGGGCAACCTCAAAGCTTTCACGGATGATGTCTGTACTTACAAATGGTCGGACACCATCATGCACTGCCACGATACCGTCTGTATCTATTATCGACAACCCATTTTTACCTGATTGAAATCTAGATTGTCCGCCTTTTACTAATTGGTGAGCTACTTCAAAATGGTGTTTTAGACATAGTTCATGCCAAAAATCAAACTGACTTTCTGGCAATACCAGTATGAGGGTGATATCTGAATAAGCTTCTCTAAAACGGATTAAAGTATGCATCAATACGGGTAATCCACCTATTTCTATAAACTGCTTGGGTAAATTACTTTTCATCCGGCTACCACTCCCGCCCGCTACTATAATGGCATATTTTTTCATGAATAATTACGAAAAATGAAATTGATACAAACCCATAAAACAATCAGGCGAAAGACCTAAGCTATGAATATTGCCTAATGTCTTTCGCCTGAAAAGTGCTGATTATATATAGTACATCTTAGATAATCAACATGGCATCGCCATAACTAAAGAATTTATATTTCTCTTTGATAGCAATTTGATAAGCTTCCTTAATCAAATCATACCCACCAAAAGCAGAAGTCATCATCAATAAAATTGATTCTGGCAAGTGCATATTAGTTAATAATGCATTCGGGATTCTGAAATCGTATGGAGGGAAAATAAATTTATCTGTCCAGCCTTCGATAGGTTTTAAGTGACCATCCGCAGATACAGAAGATTCCAACGCCTTCAAAACAGTTGTTCCAATTGCACAGATTTTCTTTTTGTTATCAATTCCTTCATTCACCACCTCACAAGTTTTTTCTGTGATGTTAAAATTTTCAGAATCAGTTTTGTGCTTTGTTAAGTCTTCAACATCTACCTGACGGAAAGTTCCTAAACCAACATGCAAGGTAAGTGGCGTAAAGTTGATACCTTTCAACTCTAAGCGTTTCATGATGATTTTGTTGAAGTGCAAACCTGCTGTTGGAGCCGCTACAGCACCCACGTGTTCAGCATAAATTGTTTGATAACGCTCTTCGTCAGCCGCTTCTACTTTACGTTTAAAACGGATTTCATCTGGTAGTGGCGTTTCGCCTAATTGGTGAATCGCTTTCATCAAAGCTTTGTGGTCACCATCGTACAAGAAACGAATAGTACGTCCACGTGAAGTAGTATTATCAATTACTTCTGCCACTAAATCACTATCACCAAAATATAATTTATTACCTACTCTGATTTTACGAGCAGGATCAACTAATACATCCCAAAGACGGTGTTCTCTATTTAATTCACGAAGTAAAAATACTTCAATTTTTGCACCTGTTTTTTCTTTCTGACCGAACAAACGAGCAGGGAAAACTTTAGTGTCGTTTGTAACCATTACATCACCGTCATCAAAATAATCCAAAATGTCGGTGAACATACGATGCTCAATAGTTTTTGTTTTTCTATTTACCACCATTAATCGTGATTCACCTCTGTTCTCTGGTGGGTACAAGGCAATGAGGTTATTAGGGAGGTCGAATCTGAACTCAGATAATTTCATTCTAATAATGTTTGCGGTTTTTTCGCCTGGAGTCATTTCTTACGGTTTTAATCTTCGGTTTTGTTTGATAACATGATTGCTACTAGGGCTTTTATCGTATAAAATCAAAACAAAAATCTTGGTTTTATACTAAAGTCTCCCACCCTATAGATAAATGACTTCAATACGATTCTTGCAAATATACAATTTCCAGATAGGGCTTGTCAATACAATATGATAATAAATTACACTTTTAGTTGATTCTTTTAGTTAATTTTTCAAATAAACCTGTATATGCTTCTTCAATAGCTCTTTTTGGCCTATAATATTTGACAATATTTTTTTTAATAAGTAATATATTTTTCTGAATTATCCCAAAACCACTTGGTTTTCAATCCATTTTCTGGCTTTCCTGTAGAACTTTACACTGATTTATGTTTTGAATACAATAAATCTATCGAACAAATTCAGATTGAAATAGTTAGTTCAGAGTAACCAATTTTCATTTTCCTTATTCTCTATTAAAATGTCTAAAATTTCGATTTTTTGGTTTCGTCGAGACCTCCGCTTACACGATAATGCAGGATTATACCATGCCCTTAAAAAAGGTGTGCCAGTATTACCAATCTTTATTTTTGACAAAAATATTCTGGATAAACTCGACGATAAACATGACCGCAGAGTAGCATTTATTCACGAGGCGCTAACCGAAATCCAAGCATTTTTAACTGCTATGGGCAGTACTGTTTTAGTAAAATATGGTACGCCTGAAGAAGTTTTTCCGGCATTGCTTGATGAATATGACATAGATACGATTTATACCAATCATGACTATGAACAGTATGCCCATGAAAGAGATGAGAGCGTCCGTGAATTTGTGACTAGCGAAGGCGTTGGCTTTAGTACTTATAAAGACCAAGTCGTTTTTGAGAAAAATGAAGTCCTTTCGGGTGCAGGAACGCCTTATACTGTTTTTACACCCTATAGCCGTAAATGGAAAGAGAAGGTAAATGCATTTTATTTGAAATCATATCCTACTGAAAAGTACTTTGATAATTTTCTTCAAACAAAGCCTTTTGAAATACCAACCTTAGCCATGATGGGATTTCAAGCAGTCAAGATAAAATTTCCTAGTAAACAAGTGCGAGATGGTATTATTCGTAGCTATGCCGACAACCGAGATTTCCCCGCAATCGAAGGCACTTCTAAGTTATCTGTTCATCTACGCTTTGGTACAGTTAGCATCCGTGAATTAGCACGCAAAGCTCAATCGTTATCAGAAACATGGCTGAATGAATTAATCTGGCGAGATTTTTATTTCAATATTCTTTATCACTTCCCACATATCTCGCAAGGACAGGCTTTCAGGAAAGAGTATGACAAAATTATCTGGCGAAATAATGAAAAGGAGTTTGAGCTTTGGTGTGAAGGCAAAACGGGCTATCCTATCGTAGATGCTGGTATGCGTGAATTGAATACCACAGGCTTCATGCACAACCGTGTTAGGATGATTGTAGCTTCTTTTTTGACCAAACATTTACTAATCGATTGGCGTTGGGGCGAGGCTTATTTTGCTAAAAAGCTATTAGATTTTGATTTTGCAGCCAACAATGGTGGTTGGCAATGGGCATCAGGGAGCGGTTGCGATGCGGCACCTTACTTTAGGGTTTTCAATCCGACTTTACAAACACAAAAGTTTGATAAGCAACTGGAATATATCAAAAAATGGGTGCCAGAATTAAATACTTTCGATTATCCTGCACCTATCGTCAATCATGATTTTGCACGTAAACGGGTGTTGCCTGTTTATCAAATGGCTTTGAAGGGTTTTATAGACTAAAGACACAAGACTAAAGACTTAAAGAAAGGTATTAAAACTAAATCTTTTGTCTTACTTCTAGTGTCTTATATCTTGTAGACCATAATCCCGAAGGGATGGAATGATTATAGCAAACAATTAATGTAATATTGTCAGAACCCTGAAAGGGTGATACAATCGGGTGAAAATGTATAAGATTAAAAATTTATGTCACCCCATCGGGGTTAGAATCTAGATATTTTCTATAATCCTTTCATCCCTTCGGGCTTATAGAAAAGATTATAGAAAATAAATATCCCTAGCGAGGGACTTAAGTCCCTCGCTAGGGATAAGAATAAAATTTTAATTTGTGTTCTGTGTGCCACAGACCACGAATTGAGAAATTCTTATCTCTTATCTTGTGTCTTGCTTCTAGCGTCTTATAATCTACTCCTTCAAAATATAATCCTTCAATTTTATTTCTAAATCCTGAATAGACATATTTCTAAAGATACCACCGTGATTCACGAATGATACTTCTGCTTTTTCTTCTGATACTACAATGATGGCTGCATCCGTTTGTTCACTCATTCCAAAGGCAGCACGGTGTCTAAATCCTAAGGCTGGAGAAATTGTACCACTTTCAGAAACGGGCAACATACAACGAGCCGCAGCTAGTCTGCCACCTTTGATGATGACGGCACCATCGTGTAAAGGACTGTTTTTATGGAAAATAGTCAATAATAATCGTTTTGATACTTCCGCATCCAATACATCGCCCGATTCGATAAATTTTTTCAAATCGTCTTCTTTTTCTATCACAATCAAAGCTCCTGTATAATTCGTTGCCATTACTTTTACCGCATCGAGTATCGACTGTAATGTAGTGAAATTCTCTTTAGATACTTTCGGTGTATAAAATCTTTTTAGCAAAGGATTTTCGCGAAATGAGGTAGAACGACCAAGCATCATCAAAAAGCGTCGGATTTCTTGTTGGAAAATAATCAATAGTGCCAACACACCCATATTCATAAACTGTCCTAAGATAGAAGACAGGAACTCCATTCCTAGTGCTTTAGACACCAAGTAAACACCATAAATAAGAATATAACCAAAGAAAATTTTGTTAGCAATACTTCCCTGAATCAGTTTATAAATCTGATACAGCATGTATGCTACCAATAAAATATCTAAAAAATCAATCCAATCAATCGTTAAAAAGCCTATGCGCATAAGATAATTTTTTGTTTTAAAAAGAGGTTGTAAATGTCATGCTGTCTGGTGCTGACGATATTTAATAAACTAAAACTAGCATAATATAACATTATATTACTGATAATCAAACAGATAAATATGACACGTTATCTTTATCGAATAAATAATTATCATTTCATACCCAACATGTGAGCACCATCGATACAAATTTCGGCATATTCAGCCTTTTTGGATGGCTCGCAAACACCTGGAAAATCGCCCTTACAGCCCAGCATATCCGTCATTACTTGAAAGTGTAAATGAGGAGGCCAATCGCCATTAATCGGGAAATCTCCAAAAAGGGCTATTTGTTCACCCTCTTCAATATTTTTCCCTTCATACAAACCTTCAAGACATTCTTCATTCAAATGTCCGTACAAAGTATAAAAAGTTTTCCCTTCTAATTGATGTTCAAGAATGATGGTCGGGCCGTAATCTCCAAAACCTTTATTGTTTTGAAAGCTATGTACTTTACCGATTAGTGGAGCAAATACTGGTGTTCCTGCTGGAGCCCAAATGTCAATACCCAAATGAATAGAACGTCCTTCACCGCTTTGCTGGAAATGTTCGCTTCTACGATAAATATAACGATTTTCGAGGTAACCACCAACGGCGCATACGGCCTTTGCTTCCTTAATTTTTTCAGTAACGTACTCATTAAATAAAGCCGTATCAGACAAATTTAATTCCTCTAAATCAGCATTATTTTTTGTTAAATCAATTTCATAGATGGTATCCCTCTGAAAATCAAAAGGTACTACTGGATGAAATGTATATTTTTTTATGGTTGCTAACATAAGGATAGAGATAATTTGTATACTGAGTTTAGAGATTCACTTCAAGATAAAATAAAAACACTTCCACAAAAACTGTCGGTTTTTTCAACCTAAATTTCTTGTAAAAGTGTGTTGTGAATAAAAATCTATAAAAATATCAAATTTCTAATTTCTTCAAATTTACACTTTTTTAAGCAAAAACAGGTCATTTTTTTATTAAATTGGTCAAAAAGTTTATTTTTTTTACAGTTTTTTGATAAAAATGGCATTTTTACCAAAAATGACAAATTGATACGTTGAGGTATTTTGTAAAGAAACCTTTCTTCTTTGCTATTCAAAATATCGCTATAAAATCTGCCACTTTTTTACTAACTTGATATTTCAAAAAACCAATGTATCATCAATGCAACTAATCCTTCACTCGTTTAATCTAAAACTCCGCCATACTTTTACCATCACTCACGAATCTCGGGATGTACAACCAACCCTCATCGTCGAACTTCGCGATGGCGAATTCAGTGGTTTTGGCGAGGCTACCGAAACGCCTTATTATGGTGTTACGATGGCTAAAATGTCGGCACAATTAGAAGGCGTTCGTTCAATCATTGAAAACTACGATTTACAAAGTCCCGAGCAATTCTGGGATGATTTATATCCTCATCTAAAAGATGAACACCCTTTTGCACTATGTGCCTTAGATATTGCTGCTAACGACCTTTGGGCTAAGAAAAAAGGACAACCTTTGTATAAACTGTGGGGATTAGATACGGCTAAAAACCCTATTACAGATTATACCATCGGAATTGATACCATTGAGAAAATGGTAGAGAAAATGCAAGAAGTACCTTTTCCGTTGTATAAAATAAAATTAGGAACTAAAGAGGACATCAAAATTATTCAAGAACTAAGAAAACATACTGATGCTGTTTTTAGGGTAGATGCCAACACGGCATGGACAGTTGAAGAAACCATCAAAAACTCGTTTGCCCTCAAAGAATTAGGCGTAGAATTTATAGAACAGCCCATGAAAGCAGACAACTGGGAAGGCATGAAAAAGGTATTCGCGGAATCTGCTTTACCCATCATTGCCGACGAAAGTTGTATTGTGGAAGAAGACGTTGCCCGTTGCTTTGGGTTCTTTCATGGTGTAAATGTAAAATTGATGAAGTGCGGAGGCTTGACGCCTGCCCGTAGAATGATTGCGCAGGCACATCAACTAGGCTTGAAAGTAATGGTCGGTTGTATGACAGAATCAAATGTAGGCTGTTCGGCTATTGCCCAATTATTGCCTTTATTAGATTATGTAGACATGGACGGCATTTTGTTGGTAGATGACCAAATCTCAACAGGTGTAACCATCGATTACGGAAAAGTAATTTACGCCCAAGAAAACGGAACTGGAGCGAATTTGATTTAATAAGCTGTGAGATTTGAGCTGTGAGCAATAAGCTTTGCGCGATGAGTAGTAAGATTTGAGTGATGAAATTTTCAACTACAGATTAAAATAAGCTTTACCACTCACTTAACATCTTCTAAATTGCTCCCTGCTCAAATCTCACGGCTCATCGCTCACAGCTCATAGCTACAAACATGAAATACCTTACTAATAAAATTCCCAGTAATACTTTAATCAGTGACGAGCAACGCTACCTTTGGTTTAGCGGTACTTCGTATTTGGGTATTCCCCACCATCCTGTTTTTAAAGAGAATTTTATTAAAGCAGTTGACCAATATGGTACATCTTGGGGTAGTTCTAGGAATAATACTGTTCAATTAAGCATTTATGACAAGGCAGAAAAAGTATTGGCAGATTTTGCAAAAATGCCTTCAGCACTAACCGTTTCGTCAGGTATGTGGGCAGGGCAACTAGTCGTTAATTTTTTAAAAAGTAAAGACAATGCTTTCTTTTTCGCTCCCAAAACTCATCCCGCCTTATGGAATGATTTTATGCAATCTTCAACGGATACTTATCAAGTTTGGGCTAAGACTATTGCAGAAACCATCAAAAATTCTGAGGCAAAAAACATCGTTATTTGTAGCGATACTGTAGGTTCTCCTTATGTTGAGTATTTTGATTTTGAATGGATTAAATCACTTCCAATTGATAAAAACATTACTGTTGTGATAGATGCTTCACACAGTTTTGGGATAGATTTACCTGAGATTCATTCAAACAATATTCGTTTAGTGATTACCTCCTCGCTCAACAAAGCGATGGGTATGACAGGAGGAGTAATTTTTTCAGATAATGATTTTATAGAACAAATCAGGTATTTCCCAATGTTTTCTGGAGCGTCGCCCATGATGCCCGCTTTGTTAGAAGCCTTTGTTACCTCTATTGAGATTTTTGATGAACAACGTGAAAAGCTATTAGAAAATATTGAATACTTCAATCATTTAGTTAAGCCAGACCTTGGGATAGATTCCATCAAAAATTATCCTGCTTATTGCACCCATCAGGTAGGGTTGCATGAATACCTCAAACAACATGGTATTATGACGGCTTGTTTTCCATATCCAACAGCTAATGATTTACCCGTTACCAGATTAGTAATAAGCGCCTTGCATACCAAAGAGAATTTGGATATATTGACAGCGGTATTGAATGGTTGGAAGTAAAAGGTTTGTCTTATGATTGAGTTATGGACAAAAAAACATTTATAGAGCCAAGAATTTAGGCGTAATGATTATGAGGACATGGCAACTATCCTGAAAGCCAATACCACAAAATATAGAAGAAAATATGAAAGCATTTGATAAAAATATACCATTTAATAGTTTACCAGATATACCCCCAAAGGTAAACCTAGAAACTACAATAATTTTTAAATCAGCCATAAATGCTAATAAACTTTTAGCCGAACTTAAAGGCTACTGTCAAACTTTGCCTAATCCAGATTTATTACTTAATACTATTATACTTCAGGAAAGTAAGGAATCTAATGAAATAGAAAATATAGTTACTACACAGGACGAGCTATATCAAGCAACGTTAATGGGCGAAAACATTAAAAATCAAGCCTCTAAAGAAGTATTACAATACCGTAAAGCAATGTATTGGGGCATTGGACAATTAAAAAAAAACAATATCATCTCTACAAATTTGCTAATAGGTATTATGCAAAGATTAAGAAATATTAATGAAGATATCAGGAAAAATAGTGGCACTAAAATAACTAATCCTGCTAATGGTCAAATTGTTTACACTCCACCAGAAGGTGAAGATATTATTAGAAAAAAATTGAGCCATCTAGAAATTTTTATCAATGATGATGAGTTTTCAGCATTAGATCCATTAATCAAAATGGCTCTAATTCATTATCAGTTCGAAGCCATCCATCCTTTTAATGATGGGAATGGCAGAACTGGTAGAATTTTGAACGTATTGTATCTTATTCAGCAAAACTTACTTGGACTTCCTATTTTGTATTTGAGTCGCTATATTATCAAGAATAAGAATGACTACTATCGCTTGTTGAGAGAAGTTACTGAAGAAAATAAATGGGAAGAGTGGGTGCTTTATATTGTAAATGGTGTAGCGGAAACAGCGGCAATGACGCTAAAAAAAATAAATACTATTCTTGAATTGAAGCAACAAGCCGAAATAGAAATAAAAAATGAACTTAAATTGGCATTTTCTAAAGAGTTGCTTGATTTACTTTTTAGTCATCCATATATCAAAATTGGAATATTAGAACAATTTGGGATTGCTAAGCGTCAAACAGCTTCTGAATACCTAAAGAAAATAGAACTGTTAGGATGGTTACATTCAATGAAAATAGGTAGAGAAACCTATTATATTAATCATAGACTTATAGATGTCTTATCGCAATAACTTATTGTATCTCCAGTTTAATATGTCGATTTTTTTTAAAAAAATCGACATATCTGTTCTTATATGTCGATTCAATCGACATATAAGAACAGTGTGAGATAAAGTGTCCCCAGAAAAGTCAATTGAGTTAAACTAACCATCAACTAATAAGCTAATGAAAAAACGATACAAATCTTTAAGCGTACAGCTTTTAACTATTCTCTTACTTGTGATTTCATCTTCTATTCAAGCACAGCAACTCAACACTGAATTGCTTCCGAAATTATTAGCCACCAAGCCAGAGCAATTTAAGGAGATTATTGACAATGCGGATAAATACCGCGTTCAGATTCTTTATACGCAGATTGATAGAGACAAAAAGAACCGTCCGACTTTCACTAGTTATGGTTTCAGAATCAATAACACGGAATACTTTTATCCAGCCAGTACAGTAAAGTTTCCTGCTAGTGTAATGGCTTTAGAGAAAATTAACAAGTTAAATATCAAAGGGCTCACGAAAGAAACACCGATGTTTACAGGAGCGGAATACGAACGCCATACGCCTGTTACCAAAGATTCTACTGCTGAAAATGGTTTGCCTTCGGTAGCACATTATATTAAAAAGATATTGATGGTTTCCGACAATGATGCTTTCAACCGTCTATATGAATTCATGGGGCAAGAAGCTTTTAATGAAACGCTTCGTCAAAAAGGTTATCAGGATACCCGTATTTACCACCGTTTACAAGTAGGTATGAACCGCGAGCAAAATCGTAGAACAAATCCTATTAAGTTTATGAATGGAGAGAAAGTACTTTATGAACAACCAATGGTGATTTCTGAAAAAAACTATGTTTCGCCTACGCCCATCACGATAGGTAAAGGTTATATGCGAGGTGACTCATTAGTAAACGAGTCTTTTGCTTTTACTGATAAAAACTTTTTCCCATTATTAGAACAACAAGCTATACTAAAATCTGTACTTTTCCCCGAGGCTATTTCTGCTAAACAACGTTTTCAATTGACTGATGCTGACTATAAATTCCTATATCAATATATGTCGCAAATGCCTACTGAAAGTACTTATCCGAAATACGAAGCCCCTGATTTTTACCCAGCCTATTGTAAATTTTTGATGTATGGAGGTAGCAAAGACGCAGTGATAAATCCAAATATGCGAATCTTCAATAAAGTAGGCGATGCTTATGGCTTTTTGTTGGACAATGCTTACATCGTAGATTTTTCAACAGGCGTAGAATTTATGCTAACAACGGTATTGCTATGTAATAATGATGAAGTTTTCAACGACGACCATTACGATTACGATACGGTAGGATTCCCATTCATGAAAAATTTAGGACAATTGATTTACAACTATGAACTAAGCCGACCACGTAAATTTAAAGCAGACTTAAGTAAGTTTAAGATGAGTTATGATAAGTAAAAATACTACCTTTGCCCTACACTAATAATTATCAATACATGTTCACATTTTCTCAAACTTTCTATGAAAAAACTTATTCTTACCACTATTATTTTACTTCTTTCATTTCTTCACCTCAAAGCACAGCAAGTTCCAACTATTACTACTGGAAAAATAATAGGAATTGCATGTAAAGGAGAAGCTATCTCGGTACCATTTACTACTACAGGTATTTTTGATGCTGGAAATAGCTTTAAAGTTCAGATTAAAGGTAGTAATATCTATTCCCAAAAATGGGTTGACTTAGCTACAGAAGGAACTACAAGTCCCTTAAAAGCAACAATTCCTTTAAATTATTACACTGAAGATAACAGTTCAGCTTCTGAACAATCTATTAGAGTAGTTGCAACCAAACCCAACATTGTTGGTCAAGAATCTTTTTTCTCAGCAGTTTATACAAAACCTAACATTACACTTTCTGGAGCCTCAGTACTTAATGTGAATCCATATGCTAGTACAGTATTAAAATTTACAGGAACAGGCACTACTCCTATCAAGATAGCACTCAAGGATAGTACCAAAATGTCTCTCAATTACTTAATTTATGGAGGTGAGACAAACGATCCATATAATAATACAGTATATCCAATCAAATCAACAAATTATCAAATAGCTTATACTGAAAATATATGTGGTAGAGGTAGCGGTTCTGGGAATGTGAATGTAACTATTAATGAAATAGGATTAAAAGTTTTAGAACCTAACGTCACTAAAATATGTGTAGGTAACACATTAAAAGTTTCATATTCTGCCACAGGCAAAATCAATACTGACAATAAATTTAAAATAAATCTTAAAAATGATGCCAATGAAATCTATGAAATTGATGCCGTAGCTAAAGATAATATCATAGAAGCTATTATTCCTGAAAAGGTTCGGCTGGGCTTATATTATTATTCTTTACAAATTGTTAGTAGTAGTCCAAAAGCCAGTTCAATATGGTATGATTTTAAGATATTTATCGCAGAAAAAGGTAATGTAGAAATTGCCAAAGAAAATATTGACGTCATTTGGGGCAATAAAGCAGACCTTACTTTTACTACAAAAGGGTTAGGACCATGGACGATAAAAATGAATGATGGCTCTAATATATCTTTAACTGGTATTAGTTATTCATTACCAAATTCTTCTCTCAAACAGAATTTCCAAATCAAACCTGAACAATCACAAAACTATTCTATTGCTTCCTTTACAAGTGGGTGTGGTTCAGGTGTTGGTGGACAAAATATCACAAGTGTTACTGTCAACCCTGGGGTAGTACTTGATTCAATACAACAATTTAAAGAAATATGTGTAGGACAAACTATTTCCGCCAAATTTCGTCTTAATAGTTCATCATTGAATCCCAATTCTTTTAAGGCTGTATTGAGTGATTTAAATGCTCATAAAGCTATTCTTCCTGCTACTTTCGAAAATGGTTTATTAAAATTAATTATTCCTGAAACTTTTTTTGATATCAAAAAGGTAAACCTTAACTACCGTTTAGGTATATCATTTAACAATGACAAAAATATAGTTTATAGTCCTAATACAATTCAAATAAAAAATAAGCCTAATGCTACCTTAATTCGTACTGAACCCATTGAAATACAAGAAAGTGAAATAGTATATCTCCCTGTAAGAGCCACTGGTAATGGTATTATGACATTTGTATTTAATGATTCTATTAACTGTGAGGATAGAAGTTATCCTGGATATGGAACAACTGGCGATATTCCTGTAATAGATATAAATGTTATAAAAAATACATCATTCAAACTTACTTCTGTTAGTAATTCATGTGGGACAACATATATTAATGAAAATAAAAAGATTGATGTCATCATAAAGAATCCAAAGAAAAATGATATAACAATAAAATATGTAAATAATCAAGTTTGTGCTGGCGATAAGATAAAAGTATTAATTGATACCTTAGGTAAATTTCAAGATAACAATGAATTTAAAGTTTTACTTTATACAGGCGGTAGTGATAGTAGAAACTTTACTGTTATTGGAACTGGTAAAGGGGAATCAATAGAGGCGGTAATCCCCAATAATTTAGTAGGTAGCACAAACTTATATTATATTCAGGCAGTATCAACCAATCCTGTGCTGAGTAGTTATAAGCGAAATGTAATGATTAATGCTAAACCTAATGCAACAATTTTGACCTATCCTACTTTACCAAATAATGAAGCTATATTATTGTCTGGTGAACCTATTAATACCTACTTAGATGTTCAAAATTCCTCTGTATATGACCGTACTTATAGCAATTATGGATATAGTTTTTCAGATGGGACTATCGAATACGGAAGAAATAAATATTTTTATCCAACTTTTACAAAAAGCACTACATACTCTTTGTTATCAATATCAAATGAATGTGGTAATGGTACTAGTAACAACAATATAAAAATTAAAATTGTCCCTTTTAAAATAATTCCAAGTCGTAATACATTACTAGAGTATCCACCCCTTTTAGCTGTGTGCTCAGGAGCTAATCTAACCTATCCATATTCCATTTCAGGAGATGCCGAAATAGGAACAACATATAATCTGCAAATTGCCTCAATCAGAGACTCCATCTTTACAGATTTGGTAAGCCAAACAATCGAAAACCCCATAAATGTTAAGATTCCTACTCAAATTAAAGAGGGAGACTATTTTATTCGTTTAATAAGTAATACGAAAGAGCAGCAGTCTTCTCCATGGATAAAATACAAAATCAATGTTATTAATAATGTAAGCTTGACAACCGAATTAGGTTATGATACAATAACGGTATATGGAGGTGAGCAAATTAAATTAAAATATCAAAGTAACACAGTAACACCAACAAATATTACCCTTGAAGATAACCTTGGTAAGGTATACTCTTATAACATTCAATCACTTGGAAACACAATAAGCATTACTCCCCAAAAAAGTGCTACATTTTCTATCAAAGCAACTGAAAATATTTGTGGTTATGGAACAGTTACTGGTTCTGTAAAAGTTACTATTATACCAGCCCTAGTCATTCAATCAACTGGTTCATTAAATGTTTGTAACGGGAAAGAAATAGAAATAAATTATTCTCCTGTAGGCGAATATGAAGCTGGTAATACTTTTAAATTTTCTTTTATAAACAAATCGAAGCCAAATATTAAGTATGAAGTAGGGCAAAGTAGTAATGCTTCAGGGAATATAAAGTTAAAAATACCAAGTGATGCTCTTACTGGGAGTTATCAATTAGAAGTAATTTCTTCAAAGCCAGCCCTAACAAAGACTTATACAGACAAAAACTTCAATATTTTCACCACATCTGATATTACTATTACTGGCAATACAATCATCAATGCTGGGCAAACGGCCTATTTCAAACTTACTAATAATTCACTTAAATCAAGTGAATTATTGAGTGTAGATGCTGGAAACTATGAGCTTTCAGATGGTACGAAAGGTAATTTTTATTACTATGAAAATATGGTTGCTGTTAGACCTAGCCAAACAACAACTTACACCCTTACTTCTGCTAACAATACTTGTGGTTTAAGTAAAATATCAGGTAATGTTACTATAATAGTTAACCCAATTTCAAGCAAAAGTATTAGTACAGAATTTTATTCAAATTATGGCAATAAATATATATGTCGTGGGGCTAATTATAATTTATATTATTACACCAATGGAAATTTTGCAGCGGGCACTAAATTTTCAGCACAAATTTCTGATAAAAATGGTGAAAACTTTGTGGACTTAAAAATGCAAGGAACAAGTAGCCCATTACTTGTTACCATTCCTGTTGATTTACCTGAAGGGAATAATTATCGTTTTAGAGTAGTATCAACAGAAAAGGATATAAGTAGTTCAGCTAGCTCTTCACCTTTAAATGTGATGATAAACCCTACAGTAAGTTTTGATTCTTTAGTTTATATGAGTGATAGTAAACCAATAAATTTAAAGTTTGATTTTAATGGTACACCTCCATGGTTTTTTAGATTTGGTATGGACCAATCAACAACACAATCTTATAAAATAGAAACTTCGCCATTTACCATAACAATAACTCCTAAAACTTCTGTTTCTTATAAAATATATGACTTCAATGATGCCTACTGCTTAGGCAAAGGCATAGGAACAGGAATTGTTAGGATAGAGCTTGTCACCGCTAATGAAGACCCTAGAGATTTGAATATAACAGTGTTCCCTAATCCGACATCCGACTTCGTTAAAATTAGAAGTGACTATTTTAAAAACACAAAGTTGAAGATTGTTGACGCCGTGGGAAAAGATATTTTAGAACAAGATTTGGTTAAATCTGAAACTGTTTTGGATATCAGTAGTTTTAGTAGCGGCTTGTATTTTTTACAGTTCGATAAAGACAATAAACGGGTAGTTTATAAAATCCAAAAACTTTAATTTTATTAGTACTAAACTCCTTTCAAGTGTTAAATTTGGAAGGAGTTCTTTTTTAGGGCTTTCTTAATTAGAAATACTTATGCATTCCATTCAATAATACTGCTTTAATCATCAACGCCATGAAAAAATACTTCCTTTTATGCTTACTCATCAGTTTTGCAACTATTGCCAAACCGATAAAACCATATAAAAAATCTTTTATAAAACATATTGCTGATTCTTCTGTCACACAAATCATCGATAGTTTTACTCAGCGGTTTGCACCTGACAAACGCACAGCTATCTTTCAAATTGATGCTTATCGAAAAGACAACCAATTGATTGTAACAGGTAAAACCAACCTGATTGAAGCCAAAAATGCTTTGGTTAATCAGCTGAAAGCTCATAATACTGTTGTGGATGAAATAAAAACCTTGCCTGAGGCTGAGTTGGAAGACAAAATTTATGGCTTGGTAGAAGTTTCTGTTTGCAATATTCGCTATTCCCCACGCCATAGTGGCGAGTTGGCATCACAAGCTTTGATGGGAACACCTGTGAAAATTTTAGAAAGAGAAGACAACGGTTGGCTACTGATTCAAACGCCTGACAAATACATTGCTTGGGTAGATAGAGGAGCCATTACTGCCATCAATAAAGGACAATTAACACGTTGGGAGACAAGTAATAAAATTATATACACTCGTTCGTATGGTGTTGCCTATTCTGAACCCAATGTCAATTCAGAGACTGTTTCTGATTTAGTGGCTGGCTGTATCCTGGAAATACAGGCTGAAAAAGACGATTTCTTTCAAGTAATCTTTGCGGATAATAGAAAAGGATTTGTGGCTAAAAACGAAGCAAGTATTTATAATAAATGGCTTTCAGGACTAAATATTACTGGGGAGAGTCTTGATAAAACATCAAAAAGATTAATGGGTGTACCGTATTTATGGGGTGGTACTTCATTCAAAGGTGTTGACTGTAGTGGTTTTACAAAAACGGTTTACTTTTTGAATGGCATTATGCTTCCTCGTGATGCTTCGCAACAAGTAATGGTGGGTGAAACCGTTGATAAATCAGGGAATTGGGCAGACTTGAAAACTGGAGATTTATTATTCTTTGGCGAAAAGCGTGAAGACGGTTCTGAAAGAGTAGTACACGTAGCCATGTGGCTAGGAAATGGTGAATTTATCCATGCCTCTGATAAAGTAACTATCAGCAGTATGATTGCTACTGCACCAAATTTTGATGCTTATAACTTTAAAAGATACCTGCGTGCTAAACGTATTTTAAAAACGGGGATGGTTGGTGTCAGTGCTTTAAAGAGCGATAAGGTGTATTAATAAACAAAGCAGAATGTAATTTTAATTTTGGGGAGAAATTTAAAACCTATTAATTACCCACATCTTTGTAAATACTTGCTTTCAACTCTTATCTATCACTAGCGAGGGACTTAAGTCCCTCGCTAGTGATAGATAAGAGTTGGATAAAATTACGAGCCAAAAATACCCTTAATCTTACCCCATAGTCCTTTAGATGCCTCTTTTGCTTCTTCTATCTTTTCAGCAGCCACTACTTTAGCTTCTTCAAGGCTTTCTGCTACGTCCTCTTTCAAATCAGTTAGCTCTTCAATAGCATCTTCTTTCAAGGCTTTTGCTTTCGCAGCAACATCAACGCTTTTTAGCTCTTCTATTTTTTCTGCTACAGTTTCTTTTACCGAAGCTAGTTTTTCTGAAGTATCTTCTTTTAGTTCTGCTATTTTCTCAGCAGCTGCAGTTTTGGCTTCTTCAAATTTTTCAGTTGCCTCGGCTTTTACTTCATCAAACTTCGCAGTAGCTTCTGTTTTCAGCTCTTCTGCTTTGGCTGAAAAATCGGTATTTTTTAGTTCCTCGATTTTTTCAACAACCGCTTCTTTTACGGCCTCTATTTTATCTTTGGCTTCTTCTTTCAATTCTTCCACTTTGGCAGCAAAATCACTGCTTTCTGCTTCCTCAACTTTCTCGGCAACAGTTTCTTTTACTTCTTCAAGTGTTTCTGTAGCTTCGACTTTCAATTCGGCAGTTTTACTAGTTACATCTTCTTCAATATCTTCAATTTTTTCAGTAGTTTCTTCAACAACTTCAGCCTTTATTTCTTCCACTTTTTCTGGAATTTCGGCTGCTTTTTCTTCAATTGTCTCAGTAGCTTCTGTAGCTAAGCTTTCTACCTTCTCAACTATTTCAGTTTTGTCTTTTGCTAATTCTTCTTTAGCTTGTTGTTCTTCTTTTTTCATAATTAATGTTTGATGTTTATTTATAACAAATATGAAAAAAATTAAGCAAACTCGCTAATAATCAATACAATAAGTTATTACATTTAAAGAGGAATAAGTTAACAAAATCAAGAGATTAAGTAATCGCAATATATCAATGATGTTAAAAGTCCGCAAACTACAAAGGAACATTGTAATCCATAAAAAATTTCATTAATTACAACACTCCCTTATAAAAAGCAAACCTTTTATTTCTAGCGAGGGGCTTAAGTTCCTCGCTAGAAATAAAAGGTTAAAGTTTAATCGCACTACTGAGCAGAAGGGAAGCTTTTAAACACCTCCTTTTTTATCACTTTTAAATGCAAAAACCAATATTCCTATCGCAAAAAGCACTACTGGAACGCTTAACCATTGACCCATGTTAAATTCCATTTGGTTTTCAAAAGCTACTTGGTTCTCTTTTAAAAACTCATAGAAGAATCTAAGGATGAAGACATATAGCAAGAAAATGGCTGTCATAAAACCATTGGTTGTCTTTTCTTTTTTCCTTGACCAAAACCACATTAATATTCCAAATAACACCAAGCAAGATAGACATTCATATAATTGAGAGGGGTGACGAGGCACTACTTCGAAATAATCATGACCAAGCGATGGGTCATTAAAGAATTTAAAAGCCCAAGGCACATCCGTTTGCTTCCCTACAATTTCCGAATTCATTAAATTACCAAAACGAATTAATGCTCCGCCTAAAGCTGCCGTTGGAACTACTCTGTCAGTAACGTATAAATAAGGAGTATTCCGTTTTTTTGAATACAAATAAAAGGCAATTAACATCCCGATTACCGCACCATGTGAAGCCAATCCTGCATATGGTGGCGTAATCATACTAGTGAAAAAATGAACTGGGTCTTTTAATAATAATGGATATTCATAAAAGAAATAATGCCCCATTCTAGCCCCAATTACAGTGGCAATCATTGCATAAAGCAACAGTTCATCTGCCTCTTCTACTGGTCTGCCTTCTTTTTTAAAGATGTAACTCAATACTTGGTAGCCTGCTAAAAAAGCCATTGCAAACATTAGTCCGTACCAACGAATTGGGAAGCCGAAAACCTCAAAAATTTCTGGTGAAGTATGCCAGTCAATGTATGTTAATAACATTTGAATATGTTGATTTTAAAATAAAATTATTTTCAAAAATACTGCTTTTATCCCTAAAGGCTTTCTTTTAATTTATTAAAATGCTATAAACTAATTTACCTTTCGTTTATAGTGCTAAGAAAGCTTCTAAGCCTCCTTCAAGATTTCTCATGTGCTGAAAGCCTTTTTTGGCTAATATTTTTCTGGCTATTTCACTTTGCAAGCCTGAATAACAAACAATTATAATTTCTTTATCTTTTAAATGTGCTATGCTTTCTACAGAAAGCAACAATGCATCTAAAGGAATTTGTATCCCTCCGACATCAAAATCTTCAATTTCATAGGGAGTTCGGATGTCTAAAATAGTAAGATTTGCCAAACGCTCTTTAAATTCCGTAGCCGTAATACTGGATGAAGTCATGTTAAATAAAAGTGGTCTGCCTTCCGACAGACCACCCGAAATATGCTTTTAATCGGAACAAAAGATTAGTCTAATTGATTCCAAGCTAAAATACCACCTAATACATTTCTAACATTGGTATAACCATTTGCGGTTAAAAATGCTTTTGCTTGACCAGAACGAGCACCTGAACGACAATGAACAATTATTTCTTCATTTTTCCAAGCTTCAATCTCATCCAAACGGTCAGGTAATTCGTTTAAGGGAATCAACTTAGCACCTAAATTCTGTTCCTCATATTCATATTCATTTCTTACATCAAGGAAATTGAATGTATCGCCCTTGTCCATTTTTTCTTTAAGTTCTTCTACCGTAATATCCATTATATTGGGATTTTATTTATTGTTAATTTTAATGACTTATCCATATTTTTCTAACAAATGTATTACGTTCATTTGAAAGTCGCAAAAGATACATTCCAGAATTTAGATGTTGTAAATTAATCGATTGACTATCAACATTTTCTTGTAAAATACTTCTCCCAAAAAGATCTAAGATTTCAACATTTTTTAAAGAAGAGTCGTTCCAATGAATCACATCAGCACTAGGATTAGGCGAAACCACCAAGTTTTTATCTTGAATTTCTTGCTCGTTTCCTAACACAACATCCAAAGGCTTCCCTCCCATCACAGGACGAATCATCATGCTTCCTTTGATGGCTTTATAAATACTTGTATCGGCATTAGCTACGTTCGTCCAAGCGTTACTGATACTGAAAAAGTGTTTGTTTGTAAACTGTGCTGAGTTTTTATCTAAGCCTACAATAATGGGTTCATCATCTGTTAATTGAAGGTAACCAACATAAAAAGTATCCGTAACCGCCACAGGGTCAATAGCGTATTCTATAAATCCATTCTGAATATCTGAGTACTGTACTTTTGTATAAAGCCCTCTCAGGATTTGCCCTGGCTTACCTTTGTCATTGCCCATTACTTGCAAGGTAATAGCATTCCCAGCAATACTAGTCAGCGATGGTTGAAGGTTAATACGAATAGCCTTCACGACATCTGCTTTATTGTTTACAAACTGTACTGCTACTCTACCAAACCCTTTTTTCAAATACGCTCCTGCTTCGGCTGTACCATCATCATAAGCATAATAATTATCCAGTGCTACAGTAGTTGAAATGGTGTCGTTTTGGGTAAGAATGCTATTTCTAAAAGAGATATTACTAGCATCTTGTGTTCCCAAAAAGAATTTCATATTCAAATATGCCTTATCGCCAGAAACTTTACTGGCAAAGTTATTTTTGAATTTGAATACTTTTGAAGCTCCCGCAGTCAAGGCATCTCGTCCTACTCTTTGGTCTTTTTGTAAGGTATCACTGCCTGCATTTAAATTGAGGTTTCGTACAGAATAATAGATATTTACGTCGTTGTTATTGCTATACAAATTGTTCACCTTTACACCTGTAGAGTCATTAATTTCAGCGGCTGGCGAGGGCTTTCCAGCCAAAAACTGAACCATGGGCATAGCCCTATATCGTTTCAAGACTGGCTCGATATTATCACTACAGGCAATGTCTTTTAGATAAGAAACCCTTTCAAATTTATTGGTCTGATTATTCAGAATATTTCCCAAAATATACCCATTGATAGAATTATCGCTTTTCTTGGCCAAGCATACATAGTCTAAATGCCAAACATCAAACTGTCCCGATTTTCGACCAAAACTTTGAAAACGGAATTGAAAATTACCATGAAAATACAAGCTAGCACGAATGGGTAATATTACCTGACTAAAATTGGCAGGTAGGTTTACGCCTTTTTGTACCCAAACAGTATTCCATGTGTTGCCATTTGTCAAGAATTGTAGCGTTAAAGAATCTGACAAATCTGGTTGTTCGCCTAGCCCTTTACCTTGCCAAAAGAAACTGAAATACAGGGAATCTGATGGGCTATTTACAGACAAATAGATGGGTAATGATGTGAGCGTATCGGTAGCTCCCTGAGTAAGTTGATTCGTAAAATCATAGGGAAAACCATTCGCTTGAAGCCCATCAAAAGTAGCAACATTTACCGTTGGCTGATTGACCGCTAAGGTATTATTCACAAAAACGCCTCCGCCTGTTTGCCAAAGTGAGGGTATAGCTTGTCCATTTTTTACCGTCGAAAAATCATCAAAAAATGGAAGAGTTAAAGCCGTAATTCTAGCCCGACTTTGAGGGAAATCTTCTACTGCGTGTTTGACTGGAACCGTAAAAAACTGAGCATTTGAAACTTGATGAGTAAGCAATAAGAGTAGAAAAATAAAGAAGTGTTGCGTGAAACCACACAACACTATATTTTTTGATTGATTTAAATCAGAAGATATTTTTTTCATGAAATCGTTTAAAAGTAAAATATCAATTCGGTGGATTACCAGCTACCCAAAGGTCTACCATGTCTCCAGAATGCACTTTGTTACCATTTTCGCATTCAGGATTTTGTTTGATAATCGTTCCTGCTGGTTCTGTAGAGGTTGGGTCATAAATAACAGTACCAATCTGTAAACCAGAGCCTTTGATAACAATCTGAGCTTCGTCATACAATTGTCCTACCACACATGGCACATCCATTTCTACTGAATTGGTTCCATTGCCTACTACCAGTGTAACTTTAGAGCCTTTTGCAATTAACGAACCAGCATCGATTTTCGTACCTTCGAACTTCACTTCTAATACTTCATTTTGGCGACTATCGTTCTGATATTCTAAATCAGGCTTTAACAAACCCGATACCAATAACTGTTGTTCGGCACTTCTAACAGACATCTCTGTAAGCTTGGGCAGCTTAATCATGGGTGCTGTTTCAGTATTAATGGTCAAATAAATTTTTCGTCCTTGTTTCACTTTTGAGTTTTCCAAAGGATATTGCGAAAGTACAGTTAGAGGTTTTACGCCAGCCGTAAAAGTACTGTCAGTTACTTCAAAATCAAGATTTCTTTCATCCAAAAGGTTTTCTGCCTCCTCCATCGTCAACCCTTTTAAATTAGGAACAGTAATAGCATCGCCGTGATTGGTGCTCCAAGGCAAATACACGAAGAAAAAACCAAAAAATAGAACCATTAATAACAAGGTTATGATGGCAGCATGGATATAAACGTCTTTTTTTGAATTGGTGGAAATTTTCATCATTGTTTTTTAGGGAAATATTAACACTTATCGGTTAGTATCTATTCAATTTATATTATGTTTAAACAATTACTTGGTTTGATTGTAAATAATAAATCTACTTTTTTAAATATTTGAGATATTTACCAACTGATAAAGGATATTTATGTTGCAATTTACAAGATATTCATTTGAGAAGAATAGATTTCGTAATATTTTAACATATTGCATGATATTTAAGCATTCACGATTTTATGATGGAAAACAATATTATTTTATTAACCGATAGTTACAAAGTAAGTCATTACAAACAATATCCCGAAGGCACCACACAAATTTATAGCTACTTTGAAAGTCGTGGAGGTAAATTTGAGGAAATTACTTTTTTCGGTTTACAATATTTATTAAAAGAATATTTAGCAGGACAAGTTGTTACTCAACATAAAATAGACCGTGCTGCCAAATTGTACGAAGCGCATTTTGGCAATGCTTCTTTATTCAACAAGGCAGGCTGGGAATATATTTTGCACAATCATGGTGGACGCTTACCCATCAGGATAAAAGCTGTACCCGAAGGAAAGGTTATCCCGACCCACAACGTAATGATGACGGTAGAAAACACCGACCCAAATTGCTTTTGGTTAACTAATTTCTTAGAAACGCTTTTGCTTCAATTATGGTATCCAAGTACCGTAGCTACCATCAGCAGAGAAGTAAAAAAAGTAATAAGTCATTATCTTGAAGAAACAGGCGACCCTACTACCATCGATTTTAAATTACATGATTTTGGTTTTAGAGGCGTAAGCAGTGTAGATAGTGCAAGTATCGGCGGAGCAGCTCATTTAATCAATTTTATGGGAACGGATACCGTTGCAGCATTGACTTTTATCCAAGCTTATTATGGCAACGAAGACGATATGTTTGGATTTAGTATTCCTGCTGCTGAACATAGTACGATAACTAGTTGGGGAAAAGAACATGAAGTAGATGCCTATCGAAACATGTTAGCACAATATCTAGAAGGTTTGGTGGCGGTAGTAAGCGATAGTTATGACATCTATCATGCCTGTGAAAAATTATGGGGAGAAGTGCTAAAAGATGATATTCTGGCAAGAAAAGGTACCTTAGTAGTTCGTCCTGATAGTGGTGAACCAAAAGATATAGTACTGAAAGTAGCGGAGATTTTAGGGGAGAAGATTGGTTTTACCCTTAATTCAAAGGGATATAAAGTATTGCATCCTACCATCAGAATAATACAGGGTGATGGTGTAAATTATGAAAGTATTGGAGAGATTTTGGCACATTTAAAAAATCATGGTTGGAGTGCCGACAATGTGGCTTTTGGAATGGGAGGAGCTTTACTACAAAAGGTAAATCGTGATACCCAAAAATTTGCTTTTAAGTGTAGTGCCGCTACTATCAATGGTCAAGAACAAGAGGTTTTTAAAGACCCTATCACCGACCACGGTAAATTGAGCAAAAAAGGCAGATTGAAATTAGTTTTTGAAAACGGTACTTACCACACCAAAAAACAAGAAGAAAGCGGTGAGGATATTTTGGAAACTGTCTTTGAAAATGGTGAGGTTCTGAAAGAAATTAGTTTTGCGGAGGTGAAGGGGAATAGTAATTAGTCGCATCTCCAAACCCTATCGTCCATCGTTCCAACATGACGAAGCGAGCGAGTTTTCATTCTTATTTCTAGCGAGGGACTTAAGTCCCTCGCTAGAAATGCAAGATCAATATATGGCGATTAGCACCAATTTACAAGCTCTTTATCTTTTCTAAACTCAAAGCACAAAACTGAAAGCTCAAAGCTAAACCACTCCTAATCTCTCCTCCCCTTATTATTCCCTCTAAAAGGTTTCCACTCCTTATTTTCAGGTTTTACAAAAGGTTTTTTCTTTTTGTTTTTATCTAAGCTTCCAGCATTGTTTGGAATAGATTCGTTTACTACAATTTTTCTTTCGTCTATTTCAGCACCATTCAATGATTCAATCGCTAATTGAGCCTCAGCATCGTTTGGCATTTGCACAAACGCAAAACCTTTGTTCTGACGCGTAATTTTATCAATCACAATTTTAGCAGAAGTTACTTCGCCATATACTTCAAAAATCTCTTTCAGTCTTGCATCCTTCCACTTGAAAGGAATGCTTCCTACATAAATATCCATTGTTTATTATTTTATTTCACTACAAAGGTAAGCAATATACCATAGTATGGATACTATTTAGATGATTCGTTTGCTAGCTTTTCATTGTGTGAACGAAAAATGTTTATTCTCTTAGTGATTACCATATCGTTTTTCACCTGCTAAAATTGCCACCTTCAATTTATTGTCTGGTGTTGGCAACGGACAAGTAGCGTAAGGCGTAAATGCACATGGCGGGTTATAAGCTTTATTGAAATCTATATAGGTGAATCCGTCAGCATCTGGCTTAGGCACTTCCAGAAATCTACCTCCGCCGTAGCTGTCATGTTGGTTGGTTAAATCGCCAAAGACCAAACTCAAATCATTGCCCGAGCTAGTTGCATCTAATGAATACTCTTTACCATCTACAGTAAACACTAATTTGCCTGGTGAATCTTGTTCATAGGTACGTCCAGTAATATCTGTAATCTTCAACTTTTTGCCTTGAGTAGGCACAAATTTGGCTTTTATACGCCAGTTTTCACTGATTGGAAAGGTATTAATTCCTTTAAATTCTTTCAAAATCGGACTTTCTAAGTCACGCAAACGAATGGCATATTGTTCTCCCCTTTTAATAATAAACCAACGCAGAGACTTGTGTTTAAGCACTACAGGTCTGCCTTCGTATGGAAACAAAATTGTTTGATTTACAGGTTGTTCTCCATTATAAACCGAAGTATTATTATAAGCTTCAAAGGTTACTTTACCGTCTTTCAAAATAATTTTGCCCAAATTAGCATCGCTATGGTCTGATGGAAAAACTATTTTGTTTTTAGCATCACCACCTATAGTGTTTTCACCTTCCTCAAGCCAAATTAAGCCTGCCAGATTTAGCCAACCATTTTCACTTTTCAAGCCTTCAATGCGTTTTTGTTGCCAGCTTTTTATTTCACTTTCATAAGGAGAGTCAAGCCTAAAGGCAGAAATGAGTACTGATAATAATATCACGGATAGGATTATACTATTTTTCTTCATGGAATTTAGATTGATTGATAAAGGTTTTAAGGAACACACACTATATAATCTACCTTTTAAATAGATTTAATATCAAAATTAATAGAAAAATTGTAAAACGCAATTGCTTACTGCTGTATCCTACTAAAAATCACACGGTTCGTAAATATTCTACCGAAATGTTATCAATCTTTTCTAATTTTCCTAGAATCTGATTGGCCAATGATTTTCTGAAATCAATTTCTATTGTACACTGGTTATCAAAGACTTGATTCTTGATTTTCAAATCAAAATCCTTTACTACCTTCATCACATCATTCATTTGGATATATTCAAATTGCACTTGGTAGACTTCATTAACTGTCTTTTCAATCACATCAGCCATCGAAAGAGCCTCTTCCGTAGCTGATTTATAAGCATTGATTAACCCCGGAACACCCAATAATGTTCCGCCCCAATAGCGGACTACTACTACCAGAATATTGGTAATATCTTTGGATAAAAGCACATTCAATATCGGGCGACCAGCCGAACCCGAAGGCTCGCCATCATCGTTTACCCTGAAATTGGTTTTATCTAACCCCAAGCGAAAGGCATAGCAAAAATGCACCGCCTTGAAATGTTCTTTGCGGAGTGGTTCTATCAAAGCTTTTACTTCCGATTCTTGTTCTATATGATAGGCAAAAGCAAAAAACTTACTGCTCTTATCTTTAAAAAGCCCTTCTGCGGGACTTTCTATTGTTTTGTATGTATCTTCCAATTAATTTGAAAATTTGGTGATTTGAAGATTTGAAAATGATTAAACTTCTTGATTTGAGAATTTGAAGATTTGAAAATGATTCAAGCTTTTGATTTGATGATTGAAATTCAAAATTGACTATTCTAATATTTTCAAATTTCCAAATCTTCAAATTTTCAAATTTTCAAATTAGCCAGTTTTCAAATTAAAACATCTATTCCCTTATCTTGATAAACCTTAATATCTTCAATATTCGCATTCGTAATCAATACATCTACCAAAGTTATAGGAGCGAACGTTAAGTACTTATCCTTTCCCAGTTTTGAAGCATCACAAAGAAAATATTTCTTGGCAGAAGCATTTGCCATCGCTAAAGTAATGCTGGCCTCATCTTCTCCAAAGGCACTTAGACCGTTTTCAGGCGAGA
Organism: Arcicella sp. BE140; assembly: GCF_031456255.1. Classification (NCBI taxonomy): domain Bacteria; kingdom Pseudomonadati; phylum Bacteroidota; class Cytophagia; order Cytophagales; family Flectobacillaceae; genus Arcicella; species Arcicella sp. BE140. The sequence goes on along the minus strand of NZ_JAVDUE010000004.1, from coordinate 94,535 downwards.
TGCCATCAACACCCAAAAAGGCTTTATCAACTTTATAGCGAGCGATATGTTCTTCAGCAATTCTACCATGCACCGCTTGGCGTTCTTGGTCGATTTCTCCTCCAATCAGGTTGATTGATACTTGACTATTCATCAATTCATAAACCACAGGCAATGAATTAGTAATGACTTTAATCCGCTTGTTTTTGATAAATTGACACATCCTAAAAACAGTACTGCCACAGTCCATCAAAATAATATCACCCTCTTGAATCTGCTGTGCGGCTAGCTGGCAAATCTTATCTTTCTCCTTGGCATTTACGGCTGTTTTGTTGGCAAACGTAAAAGGCATTTGTGCCAAAGCAAGCTTCATTGCTCCGCCATGTGTACGAAACAACAAGCCATCCGTAGCCATTTGTTGCAAATCTCTACGGATAGTAATCTCTGAAATATCTAAAGCTTGGGCAAAATCTTTTACCTCCGCTTCTCCCCTTTCTTCTAAAATTTTTAGAATTATCTGCTTTCTATTTTGAAAACTCATAAAAACATGATTAATTTGTTCAAAAATAATCAATAATTATCAAATATAATCATAAAATGACTCCAAGCATCAAAATTAAGAAAACCGAGGTACTTTCAGACAATTGGTACACATTACGCAAAATAACTTTTGACATCGAGCAAAAAGACGGTTCGTGGATAACACAGTCAAGAGAAGCCTACGACCGTGGTAATGGGGCTGTGATTTTATTATACAATGTGGCTAACAAAACGGTGATATTGACCGAACAATTCAGAATGCCGACCTATCATAATGGAAACCCGACGGGCATGTTAATAGAAGCTTGCGCAGGTTTGTTGGACGAAGACAATGCAGAAGATTGTATCAAAAGAGAAACCGAAGAAGAAACAGGTTTTAGGATTACCGAGGTAAAGAAGATTTACGAAGCATATATGTCACCTGGTTCGGTGACGGAGATACTCTATTTCTTCATTGCCGAATACGACAAAAGTCAGCAAGTAAGCGAAGGTGGCGGTGTAGAGGGCGAACACGAAAATATTGAGGTATTAGAATTACCTTTTGAAAAAGCCCTCGACATGATAACAACTGGTGAAATAAAAGATGCCAAGACAATCATGCTTTTGCAATATATCAGACTTAACAATATACTATAATGCCAAACGACAAATCTATGATGATATTAGTAGCGGGACCATATCGGTCAGGTACGAATGACGACCCAGCTTTGATAGCAGCCAACGTAAAAGCCATGACCGACACCGCCTTGGAATTGTACCGGATGGGACATCTACCAGTATTAGGCGAATGGTTTGCCCTACCCTTGATCGAAGCAGCAGGTTCAAAAGAAGTGGGCGACGCCATATTTAATGAAATATTTCACCCTGTAGCCATCAAGCTAATTAGCCATTGTGATGCCGTATTAAGAATTGGCGGAGCATCTACGGGTGCAGACGAAATGGTGAATGTTGGAGTGGCGAAGGGGAAGATGGTGTTTTATGATACGAGGGAGATTGGGATGGTATAAGATATTTTACCGTATAATAAGTTTTTTGGTGGTTTTTGGGGTTAATGTTTTTTGGTGTGTTTGGGAATTGGTACATTGGGTTAAAGAGTTATTGAGCAGTCTGAGACTGCTTTTTTTATCATTCCAAGTCTGTGGCTTGGAACAGCAAGGAAATTTCAATTAAGTTCTCAATAATCAACCAAATTATGAATTTATATGTGGGCAGATAACGAAACTTCAGAAGACTTATTAGGCTTTAAAGTACATGCAGATTTATTAATCAACGTTATCAATGACGAATCTGTCTTACCAATTACAATTGGAGTTTTTGGTGACTGGGGAAGTGGGAAATCCAGCGTCTTACAAATCGTAAAAGAGGAATTTGATAAGGATGAGGATAAAGATTCTCTATGTATATACTTTAATGGATGGACATTCGAAGGTTATGATGATGCTAAAGCAGCATTACTTAATTCAATTCTCAAAGAATTGGAAAACAACAAAAAGATTTCTGCAGAGATAAAACATACGATAAAAGAAAAGGCAAAGAAGCTTTGGAAATCTATTGATTGGATACGTGGTGCAGGTATGGTTATGAAGAATGTTGCTTTACCTGCTGTTTCTGCCTATTTTACAGGAGGGCTTAGTTTAGTTCCTTTTGCAATTCAGAAGTTAACTGAATGGGGAGATAATCCTGAAAAAATAATAGAAAAGCTTCAATCGGAAGAAGGACAGAAATTATTTAAAGCTTTAGTAAAAGAAGAAAAAGAAGGGAAAAAACATACAAATGTAGTAGCTGAGTTTAGGGAAGATTTTAAAGAACTATTAAAAGCTACAAATTTCAAAAGATTGGTTGTTATTATTGATGACTTAGATAGATGTAGCCCTGAAAGAATTATTGAGAATCTGGAAGCTATTAAACTTTTTTTAAATGTACCAAAAACAGCATTTATCATTGGAGCTGACCCTCGAATTGTGAAATATGCCATTGAGCATAAGTACAGAAACAACAAAGAAATTGAGGAAGATAACAATAGAATAGTAATTGATTATTTAGAAAAATTGATTCAGCTTCCATATTCTTTACCAAGACTTTCGGAATCGGAAGTTGAAACTTATATATCCATGCTTATCTGTAAAAAAGAGATTGGCGCTACTAAGTTTGAAAATGTGCTTAATGAGTTTAAGAAGTATAGATTAAAGAATAGATACTCTACATTTGGATTATCAAACTTTGAAAAAATTTTAGAAGCTGAGGCATTCGGGAAAGTTAAAGACAATGTAATTACAATTCCATCATTAGTTCCTTTAATTACAAATAGTTTGTATGGAAATCCCAGACAGATTAAACGGTTTTTAAATACATATACTATCAGAAAAAGACTTGCTGAAGTTGCATCTTTAGAAAGTTTTAATGATGCTGTTCTTGCGAAAATGATGATACTTGAATACTCTGAACCAAAATTATTTAGGAAGCTATTTGAATGGCAAATTATTCAAGATGGAGTACCAAAAGAAATAACCGAGATAGAAACTAAATCTAAAGAGAAAAGTATTGATGATGTTCTTTCAGAAATGAAAGATTCTGATTTCAAAGAATGGAGTAAACCTAAAATAATAAAATGGTTTCAAATAGAACCTTTATTGTCTGGAGTTGACTTACGAGATTATTATTGGATTGCTCGTGATAAATTAGAAAATTCTATTACTGCAACCAGTATGATTCCACCAGTAGTAAGGGCATTGTTTAATGAGTTATTGCCTGATAATATGACGGCAACAGTTACAAAATCTCTACTTTCGGAAAAGTTTCAACCCTTTAGCGATATTGAAAAGGATGCTTTCTTCAATATCATATCTTCAAATTTAAAAAGGAATCCTCAGCAAAAACGATTGTATGACATTTTCAATATAATGACAGAGAATAAAATTGAAAATACAGTTTATCATTATATAGAAGCCCTTAAAATAATCAGTGTATCAGATATTGAACCTGCGGTTGCTACCAGATTAGCAGATTTTAAATCAGAACCTGAGATTGGAGAATTTTTAATTGATTATTTCAAAGATGGAAAATCAAGAGCAAGTAAGGCATTTAATCTAAAAAAATAAAAATGGGAACATCTAAATCATTTTCTGATGTAAAGCACTCAATGGTTCCGAATTGGGGTAATCTTAGTTCTTCGCTTACCTCAAATTGCGATTCTTCTGTTCTTCCAGATCAGAAGCTACAAAGTATAATGGTGAATTTTGTTTCAGCACTGGGTGGAGCATCAACAGGAGGACGAGGTGGTTCAAAAGTTGGAGGAAGAAGTAGTATCAGAACTGCAAAAAAAATTGGAGGAGTTTTTTCAAAGTTTATTAGTTCTGGTAATAATATTAGGCAAACGCTTGAATCTACAGGATTAACCGATATTGATAACCAAACGGTTGGCGATGTAATTAATCATTTGATTGAGTATTGTTCTGGCAATGCTACATCAATTGACGATAATGCAGCAAAAGAAGCAACACGATTATTATTAGAAGAACTAATGGGTCAAGCTGAATCAATTGATAAATTACAGACTTTATTAGAAGAAACTTTTGCAACCAACACTTTGGAGGATATAATAATAAAGTATTTCGGTTACTACATTAATGAACTCTTATCAAAGTGGTTCTATGAAAAATTAATAAAAAAAAGTAAGAATGAAGGTGATTGTAACAACCTCTTCCATCAAATAAAAAATTTCATAGTTGAAAGAGTTGGAGATATGCATAAAAATAATCCTTTACAAAATATTGATTGGAGCTCTAATGAAGCCGACAGACTTATAAAAAATATTCAACAAGATATATTAACCGTATTTGAATAGTTATGAGAATAAATGTAGTTATTGATGATGCAGATTATGGCAAGTTTTCAGATTTGCAACTTAGTTATGCCGATAATGGAGTGAATAGAAAAGTTCCATTATCTTTTTTAGATTATGAAAGAGTTTTTGATTTCACAACTGATTTTTCTTCTGTAAGATTTGACTTCTTCCTTATTTCTGCAATAGTTTACGGTGTTGATAATCTACTTAGTCGTGCTATCTATTCAAATGATGGTTGGACAAGAGATATAGAAATTGAACTTCCAGTAAACAATCTATCCGTTTGGAGAGGTAAGGAAGAAAAATTGAAACAGATTTTGGATTTCTTAACAGGAGATAATTGGCAGGTTTCTTTTAGAGAGATAGAAGATGTTAGTTTGTTTCAAACACGCACTAATAGAAGAAAAATTGCACTTTACGAAAGTAATACTATTAAATCTGTAAGTTTATTCTCGGGCGGATTAGATTCTTTAATCGGGGTTATAGATGAATTAGAAAAGCTAAGAAGCAATGAAAGAATACTTTTGGTCTCTCATTTTGATTCGAAATCACCGGGGCCGAATGGAGACCAAATAAAGTTATTGAGACATTTAATAAATCAATATCCAAATAAAATATATTGGGTACAGTCAAAATTAGCATTATCAAGAAAAGACACTGACGGAAATAGAGTGACAATAGAAAACAATTATCGTAGTCGCTCTCTATTTTTTATCGGTTTAGGTTGTTACCTATCACCAATTGATGATTTAATAATTCCTGAGAATGGAACAATTTCAATCAATTATCCATTGACACCATCAAGAGTAAGTTCTTTAAGTACAAGAACAACGCATCCTTATGTTTTAAAAAATATTCAAGAATTACTTTCAGATGTAGCATTATCTACTAGAATACATAATCCTTATACATTTAAAACTAAAGGAGAAATGTTTGTTGAATGTGCAAACCAAAGATTTTTACAAAACATTTATCAAGATTCAGTTTCTTGTGGTAAAAGAGGTAGAAGACAATTTCATTTTGACAATTCCAATGAGAAACACAACTGTGGCAGATGTATGCCATGTATTTACAGACGTGCTGCATTAAATAAAGCAGGACTGGATAATGAAAGCCACTATGGAAACTTTATAACAAAAGTAACATCTTTAGGGAATAACGATTTACCAGCACTCTTTACTTACCTAAAAAGGGAGATTTCTCTGGAAAAAATGAAGAGAGATTTATTAGTGAATGGAAATATTGACATTAATAACCTTACTGAATATGCTAAAATGGTGATAAGGTCAAGGCAAGAAGTTTTACAATTGTTTATAGATAAGGGAAATGAATTTGTAAAATCAAAGTTGGGTATAAATGATTATTGATACGCATTGTCATATCGACCTTTACGACAATCCAGAAAAAATACTTTCCGAATGTGAACGTATTGGAATTAGTGTAATTGCAATGACAAACCTTCCAAGTCACTTTGAAGTAGGTTATCCATTTCTCCGTATGGCTAAAAAAACAAGAATTTCTTTAGGCTTACATCCACTTTTGGCAGAAAATCATAAATCAGAATTTAATTCATTCCTTAGAAATCTTGATAAAACTTCATATATCGGTGAGGTTGGATTAGATTTTTCAAGAGAAGGTATTAGAACAAAAGAAATTCAAATAGATTCATTCGAAAAAGTACTTCAAAATGTCTCTAATAAAAAGAAAATATTAAGTATTCATTCGAGAAGAGCAGAAAAAGAAGTTTTAGAATTATTGGTTAAATACAAAATATCAAATGCAGTTTTTCATTGGTATTCAGGTCCAATTCATTTAATAAATAAAATTATTGACGCTGGATATTATTTTTCTATCAACCCAAGTATGATTGATTCTGCCAATGGTCGAACGATTATTTCTAAAATTCCAATTGACAAAATGTTGACGGAAAGTGATGGACCTTTTGTAAAGTTTAATCAAAAGACAGTCCATCCATGGGATTTAACAGTAGTTTTAAATTATATCTCAACTTCTAAACAATTGAATGTAAATGAGGTTGAAATGCATATACAAACTAATTTTTATAATTTAATCAGTAGAATAAAATGACTTATCTTCTTTGAAAAAAATTAAAATTCAGTCTCAGACTGCAAAGCCCTATCCCTCGCTAGTCTGAGTCTTTTTTCACGTAGCCCCCCACTAGTGCTAGTGTTAAGCAAACCATCACTTGTTCCTAAAATCACCTCTGTTTGTAACTGAGGCTAAAAGCAAAGAACTATTTTTTGGCATCGAAAACATGTAAGTTTCAGTTTAAAACTGAAACGGTTATGGGTACAAGTAACGCTTCGCTTGATGCTGGCATTCGTATTCAGAAGTTTAAAATAATTAATATTATAAAGTACGACAAGGCTTTGGCTTATTAGTGAGTTAGCGGTAATTTTGCCTTAAAAAAAGTTAATGAAAATAAAAGCAAAATCATCTTTCAAAGATGAACAAAAAGATAAAGATTACTTTGAAAATTGGGTTAAAGAATTAGAAGTAAATAACCAAAGAGTTTATGAAAAATTTGAAGTTAAAACTAGTATTGGTAAAACTCAAATTTATGGTTTAAACACTAAAGAAGAAAATATCGAAACCCTTGTTATCTTTCCAGGAGCAAGAACTACTTCATTAATTTGGGATTTTGACAAAGGTTTAGATAATTTAAACCTTAAAATAAGAATCTATCTAGTTGAAACAAATGGATTACCAAATTTAAGTGATGGAGAAACTCCTGATATTAAATCATTAGGATATGGGATATGGGCTGCTGAAGTTTTAGAAAAGCTGAAAATAGAAAAAGCGTTTATTGCAGGTGCTTCATTTGGAGGGTTAATTTGTATGAAACTTGCAATCGTAAAACCTGAAATGATTAAAGCTGTTTTTTTACTTAATCCGGGCTGTCTTCAACCTTTTTCACTGACTTTAAAAAATCTGTATTTCAATATTTTACCAATTTTAAGTCCTACACCAGCAAATGTTTTAAAGTTTTTAGACAAAGCCGTTTTTGCTAAACCAAATCATAAATTATCTCAGCAATCTGAAAAAAAGTTGGTAGATTATGAGGTGTTTGCAATAAGTCGATACAAGGATAATACCCAAAAACCTTATTATATGGATAAACAATTAGCAGAAGTTAGCGTTGAAACATATTTACTTGAAGGAAATAAGGATTTATTATTCCCGTTTGAAAAATCAATTGAAAATGCTCAAAAACATATTCCTAATTTAAAAGAATATATTGTATTTGAAAATGTTGGACACGGAATAGAAACCTATAATAAAGCAATAAATTATATAGGAGAAAAAATAAAAAACTATCGATAAAAATAATGTTTTAGTATTGACTGGCAAACTCTAGCTATACTTCGCCAAGTTATAAACCGTTACAACGTTACCTATGAGCAGTATCCTTAAATTCAATTGGAATTATTTTATCATCGCATTTTTGTTATTTGTAGTCGAAGTACTTATTGCTTTGTATGTTCATGATCAATTCATTCGTCCCTCGCTGTTCCAAGTTTAAAAACTTGGAACAAAAAATAAAATGCAGTCGCAGACTGCAAGCAAAATAAAATACAGTTCTACAAAACAATACAATAATGGGTTTTGCCTATAAAATAAACAATCCAATAAGAACATTTTTATCACCTTTGCCACAGTTCAATGGGTTGATGCTTTTACCAGAAAACGCTAAGTTGATATTGTTTTATAAAGAGTATAAAGTACTGCCAAAAAGAAAAAAGTTTTCAGATTCATGCTCAGTGTATCATGTCTAACCATGTTCATTTGATTACTTCAACGCTACATCCTAAATCTACTTTATCCGATATTTTACGAGACCTTAAAAAATTCACTTCCAATAAAATCTTAGAAGCCATTCAAGAAAAATACGATAAAAGTTTTAATGAACTTGTACCTAAATGAATAACAAAAGCTTTAAATTGTGTATCAATTATATCCACAATACATTACTATGATTTTTTTAAAAAATTGTTTAAAAAAACTATAAAGAAGCACATTTTCATGCTCTTTTTCATTAGTTTTATTTCGTCTTGTTCTTCTGATAAAGATAAAGACGTAATGGAAAAAGTTAATTATACTTGGGAATTATTGAATCAAGCTCGTAATTCAAAAGTGTTAGATACTAATATCCCATTAGGCTTTAGTTTGAATGCGACTGAAAAAGAGTATCAGAATCACAAAGACATTTTAATGAAAACTAATCGTATAGTCGATAGCAAGCGAATTTTTTCATACACTGATATAAGTACTGATTATTTTGGCAAGAAACAAGAAATAAGTATTTCAAATTTTCACTATTTTAGTGCCCCTAATACCGAAACAGATACAATTAGTTCTATTACTTTTATGTTCGATGAATTACGAACTCAATCTGATTCAAAAACTAGAGAACAACTTAATACTATTAATACATTGTTTGATGACACTTGGCAGGTAGTTGATTTTCAATTAGACACAGAAACGGAGGAACTATCTAACTATCATAAATATTGGATTAAGAATAATATTGTTGCTGAATTCTCTGTCAATTATCCTGTTGTTACATTAACATATTACAATGCTCCAAAAGCTTCTTCTCTTGAACAAGAAAGTTTTTATCGTGATATTGAGCAATATTACCAAATACGCAAAGACGTTAAAGAACAACGCAAAAAATTAGATAATAAACCTAAAATTGAAAATAGTCCTTGGGATGGTTCTGTATATCAAGTTAAAAATTATTTAAACAAAACTTTGAAAGACCCCGAAAGCTATAAAGGAATTGAATGGGGTGAAGTAGCTAAAAAAGAAGACTTTTATTTTGTTAGACATAAATATCGAGCAAAAAATTCTTTTGGAGGATATGTAATTGAAACTTATATTTTCAAATTAGATGATAATGGTGTGGTAATAGGAGTTGAAAAGATTGAATAGTAGTATAAAAATGGTCATCAATTACTGGTACAAGTGACGCTTCGCTAAACACTTGCACCAGTAATTGATGACACGCTGTTCCAAGTTTAAAAACTTGGAACAAAAAATAAAATGCAGTCTAAGACTGCAAGAAAAATAAAATACAGTTCTACAAAACAATACAATAATGGGTTTTGCCTATAAAATAAATAATCCTAGAGGAACATATTTTATCACCTTTGCCACTGTTCAATGGGTTGATGCTTTTACTAGAAAACGTTATGCTGATATTGTTTTAGAAAGTATAAAGTACTGCCAAAAAGAAAAAGGTTTACGGATTCATGCTTGGTGTATCATGTCTAACCATGTTCATTTGATTGCTTCAACACTACATCCAAAACCTACTTTATCCGATATTTTAAGAGACCTTAAAAAATTCACTTCCAATAAAATCTTAGAAGCCATTCAAGATGAACGAGAAATAGAAAGCAGAAAAGGCTGGATGTTATGGTTATTTAAAAGTGCGGGCGAGCGTAATCCAAACAATACATATTTCCAATTCTGGAGACAAGACAATCATCCAGAAGAGATTTTTTCAACAAAATTTATGGAAAGTAAATTAGATTATATTCATAACAATCCTGTAAAAGCTGGCTTAGTAGAAGAACCGTGGGAGTATTTACTTTCATCTGCAAAAGACTATATGACTAATAGAAAAGGATTATTAGAGATTGATTTTGTTTGAAACATGTGTTTCGCAGTCGGAGACTGCTTTTTATTGAGCGTTCCAAGTCTCTAGACATGGAACAGCACACAGATATTTGATACAAAAATAGCCACATCTACAAAGTAATTTGGTAAATTCGCCAAATTATAAACCATTACCTATGAGGAGTTTCCTGAAATTCAACTGGAATTATTTTATCATCGCATTTTTGTTATTTGTAGTCGAAGTACTTATTGCTTTGTATGTTCATGATCAATTCATTCGCCCTTATTTTGGCGACTTTTTAGTTGTAATCCTAATTTATTGTTTTGTAAAGTCCTTTCTGGATACTCCTGTTTTTAAAACAGCCTTAGCCGTTTTAGTTTTTTCTTTTACACTAGAGATTTTGCAATACTTTGATATTGTTACTAAACTTGGATTAGGACATTCAAAATTTGCCAGAACTGTTATAGGAACATCGTTTGAATGGATTGACTTAATTGCTTATACGCTTGGCATTGCTTTTGTGATTTATGTAGAGAATAGGTTCTCAACAAGTAATTCAAGAAAGAACCAAACACTTAAGTAATTTTTTTAAGCATCTTCATCATGGCTAATGATTTTTGACATCATTAGCCTCTCGCTGTTCCAAGCTTTAGAGATTCGAACAATAAATAAATTGTAGTCTCAGACTACAAAACAAACTTAATAGCGATTACGCCAAATAATTCCTACTCAAAATACGACTCCTTCGGAATCAAACAATTTTGAGGAAGCTTCTTGTCTGTCTATAAACATTTTAATCCTTCGGATTTTTTATTTACTTGCACATGTAATATCTCTTCTATGTGTAAAACTAAACAATTTGATAAATGAAATTCTTTTTACAAATCAGCAATAAAACAGTAGTTTTTCTTCTATTTTTCACTGTATGGACTGACATGATTTTACCCAAACAATTTAAAAATAGTGGATTGGCATTTTGGATTTGGACGATGTTTCTTTTAAGTTGGTTCTATTTCGCATTTAAACATTTATCTTCTATTTCAGACAAAAATATTAAAATTAAGCTATCATATAATTTTGCATTAATATGGTTAGTGATTACTTCAAGCTTACGTAGGGGATTTGGGTTTAACCCAATTCCTATTGGTTATTTTAATTTGATATGCTACATTTATTTAGCTGTTATATTAACAATTTATTTATTAAGATTGGAACAAAATAAGAAAGTAAATATTAAATCTATTATGACTTTTCTTATGGTATTTATTCTACCAATAGGTGCATGGTGGATTCATAAAAGAATCCAGAAAGTTGTTTTAGACCATTATAATCTACAAGCGGTTTTAAACCTTTAAGCTTTGAATAAAACAATCAAATTTATTACTACTGCCCTACCTCTAATGCTAGAAAACACAAAACAACATATTTATATTAACACTCATCATGGACAAACAAACAGTTAAATATATTATGGACCATTATTTCCACCTTTCTAATGATAAAGAAAAACTTGCATGGAAACATTACAGTTCAAGTATAAAGCTTGAAGGAAACGAAAGTCCAAAAAAGCTTGAAATGTACAAAAAAATGGGATGGTTGACTGATGATAATGATGTATTGAATTTATTAAAAGATGGCTATGATAACTTTGAAGAAAATACTGCAAAAAAGATATTAGCCACACATGAAGATAAAATATTTTTTAATAGATGTCCCAATTGTGGTTTACTCGCACGAACACCTAAAGCAAAGCAATGTAGGTATTGTCTGCACGACTGGCATGATTCGTAAGCAACTTTGAAAATAAATGATATCTATCAGACATACTATCTTTAAATGAATCTACATTAAGCACAATATAATGATACACTACAACATCAATTGGTTAACTGAGAAATTTGAAAATGGTGACATTTTGAAATTTATATACTTCTGGGGACATACTAATAAATACAATGAGACTGTTGGAAAATTCTGTTTTAGTCAATGGTTTCGCTGCCCTTTCACCGTTAACGATGTTACTTATAAAACATCAGAACATTGGATGATGGCTCATAAAGCATTGCTGTTTGGTGATAAAAACAATTTTGATAAAATAATTCTTTGCGACAAACCAGGAGAAGCTAAAGAGCTGGGGAGACAAGTAATGGGATATGACGAACAAATTTGGAATGATAAAAAATTCGATATTGTAAAACTTGGAAATATTCATAAGTTTAATCAGCATCCTCTTATCACTGATTTTTTGTTGCAAACAGGAAGTAGAATTTTAGTAGAAGCGAGTCCAGTCGATACAATATGGGGAGTTGGATTATCACAAGATAACAATGACATTGAAAATATTTATACTTGGCGTGGTCAAAATCTACTTGGTTTTGTATTGATGGAGACAAGAGACTTTTTAAAAGAATTTGGGCATTTCAAACCTCTTGAAAATGCTATGCAAGCACCTTGGATAAAATTTCCTAATATTAATGACAAAGATTGTTTTTGGCGAATGGGGCTTGGAGAGGAATACTTATTTCAATTTAGTAAGTATTATTTAGGGCTGAACGAAAGAGATAAAACTATTTACAAATTAACTAATCCCTCCCCTTACGATTGGATAAACTTTTATCTTTAATTAGTGTAAATGTTAATAGGAAAGATTTATTTAATAGCTAATTTTCAAACAACGACTTTAATATTTCAACTCCATGAACACACAAAACGCTGTATATATTGCTCAAAGTCTTGATGGATACATTGCCGACAAAAATGGTGGTATTGCTTGGCTAGACTCTATAGCCAATCCTGATGGTGATGACATGGGTTATTATGCTTTTTTCAATCGTATAGACGCCCTCGTAATGGGTAGAGTAACCTTTGAAACTGTTTGCGGTTTTGATTGTGAATGGCCTTATAACAAACCTGTTTTTGTATTGAGTAATACGCTCGCTGAAATTCCTGAAAGCCATCATGAGAAAGCATTTCTCGTAAAAGGAACACTGACAGATATTCTTTCCCAGATACACCAAAAAGGATATACTCGTTTATACATAGATGGCGGAAAAACTATTCAACAATTCTTAAAAGAAGATTTGATAGATGAAATGATTATTACAACTTTTCCTCTCCTACTTGGTGGAGGTTTTCCCCTCTTTGGTGACTTAGTTCAACCCTTAGCTTTTGAAGTACAATCTTCTCAAATATTTTTGGGCAATTTAGTTCAAACACACTTTATTAGGAATAAAAATAAACTCCTTTAGACATTAGAGAAGGCATTCTCATGGCATGACTAATAAGTTAGCTTGAAAACAAAGAATATAATGTCACTCATGGTATGACAGACATTTTAAGCTGTGCCACTGTGCAAACAAACCGTTTAATAAATATACGTCTCTATCACTTGGAAATATTTTGAATTAAGATTATGTTTGAAATGTCATTTGACAACACATCCAAATACCACTGCATTAAGATACTCCACTTACCATCTCAAAAAAGATTTATTAAAAAAAATTAAATTCACAAACAACCTTTTCCCCAATAATTACGTATCTCAAATTAAAAGAAGTTTTTAACTTTTAAATTAATGTAACAAAACAATCAGCGAACATGAATACAATATTATTAATCCACAGTGTACTTGCAGTATCAATTTATTTTTTCATGCAAAAAATAAATAAAATACTTTCTCCTAGAGTTAGCACATTTACAGTGAACCTTTTGTTGATTGTTTTTAATGTATTGGTTCTTATCTTGATTCCGATTTGCCTTGGGGAGATATTGCGAGTGTCTTTGGGAGAAAATGAAGAACAATCTGAACAAGAACAATTATTGATACTCGCTCCTCATATTCTAAGCTTTTCAATGAACCTTTACAATTTGTTTATCGCTACTAACAAACAGTTAGGCAATGAATCACAAATTGTTTCTGAAGAAATATTTTAATTCAAATAGCCTAGCAGAGGCTAAATATCGGCGACTGCTATTACCTTGTTCGCATTTTGGGTAAATGGTCACAAAACTTTATTCCAATTTTTATCCTTAGGGAGGTACTTAACTCGCTAAGGGTAAAAATTGAAACTTAACTGAATTGTTGCTGAAGCGACTACCATTGATACGATGTTCCTCAGAGATTGTTATTCTCTATTTATCTTTTAAATCCTTCGTAACTTTCACATACCCTATTACCTCTTTTTCATTATTGTGTATCGCCGTCAGTACTACTGAACTCCAGAAGTTTGACTTATCTTTCCTAACTCTCCATCCTTCATGATAAGCTCTACCATGTTTTCTAGCTTGCTCAAGGAATGAATTAGGAAATCCCTTTTGAATATCTTCTTCACTATAAAAAACATTAAAACTTTTACCTATTATTTCTTGGGCAGTATATCCTTTTATACGCTGAGCTCCTTTATTCCATCTTTCAATAATTCCTTTATCATCTAATAATATAATTGCGTAGTCTTCTATTTCATCAATCATTCTTCGATTTCGTTCTTCTGATATATTGAGCGAGTTTTGTACCTCTCTGATATCCGTTAGGTCGCGGGTGACTTTAATATATCCTATCACGTCGCCAATCTCATTGTGAATACTGGTGATAATGACGCTTGCCCAAAATTGCGAGCCATCTTTTTTTATCCGCCAACCAGTATTTCTAGCTACTTTATTGAGTCGCGCCTCAGCTAATAATGTTTCTGGTAGTTTATTTTCCCTATCAGTCGACGAGTAAAAGTTCCTAAAATTTTTGCCAACAATCTCGGCGGAGGTATAGCCTTTAATTTTTTGAGCTCCTATATTCCAATTTTCAATATTCCCATTTATATCTAACAATAAAATAGCGTAATCTTCAATCTCTTCAATGGCTTTATTCAATTGCATTATTTTGAAATCTTTATTACCCATTGATTCATTCACAATCGAACGTATTTTATTATCCAAAATGCTAGTTGCATCTAGCATCATCTTTATCCATTCTTCATCTACTTCGTACAAACCGTCTTTAATTAAATTAACCAACCCCATAATTGATGTAAGCGGATGGCGAACTTCATGAGATTGTAATTGGGCAATTTGTCTCATAGAGATATTTTTTTCTTCTATCTCCTGATTTTTTTGTAGTAGCCTCTTTTGACTCAACTTTAATTCCAATAAACAAACTACTTGCTTCGACAGCATTTCTAACGTTAATCGTTGCAATTCTGTCAAATCGTTGGGCGTTACGTCAAATAAACATAAAGTCCCTAGCTTGTAGCCACTACTCATTACCAAAGGAACACCTGCATAAAAACACAAATTAGGTGCAGTATGTACTAATGGATTACCATCAAATCGATTATCCTTGGTGGCATCATTGATAATCAGTATCTCATCTTGCTGTATGGCATACTGACAAAACGACGTTTCGCGTGGTGCTTGTCTTTCCTCTGCACCTGCTGATACTTTTATCCAATTAACATTCTCACCAAGTAAGGTAATAAGCGAAATAGGCATTTCGCATAATCGTGAAGCTAAATCTGTAATTTGTTGAAGTTCTGGTATGGCATCAAAATCAAGTTGTAAGTACGTATTTACTTCTTCTAATCTATTTATTTCATACTCATTCATAATTATGTTTTTATGTTGTTTTATTACAAATTATGGGCAATTTTTCGAGCAAAATAATGCTAGGCTCTTTCATTGTCATAACTAATAACAAGATAATGTCTGAATGACACATTCTTTAAAATTGAAATCTAATTATACCCGCTATTATTTAGAAGTGGGCATATATTAGAAAAATAACGTACAATTTATAGTAAAATTTGATACAATTGTGCTCTTTTACATAATCGCTGATTAATGGACAATAAAGGTAAATCTAACGACCAATAAACAAAAATTGCCCACCAAAACCAAAGGCTTGATGGGCAATTTTTGTTTTATTAATGATGTATTACCGACTAGTATTTGAATACTTTTCCGCCTGCTAATACTTCTTGTGTTTTCTCATCGAAAGTAACTTTCAAGCCTGTTCTGTAAGCAGCGTTCGACATGATTGTTGCGATTGAATGTTGATAACCAGCTTCGATTGGAGCATGGGTTTGCTTACGTGAACGTACACATTCCATCCAGTTTTTAATGTGTGCGAACGTTAATGGGTCTCCACCAGTATTTGCTTCTGACGCCACTTTCTGCCCTTCGAGCTTCATTGGCGTTAACAAATTGGCTTTCAAGCCCATTGTTTTAGCGTGCCCTTCAGTTAAACCTCCAGTTGGTGAAATCTCGTTGGTATCTAAGTTAATCATACCACCGTTTGAGTAATATAATTCTTTCGTCTCACCCGCTGAGTTAGAGAAACGTGAAGTAAACTGTACTTGGAAGCCTGATTTAGGGTCATCTAATGGGCCGTAATCAAATACTACTGTTAGCGTATCTGCATTCGAACGACCATCTTTCCACTGATAGATTCCACCGTTGGCTACTACGCTTCTTGGGTGAGGTAAGCCAGTAAACCAGTGTACTGTATCAATTTGATGACTCATCCATTGTCCCGGAATTCCAGAAGAATATGGCCAGAATAAACGGTACTCTAAATATTTACGTGGGTCAAATGCTTCGAAAGGACGGTTCATTAAATAACGTTTCCAATCTACATCTGTTTCTTTCAAGCTATTAACCAACTCTGGTCTTCTCCAGCGTTCTGGTTGGTTTACATTCCACATCAATTCTACCATCACAATCGGGCCAAATTTACCTGATTTGATAAATTCTTCAGCAGCAAAATAGTTTTCACCACTTCTACGTTGGGAACCAATCTGAACAATTTGCTTAGACGATTTCACTGCTTTTAATACCGCACGTGCATCTTCCATCGTTTCAGCCAATGGTTTTTCGGTATAAGTATCACAACCTGCTTTTACGGCTTCTACCGTGTGTAAAGCATGTTGAAAATCGGCAGTTGAGATAAATACGGCATCCACCATTTTAGAATCATAAAGCTCTTCATTGTTTCTGAATACCTTTACGTCGCTACCCAATTGTTTATCTAAGAAAGCCTTACCTTCTTCTCTACGACGGTTCCACAAATCAGAAAGAGCCGTCATTTCAAAGTTCATTTCTTTTTGTAAAGCCTTGAAAGGTCCTACATGAGAAGCTCTGTGACGGTCAGAAAAACCTACACAACCTACTCTTACGCGGTCGTTTGCACCGATAATTTTAGCGTATGATTTTGCACTAAATGTTAATGCTCCCAAAGAAGCAAAGGTTGTTTTTTGGATAAATTCTCTTCTTTCCATAGTTTATTTGTTTTTTTTTGTGATTAGTGATTGGTAAATAGTGATTAGAAGTTGAGTAAGTAATTAGTGATTGGTAAATAGTAATTAGAAGACGGTAAGTGATTAGTTCATCACCAATCATTAACTTTTAATCACTATTCATTATTCCCTTTAAAACATTTACTATTTACCAGTCACTAATCACCCAAAAATCTCCAAACACTAACTTCTAATCACTAATCACCAATTACTAATCACTCTATTACTACAATGTTTTAATCTTAATATTCTTAAATGATACATTATTGCCGTGGTCTTGAATAAGGATATTTCCTTTTTCTCCAGCACCAAAGCCATTGTATTTCTCATATTTACTTCTTGCTACCAAAGCCTTGAAAATATTACTATTGCGTTCATATTCTACCACTTTGAACCCATTCAACCAGTGTTGTACAATGTTGTTTGGATATACAATTACTCTTGCTTGGTTCCACTCACCAATTTTACGTTGGAAACGTTTGTCTAGTTTATACGATGGTATTAAATCATACAAACTACTCATAGTTCGGTTACCTACCGATCCCATTTTTGCATCTGGATGTTTTTCATCATCTAATACTTGATATTCTAACCCGATTCCAGATTTACCATTAGAATCAAACGCTTCGTTTACAAAGTATTTCACGCCTGAGTTCGCACCTTCTGTTAATTTAAATTCAAAAGTTAATTCAAATGCCCCGTACTGTTCGGCACTTACGATATCGTTGCCTGTTTCAGAGCCATCAGAAGGACTCACATTGATAGTTCCATCAATTACTTTCCAGTGAATATCAGGCATTTTTTCTTGGTGAACACCTCTCCAACCTGTGAAATCCTTACCGTTGAATAATAATTTTACGCCTTGTGCTTTTTCTTGTTCAGATAACGTATTTAACGTTAAATTAATCACTGGCGTATTATCCGTCGGGCGAGGCTTTAAATTTTCAGTCTGGATTTTGATGTTCTTCCAGCTTATTTCCATGCCTTCTTTCATGTCTCCATAAATAGCATGCACTTGTAAGGCAATAAAGCCTTTCGCCGTCATATCATCTACCAAATTAGCTACTGGTACATCGTTTACCCAAGTACGAATTACATTCCCGATAGCTTCGATGCGGTATTTATTCCATTGTCCATGTAATTTAAAGGCTTTTTTACCTTCTGGATTGATGTTTGGAATATACAACCAGTCACGGCGACCTTCGTCATAAATTCCACCCGACCACGCACGCTCTGAAGGGTCAACTTCGGCTTGATAGCCGTGTACTCTACCATTTTGATAATCTGGGCTCGACAAACTTCTAAATTGAATACCAGAATTCATACCGTCAGCTACTTTAAGCTCTAGTTCTAAAATAAAATCGCCGTAATCGCTTTCGGTACATAGAAATGAATTAGGAGTATCCTTTACGGTAGTGCCTACAATCTCTCCATTTCTTACACTGTATTTAGCTTTCCCTCCTAATTGCTTGAAACCTTTCAAGGTTTTTCCATCAAACAAACTAGTCCATTTTTCTTTTTGAGCAAATGACGAAAAAGATAAAATACTGATAATAAATAAAATACTTAAAAACTTTTGTCTCATTGTTTTATTATAAAATTAGATTTACTCTTATAAAGAATACAACATAATTTTTATACTGAATTTTATGAAAGAATATTGGAGGGTCTGTAGGGTAAGGGTATTTTAGTTGTATTTACAGAATAGAAGTCACTATTATATAAAAAATTATATTTTGTTTATATCAAAAAAACAATATTTTGTTTCGTAAGTCCTTACTTTTCTTCACTAGGCGTGCCCGTCAGACACAAGAAAAGTAACCGCGCGGCGGACCGCAAAAGAAAGTCAAGAAATTCCAATCGCAACGGCGACCCGTCTCGCTCCGCTCAAACAGTGGAATTTCGCTAAATGCTGACGCTTGAATAAATAAAATCTTAAGTATTAAATCTGGCAATCCTTATCTAGGCTTCTAAACAATACGTTGAACGATTACTTTTTATTCAACTGTGTTTCCCCCAATATTAAATTTTACAAATCCAATCACTTATTTAGACTAAATATAAAGTAATTATTGACTTTTAGTATTTTTTAAACTAGCTTTGTTTATTATTTATAATAAATCTAAATAAATATTGTTTTTAAAAGATTGGATTAAAGAAAATGAAGAATGCTTGGTCTAAATAGCAGTGTTATCAATATTCCATCAGCATTAACAAAACGCTGTTTGTAGCGCTTATTTATATAAAAAACTAACCATGAAACAACAATATACTTTTCGGAAATTCATTTATGATATTCACTTGTGGCTTGGTTTACCTAGCGCGATTGTGCTGTTAATCATGTGTTTGACGGGTACAATATATGTTTTCCAAAAAGATATTACGCAATGGGTAGATAAAGACAAATTCAAGATTCAGGTACAAGCTGGGGCAAAAATGCTCCCTGTCAATCAATTAGCGAAAGCCGTTGCCAAGGAGAAAAATGGGAAAGTAACCCTTATTCAGGTTCCTCAAAATGCTGATGAAGCATGGACTTTTACTGTCTTACCCAAAAAAGACAAAAAAGCAGAGAAAGCCAATGACGATAAAAAAGTAGCAAAGACTTCTAAAGGTAAAGCTGAAAATGAGAAAGTAGCTCCTAAACAGGAAAAAACAAAGAGCTATCTGGTAAATCCCTATACGGGTGTAATTCAAGGCGATGCTCAAACACCTACTGCGGAATTTTTCGCTACGGCTTTAAAACTGCATAGATGGTTGTTGATAGAAAACCATGATATTGGAGGAGGAATAACAGGTGTGGCATGTATCATGATGATTTTTCTACAAATTACTGGATTAATGTTGTGGGCACCCACTAAGATAAAAAACTGGGGAAAATTTAGTGCTTGGAAACAGGGATTTAAGATTAAAACAGATGCTAAATTCAAGCGCATAAATTTTGATATGCACAAAGCCTTAGGCTTCTATGCCTTTATTTTTGTTACGATAATGGCTTTGACGGGGCCATACTTTGCCTTTACATGGTACAAAAATGCCTTTGCCCAAACATTGACTGGCAAAAAGCCTAGTCCAAAAGAAACCGCTGAACAATCTGTTTATATCAATGCTGACACTAAACCGTTGGCATTTGAGAAAATATTGGATAAAGTAAATACTATTTATCCGTACCAAGGCACTACCCGCATTACATTACCCAAAGATTCACTAGGTACAGTGAATGTATTAAAGTACAAATCTGGTTTCTTAACTTCTGCGGGTCTCGACCGTGTGATACTAGACCAATATTCGGGCAAGGTAATTGTGCTAAACAGTTTTGCACAAAAAAGCCTTGGTGAAAAAATTGTATCCTCCGCCAAGCTTATCCATACTGGCGAATTGTTTGGTACTTTTTCTAAGATATTATATTTCATTGCTTGCCTAATCGCCACGAGTCTTCCAGTAACAGGCTTCTTGATTTGGTGGGGTAGAAATGGCTATGGTTCAAAAAAGAAAACAAAAACATTAATCACTAACAAAAGTATGAAGGAAGTTATTTCTTCATAGGATATACCCCTACTCTTCTCGTTCAAAGAAGTAAATTTCATCTAGTTATAAAAACTTCCCACTGAAAAAGGTAGCAACTTTTACAGAGGCTGGAGAAGTCGTAGTTACAGATGCCGTTTCATTTATTTTTTACAGTTTTTCAACCATGAAAAACGTATCGCATTCGTATTTTTAACAATTTAATTACCATGAAATATTTATTACTTTTTGTACTGTTTTTGGCATCATTGACAGCTACTTTTGCCCAAACTACTGGGAATATAACGGGGCGTATTACGTCTGTAGAGAATCTTCCATTAGAGCTTGTCTCTATCTCTATCAAACAGTTGAACAAGGCAACCCTTACGAATGTTGATGGACAATACCAATTTACTAATGTTGCAGCTGGCAATTACACCATCACGATTCAGATGCTTGGTTTAGCAGAAAAAAACATAGCTGTAGAAGTAAAAGCAGGTGAAACCGCTACACTTAACTACCAACTTACTGAAGAAAACATCCGTGCCTTACAAGAGGTAACCGTAGTAGGAAGTGCGAACAAGTTTTCTCATAAAGAAAGCGTATATATAGCAAGGTTACCGCTTAAGAACCTTGAAAACCCACAAGTATATAATACCATACCGAAAGCATTGATTCAAGAACAAATGGCGCTTGACTTAGGAAGTATCGGTAAAAATGTGCCAGGGGCAGGTATTCCGATGTTGGCAAACCAAGGTAGAGTAACGTTTCGCTCAAGAGGTTTTGAAACAGAACCAAATGCCCGAAATGGTGTAGCTGGACAGGCTTTCTCATCTATCGACCCTGCTAACCTTGAACGTGTAGAAGCTATCAAAGGGCCATCTGCTACGTTATTCGGAACAAGCGTATCAAGTAGTTATGGGGGACTTTACAACCGTGTTACTAAAAAGCCTTACAATGGGTTTGGTGGCGAAGTAGGCTATTTTGGCGGAAGCTGGAATTACAACCGTTTGGTATTCGACATCAATACCCCTGCTAATGCAGATAAAACGGTATTGTTTCGTTTGAACGGTGCGACTACTTTTGAAAAAAGTTTCCAAGATATGGGCTTTACCAATTCGTTGAGCTTGGCTCCTAGTTTCTCTTATCAAATCACAGACCGTCTAGCTTTGTTAGTTGACGTAGAGCTTGGTAAGGCAGAAGCAACTTCGGTAGTGCGTTTTAACCCTTTTACGGGAAGCAACAAAACGCAATCGATTGTAGATATGAAGTTTCCTTACAACCGTTTATTTGGAGCAAACGACCTTACTTATCAAACAGAAATGATGAATATATTTGCCCAATTCAACTATAAGATTTCGGACAAATGGACTTCACAAACCATTATTTCTCGTGCACGCTCGTCTATCAATGGCTATATCTCAGCATTGAATGGTCGTACAGATACAACATTGAGAGCATCCGTTATCAGAGGCTATACTGCTTTTATTGCGAATGATATTCAGCAAAACTTTATTGGAGATTTCCAAATTGGTAAATTCCGTAATAGATTAGTTGTAGGGTTAGATTATTACAATAACTCAAACTCGTTCGATAGACTTACTATCAACGGACCCACTATCAATTTTATTAACCCAGGTACTACTTATAAAATTACCAAACAAACCATAGACGGCTTGGCATCTACAGGAACGTTGCGTGCAGAAAACAATGGTGATAATACTTACGCCATGTATGCATCTGACGTATTCAATGTTAACGACAGATTGATGGCAATGCTTAGTTTAAGGGTAGACCGTTATTTCAATCAAGGTGTGTATAATATCAATACGGCTGTGACTACTGGCACTTACAATCAGACTACGCTTTCGCCTAAATTAGGCTTAGTGTATCAATTGATAAAAGATAGAGTTTCGTTGTTTGGTAACTACATGAATGGGTTTTTCAATAGAAATGGTTCGGATGCACAGGGAAATCCATTTAAGCCAGAACAGGCTAACCAACTTGAATATGGGATTAAAGCAGATGTGTTAAACCATAAATTAGTAGGAACCATTAGTTATTATGATATTCAGGTAAAGGATGTGTTAAGAATAGATCCAAAGGATGCTAATTATTCAATCCAAGATGGTACACAGGAAAGCAAAGGTATAGAAATTGAGCTTACAGCTACACCGTTTACAGGTTTCAACATCGTAGCTGGTTATGCTTACAACGATAGTAAATACACCAAAGCCGATGAAACTGTTCAAGGATTACGCCCTGCTTTGTCGGGTCCTCCGAGAACCCTTAATTTTTGGGTTAGCTACCGTCTTTCAAAAGGAAACTTAAAAGGTTTAGGTCTTGGTTTTGGTGGTAACTCAGGTAGTTCATCTTTCCAGACGAATACACAAAAAGCAAAAGTTATCATTCCTGCTTATACCATCTTTGATACGACTGTTTTTTATGACCATAGCAAATTCCGTATAGGCTTTAAAGTAGATAACTTAACAAGCGAGCAAGCTTGGTCAGTGCGTTTAACGCCACAAGCTCCTGCTAAATTTACAGGAAATGTTACGTTGAAGTTTTAGTAGGTAGCAACAAAAACTTTATTCTTCAAAGAAATAGAGGCAAATCATAATCCCTAGCGAGGTACTTAAGTGCCTCGCTAGGGATTATGATTTAATAACAATTAATGGTCACCAGAACTTCCACCAAGGTTTTATGTTCTCAGGTAATTGGCAATCATTATTCATATCGCAGTTATCATATTAGCCACGAAAAATACCGAATGTACCTTCCTTGCTATATAATGTAATAAAATCTATTATTGAGTCACCTATATAATTCCTTTGGGGCTTATTATAGTCTTCCTGTTCATAAGTCAAATAAAAAAATTTATACTTATTCTTGTCGTATAGGTCTATTTCAAGTCCACAGGTTTCTGAATAAATCAAATATTCTGCAAAAAACAAATATTCACCTACGTTGTCGTTATCTTTTTCAACTTCATTGATTGGTATTATATTGAAAATCAAATCGTCACCTTCCAACCCGTTTGAGAAAGTATAAAACTCAACCAAATCATCTGGCAGTTTTATACCAAGCGTTTTTTCAATTTCATGTAATTCTTTAATGCTAATACCTTTCTTTTTATCAACTTTAAATTTAGCGGTTGAATTTATTGTGTTTAACAAGTCTGAAATGTTCATCGTTAATTGATTGTATTGAAGAGCTTTTCATGCTGTGAAAACTCTCAATATATAGAAAATGCAAAACCATTGAAATATGCTATTTAGTAAACATCAATCGAAGGTTAAAACTAACTTCCGAGTATCAATCCAGCACTATTTTTTTTACAAACCCCACAATATTCTGCTTCATTTTGGCTATTATTACACCATTTACAGCCTCTTGGATTACGTAATGCAAAATTGGAAATGATAAAGTATCCCATGATTGGCGTCATGACCAAACATATTAGTAAGGCAACGAAAAAGTTTATTTTCCTATTTTCACTTTCTTGTTTACACATTAAGATTGTAATTATCAAATAAGCAATTGGGAATATTAAAAGGAGATAAACCATTGTATTACTTTATTATTAATTAGTGATTTAATTGATTTTCTCAGCATAAAAGTAATTTCTGTGATTACTCTTAACACTTAGTGTGTTACTGTAACTAATCTTCTAATATCTAAAGTAATAATTTATTTTTAATAATTAAAAGGGATGTAGGAAGATGGGAGTGAAATACTAAACTAAGCCACGGAGATTATTTGCACTCACAAGACTCATAAGTCTTTTCAATGATAGTTGAAGTATCTTTTAATAAATCTTCCTTTTTTATACTTATAGAGACGAGACCTTTTTTATAAAACTTTTTAGAAAAAGTAAATTCAAAAAACGACAAAGACTTGTTGCTTGAATCATAATAAATAGTATTATCTTGATCTCCTAAACTTTCAAAAAGCTTTGTATTGCCCTCCTTTAGATTTACTAACAGGTATGCATTTAAAAGAGTGTTCGCTTTAGTTGCTCCTGATATTTTAGATTTTATAATTAAAAAATCATTTTTCGTATCATTTATTCTATATATATTCATATTCTTATCTGTAAGAATAAAATTAAAGAATCTATCTATCTCTTTGCCTCCATAAACTTTTTTGTGGCCTTTTACCTTGATTTTCTTTTTCAATTCATCAAACTCAATATCATTAACTTTAGCCTTTTTTAATTTCAGAAAGACACTATTATATTGACCGACAAACTTTTTTATACAACAATCAAAGTCTTGAGTTGTTTTTGGTGAAACTTCTCTGTTGTGAATACGTAAATTGACAATAGGGATGTTTGGCAATATATTACTGTGATTTGTAAACAGTAAAAATACTGTAACCAAAATAGTATATATCTTTTTCATTTACTTATATGTTTTTTTATTTGCTTTTTTATACTCCTGCTTGGCGTTTGTTTCACTACGTCAAGGTGAACTGCAATGTTACATTGCAAAAATGCAACGCATTTTATAAGTTTGTTAAGTTGCGGACACGGCTTACCATGTAAAATTTGAATTAATAGAAATAATAAAATAATGATAATACTTACAGACAAAGATTTAGAAATTTTAGTAAACGATTCTCTTTCTAATCGTGAAGAAATATACAACAAAATACATTTTAAAGTCTCTTTTGAGGAATTTAAACAAATCTTATTTTCACTAAAAGATGATGTTGAGCATATTGATTTATTTTCTATTATTTATTGGCTTTTACCTCATACCATGAGTAAAAATGAATTTGAAGAATTAAACACCATTTTTTTAAAAGAAAAATGGCATCAGAATCATGATGATATGGTTGGAATGTTTCAAGATTATTTCCATGATAATCCTAACAATATAGATACAATTTTGCATGTAATGAATGATTTACCTGAATTTTATAGATATGATACAGATTTAAAACACCCCTTTATCCGCAAGTGCATATATGCTATTGGGGCACAGCCAGAACCTTATAATATACAAACTTTGGAGGCTTTGTTAGAAAAGGAAACAGAAGAAGATATTATAGAATATTTAAAAGAACAGATTGAAACAAGAAAAACTGATGGACGTTGGGAAGCGAGAATACCAAGGAGTGATTATTAATAAAATTAAGTTTTGCAATCATGAGTCATCCCGAATTTTGAAATCTTTAAAAACTCAATATTTTAAAAGAAAATTCGGGATGACTCGTGTTTACTTTTTCAAAGGATGACCTAGCCAAATCATTATCAAAGGCATTAATAAAAAGGGAATTTCGATTAAAGCCGTTTTTATATTATTGGTATTTAATGCCATAGCCATAATTAGCAAAATGACAATAGCATTCAGTAAATTACCTGCAAAATAGGTTTGGGGAAACAATACCAACAAACATATTGCTAATGATACTATTCCTATCGGCAAAACAAAGC
Source organism: Arcicella sp. BE140 (assembly GCF_031456255.1). NCBI lineage: Bacteria > Pseudomonadati > Bacteroidota > Cytophagia > Cytophagales > Flectobacillaceae > Arcicella > Arcicella sp. BE140. The sequence goes on along the minus strand of NZ_JAVDUE010000004.1, from coordinate 68,301 downwards.
CTTGGCTTAAACCGATGTCAGAGAGCATTTTAGTTTCTTCTGGTTTCATGCTCATCGTAAGAGCAGACCATGCATGTTTGGCATTTAAAAACACTGTAATGGCTATCAAGATTCCGCTAATGATTTTCATATTTATTGCTTTTTGTTTGATTGTAACTATAACACAAAGATTATACTTTATTAACAAAAAGTACTTGCGAAAATCAAAGGAGGATTTGCAAAAAACAAAGAAAAAAATAAATCAACTAACCCCTTGCTTGAATTATTTTTTCACTGCATCAAGCAAGGGTAGAAAACTCATCACTCACAATTCAACTCTCAAAGCCCCACCTTCCCATCTGCCCAATATGGTTGTGTATAAATGTTTTTACTAGATACACCTTTGTCTCTCAGGGCTTTCCTAAAATTTTGAATTGATTTGGCATTACCCATCAAATAAAAAAATCCGTTCTGCCATAATTGCCAAATTTTGTCGTCCAATTTGTTTAAAGTCTCAATAGCAAACTCAGCTCTGTTGACTGATTTGGGGACGGTATCCACCATCAACCCTAATGATTTTGGCACTTCTAATGATGTATTGTCTAGTTCTAAAATACCTAGATAATTGTTTTCACTATGATTAATTTCGTCTTTGATACTTTTAAACACGCTAATGCAAGATTCATCGCCAAAAAAGAATTGATATTTTGCTTCCTGTTTATAAATATTGAAGCCTCTTGGCAAACCAACGGTTACTTGGTCGCCTACTTTTATGTTTTCAATAAAATGGCTTCCTGGACCATTACTGTGAAGATGGAAAATCACTTCAAATATTCCTGATTCACTATCCCATTTGCTAGGGGTGTAATTGCGGTAATTGGTATCATCTATTCTAATGAAGATGGCTTGTCCAATTTTGAATTTTACTTGGGGAAAGTCTCCCTTAAACGTAATGATTTTTACGTTGGGACTTGGCATAACAGTTGAAACAACGTTTACTTTACAGATTTTACTGCTAAACGTTAATTCCATAAAGTCGCCTATTATTTTGGGTATCGACGGCATATTTTTCTTGTATTAATTCTCTCACAAAATTGATACAAAAACAGCCATAAATGGTTGAATAGGCAAGGGAGATAATAGGACTATTCACGGAATTTGTTCCTAAATCCGAGAGGTGTTTCGTTGCTTATTTTTTTGAATAGCCTTGAAAAATAGGAATGGTCTTTAAAACCTAAATGATAGGCTATTTCCTTCACTTCGTTTTCAGTATAATACAAAAGCCTTTGTGCTTCTAAAAGCATTGCATTTTGTAGCCAATAAGTAACAGATTTCCCTGTGGTTAAACTCACACAGTCGTTCAGGTGTGTAGTGCTAATGTTTAGCTCTTTGGCAAAAAAAGAAGGGCTTTCTAAAAAGTTGTTTTTAGCAATTAACTTTTTGAAATTGGTCGTAATCAATGACGATTGATTTTTACGTTCTGGCGTATGTATTTCTGATGATTGAAATAAATTTGAGAATTGATACACCAACGCATTAAAAAGTCCATTGATAATTTGTGTATTGTATAACTGATTTTTGGTAAAAACACTATTCAATAAAGCAATGTTTGCCATCAGGTCTTCTTGTAGAACTTCCTCTATTTTTTTTACTTGTTCAGAAATCTTCAAATTTTGAAAGATTTCTGAACAAAGATTGGGAATTAAAAAGGGAGCAATACTGATAAAATATCCTGAGGAACCTGCTGATACTTGCTGGACAGCATGAATCTGAAAAGGCTTCATCAAAAGCACACTTGGAGACTCTATTTCAATATTAACGGTATCGCATTGCATCATTACAGAGCCACTTGTGATTACAAAAAAAATAAAGAAATCGTCTCGATGGACTCCTCTTTTATCCTCATGATAATCAACATCTTCTACAGACAACTTTGCAATATAAATACCTCCAATAGCTTCGCTACTTTGATTAAAAACGGGTATATCGGCTTTTATTTTCAAGGCTTTGCTGTGTTTTTGTGTTGTTGAAATCTACCTTTTCGTGGGTAAAGTAATCGTTTATTATTAAAGCTAAAAGGGGGTTATCAAGAAGAGGAGGGGAAAATAAGTCCAGCCTTTGTAAAAGTTAAACTTATTTTAGAAGAGTTTAATTTAGTCTCTGTTACAAACTGAGGTAATTTTAGGTACAAGTAACGCTTTGCTTGATTTGATACTTGTACCATTAGGGATATATTTCTACAAAATTCTCTTTAACTATTCTTAATTAGCTTTTGTTTAACTTCCTTAACAAGGTCTTCTGGAACATTTGCAAGCGTTGCTATTTTACTACTATTAAAATCCGTTTGCTGTAAAAGGTTGATTACAAATTTCTCTTTTTCTTGATTTATTCTTCTACTCTCTGCTTTTACTGCTTCGGCATTACGAGCGATTAAAATCTCTAATGAAGCCTTTTCATCTGGTGTCATTTTTCGACTATCTAACTCATCAATAGCAACTTTCAACCATTCCTCATTCCAGAATTCAGGGAATTGGGTTGACTTAGTAAATGTATGTATCGTTTTCATGGTATATATCAGTTTTTCTAAATCCTTTTGACAATCAGACTCTTGTAATGTAAATTTATCTAATTCTACCGTAATAAACGTCATTTGTTCATCGAAAAGTTCTCCTTGCTCATTTCTCAGATTTGCGACTGTGTGAAATCCACCATAAGGAAAAATATCATTCGCTAAAATAGCTACACAATATATTTTTGTTAAGGTTGAATAATCAAACTTACCTCTTTTTACCATTGCATTAAACTTGTGTAATGCGTAAAATCGCACGGGCGACCCCGTTCATCCTTTGAACAAAATATGAAGCTTCGCCATATTGCATTTCTACAATAAATTGATTGTCGTTTTCATCTGTACATGACAAATCTAAAATCCCGCTTCTACCATCCTGAGTTATCCCTTCAAAGGTATTTTTATCAAATTTAATTTCACTAATTGGCACATTTGATTTAATAAGTGCTTGTAAAGCTTTTCTCAAAAAAAGTGTATTAGATTCATTACCAAATGTTGCTTTAAATCCATAATCTGATATTATCGGTATAAATATTTGACCTTCTGTATATAGTGTTTCCATAAAACAAATTTAATCAAACTTATAAGTTTGGCAAAATTCTGCATCAATGAACTCATGTAAGAAGAATTTACCTTTTGTTTTCAGTTTTACGCTAAAACATTATAAGCCCAATTGGCAAAGCAAAGAACATTTACGCTATCGTTGCATAATCAATACGCCAAAAATAGCTTGATTGATATTGAGTTTTTGCTTGGCTTGGTTACGGATAATTACAAATTCTTGTTGATTCAGCTTAGCTTTATCACTACTTACGTACTCTTTTAGGCTTTGGATATTACTGATTTTAACCCCGTTGATTGTTTGAATGAGGTCTCCTTTTTTGAACCCTAATTTTGTTGCTAAAGCATCGTCCGTAAAATCAAGTAAGGCTACTCCTATTTCATCAAAACCCAGTCCATAAGCTGATAATTCGTCGCCTTGGGGTTCTTTTAAACTTGTGCCCATCCAAGTAAAAGCACTGTTTGGCTGTGCATGAATAAACTCAGCATTGATATTAATAGTTGGTATTACAGGCGTTTTGGCAATGGCTTTCAAAGAAGGTTTGGTTACTCCAAAATTATCTAATGGAAAATTTATAAACCCTATTTTCAAAGCTGGTGAAGTGTCTTTCACCCTAAAATCACCTTTTTCAGGATTAACAAACATGGCATCCCCATTTAAAGAATGTTCATCACAACCGTTCTGAGCATACCGCTTCATGTTTTCTTGATTAGATACAAAAAAGTTATAGTCTAGTTCTTTCCCCCATTTGCCATTCTGTGCAATAGATTTGTTCATAACGGCGGGTCTATACGCCATAAACACAATATTGTTTTTAAAAACATCACCACTGCTTTGATACCATACGTGCGGATGTAAACTGTTATTGATAATGATATTGTTAGTAGCAATTCTATCATAGCCTTCACGCATTTTTAGTCCGCCTCTCAACAACAAATTATTATAAATTCTGTAGCTAGTAGAACCATCGTCGAGGTCAATATCCCAACCATGGTCACATCGCCAACGACTATTTCTTAAAATATTGGGTTCTAGTATATCCCAAAAAGGCAAAGTCGGTTCTTTGGCAACTTCTGCTACAGTTTCGTTGATTTCTGGTGTCCAAAAGCGGTCACGTCCCCACGAGTTAAAACTTCCGTGGTCGCCTGTTTCTAAGACGGTATTAAAAATATCACAGTTTTCTATGATATTTCCACCAAAAGTACCTTCGTTGATATTGATTCCTGCCCGAGGTACATCATAAATGGAACAATGATTTACCCTGATTTTATGTGAAATAGCAATATGCACTGGTGCAGTCTGTTTTTCATCTCGCCCTGTCATCGTAATCAAACAGTCTTCTACTAAGCAATCTTCTGGGAAATTATCGCCTTTTGGCCCTGGTGTTTTATCCAGATGCTTAAAATCTTGATTCCCATATCTGAACAAAGGATTTCTTACGGTAGCAGGGTCGCCCACAAATGCAATTCCATTGGCACCACTATGATGGATATAACAACCTTTAATGGTAATTCTACGATTATAATTATTCACAAAAATGGTGTTCCCTCCTACTTGGTCAAACTCACAATCTTTAATAGCACAGTCTTCTGCACCATTGAAAACAACTGCACCACCTCTATACACCGTCCAGTCTGACCGCAAAAGTGGTTCTTTATTATCCATAAAAGTCCGAGCGGCATGGCGAAATACAAATCCTTCAAGGCTTATTCCGCTTACAGGTTTTTCTTTAGAACCCTTAAATTCAATCAAATGCCTTAGCCGAACCACCTCTACTTTTGCAGTTTGTAAATCTGTTGTTGATGCTGGCATATAATAAAGACTATGTTCATTTTTATTATAAAACCATTCGCCTTCCACATCCAATTCCTCAAAAACATTCTCGACCATTCGATAAAGTGGGTGCATTGCTGAAGGACGATTATTCTGCCAACCACCTTCGTATTTGAGTGTTCCATCGGGATTCTTCCCTTGTATCACCCAGTGCATATCGCCCCATAAAGCATTGTGCATGGCATGAATATAACCCCCTTCAGGATTTACCCAGTTTTGAGTACGGCTCAATATCAAAGGATTAGTGGCAGCATCTGCCTTGGCATTATGATCTAACTCCCAAGTATCAAATACATTTTTTCCCGCAACAGCGTTTGGAAAACGTGCCATTCTTTGACGAACTCCGTTGATATACAACTGGTCGATTGCTACATTATTAGGCACTTGTGCTTTATAAATTCCCTTTTGCCAAGGTTTCCAATTTAGTTTCAGTAACAAACCTCCACTTATGATGGCTTTACCTTCATGCTCGGCTGTATATTTAATGGGTGATGTCAGACTTTTGCTATCATCGGCAGTAAAATGAACTGTTTCGGGCAAATAGTAAATACCATCCATAAAAATCACATTGACTGGTTTGCCAGCTTGTGTTTTACGTGCTAAGGTTTGAGCTTTGGCAAAACTGGCAACTGGTTTCGCTTTTGTTCCTGCATTTTTATCATTGCCTTTTGGGGAAACATAGATATTTTGTCCCGCACTAAACAAATGCGTTTTATTAACTTGGGCATAGATTATTTGGCTACTTAATAGTAGTAATACAATTTTTATATTTTTCATCAATCTTTATGATTATCCCTTGATAGTCAATACATTATTTTAATACATAAGGAATATTTGATAAAAAATACTATTCTACTCCTTTCACTTGCATTTGTAGCGTATAAACCGATTCTGAGGCGGTAATAAATAATGTTTTGCGGTCTTTGCCTCCAAAACAAATATTTCCGACCCAATTAGACGGTACTGGAATATTGCCTAATTTTATGCCTTGAGGATTATAAATAGTAACGCCTTTCCCCGTAATGTATAAATTCCCTTGGTTATCTAAGGTCATACCATCTGAGCCCATTGGAGCAAAAAGTTGTCGATTTGCCAATGTTCCATCCGCTTGAATTTCATATCTGTAAGTTTTGCTATCACCAATATCAGCAACATACAAATACTTTCCGTCTGGCGTGCCAACAATACCATTGGGTCTTTTTAAATCGGCATCCACTTCTATCGGTTGAGTAGCTCCTTTGGCTAAATAATACACATTTTGTTTATCGATGTCAGGCTTTTGTCTTGTCCAATAATCACGTTGATAATAAGGGTCAGTAAAATAAATTCCACCTTTGGCATCAATCCATAAATCATTAGGACCATTAGCTTTATGACCTTTGATATTATCTAACAATACGGTTTTTTCTCCTTTTAAATTAATAGCCCATAGCTCGTTATGCTCGTCGGCACAGGAGATAATGTTACCTTTTTTATCGAAATACAAGCCATTAGAACGCCCCGACTTTTCCATAAAAAGTGTCAATTTACCATCAGTGCTATACTTCCAAATTTTATCATTAGGCTGGTCGGTAAAGTAGATATTGCCTTTTTTATCTACCGCTGGTCCTTCGGTAAAAGTAAATTGTTTGGAAACCTGCACTAACACAGCCCCTTTTTGAATGAGATTCAAAGAAGAAATATCTTCATTCGACTGTGCTAACAATAACTGATTCGACAACAACAGTACAGCAAGAATATGGCTAAACTTTATCATATATTTTTGGATTGTTAATACTAAAAAAGCAAGTTACAGATTTGCAACTTGCTTTCTGGAAAGATTTGTATGGTTTGGAAAAATCTTTGAGCAAAAAAATGCGTATTTATAGCTAGAGTTTGTATTTTATTTTTGTTTCAAGTTAAAAAAAATGGAATAGCAATAAATTTTGCACTTCCACTCCTGACGCAAATTCCGTCCTAGGGGTTGCACCTTTCTTCGTCATTTTACTGGTTTGACTAAATATTTTTTCATTATCCAACCTGTCTGCGGTAAGTTGTCTGTAGGACTATGGTAGCTAACATAAACCCATTTTTTATTAATTTGTAAAACAGTTACTTCAAAATCAATTGGCAATCTTTCAATTAACAGAGACTTTAAGTTTGGTTTTGCCATAACTTTGCATACTCTTTGGACAATTCTGAACTCTTTTTCTACTTTTAATTTCTTCGCGTAAATAGCAATTTGTTCCTTAATAACGGTTTCAACTTCTTGCTTAGTTGCATATTCTGGTTTAGGTAACCAAACTCTTGCTTCACTCATTACAGCAAGAATAAAACCTATAATTGTCAATAACTTCCAAAATAAAGAATTAGCATCAGTTTCAATTTTGTCAACTTTAATTTCTATACTTTGAAGAAAAATTTTCAGTTCATTTAGCCCCTCATTGGTTACACCGTTCTCGTCAAATATTCTTTCATTTAGAGAAACGGCATCTTCAGTAATACTTTCAAAGTCATCAATTAAATCCCATTTTCTCTGGGTTGCTACAACTGAAGCTAATTGTCCTGAAATACTGCTAAACGCAAACTGCCAATTATTAATTTGAGAAAATGCAGTTTGATTTTTAGTAAACGCTTCTGTTATGCTTTTAAGATTTCCAAAAAGTTGGTTGTGTTGTGTATTTATAGATGTTATGGCATCAAGTGTTGTTTGCGGAATAGCAAATCGCATTGATTTTGTTAATCCATCAATTGCCGACAAACTAGGGCCTATAGCCATGTGCTGTTGTTGCATACTTTTGGCAAAGTCAGTCAATACACTTATACTACCCAAATTTTTTGTAAACTGTTCTTGGTGTTGCATACTTTTAGCAAGTTCAGTCATCATACTTATTGCACTAAGATTTCTTATAGACTTTTCTTGTTGTTGAAAACTTTTAGCAAATTGAGTAAACGTGTTCAGTTCAACAAAACCGTTTGCCATTCTTCCTTGAGTTTTTAGCATTTCTGAAATTTGTGAACTTAGCCCTACCGATTTATGAATATTTTCAGCCCATTGGGTAGATTTTATTATGTCGTCGAATTCTGCCATTTTTACTTTTAATGTTGTTGTTTACAGTTTCTCTTAAGGCTTTTACCACGAACTCGCTAATATGCGAAAGTCTTGTAGTACTTTTTGTATCGTTAGAATATTTACTTCCACTATCTAAACTAACAATTTATTTTCTCTCCCCAAACACTAAACTTATTTTAAATTTAAGATTTCAAACAAGATGACTATTCTGTCAAATTCTACTCAAAAAATCTTACCGCTGGTAACTCAAGATTTTACTACCTTGCTCGATAATACTAACAACCACATGAAAACTGTTTGAAAAAATAATTGAAACCACAAGTTAATTATATAAATGTATAGTCATAATTTTCAAGTAGTTGACGTTCTATGGCTGTAAAAACAAAGAGGTCAAAAGCTAACTTTTTACCTCTTTGTTAATGTTAAAACACGCTATAATCTTTACTCATGGCATGACTATCCTAGTTTATTTGGGTTTTTATCTTCTAAAGCTCATTCAACTTTAAAAACTACTGATGTTTCATAAGGCATCTTTGAAGGACAAGTAATATTTAATCCGTCAGGTTCTTGTTTCCAGTTCAGTTTTCCTTTGTGACCAAGCAAGGAAACTTTTTTTATACCTTGAGAATAATTACCAGAATTAGAACCCAAAGATTTTATTTTTATAGTAGTATTAGAAGCTGGCACTGTCATACAAAAAGCATAAAGTGCTTTGTCTTTCCCAACTGTAAACCTAAAATCCGTTTCATTAAACTTAAATTCAGCGTGTCTTTTATTTAATGCACCCCCTGGCAACATTTTCAACTTATTATTGATAATTTCTCCTTCACCGGGAATACTCCAAGCCTTGCTACCATAAACAGCAGCACCATTTCTACGCATCCAATTACCTACTTCTTTTAACATTTTCAAGCTACCTTCGTCTAAAGAACCGTCTGGCAATATAGATATACAAAGAGCAGCATTACCATCCCGTGCTATGGCTTCGATTATGTATCTAATCATCATTCCTGAATCGTAAGTAAAGCCAGGAGCATAAAACCAGTCTCCTACTGGAGCTTCAGCAATCCAAGGTTGAGCAGTATTAATTTTTTCAGGAACACCAAATTCTTCTGTGTTCACTGTACCATTGGTATTATGGCGAAATTTTACGATACTGAAAGTATTAACGATACCTCGTCTTTGTAATGTACGGTTATAGAAATCAGCAATTACGTGTTGCATGGCATCGGCTTTTATCCCTGTTCCTGTTCCATTCCCAGTAAAAGGGCCTTGCACTGTACCATCGGTATAGATAAAATCTGGGTCATAATGCGCTACAACATCCATCATTCTCAAAGCCCAATTAGTTGTGTACCATTTAGCATAATCAAGATGATTTGAAAAAATACCAGCTGGTGGTGGCGACCATTCTGTATGTGCATTTTGTTCTACCCCTTTATATTCTCGGAGGTCGATACCATAAAGCATTCGGGGGTCATAACCTTCCCACCATTTTCCTTTTCCATCTTCAAGACTAAGGTGTCCGTCGTAAGGAATACCTTTTTTCTCCCCTTCTTTATCACTACCAAAGGCTGTTTGCCACCACCACCATGTATATTCATGGTGAAAGGTTACACCAAAACGCATTCCATCTGATTTACAAGCCTTTGCCCATTCCGCTATTAAATCACGCTTAGGGCCGATATTTACTGAATTCCAAGGCTGATATTTTGAATTCCATAAATCATAATTATCATGATGCACCCCTTGAATCATAAGATATTTTGCACCAGCATCTCTGTATATTTTAGTGAGTTGCGATGGATTAAGCTTGGTGGGATTCCAGTCACGCAATACTTCTTTATATCCAACCTCTGATGGGTGTCCATATTTTTTTATATGATTAGTATAAGCCCTTTTTCCCGATTTATATAAATTACGTGCGTACCAGTCACCACTTTCACCTGCTGATTGTGGTCCAAAGTGAACCCAAATACCAAACTTGGCATCACGAAGCCACTGAGGAGTACCCGGGTAGTTTTTTTCAATCGATTCCCATGTTGGTTCAAAAGGTCCTTTTGCAATAGGAATATTTAACTTCATTTCTGGAAATGTTTTCCAATCTCCTAAAGTCTCACTATCAACTGGCTTTGGCTTTGAAATTGTTGGAAATGGATTCTTCTTTTGTGCATACACACAAGCAGGCATCATGAAGAAAACAAGCATTACAAATATATTTTTCATGGTTGAAGCTGAAAAAGCATTTTTATTAATGGGGCTATCCCAAAAGTTTTTACGACCAAATATTATTCTGCGAAAGACCTCATCCCCAACCCCTTCTCCTTCAGAGAAGGGGCTTTTTGAGCTCAAAAGCTCCCCTCTCTGAAGGAGATGGGTTGGGGGTGAGGTTTCAAACCAAAGAATATTTGGCAATGGTTTTCTTTTGGGACAGCCTTTTTTAAGAATATAACTTTAGCTAAAATCAATATCCAGGATTTTGAGTTAAGGCTTTATTAATGTCTCTTTCAGATTGAGGAATTGGCCATAATTCATTTTTCCCTGCGATAAAAGCCCTCTTTTGATACAATAAAAAGCCCTGAGCATCTACGGGATAATCCTTATAAGTAGCTGGTGAATTAGTAAGTTTCATCCCTGTAAACTGTCGGTTTAGCTCCGTTGCAGCAGTACCCCATCTCAGTATATCATAATAATGAATACCCTCAAATGCTAATTCTACTTTACGTTCTCTTCTTATTATTGTTCTTAATAAATTAGCGTCTGTAACGGTTACTGGAGGCATATTGACAGTAGCTCTACCCCTAACCTTATTGATTGTGGCATCTAATAATGTTTGATTAATAGCCTCTCCCGCTTCCAACTTTGATTCAAGATAGCTTAAAAGTACCTCTGCGTAGCGAATCAAAGTAAAGTTACCGCCATAGTTCATCAGGTTTCCTGCAAACGTAGAATCCATGTATTTATTAATACAATAGCCACTCCAATTGTATCTACTCATTCTATCAGGCGAATTAGATTCTGGTCTTGAAACATACTTAACCCCTTTAAATACGGTACGGTCGGATATCATTATCGTTTGGTCGAGCCTAGGGTCACGATTATCGTATGGGGAATTCGGATTATACAAGGGAGATTCCTCAACGGTTTTACCATCAATACATTCATAAGATTGTACTAATTCGTTATAAGGAGAGAACTGATGCCATCCTCCATAACTTTCTGGATAAAGATATTGCAACATTACGTGTGAATAAGTATCCTCGTGATATTGTGAAGCCAAAATAATCTCATTACTACTCTCTCCTGTTTGAATAAACAACTTTTTAAAACCACCCTGTTCTATCGAATAAACTCCGCTATCCAAGATTTTTTTATACGTTGCCGCCGCATCACTCCATTTCTTTTCAGCCATTTGTACTCTACCCAGAATCGCCAAAGCAGCACCCGCGGTAATACGCCCCATTTCGCTACTAGGACGAGTAGCTGGCAACATCGAAGCACTTTCCTTTAATTCATTTTCAACAAATGACCATACTTCGGCTTTAGCAGTTCTGGTTATTGAATTAGCTTCGGTTACCGTCAGTAAATGTTTAGGCAAAGGGATGTCGCCAAAGTACAATGCCAGATTGAATAAAGAATAGGCTCGTAAAGTACGTACTTCTGATTTTAGTATATTTTTCTTGGTTTGATCAAAAGGGATTGCGTCTATGTGGTCTAAAAAATTATTGCATTTAGCAATTTTACTATACGTATTAGACCAAATACTGCTTGTTACCCAATACGAAGCATTTAATGTACCATCGGTAACATGATCGGGGATTAGCTCTTTTTCAGAACCTAGTCCAGCCATTAAATCAAGGTAAAGTACTGCACGTGCATTCCAAAAATCTTCACCAGACCACCCTGCCCCAATGTTGTAACATCCAACTAAGGCCAGATTAGCATCTTTTTCTGTTTTCCAGAAAGTTCCATCTGAAATGGAATCAAGTGGCTGTTTATCAAAATAATCATTCTTACAAGCCGAAATGGAAAAGAAAAGTAAAAAGAGCAATCCTATTTTGAAAGGGGGCAATGTTGTATATATATTATTGAATTTCATGTCTTTCAATTGTTTAGTAAAAAATATGTCAGAATAATTTAGAATGATACATTTACACCAAAGGTATAAACACTTGTGAGCGGATAAAATCCACCGTTTTGTGCCATTTCAGGGTCCCAACCTTGGTAATATGAATTAATTGAAAGGAGGTTTTGTCCACTAAAATATATTCTGAGCCTACTTATCTTCATTTGTTCTATCAATTTATTACTGAAACTATAGCCTACTTGTAGGTTTTTGAGTCTTGCAAAACTTGCATCTCTGTTCCAGTAAGTAGATGATTGAATAATACCACTACCCTCGTTTAGGCTTGTTAACTTTGGATACAGCGCATTTGGATTGGGGTTTTCAGTAGTCCAACGATTTTCTACTTGCCATCTCTGTATTTGTCCTCCATTAAAGAAAGCAAACGCTTGATAGTTATTCATCTGCTTTTTCCATCCGGCAAGTCCTTGAATTAATACTGACAAATCAAATCCTTTATAATTGGCTGTAAGGGTAAGTCCAAAATTATATTTAGGAACGGTATTACCTATAAAAGTTCTATCATAAGTAGCATCTACCTTGCCATCAGGCACACCATCAGGGCCACTAATATCTTTGAATCTTATAAAACCAGGCTCTGCTGAATAGGGCTGTTTTGGATAAGTAGCCACATCATTAGCATCTTTAAATAACCCATCGGCTATATACCCATAAGTTACCCCTAGTGGCTGTCCTACAAATAGATTGGCACCGATATTTTGCTGTAGACCATTGGCTAATTCAGTTACTTTGTTATTGACAATCGTAAAATTAGGTGATACTCCTAGTTTAAATTTCCCAATGTTTGTTCGGTAATTTAGACTTGCCTCAAAACCTGTATTCTCTACCCCACCAATGTTTACTGGAGATGTACTAAGCCCTAAAGTAGCTGAACTTGCTATGCTATAAAGCACACCCGAAGTTTGTTTTTTGAAGACTCCAAAGGTAAAATCTAGCTTGCCTTTCCATAAACTTGCATCTATTCCAATATCAGTGGTAGTGGTGGTTTCCCAAGTAATATCTGCATTACTAAGTCTGCTACTGGCAGCACCAGAAGCCAATACGCCACCAATAGAATAGTTCTGCCCAAGAGAAACAATATTTTGATAAGGGTAGGTACCAACATTCTGGTTACCTAATTTACCCCAACTTGCTCTTACCTTTAGATTGTCTAACCAAAGTACATTTTTCAAAAAATCTTCTTCAGAAATTATCCAACCTGCTGAAAATGAAGGGAAATAGCCCCACCTACCTTTTTCGGGAAAACGTGAGGTAGCATCTGAGCGTATATTTGCTTCAAATAAATATCGGTCGTTATAGATATAATTAACCCTACTGAAAAAAGAACGCATCGACCAAGCTGAGGCTGAACCTGAATTGCTCATCCCTGTAGCCGAACCTGCATTTAGTTCATACAAGGTATTGGTTGGAAAATCTTTCCGATAGGCCGACATCCCTAGGTCGTCATATTGTTCCTGAGACACACCACCTAATACTGTAAAGGAATGCTTGTTGATTTGCTTGGTATATGTAGCAAGCGATTGAAGGGTTAATTGTTGCCCTTGGCCTGTTGATATACTTAAATTATTAGGACCAACCGTCTTGAAAGCATTAAATACAAAATCTGAGGCATAATCTTTATTATAGTAACTCCAATAGTTATACCCAACCTTTCCACTCAACGTAAAACCTTTGAATAACTCCCACGCAATTTCGGTGCTACCCAAAAAATATTTGTTGGTACCTTTGTAAAAAGATTCACTAGACATCCAAGCCTCTGGACTGTAATTGTCTTGATACCCATAGGTTCCATCAGATTTTTTTCCTGCAAAAATAGGTGCTTCACGCACAGCAAAATTAATCATGTGGTTCATTCCTCCTTCATAGTGTCTAGGCGAATGGTTTTCTGAAGTATATCCTGATAGGCTTACCTTTAACGTAAGGTTATCTTTAATTTTACTATCTGTATTTAATAGGAAATTGTATTTTGAATAACCATTTTTAGCGACTATCCCATCTTGTTGAAGATACCCTAGCGATAATAAATAACGTGTTTTATCATTTCCACCCATAAAACTTATATTATGGTTGGTCTGAAAGCCATTACCAGAAGTTAGTAGGTTTTTAAGGTGAGGGACATTCGGATAATTGTCTGGATCTGACCCATTTCTAAATTTTTCAATTTCAGCATCCGTATAAGACAAACCCGCACCAGCATTCACATTTGCTTCATTTCTAAGTTTGGCAAACTCCCATGATTCAACAAAGTCAGGAAGTTGAGTAGGTTTTTGCCAGCCAGCATAGCTGTTATAACTAACCTGCATTTTTCCATTTTCTCCTCGCTTTGTTTCAATCAATATTACTCCGTTGGCGGCCCTACTACCATACATTGCAGCCGAAGCGGCATCTTTTAAAACAGAGATACTTTTAATATTATTGGGGTCAACATCATTAATAGAAGTAGCTAAACCATCAACCAATATTAAAGGTCCACCGCCTGCACCATACGACCCTATCCCTCTAATAGTAATACTAGCACCATTATTACCGGGCTGTCCAGAACCCTGCGACACTGAAACCCCTGTGGCTAAGCCTGCTAAAGCTTGGGATGATTGCGTGATGGGTCTATCTGCAATTTCCTTTGATGATACTGTTGAGACAGAGCCTGTTAAATTTACTTTTTTCTGAGTACCATATCCTACTACTACAACTTCATCCAAATTGAGTTGCTCTACCACCAATTGAACTTTCATATCGGAAGTCTTCCCTACTAATACTTCTCGTTTTTTATACCCAATAAATGAGAAAACCAGAATACTATTATTGTCGGGGACGCTGATATTAAATTTACCTTTTTCATCCGTTACTCCTCCTCTGGTTGTTCCTTTTATCGTAATGCTTACTCCCACTAAAGGCTCTCCTTTTTCATCCGTTACGGTTCCCGTTATGTTTTGTTCTTGAAGCTCCAATTGAGGTTCAAGACTTTGGTCGTTTTTTTCGATGCTGACGTTACTCTTCTTTAACAGAATACGTTCGCCCTGAATCTCATAACTGATGCTTAGTGGCGTAAATAGTTCTTTTAAGACATCTCTTAATTCACGATTCTTGGCCACAATACTAATTTTTCGTTTAGCACTAATATTCTTTGGGCTATAGAAAAAGTTGATTTTCGCAGCATTTTCTAACGCTGAAAGTGCTTCCGACAATCCTTTTTCTTCGATACGCACAGTTATCTTTTGTTGCAGTATATCTTGTCCGCTTACCTCACTCGCATACGATAATGTAGTGAAGACAATAGCAATTAATATCTGTCCAGCTGAAATTTTCATAATGGATAGCAACGTTGCTAACGTTAATAGATTTTTTTTCATAAATTGTACTGTTTTTGTTGTTTTGGAAAAATTGGCAAAAATATTCCCTAACACTTCTTCCTAAGGAAGTGCTTGATTCGCGTCTAAAAGGGAATGGTATCAAGTCGATAAATGCTGAGAACATTTATCGGCTTTTCTTTTTTTTAGGAGGAGTTGGTAATGCGTTTTTTCATAATTGAGATATTTTTTGAGTTAGAGTATTTATAATTGAGTTACAGTATTTACAATATTGCTTAATTTAATTAATGAGGAAAAACAAATCCTTTTATTTTAACGTCCTTACTTTTCTTGTCTTGACACAAGAAAAGTAACCGCAACGGCGGACCGTAAAAGAAAGTCAAGAAATTCCGAATCGCATCGGCGAACCGACTCGCTTCGCTCAAACAGCGGAATTTCATAAAAAAATAGTATATGAATATTATTAACTAATTGTTTCTTAGACATTTAAAATCCCTATACAAGTTATCTATTAGTAAACAATCATTCACAACCTTTTCCAGATACAATTATTTGTGCATCAACTACTTGGTAATCTATTCCTGTAATTTTGGCAATACTGTTTAGTTTATCAAACATGGTTTCGTCTGATAGATTCCCGTTGATAGTACATTCTTCAAAAAGGTTTTCATCATAAATTATTTTAATGCCATAAGCCTTTTCTAAATCGACAAATACTTTGGCCAGCGAGGCATTCTTGTAGATAAATACTTGCTTTTGTAAAGCTGTAGTCAGTATCGTTGGTGTAGTAACTATTTTCTTCATCAATTTGGCGTTGGATGATAAGTAAATAGCCTCTTGATTGGGGGTAACCACAATACCATTTGCTTCTGAAAAATGAACGCCTTTTTCAACCGTCTTCGATTCTAACTGCGAAACCACCGAGACTCTCCCTGTTTTTACGACTACTCTTTCCTCCTCTGTTTCGGGGTTTGCTTTAATGGTAAAACTCGTACCTAATACTCTTGTAATTAATTTTTTGGTATAAATCAAAAAAGGTCTTTTAGGATTTTTTGTTACCTCAAAAAAAGCCTCGCCTACCAAAAACACCTCTCTTTTATCTGCTTCAAAAACTTTTGGATACCTAATTCTTGCGTTTTTTTCCAGTACTATTTCCGACCCATCAGTCATCATCACATGCATAGGTTGGTCAGCTGTATTTTCTTTTTCGACAAACTCTGCACCATCATTACGGGCTGATAATTGTGGAATATCAAATATTTTGTCAGCCTCTTTTTGGTAATTCATCCACCAGCCCAAACCAATTAATAAGGTGACAGACGCTGCCAACTGCCAAAGGTATCTTCCCCAATTATTCGGGGTTTCTGAAACCTCCATTTCTGACTCTACGCCTTGCCATATTTTGGCGACTGACGCATCTTCATCGATGGAGGTATTTTGAATAGAGGCAAGCGTTTTTATCATAGATTTTGCCTCCATTATCATGGCTTTTTTTTCAGGGTTCTCTTGTAGAAAATCTTGCCAAAATTCATTAGTATGTTGATCAGGATTTTGTACCCATCGACAAAAAAAATCGTCTTTTACAAAATCTATGGTATCGAATTCAGAGTAATTCATAGTATATGAGTGAGTTAATTATAGAATGACAAGGACAACAAAAATATATCCTATTTTTTGTACAAATTTTTACATTTAATTTTCAGCAAGTAGCTAAGTACAAATAAATCAATGATTTATCTGATGAAGAAATTGAAAATAAACAGCAGAAAATGTGCAGGAAAGTGAATAGATTGGCGTAAAGCATACAATGCTTTTTGGATAAGATTGCCTACAGAGGCATAATTAAGCTCCATCATTTCTGCGATTTGGGCATTCGAGAATTGATGATAGTATTTTAAATTAATGACTTCTCGTTGGCGTTGCGATAATTGTCCGAAGGCTTTTTCAAGTCTTTCTAATTGTTCTTTTTGATTTTCTTCTTCAATTATTAACCCCTCAAAAGATGCTTCAAACAATGCTTCCAGATTCTCTTCTATTTCATCAGCATGTTTAGTGAAGTCATACTTTACTGTCCGCATCAACTTGTTTTTGAGCGAGCGAAACAAATAAAACTTTATCGAATCGGTATCAGAAAGATTCTCTTTGCTTTGCCACAATTCTAAAAAAATATCTTGGATACAGTCTTCCACCACCGTAAGGTTTGTGGAAATCTTGAGGGTAATGCCATAATTTAGCAAAGGCTTGGCATAAAGCTGATAAATTTTAGCAAAGGCTTTCTTATCACCTTTTTTGAAGGTTTGCCAAAGGGCTAAATCATCGTTATGGAGGGGTTTGATTGCCAACGCGTATTAATTTTTATTAAAAGCTATCTATTAATACTTTATCAAAAAGCTCATCGTGTCTTGCTGACACAAACAATAAGGAATAAATATTAAAATATACTGATAAAATTATCATTTTTTTATATAATTATCCAAAAACAGAGGTTTTTTAGAGAAGCCGTAAAAATAATAGAGCCAAAAAATAAAATTCTTTGGCTCTGGTTACTATTATTTTCAATCAAAAATTTTATTCCTAGTTGGTGTTTTAGTCTCTTAAACAGTGTTCTGTGTGCTACAGAACACTGTTGTAGGGATGATGTTGTTATGCTTTGATTATTAATAAGTTTTAATCTCAATTAAAATGCTCAATTTTTCCATTCAGCTTCCATTTTGTAGGTAACGGGGTTTGTTGCCAGTCTAGGGGTTCGCCTACTGGTAATTTTTGCGATGCCTATTTAAAACTTTCCTTGATAAAGGCTTTCTGGACTGCTCCCGTTGCTTCTGGTTGAGCAGAAATAAACAAAGGAGTACCACTTTTAGCTACTAGTTGCATCCATTGCTTATTTTTTTCCCAAGCAACCTGATTGGTCAAACCTACGCAATCACCATCGGCTGCATAAAAAACACCCTGTTGAACGCCTCTGAAAGCCAATGTATTTATGCCCATTTTGCGTGTTCTGTCCCATTCCTTACCAGAGGTATCATCGCCAATGCGGTTCAATTCAAAAAGTCCTGCTGATAAATGACTAATGGTATTACAGCCAATGATGTAGGTTTCACCAGAGGCTTCTTGTAGCAAAAAGTCTATCACTGACAATGACTGATGCCAGAGACAAACCTGTAGTTTGAATAAAATTTCTACGTTTCATAAAGAATTTAAAAATGAGAGTGAATCAATTTTTTGGTTTTGTAAAGACAATCGGCTGATTAATATTTATGCCTAAGAATCAATGCAACAAAATTGTGCAACAAATTTACTTCTTCTTAAAATAAGAAACCTTAGGGTAAACCCTAGTTTTGTTTTTTGGAATAAATAAATTTTATATGGGATTAATCCTGTTTAGGAATGAGGTAAAACAAAAACTCCCTCATATTTTCATAAGAGGGAGTTTTCATGATTGCAGTCGCTCGCTTGAAGCGAGCGACTGCGTACTACGTTCCTATATTCACAATATTTTCTTTCAATTCTATCTTATCTCCCATTTTGTAAATACTACCAAGGGCCATTCTGCTTCACTTGATAAAATTCAGTGCCATTAAACCTAAAAAGTCCTTGCCCTGTACCCCACCACATATTTCCAGATTTATCCTGAAACATACTTTGTACACAACAATTTAAACCGTTAGCAGGTGTAAATACAGTAAATGCTTTGGAATTTGATAAAGGAACTGATGGGTCAAATCTAGTAGTACTGCCACGTGCTGTAATCCAAACGATACCCGACTGTTCTATTATTATTCCCCAAAACTCTGTGCCTCCTAAGCCATCTTTGGGAGTATATTCTGTAAAAGTTTTGCCATCAAATTTACAAATACCATTTTTCATGGTAAACCACATATTGCCCAATTTGTCTTGAGCGATACCTCCTGCATAGTTATCGCCCAAACCTTGTTTTTCGTTGAAATTTACAATCGTTTTTCCATCATAGCGAAACACACCTTTATCAGACGAAGCAAACCAAATATTTCCATCCTTGTCCTCCATAATGCCCGCAACATTGATAGAGGGAAGCAAAGGAAATAACGAAAAACATTGAGTGCCCAAACTATCTGCTGTTGGATTATATTGATAAACTCCGCCATGTGTACCTACCCAAACTGTCCCCGATTTGTCAACAAGAATACTTTTCCTACTTATATTAATATGTTGTAGTCCATCTTTTTGATGATAATTTCTAAATCTTTTACCAACTACCTGTCTGGAATCATATTTATATACTCCTTGGTCAGTGCCAAACCACATATTGCCCTTTTTATCTTCATTAATGGCAAAAACAGTATTGTTATTAAAACCATCAGGATTAGAAAAATAGGTTAAGGTTTTTTTATCATACCTCACTACGCCTTCGCCAAGGGTGCCAAACCATAAATTTCCTTTCGAGTCTTCAAAAATACTTCGGATGTATTGACTCACTAAAGTAGTGTCAAAATCAGGTGCTAAAGCCGCTGAATTAAAGTTTTTTATCACTCTTGGACTTGGTTTGGAAACAGTTGGGGCTTTGAGCGTATTAGCTTTTTCTTGTCCGTGACAAGAAGTAAAAATCATCAAAAAGCTAAAAAGTACTATTTTGTTCAATGTCATAATCATAGTTTTTTTACTGTTTTAGAATTTTGATTGAATGCTAAACTAAAAATTCCCCGTGTGGACACGGGCAATGGGAAAGAAAACATTAATTATCCTTAGCATTTAGCTCATTTTGGTTATATAATTTGTGTTACTAAAATCTGTTTGGCTGGTCTTTTAAAATGACTCACAACGCCCGCAGTCGCTCGCTTCAAGCGAGTGACGACTATTATAAGGCTTCTAGCCACAATATGGTAACCGCAAGGGTTACCGCTACTTTATTAAAATGCGTTTTACTTTTATGAAATAAATTTGGCTGGAAGCCTTGTAATAGTCGTCGCTCGCTTGAAGCGAGCGACTGCATATTACTATTCTTTTATTCCCGTATTCTCCGCAGGCTTTTCAAATTCATACTCACTTCTTACCAATTTGTTTTGCGTTGGATAAATCTCATTCAAGGTATTCGCATCATAGATTCTGCCGTTTTTCATCACCATTTTCAAGGTATTTGAATTACGGATATTTTCTAAAGGATTTTTATCCATGATTAATAAATCGGCTAATTTTCCTTTTTCGATACTGCCAAGGTCTTTGTCTAACCCCAAAGCTGTTGCTCCTAAAATCGTAGAAACTTTTAAGGCATCCAGGTTTTTCATCCCTCCGCTTTGCATCGACCATAGTTCCCAATGATAGCCCAATCCTTGGAACTCTCCGTGACTACCAATACCTGCCAATGAACCATTTTCTACCATCGATTTCATTGATTTTGCATGTTTTTGGAACACGTGTTCTTCAGGCAAAAACCAGCCCGATACCCTACGTGTTTTTTCTGCCAATTCTTCATAAGGCATAAAATACTGCATCTTTTTATCATGGTATGGATTCTCTGTTTCAAAATAAAAAATCTCTGCAAACGGTCCTCCGTAAGCTACCAAGAAAGTAGGCGTTACTGCCATTTTAGAAAAAGCGATAGATTTCACCACATCGTTATACAAAGGATACACAGGAATAGCGTGTTCATGCCCTGGGTAACCATCTAGCATATTAGTCATGTTCAGTTTATAGTTCAAACCACCTTCAGTAGTAGGCATCAACTTTTGGTCTTTTGCTGCTTTGATAATCCACTGACGGGTTTGTCTATTTCCTGTCAAATACATTTTGATGTATTTTGTATTGTAATATTTGCTATACTGTTTCAACGCATTAATCGCCCCAGTTGAATCTTTGATATTATACGACCAAAAGCCAACCCCCGGACCAGTAGAATAAATTCTTGGGCCTGCTATTTTACCTGCATCTACCATATCGCTGTATGTGAAAACGTCGGTTGTAGCCGTTTGAGGGTCACGGGTAGTTGTTACACCATAAGCCAAATTGGCGGCATAAATCCATACTTGATTTTTCTGAATGCCCCACTGTGGCCACATGTGGGCATGGGTATCTACAAACCCTGGTGTGATAGTTTTGCCCTTCACATCTATTACTTTGGCATTGCCGACTCCTTTCAACGTTCCGCTTTTGCCTACCGCTTTTATTCGGTTGTTTTCTATCAGTACGTCTCCGTTTTCAATCACCTCATTACCATTCATCGTAATGATTCTCCCTCCTTTCAACAATACATTTCCTGTAGGTATATCGCGTGTGAAATAAAGCTTGATTTCTACCTCCTCAGGTTTATACGTTGCATCTGCTTTCTTAACAGCCACTTTTTTAGCAACAGAATCCGCCTTCACTTTATTATCTACCTTGATTTTCACCGTATCAGTTTTCACTTTATGCAACGAATCTGCCTTGGCTTTTTCTAATGCTTTCTTTGCTGTTTTCACACTGTCTTCAAAAGCTTTGGCTTTGTCTAAATCAAACACAAAGTGATAACGTCCTAACGACCAGTGTACCTTTTTAGCATCGCTAGACCATGAAGGAAACTCTCCCCCTATTTCTGTTAATTTTTGTGCAGGAAATTGCGCCGAAGCAGGGTCAGAAACAGAGATATTTACGGTCTTACCCGTTTTAGGTATCGTCATCACATAAATATCATTGTTTACTTGTGCCAAAGCCCTTTCACCATCTGGCGACATCATCACTTGCGAAGCATTCGTTGCCCTGTTTACTTCCATAGCCTCGGCTGTTTTCTCCGAAATCATGCAATTGTGTACATATTCTTCGCCTTCTATGCTCATGCCGTAGGTCGTAATACCGGTGATTTTCGCATGAATTTTCTCATCTGTACCATCCCATTTAATAGAGATTAATGAGCCATCACCTCCACTCAAATAAATTCTATCGATGTTTTTAACAAAATGTGGATTACCTCGTCCCTGTGCTTTATCAATCACCGTAATGGCTCCTCCTTTAGCATCTATCCAGCAAACTTCATCTTCTGAACTCGGAGCAACAGGGCCAACCGATTCTTTGAAGGCTCTCTTTTGGGTACGGATAAATACGATTTTATCGTCTTTGGGTGTCCAAACTGGTTGACTGTACAAGGCTGAAATAGTCGTCAATTTTTGTAAGTTGGGCGTACCACTTACATTCACTTTATAAAGGTCTCCACCTTGGGCTGTCCACGTAATGAAAGCCAATTGCTTACCATCGTTCGACCACACAGGTTGTGCTTCTGTAAAATCATTGTTAGTAATTCTGCGAGGAGTACCATTTGGATAGTCTGCCACATATAGGCGATTCAACGACGTAAAGGCCAATTGCTTTCCATCTGGCGAAGCCACCGCATCACGAATTTGGGAAATCAAGGTTTGGGTAGTATCAGAGATTGGATACTTAAATTCCAGCCTTGGTCCCATTTCCACCTCCATATCTACCGTGAACGGAATCTGTACTGGTGTACCGCCATTGATAGCAATCTTGTAAATCTTACCTCCGTAAGAGGCTATCAAAGCCTGATTGTCGGGTGTGAAAGACATCGCAGGTAACACGCCCATCGTAGCAATAGACTCTTGTTCGTCTCTTTGTACTGGATAAGCCAACCATTTTTCATCACCATTTTCCAAGTTTCTTAATACCAAGCCTGTTTTTTCTTCAAAACGTGAACCATACACCATCCATTTTCCATCACTAGATAATGTCGGAGAAAACGCCGAGCCATATCTGGAAGTAATCGTAGTGCGTTTAGCATTATCGCGGTCGTACACGCCAATTTGATATTGCGGCATCATGGCGTTGTAGTTCCAAGCACCACTTCTTTGCGAGAAATAAATGTATCGTCCGTCGGGACTTACCGCAGGGTCTATTGTTTTTAAATTAGCGGGTTGGTCTATTAGCTGAACGCCTCCGCCACCATCTTTGTGTACCATCCATAATTGTACGTTCATACGTCCTTTGGCAAAAACAATGTAATTACCGTCGGGTGTCCATTCGGCCGCTTCAAAGTTTTGGTCACGGTCTTTCGTAACTTGTACTGTATCTTTTTTCTCAAAATCAATCACCCAAACATTGTCAGAACCACTTTTATCAGAGATAAAAAGCAGTTTTTTACCATCTGGACTATACCGTGGATGGGTATCAAACGCCAAGCCTTTGGTAATATTCGTAGCCTTGCCACCCGCAAAAGGCATGGTGTATAAATCACCCATTAAGTCGAACACGATGCTTTTAGCATCTGGACTAACATCTAGTGACAGCCATGTACCTTCGTCGGTATTGAGTTTGAATTTACGAGTAGCCTTGAGGGGTAAATCTTTGTAACCAACATACTTGGTGGTGTCTTTTTTGAGGGTATCGCCAGCAGTAGTACGCAACAGTGGCATTTTAGTGATTGAGTTAGCCATTCCTATCATCGCAAATACAGTGACGGCTAGGCATATCAATAGGTTTTTAGGATTAATTTGTGGAAAAGTGATTTTCATTTTGTTGATTTAATGTTGTTGAATTGATAAGCTAAAATAATGATTATTTTTTAGGATAAATATTTTGGAGAGGTGTTTTTTCGCACTCACTCTTTACAGATAATATAACTTAGTGCTATGCTATCGGTATTTATCCAGCACACAAAATCAATCTGAAAACGTTTAACATTTCCATTGATAAAAAACTGGGTAAGATTTTTTGATTTTTAACAGGAACACAGGAGATAACAGGCGTCGAAACTCTTAAGCAATATAGTGTTTTTTCTTTAAAAAACAAAATCTTTCCTCATGATTTTTGCAGAGCGGAAAGACTTTTTAAAAGATTTTTCACTTTTTATAAAAATATGCCCCCAGCTTATCTTTATTTTTAAAAACATCATTTAAAAATTTAAATATCAATTCTTCAAAACAACAACAAATTTTTCATTGCTGTTGTTGTTGTTAGGTTTATATAGTTTTCTTAAGTTTTATATAGTTTTATTATACTAGCATTGCTTCTACAGTGCTTTGGTAGTTGCTCCTGCAGTGCTGTGGCATTTTTTACCAAAGCACTGCAGAAGCAACTACCAAAGCAAAGTTACTCCTTTTTAGCGCTCATTTCTCTTTACTTCCTTTTCCATTCATTGACAAACGAACTTCACTAATCTGTTTCTTTGATGAGAAAATATTGCCATTTTGGAGGTAAAAATTGATCCTAATTATTATAACGTTCATATTATACGTTTCAAGTCAACATTCTTGTTTTTCGAGGAATGAAGTAGATTTGTGTGCTGTGTGATACAGAATACCGTTAAATTAATGCCAATTTAAGTTTTTAATTTTGACAACTTCTCAAAAAGTTGTCAAAACTAATTATTTATTAAAATTCTTCCCGTGCTTTCATTTCCATTATTAAAACGGTAAATTTCAATAAACTCATAACATAATATGAAAGCCTTTTTAGTTCGTAACATGATACTACGAACTAAAAAAGCTTTAATGTTTATTGGTTTTTAAATTGTTCTATCTATCATTGGATTATCTAAAAAATCGTGTAAAAAACCATCTTCATATTTTTTCCTAATGATGAAAGTACAATTTTGATATGTTTGTTTATCATTAAAAACTGAAGTATCAAAACTTGTTGATACTTTGAAATAGCATTCTATAAATAAACAATCCGTAACGTTGATACTTTTTTCCCCTTCTTCCAAAATATAAATAATGCAATCACTAAACTTAACTTTGTTAAAATTACCATCATTAATAAACATTGTGCAATCTATAAAAATACAGTTTTTAATATCTACTTTGGAAGATTTAAAATATATTTCTCCTTCATCAATTTGACAATTTGAAATTATAATTTCATCTTTTTTATTCGTGCTTATCTCTGGTTGAAATAGTAGTAACTTGTTAAGTTTTAAATTTGTAATTTCATTAGAATAACTGGAAGATTCAATATATAATCTATAGATTTCAAGAAAATTGTAATTGCCATACCTTCCATTCTCTAAGCCACTTAAAGTTTGATTTGACCAATTCATATTAAAACTTTTCTCAGAAAAAAAACCAAAGTTATCTGGTGTAATTTTCCCTAAATAATCAGTTTGGGGTACTAATTGACTCATTACAAACCATAAGTTTTCAAACATTAGAGTCTCTGTAAATGAAGGTTCTACATCTCCCCAAGAATAATTAAGTACGAATCCATTAGTAAACCAATCTGGTAAAAATTTCTTAAATCTACTAGATAGTTTTTCTCTATCTAATATGTCTTTTTGAGATATTATTTCGCTCAAGGCATCTTGTATTTCATCACTCATTCTTTTTCTATAAAAAATTTTATGGAGAAGTATTAATCCATCTTTAGCATTATCAACGTAAAAGGAGTTTGTTCTTGGAATTGTATCAGTAAATTTTAATAACTCATCCCAAATTTTTTCTGCTACAAGATATTCTTGTAAAGACTTATGTAAAAACTCAATTGCATAGTCATTTTTGTCAGAGTCCTCAACATCGTTAATATCCTTTTTTGTTTCTTGAAAATAGAATGCTACCATGATATTTTTTAAAACATCCTTTATCCTATCCTTATTCTGTAATTTATCAATAAAAGAAATAGTCGCTGGTAATTTTTCTAATTTGCTTTTGTGTATGTACTCATGTCCAGAAATATAAATTGCGAATGCAATATCCCTCAAAAAAGCTCTCAAGTCATCTTTCTCAAGTCCTTTTAATATTTCTATTTGACCTTCTTCTGCCCATTTGCGGTTAATCAAACTATCAAAAATATTATTATATATTATTGCTCTATTCATGTTAGTTGTCACCTCTTGATTAAGTGTCACTATCATGTGTAAAAGGATGGGTTGAGTTATTAATTCTTTAATTGATGCAAATTTTTCATCTTCATTATATTGAACTAATTTATCATAAGTCATATTGGTTTCTGGATGAAAAACCTTATACTTTTTTAGCCATTCAGATTGTCTATCTAAATCAAACTCTTCTAATCTTAAAATTAGAGTCTTGGTTTTTTTTAGCTTTTCTAAATTAACATAACCATAGCGAGAAGTAATTACCACTTTGGGAGATTTTGGATTATCCAACTCATGAATTAAAATTCTACAAAACTCATCAATAGCATCTTGCGTTAGTCTATCTTTCATAAAAAGTTCATCTAAACCATCTAAAACTAAGACAGAACCTTTAAATTCGTTTTTATCAAATTTCAATTCACTATTATTCTCATTCCAATATTCGTATAGGGTTTGTAAGGGGTTATTAATCAAATCAGTTGAATTAGTAATATTCCTAAATTTTATGAAGTGAACATCTTTATTGATTGGCTTATTTGAATACACATCAAAAAGGAACTTCTTGCAAAATGAGGACTTCCCTTGACCTGGATATCCAAGCACAAAAAATAAATTTGGGCTATCACATATAAATGATTCACCCAATTTATTTTCTAAACTTTCATGCACAAAATCGTGAATTGAATTATGATAAACTTCTGAAAATGAAGAGCTAATATCTCTATCAACCTCTTTTAGACAATAATTATGTATTCTAAATGTTGGTTCAACATAAACATCTGAGAGAGTCATCCCATTTTCATCATTTAGAACAATATCATTAAAATGATTTTTTAATTCTTTTTTATAAGATTCTTTTCTATTGGATTTTATACTATAATCATAAGACTTACTTTTAAATAAAGTATTTAAAACCTCAAATACAGTTTGCTGATTTTCAAGAATTTTGTAAAAATAAACCTGAAGGTAATCATCTCGAAAGTTTCGTATTTTCACTTTTTCTATTTCCTTGAAAGAACTTTCAAAAACATCATCAAGTTTACTTGAGTAAAATTTAACAATATCGTTTGAAAAGAAGTTTTCAATATCAAAACTATCAGCAACTACAATATATTCATCAAGTTGAGCTTTAATCTCTTTAATCTTTAGGGAAAAAGTATCAGTGTCTATTTTAAGGGAAAGGTTATATTTTTTAATTCCTTCAAACAGACAAATAGTTTGAGAAGATGCTATGAGTTTTTTTAAAGCTTTATTAGGGTCACTAATTGCAATCATTTTTTTTGCAAAATATCCAATTAATTTTCCATAAGGTACACTTGCGACTAAACCGTCGTCTTTAAATAAATCAAGTTCATCTACAGCTTTGACACCTGTATCAACAAAATTTTCGAGAAATGTAGATAGATTATTTTTATCAATATCAACTAGGTTGCTCATAAGATTATATTTTAATTAAATGTATTCAACTATTAAAAGTTATAAAAAATATTTGATAAATTAAGATATAAATTTCTCTTCTAAAAATAAGCGTCATTTTAATTAGTAGGTATTACTATAAGACTGTATCCTACTAATAATAAGCAGCCTCATAAATGCAAAACTGTACGAAGTTTGTGTTCTGTGTGCCACAGAACACAGTTTTCTCATTACTTTCTTTACCATTTATTGACAAACTGACTTAAGTAATCTGTTTTTTTGATGAGAAAATATTGCCATTTTGGAGGTAAAAATTGATGCTCATTATTATAACGCTCATATTATACGTTTCAAGTCAATATTCTTGCTTTTCGAGGAGTGAAGTGCATTTATGTGCTGTATGCCACAGAACACGGTTAAAGAATATTACTGCAACCAATTATATTAATATTCAAGTTGGAAACTTGAACTACTTTTTAGATTCCATATTAAATCAAAGTAACGTCAATTTAACATTAATTTAACATTCAGACAACGACCTCTTAATATTGGTTGCCTAGTTTTGTGCATCAATATGAAAAACATAAAATACATATTACTCTTTATTGCATGTCTTAGTTTTTTCAAAGTTTCTAAAAGCTATGTAAAAACTGATTCTGTGGTGTCTGTACATTTAAACGAGCATCACAAAGGTAGTAAGTGCATTTCGGAAAAGGTATCAAATCAAGTACTTGAAATTGATACTGATAAAGAAGTTGATGATGAGTCACAGGAGGATGAATCAACAAAAGAAATTGAACAACTATACATTGTTGATGGTTTTAGCCTCCATAAAATCACTAACACACCAATTTCTAATTTATCCCACTATTCCACTATTCAATTTCGTAATACTGTTAGTTTATTTATACTTCTATTGCAGATTCTAATTTAGATTTTCCTCATTTCCTTACAAATTCCTTTTGCATATTTTACAATATGCAGCCGTTAATTATTTCATAAAATTCAAACTCATGAAAAAGTTTACTACTTTTCAGCAGTCATTCAGACTGTTTAGCATTATTGCTATGCTCTTTTCTGGAGTACAGATTTTTGCTCAAATTACTACTTCTTCTATCTCAGGAAGAGTAAAAGACAAAACAGGTGCAGAGATTCCTGGAGCAACAGTAATTGCTACTTTCTTGCCAACTGGAGCTAAATATGGTGTTACATCAAGTACTGATGGGCATTATGCCATCGGTAACATGAACCCAGGTGGCCCTTATAAAGTAGTAGTTACTTTTGTAGGATATAGCCCTAAAGTATTAGAAGGCTTGATGTTAAACCTTGGCTCTACTTCAAACATCGACTTTGTTATCCAAGAAGAAACTACCACGCTAAGCGAAGTAGTAGTGAAAGGAGAAAAAGGCGGTACAAAGCTTGGTGCAGGTATCAATTTGGGCGAAGCTCAGATTAAATCGTTACCTACTTTAAGCAGAAGTATCACCGACATGACTCGCCTTACTCCGCAAAGTTCAAACAATTCGTTTGCGGGTACAAACTTCCGTTATAACAACGTGACGATAGATGGTACAATCAACAACGACGCCATTGGCTTTAGCCCATCTTTAGGCGGACAGGGAGGCTCATCAGGAATGCCGGGAAGTAGTACACGTACCAACCCTATTTCACTAGATGCTATTCAGGATATTCAAGTTTACATTGCTCCTTACGATGTAAAAATCGGGAACTTTACAGGTGGTTCTATCAACGCCGTAACACGTAGTGGTACAAACGACGTATCTGGTTCGGTATATGGTTTTGGAAGAAATGCAAGCATCACTGGTCCAAACAATGCAGGCGATGGTGCTAAAATACCAAGTAGTTACCACGACTATCAAACGGGTTTCAGAGTGGGCTTGCCGCTTATCAAAAACAAATTATTCTTCTTTACTAACGAAGAAATTACGCGTCGCCAAGAGCCCCTTTTCTATGGTGCAGGCTATACAGATGCTACTGGAAAGCAATTATCATTGATTGATGCAGCGACTGCTCAGAAAATCACTGACTTTGTAAAAACTAATTATGGGTTTGATGTAGGTGAAGCCAACAACTACAATATTTATTCAAACAGCAATAAATTCTTTAACCGTTTAGACTGGAACATCTCTGATAAACATCAATTATCTATCCGTAATAACTACATTACTTCTGAAGCTACCAACCTTGAGCGTGACGCTGCCAACTTCCGTTTTGCAAGCATGGACTTCAAGCAAATCAACAACCAAAGTTCAACAGTAGCGGAATTGAAAAGTAGATTTGGTAATGCGTCTAACAGTTTGATTGTAGGTTATTCTGATATTCACGATTACAGACAACCACTAAGTGGTAATGTTTCAATGCCTCAGACGGAGATTTCATACAATGGCGGAACTATCTTCTTTGGTAACGACCGTGAGGCTACCGTGTTCAACATGAAACAAAAAACATTTGAATTCACGGATAACTTTACATGGTTCAAAGGAAAACATACTTTCTTAGTAGGTACACACAACGAGATTTATAACATCAATTACGGTTTTGTAAACTCGTGGAATGGTAGAATTGCTTACAGAACATTAGATGAATTCTTTGCTGGAAAAGTAAACCGTGTACGTGGTTCATACAACTTCACTAACAACGACCGCGATTATAACTTCGATAATCCTTATGCCAAATTTAGCGTAGGTATGTATAGTGTATACGCACAAGATGAAATTCAAGTAACGGATAAATTAAAAGTATCGCCAGGTATTCGTTTTGACTTAGCTTCTACAGATTCACCATCAATCAGTGCTGGTACTAAATCAACTCCAATTGATCCAAATGCTGGTACAACGTATACTGCTACGCCATTGGCTAAGATTGACAACAAAATCTTCGGACAAGTGTTGGTATCACCAAGAATTGGGTTTAACTATGATGTAAACGGTGATAAATCGGTAGTATTAAGAGGAGGTACTGGTATTTTCACTGGTAAAATTCCATTTGCTTGGTTAGGTTATGCTTTCTATAACGATGGCGTTGGATACGGTTCGTTTGATGTGAACAACCTTGCGACCAAAGCAGGTGTAAAAGGTGATGTTTTGAAAGACGGTGCTAAAACTTTTGCTTTCAATAACGGACAAGGAAATCAAACGCAGGTAGATGCTGTAAGCAACAATTTTAAAATGCCACAGGTTTGGAGAAGTAGCTTCGCTGTTGACTATACTAAAAATGGCTATAAATTAACATTAGAGGGTATCTATACAAAGGTTATCAACGACTTGAAATTCCAACAAGTTAACTTGAAAGACTCTGTTAAGTATTTCAGTTATGATACACAGCAACAAATGCCTATTTATTTATCAGGTGGCGCTACTGGTCAGAAAATCAATACTGGTTTCTCTAACGCCTATATGTTGTCTAACACTTCGCAAGGATATAGATATAGTTTAACAGCACAACTTGCTAAAACATATCCTTTTGGCTTGAATTTCTCGGTAGCCTATACGTACGGACAGTCGAAAGATATTACCAATGGTATACGTAACTCGATGGAATCTAACTGGCAGTTGAATCAATCGTTAACGCCGAACGACCCTAAATTAAGTTATTCAAACTTTGATATTAGAAATAGAATTGTAGCCTCTATTGGTTACAGAAAACAATGGAATCCTCGTCATGCTACTACGGTATCGGGTGTAATCATTGCTCAGTCGGGTAACCCATTCACATGGGGATTTGTTAACTCAACGCTTGCTAACACGCCACAGGCTGCTGGTTTAGCCTATGTGTTCAAAGATGCTGCTGAGGCTACAAAATACATGGTTGACTACAAAGATGCAAACGGTAATACAGTAACGGCGGCTCAACAAGGACAACAGTTTATGGACTTTGTAAATAGCAACTCTTACCTAAGCACAAGAAAAGGAGATTTTACAGAACGTAACGGTGGTCGTACGCCTTGGAACACAACGGCAGACATCAGATTAATGCATGATATTGCATTGAATGTAGGTTCGAAAGCACATACTATTCAGATTTCATTAGATATTATCAACTTCACGAACTTATTGAATAGCGAATGGGGTAGAGTTTATTTTGTATCAAACACATTCAACTCGACAGCAAGTCTTGGTTTAGTACGTAAGAATTCAGGAACATCTGCTGACCCTACGTATAACTTTATTCAGCCAAGTACGCCATATTCAATTGACCAATTGGCATCAAGATACCAAGCTCAATTTGGATTAAGATATAGTTTCTAAGAATTTGAATTTAAAACATCATATTGGTATTGTGGAAAGTTCGGAGTGCTTCACTTCGAACTTTTTTTTTGGTTGCAATCACTCTTCTAAATTATTTATTCCTAGCGATGGACTTATTAGCTTTCATAAAATAACCGTTCCTTTTGTATTTTGGTTAATGTTTTTACAGATTGTTCCAAGAAAGTCCTCTATGTTCAACAATCCTACGTCATCATGATTTTGATGTGTAGTCAACAAAGGCTAAAAGAACGATTATTTCATGAATCTTAATAAGTCCATCGCTAGGAATAAATCCTGCTCTTCGAGATGTTCCGAAGTGCATCTCGAAGTATAGATAAAAAGGATGTTAATCCAAAAAGTCAACATATCGACCTCGTTGCATTCTTCTAAAAATAGCTCGGACAATCATAGATTGTCGTTTATCTGTACTACGAAGTCAGAGACTTCGAGGAGCAACGGTAAAGTATGACACTACGGACAAATTGAGATTTTAATCAAATCATAAATTTCAGTAATTCCATTCTCGGGTTCAGTACAGATTTTTAGCCTTTTCCCGTATTCTGAACACATTATTCTATTTGGTGTATATCCTATATTTTTCCCATCCATCTCAAATACAACTGTACTTATTTCCAAATAATATTTCATACCTTTTTTTATATTTTGACCACCGCTTGAATGTCTATATACAATTTTGAAAATCTCATCTATATTATTTTTCGCATGAATGATGCTAATCGTTTTGTACTTTTTTATTTTATGAATATAAAAAGTATCTGATTTAGTTATATTCGTTATTCTACTTTGACAATAAATATTGCATGATATAAGTATCATAATAAGGGGAAATAGCTTTCTCATCGGATTCTTGGTAAGTTTATCAATATAAAATCTATCCTTTTTATCCCCAAAGTCAACATATCGCCCTCGTTACCTCGTTGTTTTCTCCTAAAAATAGCTCGGACAATCATAGATTGTCATTTATCTATACCTCGAAGTCAGAGACTTCGAGGAGCAACGATGCTTTCTATTAGTGGGCGACTTAAGTCGCCCACTAATAGAAAGATTGCTTTGTAAACCAAAGCTCAAATCTTATCTCTCTAATTTAAACCCCTTATCAGTGGCTGGTCTGTTGATTGCATTCGCTACCTTCCACCCTGTTCTGTACATCCAATCAGCCATTTTTTTAAGCTTTGGATAGTTGATGCTTTCGGCATTATCTTGTGGTGTATGATAGTCAGGATGCAAAAGACTGGTGTACATGATAGCAGGAATGCCTAGTCTTGCATAAGGTAGATGGTCACTCCTAAAATACCAACCTTCTATGTGCGTTACGTCGTCCCAAGTATCATCTAATTTAAATTTAGGGCCTTCATTATTGGCATCAAGTGCCATTGTTACCAAATCAAGGGAGTTTCTGTGAGGAGGTTTCATGCCTAAAATGGCAGCACTATCAATGGTATTTCTACCAATCATATCTCCATTCAATACCGCTACAATGTTTTTGATAGGAACAGTAGGATGTGAAGAAAAATACCTCGACCCTAATAAACCCCTTTCTTCAGCCCCATGAATCACAAAAATCACAGAACGCTTGGCAGGCTTTTTAATAAATGCTCTGGCATTGGCAAGCATCGCTACATCTACACTACCATTATCATCAGCACCATAATAAATAGAATCATTTTTGATTTCATTTCTAATACCATGTGCATCGGTATGTCCACTATATAACAGATACTCTGCTTTTAACTTCGCGTCTGTTCCATCAATTTTGCCAACTACATTGACAGAGGGATAGGGATATTTAGACACTATCAGGTTGGCTTTAATCGTAGCAGTATTTTGTTGAAATAATGCTTTCGCACTGGCATGGAACCACAAAACAGGCACGGTAGTCGTAACATTTTCATTGACACCTCCGTCTATGTCATAGGTACCTCTTTTAAAGTTTTCAGCGGCATCTTCCCAAGCATTTTCAGCTACATCGTCGGCAATAAAAATGATGGCAACTGCTCCTTTTTTTATCAAAGGCAAGCCATACTTCGTGAAAATATATCGGTTGTATCGCCAAGTTGGTAGCGATACATTCAAATTAATGCCCTTTGCATTAGCCTCAATGGCTATTACTTTGCCTTTTACATCCAATTTACTGGTATCAATATCAAGGGCATTCCCTAAATATACAATAGGTGCATTTAACGAAATATTAGCCATCTGTGCCACAGCAACATCTTTCCAAAGCGAAAAGGCTGTATTATTAATCACGACACTAGCATTATCTGCTATATGATTTCTCCATAAGGTAAAATACTGAAAGTAGGTACCATCATCCCCTGCTGGTTTTAATCCAATAGCCCTGTATTGATCAGCCAACCACATAGAAGCCTTTAATTCATCTAATGTTCCAGCAGAACGACCATTAAAATGAGCATCTGCAAAGGCATATAAATCTTTTTTCAAATCCTGTATTGTTATGGCATTCAACGCAGGAGGATTATTTAGTTGTGCCAACACTGTGTTTGTCACAAGCAGGAACAAGAATAGTAAATTACTTTTTTTCATTTTCTATTTATGGCTAAGTTTTGTTAAGTAATCATTAAAATTTAAGCATCGTTTTTATTTATCGCAAACAACTGATAACTAGTAATTTGAAAAACTACCGAGACAGGGGGCTATTCACCAATCACTGTTTACTAATCACTACTTAATGAATTTTGAATTGGCTTAAAACAAACTCTGATACGAAATCAAGCCAATGGCGATTACCGCCAACAGCAACCCGATTTTATTCAGCAAAGTAAATTTCTCTTGAAAGAACACAAAAGCGACCAACGCCGAACCTACAATGACACCGATATTATAGATGGGTAATACAAAAGCGCCATTGTTCTGATAAGCATCAAGGGCTTTTAGTAGATAATAAAATGATAGAAAATTAGGAATACCTAAGGGAATGGCTGCCAATAAACTTTTGAATGCTAGCTTCTCTTTCCCTTGTATCATCCTGATAATCAAGACAATTACACCAATCAACACAGAACCAACTAAGATTGTTAACGTAAAAGGAATAGTAGTACCTGCGGCAGTAACGTATTTGGCATTGAGGTAATTAAAGGTGGTATTGGTAATGCCGTACATGGTAAATACTGCAATCGGCAATAACCAATCTGCCGTTTGTTGCTTGTTTTGATTGCCGCCTTCATCTTTTTTAAAGGTGCTCAACGCTACTGCTATGACGGCTAGTACTAATCCCAGATAATTAAAGGCATCAAAACTGGTACTTGTTTTCAGAATTACTAAGCTAAAAATAACGGGTACTACCAACGACATATTGTTTGCTAACGAAGTAGTAGCCATCCCGATTCGTTGGGTAGAGATACCCGAAAGCATAAAGGTAATCACAAAACCAACGCCTAATAGCATGGCTAAAATGGTGGAGGTTTCGGATAAATCTAAGTTAAGGTGCTGATTTTCTGGCAAAAACAATAGCCCTGTAATGATACAAACTGGATAATTGAAAATAATGGTTTGAAAAGTATTGATGCCAAAACGTGGATGCAAACGGAAATTAATCAATAATAAAACCGAGAAGATTATACTGAGTAGTAAATGTATCATAGCTGATGATGATTAAATATTTTGGGATTTATTATACCGTTTAGGTTTGAAAACAGGTAATTACCCAAATGTAAGAATATCCCTTCAAAAGCTTAAACAAATATTCCCGAATTTAATTGAGCTGTAAGTGATGAGTTGTGAGCCTTGAGCTATGAGAGGGGCAATGTTATCTTTCATTTAGGGTGCGACTTAAGTCGCACCCTAAATGAAAGATTTTTGTACTTGTTGGTTTGTTGGTATATTCACTCATGGCATGACTATGGAATTATTTTGATAAGACATAGATTACTAGAAGTCATGCCATGAGTTAGTTTCGCCCTTGTTGGTGTTAGTTCACCAACAAGACTAGCGTCAGCAACACGCCAACCCAATAGTTAGTTTTGTTAAAATTGCTGTAGCTGCATTGCTGTCGCACGAGTTGTTGGTGAAGACACCAACAACGGCGAAAAAAAAGCTCATCACTCAAAGCTCAAAGCTTACAGCTCTATCACGCCTTTTTAATCAAATCTTCCAATAAATCCACCCACATCGGTGAGTTATTTAGGCTCTCTACCAATTGCCAATGTTGTCCGCCAAATTCTTCAAACATTTCACGGTATTCTTCTCCTATTTCTATCGTAGTCTCTAAACAGTCGGCAACAAATGCAGGCGAGAATACCAAGATATTCTTTTTGCCTTGTTTGGCTAATTCTTTAATTACAACATCTGTATAAGGTTGTACCCAAGGATCACTACCTAGTCTCGACTGAAAAGTAGTAGTATAAGTACCCTCTTCCAAGCCTAATTCTTTTACTAACAACCTTGTGGTTTCATGGCATTGTGCCCGATAGCAATATTGATTCATCGAATGTATAGTATCACAACATGAGCCAAACTTGCAGGTTTCTCCCGTACAGTCGCCTTTACGGATTTGGCGTTGTGGTAAACCATGATAACTAAACATAAAATAGTCGTATTCGTGTTTAGCCATATAATTTTTAGCCGCCGTAGCAAAATATTCTATAAACTTAGGATGGTCGTAAAAAGTATTGACAAAGCTTATTTCAGGAATAATTTGCCATTCTTTTACGATACGCATCGTTTTTTCGTAAACCGACCCTGTACTTGCTGATGCATATTGTGGAAAGAACGGAACAACGATAATCTTTTTATAGCCCGATTTTTTAAAGGCTTCTAAGCCAGCATCCATGCTTGGGCTTTGGTAACGCATTGCCAATTTCACATCATAATCATCGCCCAATTGTGCTTGAAGCATCTTTTCGATGTCTTCGCCATAAAACTTTAAAGGCGAACCTCTATCTGTCCAAAGTTCTTTATATACCTTAGCCGACTTGGGTGCTCTGAATGGTGCAATGATAAGGTTAACTAGCATCCATCTAAAAGCATAAGGAATATCGATTACTCGCCCATCCATCAAAAATTCGCGTAAATACTTACGGACATCTGGTGTATTTGGCGAATCGGGCGTACCCAAATTAACGATTAATACTCCTGTTTTAAGCTTAGTTGTCAAGGACTTATCAGACAACGTGTGTGGTTCTTGTACTTGCATTTTTATAAATTAAGTTTCTCGTATTTACGTAACAATTCGCTCAAGAGATTGTTTAAAGACAACTTCTATAATACAAATTTGTTCGATTTTAATATTTCTACCACTCATTTATGAATATATTTTTCGAGAAACTTACTAATTAATTTTTCCAACCTTCTGGTTTAAATGGTGTTCTGTACAAACCATCGTTACACTGAACATACTCTTTACAATTTGAAGAAGCTGGAGGGCAAGCGAAAACATCTCCAACAATTTTTACAGTAACAGGGGCTTCACCTGCTGGTACTCCTACAGAACGGTCTATATAAAATATCTTTTTTCGAGTTGAGTGTACATCAAAAATACCCAGTATTTTTTCACTGGTATTGGTTGTTGATTTGATATTATAACTAAATCTTGTTTCAGCAGGGACATCAAACAGTGTACCATTATTTTGTGTTTGGGCTGCCAGACTTTGATAATAGTTATAGGCATTTTTAGTAATAGAACGTTGTTCAAACTGAAGATAATATGGTGTAATATCATCATAAGGTATTCTTGCTACCCGTCTGCCCGTAATTCTCTGTCCGTTTAGATATGAATCTGAAAATACATTCAAATCAGTTGAAAATGATATATTCCAACAATCTCCATCACATTTATAATTCAAAATTACGTCTGTTGGTATTTTAGGGAAAACACACATATTCTTGGTAAAATCATAATAGCCATTCGGACAAGTCTCGCAAATGAAAGCACGTTCATAATGTTTCCAATACCATTGATAATTATCTCCTGTAGTAGAAAAATCCTGAAAATCTACATAGATATTAAAACCTCCACGACGAGGGTCTCCTTTGGCATAATTATCTTGTAGGTCGAATCTAGTAATCACATTTTCTATTTCTGGAACGGGTCTCATCGTTTCTGCGGTAGAAACATACTTTTTACCATCTAATGTTTCGATAGTTAGGGTATAAGTACCTCCCACGCGTCCAGCATATTTATCGGAAGTTTGGTAATAACCTGTAGATTTAGGGTCTGTCAGGTTTTCAACAACACCTTTTTCATCTGTTAAATAAACTTTGGCTTTTAATATTGGCAAAAAATATCCTCCCGAAATTTTATCTGAAGACATATATAAATGCACTTTATGTGGGCCGGGTTGGTCTGTTAAGTTAGCTTCTATCGTGAAGAAGCTTTTTGAGGATACTTGTACAAAGTCTGTAATTGGTGTAATACACGAGGCTACCAGTATACAGAAAAGTAGGGAAAATATTGGAAATTTAGTTTTCATGATAATATATTTCAATCTTTCTAAACGAAAGCAATACAAGTCTTTTTATAAAAATTTAAAATTATAAGTCAATGAAATCAATGGGTTAGCGAAAACGCTTAACTCATAAGGTTTCAAAGCAACACCAGCAGGTTTGAAGAATACCGAATAGGCATTTTTTCTTCCATAAAGATTATACACCGTAAAAGTCCAACTTCCTTCCCAGCGTTTTTCTTTCATACTTGGATTGGTGATAGTCCAAGAGAAATCTAGGCGATGATAATCAGATATTCTATCATTGTTTCTGGCTTCGTAAACAGGGTATCTTTTATTATCCAACTGAAAAAACCCTGATGGAGACGAAAACGGACGACCTGTATTATAGGCAAATGTAAAAGAGAAACTATGGTGTACTGTTGGTTGGACATTCATCATAATATTCAAACTATGAGGCTTATCATAATTTGAAGCATACCAATTTCCATCAGAAATTTGTTGGAGTTGAGGGTAATCGCCTCTTACTTGTTGCAAAGAACGTGCGAAAGTATAACTCACCCAACCATTCAACTCACCTCTTTTTTTCGTTAACATCAATTCTAACCCATAGGATTTGCCCTTGCCTGAAATGAGTTGTGTTTCGATGGCTTGACTCAATTGCAGATTTGCTCCCGAGATATAATCCACTACATTCTGTGTTGAACGATAATATCCCTCTGCTGAAAACTCCCACACATTATCTTTATAGGTCTTGAATACGCCTAAAGATACAAAATCACTCACCTGAGGTTTAATATATTCGTCTGCGGTTTTCCAACGTGCCGTAGGTAGTGGCGTGGTATTATTAGATAATAATTGAATGAATTGCTGCATTCTATTATAGCCTATTTTCAAGGTACTGTTTTCGCCCAAAGAGTACTTTATTGCTAAACGAGGCTCAAACCCACCATAAGATTTCTCTACAGCACCACTTGATACAATTTCTTCTCCGATTTGAGAGGAGGCTGTTCTTGGTTCTCCATCTAAATATTTTCGAGTAGTCGTTGGGCCTAAGCTTAAATATTGTGCATACCTAATGCCCGCTTGTATCGTCAACTTTTCATTGGCTTTGTATTCATCATCCACAAACAACCCTAACTCTAACGATTGTTCCCTTGGTAATAAAACGCTCGAAATCCTCGATTTTACATTTTCATTCAATTTACCTGGTGAAATCTGGTAATTGATTCCGCTAGCACCGAAATTGATTTTGTGTTTTTCATCTGGGTTATAATCAAAATTTACCTTGATGTTTTTATAATCAATACTGTTGTACAAATCTATTCTATTGACACTATCAGGTGCATACGTTCTAGTTTTATAATTACTCACTACTCCTACTACGTCTAAACTAAATTTCGTATTGAAATAGTGACTCCAACGAGCAGAAAAATTCAAATGTCCATAGTCAAACTGAGTTTGTTTTGCCACTACATTTTCTAAACTAAATAAGGAATCTACTTGATAGAAATCTTTACTCATATACGTAGAGAGCGAAATGGTATTGTTTTTATTCGGTCTGAAATATACTTTAGTCGCTACATCATAAAAATTAGCCCGCGTATTTCTCATATTATCTGGCCCAATCCATTTAAACAAAAAATCATTGAAGGAAACCCTTCCTGCTACTACAACCGATAATTTTTCTTTGATAATCGGTACCTCAACCATCGCTCGGTTAGATACCAACCCGATTCCGCCCGAAAGTTTAAATTTCTCTAAGCTAGGGTCTGTCATTTTAATGTCTAACACGGAGGCCGTCCGACCACCAAAGCGAGATGGAATACTTCCTTTGTAAAGTTCTAATTCGCGAATAGCATCAGAAGCAAACACTGAAAACAACCCAAAAAGGTGGGTTGGATTAAAAATAGGGGCCTCATCTATATAAATTAAGTTTTGGTCAACATTTCCTCCACGTACATTTATCCCATTTGAGCCTTCACCTACTGACGACACACCCGGTAAGGTTTGTAACGAACGGATAATATCTACCTCACCCATCATCGCTGGCAACTTCTTAATACCTTTAATACTCAGCAAAGTAACCCCCAAAGAAGGCGTCTGTATGCTTTTGCGAGTAGCCTGACTAGAAACAATTACTTCTTCAAGTGTCTTAGAGACATCCTCTAAAGTAACATCCAACTTAGTATCAGCCTTTAAGGTTAGTTTTGTACGATAAGGTTTATACCCCACATGACTAACTTTAATGACATATTCGCCTGGGGGTAAATACAGTTGGTAATTACCCAACGAATCGGTGATTACACCTGATTTTTTGAAATCCAAAAAAATCGTTGCACCAACAATTGATTCACCTGTGTTAGAATCTTTTACTTTCCCTGACAATAAAGGCAACTTAAATTCTGTATTTTGTGCAAATGACTGTGTAGTAAACGAAATGGAAATACAGCAAAAAAATAAGCTTTTGAGGATTAATGCTCGTAAAGTTAGTTTCATAGTTTATTTTTATAGTTGATGCCAGTCATCAAGACAAACTGGTTTTACAAAGAACGGAATTTTAATAGAAATCTATAGCATGATTTATCTCCTTATTATTACATATTATATCAAATACTGACAACGTGCTGAAATTTCAAGACAGAATACTAAAAAAAAGCGTCGAAACAAAGTCCTGCCCGACTTGCTCCGACGCTTTTTGCATCTAAAAAAACTATTAAAACTACTAATGTTTCTGTGGCATTATCTCAACGGCATCAATACCAAGCCCTTGTGCGATTCTCTTTTCCAAACCAATGTCTGATCTGAATCAAGGGCATACTTGCAAATCGGTAATTTTATCTTCCATTGGGTAGTAATCCCTGACATCGCACCAATGATATTTTAACAGTTCTCGCCTTGGCATCATCAATCATCAAACGCTACAAATTACTCGGTTGCGTATAATGGTCGCTCTCTCCTTAGGCATTTCTATCATCTCAAAAGCAGTAGTTAATTTCATCGTTGTTTCAGACATGATAGTAAGCTATTTATAGATGAAGATTATTATTTGATGTCACAAACTTAGAATTTTTAAATACATAAATCAAATCGATAAATTTTATTAACAAATAGAAAATAACTATACATCATCTTAGTTTTAAGCTTAAAAAAGGATTTTTTGAAGATAAAAGCTCAAAAAGTGGCAGATTTGCTAACATGGAAGAATAATGAATCCCAAAAAAGTATAACATTTAAGCATGAAATGTTCAGCATTTCATGGAATTGTGAAATTTGTTCCCTAATTTTGCACCTGAAAAATAAGTAATTTATTAATTAAAGAATTCAGCGAGCAACGATAGAGTATTTATTAATATTGTAAGTCTTTAATAAATAATCTCTAATTGATATTTAACTAATTCTTATCTAGTAGATTAAGTACTATTCCAAATTCAAAATCACAAAACAAACTTATTATAATGGCATCAGTCAGACCAGATGAAGTATCAGCCATTTTGAGAGAACAACTCTCAGGAGCAAAATCAGAGGCTGAACTTCAAGAAGTAGGTACCGTATTACAAATCGGTGATGGTGTAGCCCGTATTTACGGACTATCGAAAGTACAGGCGGGTGAATTACTCGTTTTTGATAACGGCTTAAAAGCTCTAGCTTTGAACCTTGAAGAAGATAACGTTGGAGCGGTATTATTAGGGGATTCGTCTGAAATCAAAGAAGGAGATACTGTAAAACGTACTGACGAAATCGCATCTGTTAAAGTTGGCGACGGTATCTGCGGTCGTGTTGTAAATACACTTGGCGAGCCTGTTGATGGTAATGGACCAATCACAGGTGATTTGTACGATATGCCTTTGGAACGTAAAGCTCCGGGTGTAATCTTCCGTCAGCCTGTAACTGAGCCCCTTCAAACAGGTATCAAAGCAATCGATGCGATGATTCCAGTAGGTCGTGGACAACGTGAATTGGTAATCGGTGACCGTCAGACAGGTAAAACTACTGTTTGTATCGACACTATCATTAACCAAAAAGAATATTATGAAGCTGGAAACCCTGTTTACTGTATTTATGTAGCTTGTGGTCAGAAAGCCTCTACTATCAAACAAATCGAACAAACACTTCGCAAAGCTGGTGCGATGGACTATACTGTAATTGTAGCTGCGGGTGCTTCAGACCCTGCTCCGATGCAATTCTTTGCTCCATTTACAGGTGCTGCGATTGGTGAATTCTTCCGTGATACAGGTCGTCCAGCATTGATTATCTATGATGATTTATCTAAACAAGCTGTTTCTTACCGTGAAGTTTCATTATTACTTCGTCGTCCTCCTGGACGTGAAGCTTACCCAGGTGACGTATTCTATCTTCACAGTCGTTTATTAGAGCGTGCTGCTAAGATTAACTCATCTGACGAGATTGCTCGTAGCATGAACGATTTACCTGAATCTATCAAGCATTTGGTAAAAGGTGGTGGTTCATTAACAGCTCTTCCAATCATCGAAACACAAGCGGGTGACGTTTCAGCATATATTCCTACAAACGTAATCTCAATTACGGATGGACAGATTTTCTTGGAATCAAACCTTTTCAATGCGGGTATTCGTCCAGCTATCAACGTAGGTATCTCGGTATCACGTGTGGGTGGTAATGCTCAAATCAAGTCGATGAAAAAGGTAGCAGGTACTTTAAAGCTTGACCAAGCACAATTCCGTGAATTGGAAGCATTTGCTAAATTTGGTTCTGACTTAGATGCTGCTACGAAATTGACTATCGAACGTGGTCGTCGTAACCTTGAAATGTTGAAGCAACCAAACGGTGCTCCACAAAGAGTTGAAGAGCAAATCGCGATGATTTTCCTTTCAACAAAAGGTCTTCTTGACACGGTAGCGGTAAGCAAAGTTCGTGAATTTGAAAAAGATTTCATTAACGTAATGAACGCTACGCAAAAATCAACAATGGATGCTTTGAAAGCAGGTAAATTTGATGATTCTTTGACAGATGTCTTGACAAGAGTATCTAAAGAAGTAGCGCCGAAATATGCGTAAAAAATAATTTTCAATTTTGAATGATAGAATGATAGTGATTTTACAAAGTAGATTAATTCACTATCATTCATTCATTCTATCATTCATTTATTAGAAAAGATAATGGCTTCATTAAAAGAAGTAAGAAACAGAATAGTCTCGGTAAACTCTACTCAGCAGATTACCAAAGCCATGAAAATGGTGTCGGCAGCAAAACTTCGCCGTGCGACAGACGCTATCATCCAGATGCGTCCTTATTCAAAGAAATTGACTGAAATGATTGCTACCGTTTCTGCTAATGCAGAAGGAGCAAAAGAAAATCCATACACTATCGTTCGTGCTATCAACAAAGTCTTAATCATTGTTGTTACTTCAGACCGTGGTTTGTGTGGTGCTTTCAATGCCAACGTTGGTAAAGCAGCTGTTAGCTTAATCAGCGAAAAATATGCAGCCCAACAAGCCGCTGGGAATGTTGAAATTTTGGCACTTGGCAAAAAAGGTGGTGAATACCTTTCGCGTCGTGGATATAATGTAAACAGTGATTATATTGATATCTTTACAAAATTAAGTTTCACAAACGTTCGTACTGCAGCAGAAGCAGCGATGAAAGGTTTTGAAGAAGGTAAATACGATGTTGTTGAATTGGTGTATAACGAATTCAAAAACGTAGCGACTCAGATTTTAAAGACAGAACAAGTATTACCAATCGTTGAGCAAAAAGACGACAAAGTGAAGGCTTCTTCTGTGGATTATATCTTTGAACCTTCTGAAGAAGAAATCATCAATGAATTAATTCCTAAGGCGTTGAAGTTACAAATTTACAAAGCCGTTCTTGAATCAAATGCTTCTGAGCATGGTGCTAGAATGACAGCGATGGATAAGGCAACAGATAATGCTGGTGAATTATTGAAAGAATTGAAATTACAATATAACCGTTCTCGTCAGGCAGCCATTACTAACGAAATCCTTGAGATTGTTGGTGGTGCAGAAGCTTTGGCAGCGGCATAAGATACGATATTTCATTAAAAAACTCATTCTCAAAAGGAATGAGTTTTTTTTGGCTATTGCTCAAATAAATTTTCTCTTAAATGATTAATTTCCTCCTCAGAAAGACCAGTAGCTTGAATAATTGTTTCGATTAAAATTCCTAATGAAAGCATATTTCGGGCTACTTCTAACTTTCCTTTATATATACCCTCTTTCTCACCTTCCAACTTCCCCTTCAATATTCCCTCTATCTCTCCTTCTTCTCTGGCAGTATCCAATGAGTTCTTTAA
Organism: Arcicella sp. BE140; assembly: GCF_031456255.1. Taxonomy (NCBI): domain Bacteria; kingdom Pseudomonadati; phylum Bacteroidota; class Cytophagia; order Cytophagales; family Flectobacillaceae; genus Arcicella; species Arcicella sp. BE140. The sequence continues at coordinate 23,688 of NZ_JAVDUE010000004.1, read as the reverse complement.
ATCTCTGTAATACTTCAAGCTATCTTCATAAGATAATACCTGTTCTTGGGTAAACTTGGCTATTTCTGCGGTTTCAAATACCTTCTCAAAGATTTGTTCTCGCAAACTATCAGGAATTCTGTCTAACTTGTTTAGATTACTGATTACATACAACCATTTATCGAACCTCGTTTCTAATTCATCGATTGTTTTCTTGAATTTAGGCATTTCTAAATAGATGAAAGTCAGCTTGTCATAAAATACTTTATTTGTTTCTGTGTCTTTCAACTTTACATCATACCTAAATTTATTGGGTTCATTTTTATCTGCATCGAAAACAAAATCAAGAATGGCAATAGTATAAACAGCCTTTAATTCATAATTCCAATCTGCTCGTTTAGCTTGCTCACGTATCGGAAAAGTTGAATAGTAAACTGTTCTATCTTTAAAGAAATTCTGTTTAGTCTTTTGTAACTCCACTATAAATTTCTCTCCTTTTTCATTCTCACAATACAAATCAAAAATAGCTTTTCTATCTAATTCTGTCAGACCAAGATTTTCTGTTTTTAGGTAGTTTAACGCTGTAATTTGTCCTTGCTCTTCTTTTAATAATTCGTTCAGAAAATCCAATAATAAGTCTTTGTTTAGCTCCTCGCCAAACAATTTCTTGAAACCGTAGTCGGTAAAAGGATTAATATATTTCTCTACAAATTCTGCCATTTACATATAATTTTAAACAAATATACATCATTTGGAAAATTGATAGATTAAATTTTTATTAGTTAAAAGTCTATTATATAGAAATTCAATAAAATGTATATCCTAAGAAAAAAGAATTCATCGAAGGTGAAATATTTTCACCCACCAATATTTACTGTTTATCGAAAATTTTGAGTTGATAACTAAAACCTAAAGAATTGTTAATGTAACTATCCTTAACTTTGTAGAATATACTTAAACAAATATTCTTCTCATGAAAAACTTTATTGTTTCAATTCTTGCAATTTTTACCTTAAATACTTCATTAAATGCACAGGTAATTAAAACACCTGCACCAAGTCCTACACAGACTATCAAACAAGATTTTGCTTTATCTTCTATCGAGGTAGTGTATTCAAGACCAAACATCAGAGGCAGAGTAGTTTTTGGCGACTTAGCTCCTTTCGGTAAACTATGGAGAACAGGTGCGAATGCAGCTACCAGAGTAACTTTTGGCGAGGATGTAAAAGTAGGTGGTGTAGCTTTAAAAGCTGGTACGTATGTGTTATATACTATTCCTAACAAAGATGAGTGGGAAGTGATTTTCAATAAAGGCTTGAACAACTGGGGCATTGATGGCTACAAAGCCGAAGAAGATGTTGCAAAATTCAAAGTAAAACCGACAACCTTAGCAAATTCTGTTGAAACGTTTACGATTGAGATTGCTAACCTAACGGCTTCGTCAGCAGATATTGAAATCAGTTGGGAAAAAACAGCTATTGCTATCCCAGTAACCGCTGATATTGATGGCAAAATTACCAAAGCTATTGAAACAGCATTGGCAGTTGATAGTCGTCCGTACTTTCAGGCAGCTAGCTATTATTTTGAAACAGGCAAGGATTTAAACAAAGCATTGGCTTGGGCAGATAAAGCCGTTGAGCAAACTCCTAAAGCATTCTGGATTATGCACTTAAAGGCTAAGATTCAAGCAAAGCTAGGAAATAAAGCTGTAGCGATTGAAACAGCCAAAAAATCAATAGAACTTGCTAAAGAAGCCAATAATATGGATTATGTAGCGTTAAATGAGAAGTTAATTGCTTCAATGAAGTAATATCATTGACTTCTTTTTTTGAACCTGTAAGAGTATTTAACGCTTACAGGTTTTTTTATGCATAATAAGATAGAATTCAGAAAAATAATTATACCTTTGCACCACTAACTTTAAAACGATTCTTTCAGTATCATTACAAACATGAAGCTAAGACAAATTTTCTGCTAAAATCCTCTCTCGGCTCTGCAAAATCCAGTCTTCATGGATATTGCCCTCCGAAAGGGCAGTAATTTCAACATCAACCATTTCTGTTTAAACTTGTTTTTAATTTCTGTAAGATAAAACCAATTGCGTATCTTTAAAAATACTCAATCTGTTTAATCGTCGGCTTTTAGCTAGCCAGTAATTAGGACGAATGGAAACAATATTAACGAAAACAACAATGTCAATATAAGATAACACGCGCACAATTGTACATGTATTCTTTCAACAACAGGATTTAGAAACAATCATTATTGAAAGGTAATCATGTAGAGGCCTGATGATTTTAGGCTATTTATAAAATTCCAATATTGAACATCAAGATATTATGCATACTACCGAAGAAGTAAAAGAGACAGCCGTTTTAGTGGCTGTACAAACACAAAAACAAACAGCAGAACAAACAAAAGAATACCTAGACGAATTAGCTTTCTTGGCAGATACGTCACAAATCAATACGCTTTATACTTTTACACAAAAATTAGAAAAACCTGATACACGTACTTATGTGGGGAAAGGTAAGATGCAGGATATTATCGCTTATGTAGTGGATAATGATGTAGACATGGTAATTTTTGATGATGACCTTTCGCCTGTTCAAATCAGAAATATTGAAACTGAGTTTGCCAAATTTCAGCATGAAGTAAAGATTCTTGACCGTAGTTTATTGATTCTAAACATCTTTGCGATGCGTGCCAAAACAGTTCAAGCAAAAACGCAGGTGGAACTGGCACAGCAACAGTATATTTTGCCACGATTAACAAGGATGTGGACTCACCTTTCTAAACAACGAGGTGGTGTGGGTATGCGTGGACCGGGTGAAAAAGAATTGGAAACTGACCGTCGTATTGCTAACGATAGAATAGTTTTCTTGAAAGAAAAACTCAAGCAAATTGATAAGCAAGCATTTACGCAGCGAAAAAATAGGGATAGAATGGTGCGTGTTTCCTTAGTGGGTTATACCAACGTTGGGAAATCTACTTTGATGCGTCGCTTAGCCAAAGCAGAAGTATTTGCGGAAAATAAACTTTTTGCTACGGTGGATGCTACCGTTAGAAAAGTGACTTTCGATACTATTCCTTTTCTGCTTTCAGATACGGTAGGGTTTATCAGAAAACTGCCTACGATGTTGATTGAATCATTTAAATCAACCTTGGATGAAGTAAGAGAAGCGGATATTTTATTACACGTTGTAGATATTTCTCATCCAAATTATGAGGAACACATCGAGGTTGTCAATTCAACGTTAACTGAAATTGGTGCAGCCGACAAGCCCACGATTCTTGTTTTTAATAAGATAGATTTATTCTCGTCGGAAGAAGTTCTTATCAATGATTGGGAGATTGGGTCTGGGAATGAACCTGAAAATCAACAAAGCAGGATTGAAAAAGTAACCGCTTTCTTGAAAAATTCATACATGAATAACCCTCAACCTCAAACGGTTTTTATTTCAGCTGAACAAAAAGAAAATATAGAAGAGCTAAGAGAAACGATTGTAAAAGCAGTGAAAGAAAAGCACATCCTTATTTTCCCAAATTGGCTAAATGAAGTTCATTATTCAACTGAAGAACTGGAAGAGGAAGAAGAATAACTAGTGAATATTCTTCGCTTGCCTTGATTATTAAAGAGTTTTTAGAGAAATTTGCAGTTATTGAGATTACAAGAGAATTTTTCCTTGTAATCTCAACAAAGGCGCCATAGTTCAACGGATAGAATAGACGTTTCCTAAACGTTCGATGCGGGTTCGATTCCCACTGGGGCCACAAAATAGATTTTTAAAATACCAAGTAGGACATTTTTCTTGGTTCTAACGAAATAGAAGTTGTATACAAATCTGTGTTAGATTGTATACAACTTCTATTTTTTTGTACACTGTGCCGATAAATAATGAAGTCGTCCTGACTTTTTTATCATTATTCAAAATAAGGAGAAAGAATCTAATATCGTAATGACGAACTCCTAGCATTTCTTTTACAAGCAATAGCTTGATTAAGATTACTCCGTAATGCTGGTAACATGAGGGTGGCCCACTGAATCATATCTAAATCGTTTGATTCTACTAAAATCTTTTCTAAGGAATCTATCGCATCTTTGTTGCTCAAAACCATGATATTACAAAAAGCAAAGTCAAAATCACTTTTCGACTGTTTATTCAATTTGCTGTAAGTATCAATAGCACGGTTTGATAAGGCTGTGGGAATACTGATTGATTTTTTCTTAGCAATGGCTTTTATATTTATTAATGATTTATAATGCAATACTTCCATCATTTTACCCAATACTCTTACTTCATATTGTTGGCTATGATGTTGTGCCAACTGTCCAAGCTTTATTTCTTCTAAATCAATTTCTGCAACATTTACTAAAAACTCTTTGTCATTTTCTAGAGCTATGTGGTCAAGTGCGGTTTCTTTGGCTTGATAAATATTAGAAAAACTTTCATCAGGTCTTGGATAACGATTGTTACAAGATATAAAGTCAAACATAATAAGGCATCCTACTACGCTGAACCACAAAGTGCTGTTTAAATAAATGATTGCTTTCATATTCTTTTACTGATTGAAATAAATCCTATCCTATTGATACAGTATTTGCTAATCACAACAAGGACATTCCTAACTACAGAACTGTTATAATCAGTTGCCACTCTTTGCTAGACATCACTGGATTTTTCTCTTGAAGGCTTTTTTCGATGGTCAACCTTGCCATCAAATAGCTTACAGTAGATTCCGCTCCTTGATTAAGGTTTACATAATTCTCTTCTAGTCCGTCATAGCACCCTCCTGTACAAGGATTATAGATAATCTGATGCAGATGGTTATTACCTAAAAACCAATTAAAGGCTATCTTCATTTTATGCAAGTATTCGCCTTCTCTGAAAACTTCATAGAATTTATTAAGTGCCAATATCGTATAGGCCACATCAATGGGTTGCTCTCCTCCTATTACATTTTGTACAGTATCTTCTTCTTTATTTAGCCAACATTTATTAGAAATTACTTTAATACGCTGTTGGTTGAATGTCTTGGATAAAAGAAAGTCAAATGATGATTTTGCAATTTGCTTATACACAGATTCGCCAGTGGCTAAATAGGCACATAACATTGCTTCTGGCAGAATACTATTGCCATAAGTAAGGTAACTTTCATACCATTGCCAATCTTTATCGGCTTCATGTTTGTACATCTGAACCAACCGATTAGCAAGTTCTCTGATAAGCGCAATATTATTTTTAGATTTATAGCGCGTATTACGATAATACAAGCCTTTTATGATAAATGCCATCGCACGGGTCGAGAATATTTTTTGAACATTCTGCAATGCTAATTGAATAGTCGCTTCGGCATCATTAGCTAGTTCTTCAGGAAGTATTGCACTTTTGAAAATTAAAAAGCCCAAAGCCCAAATCGCTCTCCCATTAGAATCAGCAAGGTTTGTCGTATTATTTTGTTCTGTAAATTCTTTTTCTTCATTCACATAATTCAAGAAATACCCTTCTTTTTGTAAACAGAATTTGATGAAATTGAAATAAAGCTTAATGTATGCTAAATCTGATTCATCATGTGTTAATTCATAGTGCTGACACATTGCGACCATTGCTCTGGCATTATCATCAAGGGTATAGCCAGAATCAATATCGGGCTGATTGATGATAGAAAACTGAATCATTCCAAAATCAGTACTTAATTTCTTGAGATGGTCTAGGTTTAGCACAGGCAGATTATACTGTAACGTAATTTGTGCTAAACCAATTTCCTCGAATAAAATAGCATGAGCAATCGCAGCATTTTCCCAAGCTGTTGATGCCATTTTGTGTAAACCATTAGAGCTAATGTTTTTTCTAAGGGTCTCATTGGCTAATAAACTTTTAACAGCATGAGCCAATTGATGCGAATTTTCGAAATCAATGATAATTCCTGCATCATTATTTAATACCTCACGAGCATGCGGTATCGGGGTGGAAACAATAGGACAACCACAGCTGATAGCATAAGAAAATGTGCCACTGACTGCTTGGTTGGGGTCTTTAGAGGTAAACAGATAAACATCAGTAAGTTGTAAGTATTCAAGCAGTTCGGGTAATGGTAAAAAACTATTGATAAATCTAACATTGTCTTGCAGCGAAAGAGCGACAACTTTAGCTTCTAAGTATTCTCTGTATCGTTCTCCATCTCGTTTAATTACTGATGGATGCGTTTTCCCAATGATTAAAAAAAGTACATCAGGGTTTTCTTTCACTATATCGGGTAGCGCATCTAAGGTTGTTTCGATATTCTTTCCTGAGCTTAACAACCCGAAGGTCGAAAGTATCTTCCTACCTGTCAGTTGATATTTACTTTTTAGTATTTCTTTATCTAAATGTGGCACTAGGTGTGTGCCATGAGGAATAACCGTAATTTTATCCTTTGGTATTTCGTATGCCTCTATCAGGATTTTAGCAGACGAATTAGTCATCACAATAACAGATTGTGCAATATGTGAAATTTGCTGTACTGTATCTTTTAAAGTTGGATTGGGGTCTGGTAAAACTGTATGAAAAACAATAATTATAGGTTTTGTGAGTGCCTTGAGAAATTTATTGAACTCCACATCATTTTTTTCAAAGAAGCCAAATTCATGCTGAATCATCACCATTTGAATAGCCTCATTTTTATTAATCCTAAAGGCTAATTTGGTAAATGAGCTTTCATTGCTAGTATCAAGGATATATTTTGGTTCTTCGGAATAAGTATGTTTTTCATTTTCAGATTCTAGCGGACAAACACTTATTTTAAAAGAATGATCAAACTTATTATTTAAGGCTTTAATCAAATCTTGTGAATAGGTAGCAATGCCACATTCGCGAGGTGGAAAAGAAGTAATGAATAATATTTCTGGTAATAACTTCTTTTTATTGTCAAGACCATTTAAGCCATCTCCCATAAAAGAATTGGAACTTTCTGGCATCTGAAATTTATTATGATGCTGTGCTATTTGATTTATCATTTTATTGTGTGTTATGCATTAACTCTTTCACGAGTGCGGTTAAACTCAGGGAAGCACAAGCTATTTGTTCGTCGGCAGCACCGTAATAAATATAGAGCGTATCGCCAAACAAGGCTGTTCCCGTCGGGAAACAAACATTATTTACTTCTCCATCAAGCTCCCAAGCTTGGTCAGGTCTGAATAATGGATAAGGTAAACGAGCTATTTCCTTTTGTGGATTCTGTAAGTCGAGCAATGCCGCACAAGCTGAATATACATATCCCTTTATGGTATCTTGAACACCATGATATATCAACAACCAACCATGTTCTGTTTCTATTGGCGGACAGCCTCCTCCTATATAACTTACTTCATGGTCAAATTTTGGGGTAAGCACAATGTTTTCGTCCAGATGAAGAAAGTAATTTTGCCAGAATTCACTAGTAAGCTCCTCTAAATGATTGATACCCACTACAATTTGAATATCTGGTTTTATACGATGTAAAAAGCAAAGCTTGTCGTTTATCTTTCTAGGGAAAAATATTACGTTTTTATCCCAAAGAAGAAATTGTTTACCTTCTTTTTCAATAATTCCAAGATGTTGATTATACCTTGGGTACTTGTCATCTAATGCATTTTTAGCTTCAGAAAGTCGCCTAAATTCATCATAAGTAATTTGAGGTACGATGATTCCCTTTTTTTCAAAATTTACTAAATCAGTTGAAGTAGCCAACGCTCCTAAAGCATTTACGCCATCATAGGCAGTGTAGGTCAGGTAATATAAATCATCAATTTTTACAATTCTTGGGTCTTCAACACCGTGCGACTCATACTCAAACTGAGGGAAAAGTATTGGTGATTCTGAACGAGAGTCAACAACCAAAGGACCTTTCAATTTACAATATCCAATACTTGAATAATTCCCTTGGCTAACGGCCCTATAAAAAAGATGTACATATTCGCCTTCTCTGTATATTGCTGGATTGAGCACTCCTTCATTTTCAAAACCCAAAGTGGTTTTTCCCAAAAGAATACCTGTTTTGATTACTTCTATCATAATAGGGTTGCTGACGTTAGTAAAATTTATATTAAGCTTCGCTACCTTTTTCTTTACGTTTAGCGGCCTTGGCCTCTCTTTTCTCCTTTAGGTTCTTTACAGGCGCTTTTTTGCCTGTTTTTTCTTTACCTTCTTTCTCTTTCGACATATTATTTTAGATTATTTAGCTTCAAAGCCTATTAAAATAATTTCTTACATAAGCCACCTGTTGGTTATCAGTCATTTTATCACTTGTTTTTACTTCAATCTTAATGTTCTTATAATGCTGGTCTTGATTCAAAATATTAAACAATTCGACTTTTGCATCCGTTGGCCCAAATAGTAGTACTTCATCATACCCTATTATTTCTGTAGCTATTTTTTTATAAAAACCCATTTCAAGGTGCTGTTCCTTGTTATGCATAATATTTTCGCTTTTACTTAAGCTTTGCTCTTTTTCTTCATGCGTAAAATCAGATGTTATTATTTTACGCTCAATGAAAATATTGCTATATTCCATTAAATTGGCTGTTGAGTGATCCATCCAGATACCCAATTTCTTTTTTGTAGTCATTATTCTTGATGTTGTTTTTGTATATAATATTATTTGAATAATATAGGTTTAGAGGTTAAGTAGCCCTATTATTCTGTAATTCCACGATTATGATTGGTATTGTACTTTTTCAATAATGCTAATAAAGAATCGTAATAATCTTGTAAATTTTTCTGATTTACCGCTGGATTAACAACATCTGGGACACTTATAGGCATTTCTTCAACATATTTTGATAGTTCAGGAAATTTCTCATGGATAAGCATCGTAATTTTCAGAATCTCGTCGTTAAGTTCACTTTCGGTTTTCATAAAGTTTAAGGATTAGCTGTAAAAAATAATTGTGCCGGAGCGTTTTGCTCAAAAATTGATTTATTTGATAATCCCTTAAAAAAGCTCCCTGTTGGCATTAAATTAGGTTTAAGCTCTTGCTGAATTGCTTGTCTGATTTTCTGACAAAGTATTCTTTCATCAGAAGGTTTATTGATAAATGTTTTTGCTCCAAGCTGAAGGATATCTTTAATCCTAGCCATATCATTGGTAAGAAAAACCACTGGTATATTTTTAATTCGGGGGTTATTTAAAATTTCACTAAAACACTCAATACCGCCCATAATAGGCATATTGATGTCTGTAAAAATTAAATCTGGAAGTATTTCTGCCTTTTCTAATTGTTCTAAAGCTTCTTTTCCATTATTTGCCAGTCCAAACAGACGAACTTCGAGTATCTCACTCAAGGCTTCTATAAAAAACCTTTGGTCATCTTTGTCATCTTCGATTAATAATATTTTTTTTGTGGTTTTCATTTTTGTGGGGCTTTCAATTAGTCTTCGTAGCCACTTTTAATAATGGTTGAAATCATTTTAAACTGTACATTCGCATTAAAACGGTAAGTTGAATGGGCAGGGATAATAATTCCCTCGCCTAATTTTAGCTTAATCTTTTTATCATTTATCATTAACTCTGCTGAACCATCAATAATCTGAATATATATATCGTAAGGAAGTTTTTTTGGTGATAATTCTTCTCCAGCGTCTAAAGAAGAGATGGTGATATTTCCTGTTGACCTTTTAATGATTGTCTTGCTGACCACAGTATTGGATAAATATTCTATGATTTCAACAATGATGTGTGCTTTTGATTTTTCTAATCCATAATCTTCCATACTTATCATTCGATTTAATGCTGATTGAACTATCTAATACAAAGGTTGGCAAATCGACATTAGCATGTGTTACACAACTTTTTAAATTTGTTGCATCATTCACAGATTCAACTATTTTTGAAGGGCTAAAAAGCAGATTTATTCTTTAACTATTTACTCGTCAATCATTTGTAAAATGATATTGAAAGGCAATGAAGCAGCTTAAAATAAAAAAGTTGAATACCTTTAACTAGTTAAGGTATTCAACATATTTAATGTACTCTGGTTTATGTCGAGATGTTGTTTTCTGACAGCTTCAAATGGCGTAAAGCAAAGCTCATTTTTTTGCAAGCCTACCATTACATTTTGTTTGCCTTCTAATAAAGCAACCACGGCTGTGTACCCAAATTTTGAAGCAAGGATTCTGTCCGCAGCCGACGGGCTACCTCCTCTTTGGATATGCCCCAAAATACAAATGCCTATGTAATGAGTGGGCATATATTTTCTAACCATTTCAGCCGTTTTATTGGCTCCTCCATTTTCATCTCCCTCTGCAACAACTATGATTAATGAGGCTTTTTTTCTATTCCACCCTTTTTTGAGGATATTCTCAAGGTTTTCAATATCTGCTTTTGATTCAGGAATTAAGATAGACTCAGCGCCAGAGGCAAGTCCAGCTCCATAGGCAATATAACCAGAATCTCTACCCATCACCTCTACCAAAAATATTCGTTCATGCGACTCAGCCGTATCTCTAATTTTATCAATTGCCTCCATTGCAGTGTTCAATGCTGTATCATAACCTATACAAACATCCGTCCCAGCAATATCGTTATCAATTGTTTTAGGGATACCAATAAAAGGAATATCAGCATATTCTTCAATAAAAGCTTTTACACCCGCAAATGAGCCGTCGCCCCCAATAAGCACTATGGCATCAATCTTTTCTTTTTTGATGTTTTCATACGCTATTAATCTCCCTTCTTTTGTTTTGAACAGTTCACTTCTGGAAGATTTAAGAATAGTACCTCCCAACTGTATAATATTGCTTACACTTTGTGCTTGAAGGTGGATAAAATCTCCAGCGATTAATCCTTCAAAGCCATGTTGAATACCTACAACTTTCAATTGATGAAAGATTGCAGTCCTTACTACGGCTCTGATACAGGCGTTCAGCCCAGGGACATCCCCGCCTGATGTCATTACCGCAATCTTCTTTATTTTTTTTGTTTTTGATTGACTCATTATAGTATTATTAATAGATTTTAAAAGCATCATTATCAATTACTTCTATATTTCTTAAAAAACCATACCTTCAATAAGTCGGCTGTGATAATATAAGTCGCCACAATCAAAAGCATCAATCCAAGATTTAAGAAAGGTAACGGAACCAAGCCTACCTCGTTGGCAAAGGGCAGATAAGGCATAGCAATTGTAAGAACAAGCCCCACGATGCTCAGGATAAACAAGTAACTACCGGGTTTACTTTTAAAGAAGTTTTTGTGTGTCCTAATGATAAATAGGATAAACAATTCTGTTAGGATAGATTCAATAAACCAAGCTGTTTGAAAAGCAGATTCCTTCACCTTTAATACATACAAAAGCGTCAGAAAGGTAATCACATCAAACAACGAGCTATGTATTCCAAAAATGACCATGTAGTTTCGGATAAATTTTAAATCCCATTTTCCGGGTTTATTTAATTGCTCTTGGTCAACATTATCAGAAGCAACCGTTAAATAAGGGAAATCAGTAATGAAATTGGTCAGTAAAATTTGCTTGGGCAACATTGGTAAAAAAGGCAACAATAACGAGGCTATCGCTACACTAAACATATTACCAAAAGTAGAGCCTGTATTAATAAAAATGTACTTCAAGGTATTAGCAAAGGTTTTTCGTCCTTCTTTAATTCCATCTACAACAACCATTAGATTTTTTTCTAACAAAACAAAGTCTGCGGCTTCTCTGGCTACATCTACTGCATTTTCTACGGAAATTCCTACGTCGGCAGCATTAATGGCCGATACATCATTGATACCATCGCCCATATAAGCAACAGTGTACGTTTTTCTGAGGGCAAGTATTATTCTTTCTTTTTGTTGTGGTTCTACCTCTGCAAAAATATGCGTTTTCTTTACCAAGAGTTTTAAGGCTTCTGGACTGGTGTTAATGAGGGACTCTCCTGTCATCACTACTGGATTTTTGATACCAATACTCAATGCAATAGACTTTGCTACATTTTTATTATCGCCAGTAATGATTTTCAGGTTTACTGCTAATTTTTTCAATTCATCGATGGTCTCAATGATTCCTTCTTTTACAGGGTCTTGAAGCAAGACAAATCCTGCAAAAATCATGTCTTTTTCATCTTCTTTTGATATATCATCTTTTTCAATATTTTTATAGCATAATCCAATAGCACGCATACCACTGAGACCAAATTCTTCAAATTTTTGCTCAATAACTGTTTGATAATCTGATAGGTCAGCTATTGAGCCATTCGTTAACTTTACTTTTGAACAAATATTGAATATTTGTGTAAAAGCCCCTTTACAAATCAGTAGGCTTTCGCTATTTGTCTGAACGGCAATACTTAATCTTTTACGAATAAAATCATAGGGTACTTCTCCAATTTTTTTGACTGTTTCTTCGGGCTTGAGGTTTAATCCTTTCAGGGCTTCATCAATGGGGTTGGTATAACCTGTTTCAAATGAGGCATTCCAAAAAGCCAAGAGTTTTACAAATTCACTTTGTTCTCCAAAACCATCTAATAATCCTGCTACCTTGATAGCACCTTCGGTAATAGTCCCTGTTTTATCGGTGCATAATAAATTCACTTCGCCTAGGTTCTGAATAGAAGCCAATTTCTTCACGATTACTTTCTTCTCTAGCATTCGTTTTGCTCCGGCACTCATAGCGATAGTTGTGATGGCGGGCAGTAATTCTGGAGCCATACCAACAGCCAAGGCCAAAGCAAACAAGGCAGAATCAATAACGCTTTTATGATTGACTAGATTGACTATTAAAATAAAAAAAGAGAGTACTAAGGTGATTTTCATGAGGAAATAGCCGAAGTCTTTAATGCCTTTTTCAAAAGTGGTTTCCTTTATGGTATTGATGCTTTGGGCAATGCTTCCAAATATAGTGTCAGTCCCTGTATTGATAACCAGTGCCTTGGCATTTCCACTAACAATGTTGGAGCCCTCCCATAAACAGTTTGTTCGTTTTGCTAATTCGGTATGTTCGGCTAAGATGCCAACTTCTTTTCTTACTGGGTAAGACTCTCCAGTAAGGCTCGATTCATTGACGTGTAATTCATTGGCTTCAATTAATAAACAGTCTGCCGGAATCATATCACCAGCTTTAAACAAAAGAATATCGCCAGCCACTATGTTTGATGAGTCAACTTGTTGTACTTCGCCATCTCTAAGTACATTGCTTTTCAGCGAAATCATGGATTGCAATTTCTCGACTACTTTCCCTGCATTTCTCTCTTGAAAAAAACTCATTAATCCAGTAGAAATTACGATAAAAAGTATGATAAAAACATCGGAAGTGTCGCCAAGGAAAGCAGAGAGGATGACAGCACCAATCAATAAAAGCATCAGCGGACTTTTGAATTGTCCGATAAAAAGACCCAAATCTTTTTCGAAAGAAGACTTTGTTTTTTTGTGATGCGGTGATTGTAGCAATTTTTTATTCGCTTCAACCTGCGAAAGTCCTTTGTCGGTGGCATTCAATTGCTGAAACCAATACGTTGGCTCAAATTGCCAAAAGTTATTTGCGGGTAATATCTGCATTATATATTGTCTAATTTCCTTGTGATTGACGGCCTTCTTCATTCACAAAATACAATGGGATAGCCGACACGTATTAATCTCGTGCAAGCTAACCCATTGTATTGTGACAATACATGATGTACATCATATCATTCGATATTTTTTATCACCTATTGATTCATCGTAAATATATTATTCCTTTCCTAAACATCACGCAGGAAGGAGCCATCATTCCATGACAATTTTAATGACAAACTATAGCCCATTGTTCAGCCTTTTAAGTATGTTGTAAATAGCATCTACCTTAGCTGACGGTATCCAGCATACGTAGTTGTCTTAATTTATCTATTTACCATAAATAAATACTTATTCGATTTATTGCATAATGCTATTATTCGGGCATAGTCAGTTTTAACTAACCTTTGTTGGGCATTAATCATAATGCGTTGATAAGTAAAGATATCTTCTAAATTATTCTTCAAGGCTCTTCTATAAGCATTAATGACTTCGTCTTCGTTATGTGAACAGACATTTAACATTGCTTTGCGGTAATTCCCTGTAAGCATTGCTTTCAAATCCATAAAAAATTTAAAAAATTTACTCGTTGCCTTTATTTCCTTGGTTGGTATACCTCCAAGGTCATAAATTTCATCTATCAGTTTACTTTTATTTTACAAAGTTCCTTAGTTTGTTTCAACAAAGGAAATAACACCTTTAAATCTGTTTCGTATGTTTCAATCGTTGGTTGCTGTTTCATTGCTTTCTATGCTCTCATTATTCATTTCAACCAGAGATTTTAATAGTTGTATGGATTTTTCTTTATTGATTGTAGTGATAGAAATAAGTTTTGAGATTATTGGTACTAACATCGGCTTGTGAATTAATACACAATTAATCTGACAGGTTGCGTACAGACTCACAAGCCAACGTATATTATGCTGTACTACAGTAAAAGAATCAGTAATAGTACGATAATGATGATGGCTCCTACTGAAAGATATACGCCACCGCCTACTTCTTTTAATGACTTTTTAATTGAACGGACTTCTTTTCGCAAGGCTTTTTTCTCTACCGAACTCATGTTCGATTTATCCATAGCCTTGATTTCTTCTAATCTGTTCATTAAAGTGCTTGCTGTTGTTGATGCTGCTTTTTCTGTGGCTGTTTTCTCAGGTTCAGCAACTTCCGCTTTTACAGTAAAAGGCATTACCAGCACCAATACCATCGTGATTAAAATATACGATTTAAGTTTTTTCATCTTTTTAGTTTTTATAGCTTGATTTTTAGTATTTAGTGTAAAGGTGGGGTATAAAAAACTAGAAAGCCTTACATGATTTTGGGAAATAGTTACATCATTCACAGATTTTCGAGGGTACTTCTTTTTTTGAGTTTAAGGGCTTTAAAATATGATGGGGTTAAACCAGTCATCTTTTTGAATTGATTAGAAAGATGAGCCACACTACTATAATGTAGTTTAGTAGCTATTTCAGTAAGATTTAGCTCATCATAAATGATTAGTTCTTTTACTCGCTCAATTTTATGAAGAAGAATATACTGTTCAACAGTAGTGCCTTCCGTTTCAGAAAAAAGATTAGATAAATAAGTATAATCGTATTTAAGTTTTTCACTTAAATAAATTGAAAAGTTGATTTTAGGCAATTCATCCGTATAATGAACCATCTCAACAACTACATTCTTTATTTTTTCGATTAACATAGCTTTTTTATCATCCATTAGTTCTAGTCCCGATTTTGCAAGGGCGTTTTTAATTTGGTTATGTTGTTCTTGGGTGATATTTTCCATAATTTCTACTTCACCTAAATTTACATTTACATAATGCAATCCAAGTGTTTTCAACTCTGCTTTCACCACCATTTTACAACGATAGCTGACCATGTATTTTATAAATAATTTCATACCTTATCTATCAAGTTGGTTTACGTTGTCACTAATTATTCCAGACAACGCAAAAGGGTGGGAAGATTTAGCAAGTTAAAGCGTTATAAAATGCTATTTATTTCTTCTGTTATTCGTTGATATTACATCCTGTCCATATACCAATTCAACTCATTTTCCATTTTATGGTACTTAAATATCGTTGAAATAATTTGTTGTAACCGCAAAAAAGCTGTTTCGCTCTTTACCACATAATCATAAGCCTTGTGGTGCATACAGATTACGGCCACGTCTATTCTATCTTGTTGAGACAACATTATTACTGGAATTTTAGCATCAAAAGTTTTTATTTCATCTAATGCTTGTATTCCATTCATAGCATTTTTATCAATCCCATCTAGCAGATAATCTAAAATAATGATATCGGGTTTATGCGATAAGTTTTCTATACAAAGCTCGCCTGTAACATACGTTTCAACGATAAATGTATCTAGTTGAAGGAATTCTATTTCTAGTGATTTCAAAAACACGATATCATCATCTACTAGGAAAATTCTAATTTTATTTTCGTTTTTCATTATTTATTAGCTGAATGTATGTCAACTATAATTTAACTATAAATAATCATTAAGGCAGCAGTTACTTAATTTCTTTAATTCTTTTAAGTTCTTCTTCCAATTCTTTACAGGCTTGCAAGCATACTTTTTCGAGTTGCAATACCAAATCTTGTATACCATCTGTTTGTTCTAGTCGGCTGGCGTATGCTTGAATTTTTTTGGCCATTTCTTCAAAGTCTGCACTAATTCCCATGATTGAAAAAGAAGGAATTATTTTGTGCATGGCCGAATATAATAATTGCCAGTCTTTATCTAATAGGCTTTGTTTCATCGTGTAGATTAATGGAGGTGTCTGTAATAAATAGAGCGAAATCATTTCCATCATCAATTTTGGATTCGATTTTGTTCGATGTACCAAATAATCAAGATCTACATATTTAGCCTTTTTTATTGCACTGTTTTCATTTCCTCCTATATCAGTAGCTTTAAAAGGTATCTTTTTGTTGACTAAGCCAATGATTTTACTGTATAAGATTCGCTCATCAACGGGTTTAGCCAGATAATCATTCATTCCTACTGCATTACACTTTGCCAAGTCAACCGTGGTGACATCAGCCGTTAAAGCAATAATAGGAATTTGAGATTTCATCGTATTCCTTATATAATCAGTAGCTTCAAAACCATTCATTTCAGGCATTTGCAAATCCATCAAAATAATATCGTATGATTTTGTCTCTAGTTTATCAATGGCTAATTTCCCATTGGCGGTAATATCACATTCAAAGCCGAAATCATCTAATAATGTTTTCATCAATAATTGATTGAGCGCCATATCTTCAACGACCAATACATTGATGTTTTTAATTTCTGTATTCAGTTCCATTATCTTCGTTTCTAATTCAGCTTCCGCATTTGTTTTTTGAAAACTCAATAAAAAACTAAATGAAGACCCTTCATCCACTTTACTTTTTACAATAACTTTTACGCCCTGTAAGTCTAATAATTGTTTTACAATGGCAAGCCCTAAACCTGTCCCGCCATATAACCTTGATGTTCCACTAGAGGCTTGTTGGAAATTCTCAAATATCTTTTCGATTTTATCTTCCGTAATACCAATACCTGTATCTGCTACGGTAAATTCAATACTTACATTTTCTTCATCTTCAGAGAGCAAACGGACACTCACCGTAATTTTACCTTTAGTGGTGAATTTCACGGCATTACTTACCAAATTAAGAATGATTTGATGTAAACGCACTGGGTCACCAATCAATACTTCTGGAATATTATCATCGTATTCGGTAACAAGTACTAAGTTTTTTTCCTGAATCTTAGTTTCAAATAAATGAAGCATCGCTGAGATAGATAATGCCAATTTAAAAGGGGTTTGCTCAAAGGTCATTTTGCCAGCATCTACCTTGGCTAAGTCTAGGATATCATTAATCAGTACAATTAAGGCATCACCACTCATTTTTATGGCCGTCAGGTACTCTTTTTGTTTGGCTGTCAATTCTGTTTTCAAGACTACTTTTGTAAACCCAATAATAGCATTCATCGGTGTACGAATCTCATGGCTCATATTTGATAAAAATTGCTGTTTGGCTTTTACTGCATTTTCAGCAATTTGCGTAGCACTTTCGGCTTTGCTTTGTGCTTCTTCTGCAAATATCTTTGCTTCATTCAATTCTTTTTCAATCTTTTTTTGAGAAGCAATATCCCTTGCCATTATTACAGCCCCCAGCACTTCGCCAGCTTCATCTTTATAGACATAACCATTAAAAATGACATCCGTAAGCTTATGGTCAATGATGGTGAGTTGAAAATCAGAAACGAAACCCTTCGCAAATATTTCCTGATAAATTTCACGGGCTTTTTGAGGTTCAGTACAATAAACCACAAAATCTGTATCGATTACTTCTTCGCGTACTTTGCCTGTTATATTTACAAAAACCTCATTCATATCAACAATTTTCCCATCAGTACTAATGATGACCATTGCATTCAAATTAGCTTCTATCAAACTTCTAGCGTACGCGGATTCTTGTTTTTTTAAGGTTTTCATTGTTTCTATTTTATACAGGCTTCGTCATAGGTTGCTAAGGCTTTTTTTAGAAAGCGTGTTTGTAGATAAATAAAAGATATATTCTTAATTCAATTAGCAGAAAATGCTTCTTAATTTGTAGTTTCCAGAATGGTATTTTGTCTCTTTTCTTTTAATTCTTTAAAATGAGAAGGAGAAAGCCCAGTTACTTTTTTAAATTGATTAGATAAATGAGCTACACTACTATAATTCATTTTATAGGCGATTTTTGTAAAGTTTAGTTCGCCATAAATAATTAATTCTTTGATGCGTTCTACTTTTTGAGCAATGATAAATTGCTCAATGGTAGTGCCTTGTACTTCTGAAAATAGATTAGCCAGATGTGTATACTCTTGATTTAGTTTTTCACTTAAATAGTCTGAAATATTTGTTTTGCCCGTTTCCTCGTCATTATGGTAGACCATCTCTTTAATGGCAATTTTTAGTTTTTCAATCAATTCAGATTTTTTGTCATCTATTAGTTCAAGCCCTGCACTTAGCAAAGCAATCTTTAATTGCTTTGTTTGTTCTACAGAAATATCTTCCATGATTTCAACTTCCCCCAAATCAACCACGATAAAATGTAGCACAAGTGTTTTTAACACATCTTTCACTATCATTTTACATCGTAAACTGACCATGTATTTAATATATAGTGTCATTTTTATCCATTCATTTAGTCTTCGTAACCACTTTTTATCACAGTCGAAATCATTTTAAATTGTACATTTGCATTAAATATATGCGAAGCATGAGCGGGAATAATAATACCTTCGCCCAACTTTAATCTATGTATTTTTCCACTAATAATTACTTCGGCTGCGCCATCTATAATTTGAATATAATTATCGAAAGGAGATGTTTTTTCAGCTAATTCTTCCCCTGCATCAAAAGACGATGCGGTAATATTACCCGTTATTTTTTTTATAATCGTTTTGCTTACTACTGCGTTAGGAATATATTCTATGATTTCAATAATGATGTGCGCTTTTGATTTTTCTATTTCTCCTGTCTCCATGCTTAATTTTGGTTTTACTTGAATTTAATATAAAACTATCTGTAAAGGTGAGCATCTTATTCGACAATAACCTTACATCATTAAAGAATAACCTTACATAATTCACATATTTTCAAAATTGGGCAGTAAAAAGGGATAAATAGCATATCATCAAACATATTACCCTGAAAAACAAGCAATTATATTATTACTGCTTGCACGATAGTAGGTACTGACCTCGTGACAAAAGAAAGGTAAGTTCAATCATTAAAAACTAATTTGATTTAGTAACCTACATAAGTTTTAATACAAATTCGTATCCACTAAAGAGAATATGCATCTATTTGGTCAAAAATCCTTAATTTTGTTACAGTGGTGACTCCGACTATGAGTCATACAGTTGTGAATGAAGAGTTATGAATTAAAATGCTGTATCAATACTTTAAAATGCAGCAGCTTACTACTCACAACTCACCAATCGTTCATATACAACGTTTTACAAACTAAATTCATACATTTTGAAGACCATTTCAATAGCTTTGTGTACATACAATGGTGCTAAGTTTTTAAGAGAACAACTTCAAAGCATTGCGAATCAAAAGCTTTTACCAAACGAAATCATTATTACAGACGATTGCTCTACTGATGATACAGAAAGTATTGTAAATGAATTCAAAAGCCTCCTCAACATCACTTTTATTCGGAATGCAACGCCTCTGAAGGTTAGTAAAAATTTCGAAAAAGCAATTTCTCTTTGTACCAGTGATATCATTACTTTATGTGATCAAGACGACCTTTGGCACCCTGAAAAACTATCCATTATTCATAATTATTTTCAAACAAATCTTTCAAAGTTAGCCGTATTCTCTAATGCTAAATTGATTGATGAAAAAGGGAAGGATTTAGGACAAACCTTTTGGCAAAAAGTAAGATTAAATGCTCCGCAAATAGAGGCTTGGCAACAAGGAGAGGCACTTGAGGTTAATCTTCATGGGAATAGAGTAGCTGGCTGTATGCTAGCTTTTAAGAAAGAATTATTAACATTTTGCCAACCATTTCCTGCATTCAAGCCACCAATGATTCATGACGGCTGGCTAACGTTGATAGCTTGTATGTTTAATGGCATTGGATTGATTGATAAGCCGTTAATTTCGTACCGTCAGCATGAAGCGCAGCAAGTAGGCACTAGGGCAGTACAACAAGGCAAGGTATTAAGTTTAAAAGAACGACTAGCGCGTCCAAGGGCTGAAAAACTTGCTCCTTTTATTCAGAAAAGAGATGAATATAGCTATTTAAGAACCATCATTAAACAATATTTGGGTCAAAAAAATGGTTTAATAGTAAGTAATAATTTAAAAAAGATAGATTCCGTCATAGATTTTTATGAAACTAGAGCTACCCTACCTATATTTCATTTACTAAGAATTTTACCTGTTATGAAATTATTAATAACGGGCGCATATCATCGCTATAAAGACCAAGAGGCTTCATGGAAAGCACCTTATATTGCGGCTTTTGGTGATTTATTTGAATAATGAAAACCCTTACCCATGAAATTAATATATACCGTTTGTACTTCTAATTATCTATATCAAGCCCTGACGTTGGGGGAATCTATCGAAAAGACTAACCCTGATTACGAGTTTATCATCTGTCTTGCTGATAAAATACCCGTACTTGATTTCGAAATTCCCTATAAAATTATTCCTGTAGAAAGCATCAACTTTCCTGCTCTGGAAGATTATAGCACTAAATTTATCACCCTTGAGCTTGCCTGTGCGTTAAAGCCTATTTTTGCCCTTCATTTGTTAGCTATATATCCAGCTTTAGAGAAACTGATTTATTTAGATACGGATATTTACCTGTACAGGTCGCTTGAGGATGTTGAAAAGAATCTTGATGAACATGATATTATCATTACACCGCATATTACGAAGGAGATTCCGTTATCTGAGCGTTGGAATGAAAAGCAGTACTTGAATGCAGGTTTGTATAATGCAGGTTTTATTGCTTTTAAGCGAACGGAAAATACATTGAAGTTCTTGGATTGGTGGCAAACTCATTTAAACAAATACGGTTATCTTGATTATTGTAAAGGAATGGGAGCTGATCAGCTTTGTTTAAATTTTGTACCCGTTTTTTATGATAAAGTATTAATAGATTACAATCCTGGCTTAAATATAGCGTATTGGAATTTTCAAGAACGGGAGTTAAGTGTTAAAGATGGCAGCTATTTTGTGAATGATATTAACCCTTTAGTATTCTTTCATTTCAGTGGATATAATCCTGAGAAGCCAAAGTTGGTTTCAAAACACCTTAAATTATCAAGTAATAAAAACCAGCAGGCTTTGAAACAAATCCTGCAACAATATAGAATTTCTTTAATTAAAAACCACTTCAATTACTTTAAAGGCATAATACCTGCTTATGGTATTTATGTGGCACCTCCAAAAGAAAAGCATATTGTTGGAAAATTGATTGAGAAGTCGGCTTGGAAAGTAATTAATTACATAGAAAATTTTTAAGGCTTTTCTATGTAATTAACCTCTCTCTATAGCATTTTAAGCCTTTGCGATGGCCTTGTTAATTTCACTTGCCAAAGCTGGGCCTTCGTAAATAAAGCCTGTGTAAATTTGTACTAAGCTGGCCCCAGCATTGAGTTTTTCGATGGCATCTTTCGAAGAATGAATACCCCCTACTCCGATAATTGGGAATGCTTTATTTGATTTTTCTGATAAATAACGAATCACTTCTGTAGAACGCTTTTCGACTGGTTTTCCGCTCAATCCTCCCATTTCTGATTTCAATGCCTCCGCAGCCATTAATCCTTCACGAGAAATGGTAGTATTGGTAGCAATCACGCCTGCAATATGCGTTTCTTGGACAATCTCGATAATATCATCTAACTGAGAATCCGTCAAATCTGGTGCAATTTTCAACAAAATGGGTTTAGACTTAGCCCGTTTTTCATTTTCAGTTTGCAATGTTTGTAGTAAATTCTTCAACGGTTCTTTCTCTTGTAAAGCCCTGAGATTAGGCGTATTTGGCGAACTTACATTTACCACAAAATAATCAACGACATCGAATAATTCGTGGAAACAAATTAGGTAATCATCCACTGCATTTTCGTTGGGCGTTATTTTGTTCTTGCCAATGTTTCCCCCGATTAAAATGTCAGATTTTCTTTGCTTTAATCTAACAACGGCTTCTTTTACGCCTTCGTTGTTAAAACCCATTCTGTTGATGAGGGCTTCATCTTCTTTCAAACGAAACAAACGAGGTTTATCATTACCCGGTTGTGGTTTCGGCGTGAGTGTCCCGATTTCTATAAAGCCAAAACCCATGGTAGACAGTTCGTCAACCAAGAGGGCATTTTTATCAAAACCAGCAGCTAACCCTACAGGGTTTTTGAATGTCAATCCAAATACTTCTCTTTCTAATACTGGATTTTCATAATGATAGAGAGCTTTGAAAATCGAAGAAACAAAAGGGATTTTAAACAAGAATTTTACTAAACTAAAAGTAATATGATGGGCTTTTTCAGCATCAAATTGAAATAAAAGAGGCTGGAGAAAAAATTTGTACATGGATTATGTTTTTCATGAAAAATAATGGTAAAATTACTAAAAGCCCAAAGAAAAACCTCTCAAGTATTAAATAACTTGAGAGGTTTTTCTTTATCTGTTATCGTAAAGCTTACAACTTATTGCTTACAATTACTTGCTGGCTGGTTTTTTAAAAATCGACACATCAATAGTTGGGTTCAATTTGATTGATTCCGTTTCAATAGTCATCGTCCCTCCCATTGGGTTTGCAGTTTCCATTGTATAAGGAAAAGTTAGTCCATCGATTTGTTTAAAATTCGAGAAAGTCACTTCTGCTTCAATTTCTTGCCCTTGTACTTTACGTTTCCCTGATGTTTTTAATGTATAGTATGTTGATGTCGACACATATAAGTTGGTAACATCTCCATTTTTTTCTGTCAGTTTCAACTTGTAAACATCAGCGCCATCTACTTTTTCAGTTCCCACTAATTCTACTGTAGAACCTTTTTCTTTATAATATAATAAAGAGCCACCCAAATCTACTTGCTTACGAGACTCTCGAATCATAGCAATAGGCATGTCTTCAGGTTCTCCTGTTCCACCCATCATTGCTGGTCTAACAGACCACCCTGTTTCTCCATCTATAGCCGTAATAATTGATTGTCCCATTACTGAAACATCACTTCTTAAAGACTTACCATTCACAATGACTGTTTTACTATCAATATCCATGCCTTGAACCGAGAATTTATTTTTCATCTCTAAGCCCTTCAAAGCTTTCCATTTTTCCAATCCACCCATTGCTTCAATGTGTTTTGCCACAACTTCATCTGTAGTTTGGGCAAATGCACTAGCAGTAGTTGCCATTACAATTAGCGCCGAAGTAATAATTTTTGAGATTTTCATCGTTGTTTTTTTAATGTTATTAACTAATAATTGCTTGGTTTAATGATATACTATTATGTATAATAGTAATTACGCTTGAAATGTAGCTAGTATTATATTCATCACAAAACATAATCTTGATAATCAGTGAATTTAGAGGATGAATGGAGCTTTGAGCTTTGAGCTTTGAGCTTTGAGCTTTGAGCTTTGAGCTTTGAGCTTTGAGCTTTGAGCTTTGAGCTTTGAGCTTTGAGCTTTGAGC